>NZ_CP157278.1:1209939-1814909 GCF_040026395.1 Pedobacter lusitanus
ATACAACTTCCAGAGCTTCTGCATTACCATTACGTTTACTTTTTTCAATCAGGGTAATCAATTCACCGAAAATTGACGAGACATTACCCCTGTTTATTTCATCAATGATCAGGACAAACTTCTTTTTCGAATTATCAATAACTTTCTCTCCGACATCATAATTCATCTTGATATATTCTCCAATTGGAATGGTATAAGATTTCCAGTCTATGATTTCATTATCAATGATATATTTTTTGACCATCTCTTTGGTAACTCCCATATCATTGGCATTTTCTATCTGAGGAGTAGCAACAGATGTCTCATTCGTATTGATTCTAACATTAAATTTCTTCTTGTAAACTGGAGTCACCAGTTCAATTGAGCCCTTACTTTCCACTTCTTCCACAAATTTGGTATAAGATTCATCAAATTTGGTCAGTGCCCTTCTTTCTCCGGCTTTGGCACAAAGTCTTTTAAAAATACCATCTTCAACTTTATAAATAACCTGCTGATCAATTGTTTCCGGCTTTATTCCCTCTACAAAATCCTCATAAGACATGCTCTGATGAAAAGTTGTAAAAACAATCTGTCCATCAATATCAGTATCCCAGTTTTTGATCAGTAATTTTCTAAATTCCACTGTCAGTTCCCTTCTCTTTTCCTTTTCAGTTTTTCCACTGCTGATCAGCTGATGATAAAAATCAGGATTTATAATTTCTATAGCCCTGTTAATTGTCTCATATGTTTTCCCGGTTCCCGGTGGCCCATAAAGGATTTGGTTTAAATTACTGTCCATATGATATACTGGCTGTATTTCTTGATTGATTTTTTTTACAAGAGACAGTCTCCTGGTAGAATTACACGTAATAAAGATTTCCCGGAGAAGATGGTCACTTGTATCATTATTTGGAATCATTACACATTTACATTGATAAGAGCAGAATTTAAATATTAAATAATAATTACAATTTACAAAATTTTTACAAATAGAGCAAATAATAATTATAATTTTCAATCGAATAAGTTAACACAAAAAGGTTTTACTAAAATATAGGCTAATCATCCGGATTCCAGCATTTCTTTCAAAGCTCAAATCAGCACAACTATTGTTTCATAATAAATTAAAAATTAAACCAAATAAAACAAATATTAAACTCATTAATAAATTAGTTATATTGTATTTAATCTTCTGAAGTTATAATCTCCCATTCTTTCATAGTCAGACTACTGAATCATGGTAAACCTCATTGTGCAAAAAGAAAAATAATGGCTATTAATCATCAAATATTTCAACAACTGATATTGGTCTTGGAAAAACTCATGCCGCTCTCTCTTCTTTTCAAAAAGACGCTGATGGATATGGTATTTGAAGAGCACCTTAAAAAAGGCACCAGGATTTTATACCAGAGAGAAATCCAAAAAAGACTTTGGTTTATCGTTGAAGGATCAGCAAGAGAATATAAAGAAGATCAGCACCCCGGTCTTCAGGAGCAAACTGTATGGTTCTGGTTTAATGGAGATTTGCTGTATACCATACCTGGTTTTTTCAGCCAGAATCCTTCAACTTCTACTATTGAACTTTTAGAAGATACGCATCTGATTTATCTGGAAATTGAAGATTATCTGCGTTTGGAAAAGGAAACGGCATTCCTGTTTGGAAAAATCAGAGATCACTATGAATCATTGAGACAGGAGTACAATACCAATAAATTACATTTAAGCGGTAAAGACAAGTATCTGGAATTGTTTAATGCACACCCGGCGTTGTTTAACAATGCCAAACAAAAGGATATTGCTTACTTTTTAGGAATAAATCCTAACTCCCTATCCAGGCTCAGAAGGGAAAACTGACCCGAAGGGTCTATTAAATAATCAGTTCGAATCTAACAATTGACAGGTACGAACTTAACCAAAAACGACTGTAATATCTTCTGATCTTCCTGACATTTAATCCTGGTTACATTAACTAAAAGATTAAAATGAGAAGAGAAAATGTATTAAGGATCATATCAGCTGTAATAGCTCTTTTATTTTTTTACACTGCGATAAGTAAACTTATTGAATTGACACAAAGCAAATCAGAAATGATAAACCAGGTATTTCCTGTAGCCATTGCACTGGTTTTGGTCTGGGCGGTTCCATTGACAGAACTGTTTGTAGTGGGCTTACTCCTTTATCAACCGCTAAGATTAAAGGGTTTTTATGCCAGTCTGATTTTGCTTTCCGCATTTACTATTTATATCGCGATCACGATGACTGGTACATTTGGAAGAATTCCCTGTAGTTGCGGTGGGATACTTAAACATATGAGTTACCAAACTCACCTCATTTTCAATCTCTTTTTTCTTATAGTAACCGGGGCAGGTATTTTCATAGAAAGATATTGCCCGGATCAATTATTATTTAAACGAAATAAAGAAAGGGGTCCGATCAAAAATTGAAGAAATATCAGATACAGCCATAAGCTCAGCTGGGATAAATACAGTCCACAATTAGCCGGATGGAAAGGGCTTCAAGGTTTCCGGATGGTAATCAGTCGGTGCATTACAAATGCACTGTTCTAATATCTATAGTCATGAAAAAATTCTTGAAAAATGTAAATACAGTTGGATTAATTGCCATATTACTGGCAGGAGGATTGATTTTCACTCAAAGTGCTTTTAAAAATGTCCATCCTGATCGCTTTGCTACTTCCTATTTCTTCAATGGGGATGATAACAGTATGATCAAAACGCCAGGAGCCTGGGATACGCAATTAGATCTGGATAGATTTAGGTGCGAGCTCGTAACAAACACCCCTTGTGAGCTCGTAATCCCTGCAGGTGAAACTCTTGAAGACTATCTGGATCATCATACTCCACAGCAGATCATTAAGGATTCTAAATCAAGGAGAGTCTTTGCTCCTTAAATATAATTTCATGGATAGCTTTTGGGCTATCCATGAAATTATCAGACCTATCTTCTATTCTGTATCATTCCTGATAAAGCAATGACATCTTCTGGAATGGGTAATGCAAATCTCAGATCATTGGCCGCAAGCTCATACACTTTACCATTCAGATTTCTGGTTAGTTTAATACTTGCTCCTTCTTTATTCAGCCGCTTGATATCCATCCACCGAAGGCTATTCATCACTAATTCCTTTCTGCGTTCTGCAAGTACAACTTTCAGTGCATCATCAGTACCTGAAGCCGTATAGGGCATATAAGTTGCCTTATTACTCCAGCGTTTGACCAATAGTTTGTTGAGTATATTCATACTTTCAGTTACCTTGCCCATCCTAGCCAGACACTCCGATTTGATTAAAAAAATCTCATTGGTCGCTATTCCACAAAACAGGCCATAATTACCACCATAACTCCCCCTGAACCAAAAAGTATTATCCGTGTTCTTTTTAAAAAAAGCCTGTTTTCTTAAATCATCCGGAGCATAAGAATTGTAAATTTCAGGAGTTACAATTGGCAGATTATTATAAATAATATTCGAGAAACTCATAAATCTGAAATATAAGGCCTCTGTATTATTTGCAGCTACAATCGGATAATTCCCTGTAAACTTTAAAGTGTTATAATCGAGTAAATTTTCATTTAAAGCCAAACAGGAATCTGCATACTGACCCGCATTTTCATAATCCCGCATGGACAGATAGGTTCTGGCTAATAATCCATAAGCAGCGGCTCTTGAAGGCCTGAATTTAGACAAAGGAACCAGGGGCAGTAAATGAATGGAACCTTTGATATCCTGAATAATCTGTTCGTAAGTCTGCCGGACACTTGACCTGACCGAAACTTCATTGAAATCTGTGTTCAGGCGTAAGGGTAAACCTAAATCAATGGACGCCGTTGTCTGATCATAAGCCAAGCTCCAGACAATTACAGCATCCAGATAGTTATTTCCCCTGCAGTAAAGTGCCTGCCCTTTTACATTGTCCCATTCTGCAGCATTTACCGCTGTCCTTTTAACCTGTGGTATTCCGGACAAAACCGTATTACAGGTATAAATTGCTTTATAGGTATCATTCCAGTCATTATAACCGGTATTAAACAGATTTTCCTTTTCCCAGATATACATTCTGCGCTGATTTTCACTTTCCAGTCCTGCCCATTTTTTATCGGTCAGATAATAAGCATCCGAACTGATTTCACCAGCACTGGGAGCACTGACATTCATATCAGTATGATCAAGCAGAGCCTGAAAATCCTGTAGAGTTGCCGGTACTGCCAGTTTCCGGTTTGTCTTTTCATCAAGAAATTTTTCACAACCCAGGAATCCTGCGCAGCAGCCAACCATCAGTATGACTGCTACATTTTTATATAATCTCATCATTTTCAGTTAATTTAAATTGGCCCGTATACCAAGAGAAAAAGTTTTTGAAGGCTTTAACAGATTTGGCCATTGATAATCAGGATCAAGACCATCTTTATTAGCTGCCCAGATCAACCCCAGGTTAGCTGCATTGACATAAACAGACATATTTTTAAAAGGCAGAAATCTCATCTTCTCCCGGTTCAGGTCGTAAGAGAGGTTAATGTACTGTAAACGAATATGATCTGCCTTCTCCACCAGCACTTCAGAACCCGCATAGAAATTATCTCTGAGGCTATTATTCGGATAAACCAGAGAAGGCACATGAGTACGCAGCTCATCCCCTGGATGCTGCCATCTCAGGCCATAATCGCTATGTCCGCTCCGTCCATTAATCAAGTCTCCGTAACTAACCGAGGATTTCCTGAAATAATGCCCCAGTTTATAGGTAAAATTCACCTCCAGACTAATTCCCTTATAAGAGAAAGTATTACCTAATGAACCATAAAAAACGGGGATTGCAGAACCATGATAATTCAGCTCCTCAATTTTAGTATTCGCTCCGGTCAATTCGTTGTAATCACTACTGACAACACCTTTCACATAACCTCTCGGGTTTCCATTGGCCGGATCAAGACCAGCCCACCGGTAAGAAAATATGGAATTGACCGGTTTGCCTGCCACACCTGATATCGCAGGAATCTGATTGACATATTCACGGGCCTGCTGATCTGGTAAATAATAATTAATGACCTGATCCCTGTAAAAACTTGCATTTAGTCTGCTGTTCCAGCTAAAACCACCGGTCATTATATTTAAACTGTTCAATTCCATATCCATACCATACCCTTTAGTATCTGCTGCATTTTTCAAAATCACAGACCCTACGCCACCGGTATAATCAATCAGCTTATTACCAAAAAGATTGGTCCCCCGTTTACTGAAGTATTCGATACTACCAAAGACTCTGTTTCCCTTAAACCTGAAATCAAGCCCCAGGTTAAACATCGCAGAACGTTCCCAGGTCAGTTCAGGATTATAATAATTACGAAACTGTGCCATTGGCGATGGCGTATAGGCCGAATTTCCCAGGTAAGCCATAGTGGTTACAGCTGTCATTGACGGGTCTACATTTCCACTGGTCCCATAAGTTGTCCTCAGCCTTAAATAAGGCAACGCGGTTAGCGGATAAAATCCCTCCTTACTTAACAGCCAGGATAATCCGGCAGACCATAATGGATTCCATTTATCATTTGTTTTCAGCCCAAAAAGATTGGAAGCGTCACTTCTGGCACTTGCTGATAAGGTATATTTCCCATTATAAGTATAAGAACCATTTGCATAGGCCGAAACAAACCGGTTTACATTTTCATCCAGACTTCCGATATCCTGGATATAATTTAATTCACCTGTTGTGAAATCAGGAAAAGCTGTCAGGTAATCTACATTTCCATAATTCATTAACTGATCATCATAACCGTAAAACCGGCTTTGATTGGCGCGTGTTCTTGAATCCCTGCGTTCACCACCCAGTATCATAGTCAATTCATGTTTACCCCAGTCCCTGCTGTAATTCAGTTGTCCTCTCAGGTTATGCGATTCCAGGATAGCGCCGGATAAATCCAGTACCCCTCCTTTGGGAACCTTATAAATTATTTCTTTACCGGCAGGCAGCTGTGTAAAGGAATTGATGAGATTTCTTGCAAAGTAACTATCCTTATCACTTAGATTTCTGGTTCCCGTCTGCTGTCTTTCAAACTGATACCTGATCTCAGCAGATAGTCCTTTCATCAACCTGTAACTAGCCCCTGTACTGATCAGCAGATCACTTACAGATAACTCGTCGGTTACATGCTTATAATCCTCCAGCGGATAATATTTCCAGTCCAGTAATCTCCCCCTGCCGGCAGTATCCAGATATCCAAAACGACGATCCTTCACGATAGCTACCGGATTACCCTGCTCATCAGCAAAACGCGCATAAGGGTACAGGCCCGCACCAGACCTGATCCCCCCATACACCGGTCTACCAGAACTGTTTTTACTCTGCGTATATAATACTGCAGCTGTTAATTCTAAATTCTTAACAGGACGAAGCGTTTGCTGCAGCCGCATATTAAACCTGTTATATTTTTCATCCCTGGTGGATGAATTACGATCATAAGCAGCTGATAAAATCCAGGCATGATCAGCTGACCCACCTTTTAAACTCAGCGCATATTGCTGATTCAAGCCCTGCTGATAAATATATTTACTATACTGATCCCGGATATCAATTTTGCTCAACTCAGCTTTTGCGAGATTATAGGCCTCTGCAGACAGTTCTCCTTTGTCTTTACTGATCAGCATTTCGACAATTGGCGTAAGCCCTCTTTTAGTTACAGAATTGATATCAGCCGTATATTTTCCTTTGGCGTACAGGAACTCTTCCAGTTCTATAAAATCAGCAGAAGAGGTTTGTCTGAGATAATTCAGATCAGGTTTGGTTATTATTGTAGTATTGACATTAAAGTCCATAGTAACGGGCTGCTGAAACTTACCTTTTTTTGTCGTGATTACAATTACTCCATTCCCCGCTCTGGCCCCCCAGATAGAAGTAGCCGCCGCATCCTTTAATACCGTAATATTTTCTACATCATTGGGATTAAGATTGTCCAGACTTCCTTCATATGGAAAATTATCCAGGATAATCAGGGCTCCTCCCGGTCCTCTGATCGTACCCGGACCCCGCACTACCAATTTGCCCTGGCCTGTCATTGTACCTCGGTTTGCAAACACCCCACCTGCCACAGCCTCCAACCGGCTTAACACAGTTGTACCTACCTGCTTATCCAGGGTTTTCTGACCGATGAAACTAAAAGAACCTGTGGCTCTTTCTTTTGACAGTTTCTGATAGCCGGAAGAAACGATACTGACTTCATCCAGAACCTGTTCCTCCGGTTTCAGTTCTATCAGCATAGACAACCCTGGCTGTATCCTTACTTTTTTCTTTTGATAACCTACAGATGAACATTCAATTGTATCCACACCAGGATTTAACCGGAGTACAAACAAACCATGATCATTGGTATGATCCACGATTTTTGTCCCTGTTACCCGGATGGTTGCTCCTTTTATGGGTTTTGAACTCAATACAGAGACAACCCTGCCTGTTATTTTTTGCTGTCCTTTAGCTTTAAGCGTATAAACCAGCAGCAATAATATGATGATCAGATTCCTCATAAACGCTTTAATTTTTATCCCTTAAAATGAACATGTCCAGTTCTCTTTCCTTTTCCTGCAACTCCAGACCATAAGCCTTAAGCTCTTTCTGCAAAACCGGCAGATCGGTCCAGGCTTTCAATGAAATATCTATCTTCGAAGTATAACCTGTCTCATCTACCAAAGGCATTTTGATGAAAGGCAGTTCCATCATACTAACCATCATAACTTTAACAGAAGCATTAATCAATTTTGAATCCGTTCCCCGAAAAAGTGTACGCTGAGTAGGTCCACCTTTGGTTTTTATCAGATCTGCCACACCATTACGTTTCAGCACCAAACACTTAACTTTTGTTTTCTCTATACTCCCGATATAATCTGTGTAGCGGTTTAAATCTTCAAGGACATATTCATACAGAGAGGTATTTTTAAGCTCAGGAGAATTACAGGCATAAGTGTAAAGATTTCTGTTTTCCAATCGCAATCCAATAATCCTGGAAGGATCTTTTAACCGGATAATCCTTCTGCTATCGGCGTTAATGATTCCTCTTTGAGCGAACAACCTACTAACGACAATACCATATAAATCTTCCAGTGTCAGATTCGTCATCGACAAACCTGTTTTTATCCCTGCATCATTCATTATTTCCTCAATACCACAACCCAATCCGTAATATCTATACTTAAAAAATACTGAATAATGCTGCAGCGGGTTATTTTTTAACAGCTCATTGGTCACAAATAAAGGTTTCGACGTATCCATATCAAATTTTACGGGCATGTTCCCAATATTGGCCGTACTTAAAAACCGGTCTATATTTTCTGCAGTGAGCTGCTCACCGGAAGTAACTGCAACCACTTTACCGCTTTGATCCAGCCATACATAATGAGGAATATAGATATGCGGAAATAAATCATTAAACACCTTGTCATCGGTAATTACCGGAATAACAGAAGATTTGCCTTTGTTGAATTTCTCAAGAAAAGGAAGGACGAGAGTTTTTGGCTGATGGGTAATTTTAAGCAGCTGTATTTTTTTTCCATACTGTTTTTGCAATGCTTCTGCTTTTGGAAAATCAGCAAGACAGGATGTACACCAGGTAGTCCAGAAATCAAGAATAATCAGCGGGGCTTTGAAATCTGAAAAACTGGCTTTAGTGGTTTTATAGTTATAAATATTGGTTACCGCGACATCAGGAATGGTTTCCCCGATGCTGACCGGTTTAACCGGGTTACCTGGTGGTTGAGACTGAGCAATCGCATTAAAAAAAAGGCAAAGCGAAGCCATAGCGATTATTGAGATCGTTTTTTTCATGTTTATCGGTTAGTTATTATTAAAAATTTAGTCAATGCAGATGCTTACAAAATGATTGACCCTTACTCCAAAAATGTGTCAGGTAAACGGATTTAGGATTTTTGTATTGAGCAATACATGACGGCTACAGCCGTCCGGGAAGAATAAGAAAATAAGCCTGATGTCTTCTGTTCAAAATTCAACATTATAGGAAACATGCTCGTTTCCACATACATAGAATAAAGAAAACAACGTATGAGATAAATAAAGTATAAAGATACTAATCTGAATTCAAAATAACAACTATTTCATTAATCATGAGGACAGATTTATCTCTCTTTTTGAATTATGATGGAAGAGAATGAACAACTCAGAGCAGAACTGGTTGGCAGACAGATTACATCACTGCTTAGCCAGACAGGCATCAGTATTGCCGGATTAGCCAGTGCAACAGATCTTTCTGTAAATCACCTCCGCACAATTAAAAACGGCAAAGCCTCTATTTCCAGTAAAACTGCCGGTAAAATTGCCGATTTCTTTGAACTGGAACTCAGTGTGATTTTTTCACCCAAACTCATTAAACTAAAAAAATGGGAGCATATAGAAACGATCAGAAAGTTTTACAGTGATAATGTCAACAACACCCAGTTTTTCATTGCCCGTCAGGCAGAAAAAAGTGTAGCGTATTTCCTGAAAACCGAACTGATCCCATCCTCCTTTTTTGAAGAGAAAAGAGAAGTCAATGATGTTCAGGATTATATCAAAAAAGAATATAAACGGGGTTTTACCAGTAAAGAGCTTTCCAGACAACTCAACCGTCTGGCAGACTCCGGTGTACTGTCCAAAGAGGACAAGACTGGAAACAAAAGCATCTATCTGTACCACCGCAAGTCCAAAAAAGACCAACTCCAATCTGATTGCTAAGCAGTTATCTTTTTTAAAACCGCTACAGCAAATTCAATATCTGTTTCACTGAGAGAAGCAAACCCAAATCTCAGCCCGTTATGTTTTAAACTATTCCCCTTATGCCAGGCGCTGCCTGTAAGCCTTAACCCCATCTCAGAAGCCTTACTGATTATTTTAGCCACAGGAAAATCTTCTTTAAATCTCAGCCAGAGTGCCATTCCTCCCTGCGGTTTAGTTAAATCAATACAGTTACTTAACTCACTGCTGATTAAACCGACACCGTAATCACAACGGGCTCCATATAACTTATTCGCTTTTTTGATATGTCTGGAAAATTCGCCGCTGCTGATCATCGCACCTATTGCTCCTTCCATTAACACATCAGTTCTTAAATCAATCAATGATTTCAATTTGACGGCACTGTATAAAAAATCAGCAGTTGAAATCATATACCCCAGTCTGAAAGGAGCGCCAAGAACTTTAGTTAATGAACCTATGTAAATTACATTTCCATCATGTTCACCACTTGCCAGAGGCAAATATGGGCTATACTGGTATTGAAAGTCATAATCATAGTCATCTTCTATTACTGCCAGCTGATAAGTTCTGATCAGTTCCAGTAATTTTGTCCTTCTTGCTGAACTTAAAGTCACTGTAGTCGGGTGATGATGATGAGGAATAATATATAAAAGTTTTATCTTTTTAGTCTTCAGTACAGTTTCTACTGCAGCTATATCCATACCATCATTATCTACCGGAACACGAATCAATTCTGCACCCAGCTGCCTGAAAGCAGCATCAGCTATCGCATAACCCGGATCACTGACCAACACCTGATCACCAGGTTTAAGGATCAGTGCGGCAGCAATATAAATAGCCATCTGTGCCCCCCTGGTGATCATTAAATTCTCCGGTCTGATATTCAGTCCCCTGGTTTCGTTCAGAAAAGAATGCAGGGCTTCTTTAAAAGAAGCACTCCCTCCTACATCCCAGCTCGCTGCAGATTTTTTAAGCACATTGTGCCCAAGTAATTTTCGGTATTCCTTTAAAACTTTTTCAATCGGAAAGATAGCTGTTTCCGGAAAACCATCATTCACGATCAGTTTAAAACCAGGAGAAATCACAGGCAATGACGGGATGTGATCAAGCCTGTCAAATAAAAAATCAGCACTGCCCTGATAACCTGTCAGAGAATTATTATTCGTGTAAGATCTTGGTTTAATAATCGGCAGAAGTGCAGAAATCCGGTACCCCTTTCTTTGCTCACTTTCTACCCAGTCTTCTGCAATCAGATCATTATAAGCTGCCATTACCGTTTTGCGGTGAAGCCCCAGATCAGCTGCAAGAGAACGGGTACTGGGCAACTCCATTTCGGGTAGTAAAATTCCCTTTTGTATCAATAATACTAATTGTGAGGCGATCTGTCTGAATACTGCAGTTGAACTGTTCTTATCAATCAGTAATAAATTTTTGAATGGAAGCATAGGTCGCTAAATTAAGATTTTATCATCTAAACATCACATTTATCTGGTCCATTCAATTAGACAAAACTGGCCCCCCTGAGAATAACCACCCTGCAGTAATTTTGCACTCAATAAAGACAAAAACAGCAAACAAACAATTGAATATCAGCAAAATATAACCATGGATGATCAAAAAACAACAGGTATACGACTTATTAATGAGCATGGAGACAAAAGATTACACTGCCTTAAATGTGATTCATCCCACGCGTTTCATACAACACAATCTGCAGATAGAAGATGGACTGGAAGGAATGACCAGGCAATTACAGAATTCACCGGATGGAATAAAGGTCTGTGTTCAACGGATTTTCAGAGATGGGGATTATGTATTTGCCCATGTGGAAACCATACTGGAAAAGGCTCAGATAAGTTTTAACGTTTTCAGATTTGATCAGGATAAAATTGTAGAGCACTGGGATAATATTCAGGAAAAACAACCGCTCAATCTGGCCGGACGTTCTATGATTGACGGAGAAACAGTGAGCAGAGACCTGCATAAAACTGAACAAAATAAAGCTCTGGCCAGTCAGCTGCAGACCGATATTTTTTTACATGGCCGGGCAGATCAATTGGCCTCCTATTTTGATGGAGATGCTTATATCCAGCATAACCCCTGGTTATCAGATGAAATAGGTTCCATAAAAAAAGTGATCAGTGAATGGGTCAGTGCAGAAAAAATTATGGAGTATCAAACTGTACATCAGGTATTAGGCGAAGGAAACTTTGTCTTACTCATGAGTGAAGGATATTTCCACGGAGCACATACCTCCTTTTATGATGTTCAGAATTGAGCGGGACAAGATTGCTGAGCATTGGGATAATTTCGAAACTATCATTCCAAAAGCGGCAAGAAAAAACAACCACAACAAATTTTAACACACCATTATAAAATGAAGAAATTATTAATTATCAATGCGAGTCCCAGAGGCAGCAGATCAAATAGCAGAAGCCTGACAGAGCTGTTTTTGAAACAGTGGAAACAAAACAGACCATTTGCCGGGGTTCAATATCGTGAAGTTGGTCAGCAGGCGATTCCTCATGTATCTGAATTATGGATAGCCGGAGCGTTTAAACCTGCTGATTTACGCACCAGCGAAGAAATTGATGCACTTAAACTCAGTGATCAGCTGATTGCAGAACTAAAAAATGCAGATGTGATAGTTTTAGGAACTCCAATGTACAACTGGTCTATCCCAAGTGCGCTTAAAGCTTATCTCGATCAGGTGATCCGCGTTAACGAAACGATTACGATCAATGGTAAAAATCCTGAAAATCCTTATACCGGGTTATTAAAGAATAAATCGCTGTACCTGTTACTGAGCAGAGGTAACGGAGGTTATGGCAAAGGAGAATATTATGAACATATGAATTTTCAGAGCGGCTATCTTAAAACAGTATTTAATATTATGGGGATCAGTGATATTCATGAAATAGCTTTAAACGGAGAAGCTTTTGGCGGATTGCAGTTTGAACAATCAATCAGAGAAGTACATGCAGCAATTGATCAGGTAACCAGCAATCCATAGCATCATGAAAAAGAAATTAGTAATCATAGGCGGAGGCTTTGCCGGATTCTGGAGTGCCATGAGCGCAGTTCGCCAGAGTCGTGAAATCAATAGGGAAAATGAGCTCGAAATCATATTAATCAATCCGGATAACTATATGACCATACGTCCGAGGTTATATGAGGTTTCGTTAGAAGGTTTAAGGGTTCCCTTAGACAAATATTTTATCCCTCTGGGAATCAAACAGGTATCAGGCAAAGCCGAAATCATAGATCCTGAAGTCAGAATAGTTACGGTCTCTACAGATCAGGGCGTGCACAGGTATGGTTATGATTATTTAATTCTCGCCTCGGGCAGTCAGCTCAAAGGAATGAATATTCCTGGTTTTCAATACACCTTTAATCTGGATACTTACCAGAATGCCCAAAGACTGGAAGACCATCTCATCCGTCTGGCAAAAGCCGATTTTTCAGGCGATGGTGCCAGAACTTTTGTGATCGCGGGCGCCGGTTTAACCGGACTTGAAGCAGCAACATCCATTGAAGAAAAAGCAAATCTGCTCCGGAAAAAATATGCCGGCTCTGGTGCGGATTTCAAAGTGATACTCCTGGAGAAGGAAAAAGAAATTGCCGGGATGTATGCTAAAGATGCACAGACTTATATCGTCAGCACGCTGCAGCATAAAAACATAACCACCATGACGGGAACTTACGTCAAAGAAATAAACCAGGATCAGATTATTTTGAAAGATGGTACTGCAATCCAGACACAAACCGTAATCTGGTGCGCAGGTATGGTAGCCAGTTCACTAACCAGTTTTCTCAATGGAAAAAGAGATGCCTCGGGCAGATTAATGGTTGATCAGTTTTTAAAATTAGCCGGACATCCTGAAGTCATTGTTGCCGGAGATGTCGCCAGTGTTCCTGTAGATACAGACGGTCATATTTCTTTAATGGCCTGTCAGTTCTCTATAGATTTAGGAAAATGGGCCGGCCATAACGCCGTTAATGATTTGTTTTCGCTACCGCTTAAAGCTTATATGAATGAAAGTTATGTGACCTGTCTTGATCTTGGACAAAACGACGGCCTGTTTACCACAGGCTGGGAACGGAAGCTGTTATATCAGGGAGCAGAAGGCAAAAGTATCAAAACCAGAATCACCCGGGAACTTATCTATCCGGGCGAAGTAGAAGAAACCGTTAAGGCATCTTCGCCAGAAAGACCAGTAAAAGTTTAAGGAGTGTAAGTGGTCGGTGTTGGTATAGGGTTGGTATACCCCTGGGGTATACCAACCCTATACCAACACCGACCACAATACATCCCGTCACAGCGCTCCGTCGCATCTCCATATAATTTGTTCTACTCCTGAAATTTATTTACAATTTTCTCCATTCTGCTTTTGCAGCACCCAGTATTTCACCCTTATTTTTATCCTGGAGCAGCCCCAGTATTTCAAAATCAGCCGTGTGCAGATCTTTTGGTACTGCAACAGTGACAACCCCATCCCCTTTTTCGCTTAGCGGATAAGTTTGCAGTTTACGCACAATCTGTACATGCGAGAGGGTATGCCCTGCATTTTCACCACCTTCTACTTTACTTACCGCACTTTTCTGTACAACTGCAACAGCTAAAACACTTCCTTTTAATCTCCCCGTTGCCTGATAATGTACATTAAGCCCGTCTTTGCCCTGATATGCCTCCAGTTTCAATGCCGAAGCCGGGCCTTCGGCCAGTCCGGCCGATATGGCATTGCGGATCGCAAATTCTTCAGATCCCACAAATTCAGCTTTACCGTTTATAACAACCTGCGGCGTATAAATCTGTGGTTTATCAAGCCAGTGACCATATTGCACCTGTCTTTTGGAATAATCCGCCTGACTAAAAACATCTTTCCAGCCCTGTCTGTCCCAGTAATCAACATGGTAAGCCAGTAAATAGACTTCTTTACCCTGCTGGTCTTTTTGTAACTCAGCCAATAATTCATCTGCAGGCGGACAGCTTGAACAACCTTCTGAAGTGAACAACTCCAATACGGCAAACCCTTTTCCTTCATTTTTTTGAATTGCATTATCACGCTGTCCGCATGCAGTGAGAGATAGTATACTAAGCATAAGACAGATGGTAAATCCTGAAATTTTGATCGTTTTCATATTTTTTTTATTTGTTTCCCAAAACTATTTCAAAAAAGCCCCTTCAGACAGATCAAACCAGTTCTAATGGGCATAATTGATCTCGAATCAGGCTTTTCCTGAGTTAAAGATCCCCCTATATAAAAGCAATTTAACTGAAAAATATTTCAAGACTGAAAATGCCTGATTCAGCTACAATCCAGCCTGTTTAACCCGTTTATTAATTGAGCAGCGCCCGGTACACACTTATTTTTGATTAAAAAACACAATATGTCAGAACAACTAAAATATGACCGCCGCCGGTTCCTGAGTACTGCGGCCATCACGCTTGCCGCAGGCCCGCTCATTATGATCAGCAGTCCGGCCGAGGCGCAATCAGCAACCGAAAATGTAACTGCCCATAAGATCAGTGATTCATTTGATGATTTAAAACAAATTGATGCCGGCGTGCTGAATGTCAGCTACGCTGAAGCTGGTTCGGCCAACAGCACTGTCGTGATTCTTCTGCATGGCTGGCCCTATGATATTCATAGCTTTGCAGAGGTCACTCCTCTGCTCGTTGCCCAGGGTTACAGAGTAATTGTTCCTTATCTGCGGGGTCACGGCACAACCCGTTTTCTTGAAGCCGGGACATTTAGAAACGGCCAGCAGGCAGCAGTTGCCCGCGATATCATAGATTTTATGGATGCACTTCAGATTGACAAAGCTATTCTTGGCGGTTTTGACTGGGGAGCCCGAACCGCCTGTATTATTGCAGCACTCTGGCCTGAACGCTGCAAAGCAATGGTTGCTGTAAATGGGTATCTGATTAATAATCTTGAGCGTAACAAACTACCTTTATCTCCAAAAGCAGAATGGGGCTGGTGGTACCAGTACTACTTTGCTACCGAGCGCGGCCGCACTGGTTATGAGGCTAACCGAAATGATTTTGCAAAGCTGATCTGGAAAAATGTTTCTCCAAAATGGGATTTCAGTGATGCCGTTTTCCTTCGTACTGCCGCTGCATTCAATAATCCGGATTATATCAGTATTGTGATCCATAATTACCGCTGGCGACTGAGCCTGGCCGAAGGTGATCCGCAATACGACAATATAGAAAAACTCCTGGCTCAGGGACCGGTAATTTCCGTACCCATAGTCACTCTTGATGGTGACGCTGATGGCGTTGCGCCTGCAACAGATGGCACAGCATATGCCAGCAAATTTTCAGGTAAACGTATACACCGGATTATCAGAGGTGCCGGACATAATTTACCACAGGAAGCTCCTCAGGCATTTGCTGAGGCTATTATCGAAGCCGATAAGCTTAGCAGATAAATTTGCTGTGCAATTTTTTCCTTAGCGCATCCGGTGATCAAAACAACCGGATGCTAAAGATGGATTAATTTACGCTTAAGTATTTTTGAGGCCTGTGTATAACCACCTTCCGCACCATCTACAAAATGTATATGGCCATCATCCATATTTCTTACATAACAGGACATGACAGAAGCATTACTACTATGCAATCCAAAAAATATTTCACCGGAGGATTCCATTTGTGACAGGAGATTTTCCAGTTTCTGCCTTTGTAAAACCGTACCCGAAATTACTGTATTAATCTTTCCGTCCAATACAAGCGTATCTGACATTTCAATCAGTTTTTCCAGATAACGTTTTCCTTTCAGAGTACGGAAATAAATGAAACCATAAATGCTTACCAATTGGGCTTTTATAATTTCAAGCCAGTCAAATTTCCCGAGTTTAGCCAGCAATTCTGTCTTTAGACTATTGAAGGTCGTTTGCAAACGTAGCTTTGGGATCGATATAGGTTGTCTTTGTAGGGGATCACCATAAATCTCTTCTATTTTAAGCATCACTTTCCGCAGCACTGCAGACTGACTTACTCCTTTGGCTGCAACAACAAGTAAGGACACGACTTCCTGTTGATTTTCCGGTGGGGCAATCCTATCCCACCGGCATTGCATACCGGAAAGATCCAGTTCATTTTCTTCCGAAAGAAACTCACCAGATTCGTAATCTTCTGCTTTAATCAGTTTTTCAGCATAATCCAGCCCGGTTCCAAGCACCACAGGAATTGAGAAAAAAGATGACCGGTTATATTTAGAAATCCGTAGCTCATAACCCTCCTGATAAACCCTGCTCACGGTTATGGTTCCGGTACGGATTTCCAGATCAAAATTAGTCAGTGAATTTACCCGGTATAAAGACAAAGCTCCCATAACGGGAGCAAAGATCAATGGAGGAACAATAAACGTTGCACCATCGCCTCCAAAAAAGAATGGTACATCTACCTTCATTTTTTCAGCAATATTCAGTACGGCAACGATACTGCCTGTAGCAAGAAAATTCACCTCTTTATGTTGTCCGTTCTGCACAGCCCGGGTAGAATTCTTAATATCTGTGATCACGATATGCCAGTCGGGCGGAACTTTAAAAAAGAGATCTTCCTGAGCTAAAAGATCATTTATACCTACACCAACAGATGGCATTTCAGTGTAAAACAAGTCGGTTTTTACATTTCCCATTTTGTTCTGTTAAAAAAAACCTTTGATTCGGGGACCGGTTTTCCGGAACATAATATAAGCAATAATCAGCGCGATTAATCTTAACTGTTAAAATCCGGCCGCAGTCTTAAAGACGATAACCTTATTCTACGGGATATCCCTTATCAACCCAGTCAATTTTGATATTATCCGGAAGATCCAGCAGACGGACATTAGTAAATTTCTGCTCCAAAAACAATTTAAATGCTGGTCTTATATTAGGGCATTTACCCATCGGACAACAACCGCAGTAAATCACGATGGATTTATTTTTAGGCACCGTTTTCAGGAGCTGTTTTAGTTTTTCCAGATTCACAGCATCACTTGCAGCACCAACATTGATTGCTCCCCTGATGTTCTGAACCACTCCAATATTATAGATTTTAACCTCTTCCTTTTTACTGATCATAGCAGCCAGTGCAGCCGGTTCAATTAACTGATCCTCTTTCCAGGGATTACTTTGTAAAAAAGGTTTTGAAGTCTGTGCATATGCAGCAGTTACTCCGGCTGTAAATAACAACAGCATAATAGCTGTCCTGAATAAAATGTTTTTAAGCATAAGCTGTAATTTATTGTTTTTTCTATTTACTGAGATTTTAGACTACCTGAATCAGCTGCGCTGTGTCTCTGTCTTTCAGCCAGCCAAAAGATACCAGATGTTCTTCAGTCAGGCCTTGTGCTTTCAGCAAAGCTTCAAATGTTTCCACACCATCTGCTTCAACTGCAACCAGCAAACCTCCGCTGGTCTGAGGATCAGCAAGGATGAATTTCTGATTTGCCGTCAGTTCACTTACTTTATGGCCATAACTATTCCAGTTTCTTTGTGTACCACCCGGATAACAATTGAGCTCCAGATAATAGGGCAATGAAGAAATTACCGGCACCTTGTCAAATTCAATAACTGCTGATAAATCACTTCCCTCACACATTTCTGCTAAATGACCAAGCAATCCAAAACCAGTAACATCAGTCATAGCCTTTACACTTTCCAGCTGACCGAACAACTCACCCGGCTTATTCAGGGTAACCATACTTTTCAGCGCAATTGCCGCATCTTCGGCAAGCAATACACCTTTTTTCTGAGCAGTAGATAAAATACCTACACCCAGGGATTTGGTTAAATACAAACGGCAGCCAGCTGTTGCTGTAGAGTTTTGTTTAAGCTGTGAAGTGTTGACCAGTCCATTAACTGATAATCCGAAAACCGGCTCCGGACAATCTATACTATGCCCGCCGGCAAGTGTAATACCCGCTTCAGCACAAATAGCTCTTGCACCTTCCAGCACTTTCTGTGCAATTTCGGGTGCAAGCTTTTCAATCGGCCAGCCTAAAATTGCGATCGCCATAACTGGCTTTCCTCCCATTGCATAGACATCACTGATTGCATTGGCAGAAGCAATTCTGCCAAAATCGTAAGGATCATCCACTATAGGCATAAAAAAGTCTGTAGTAGAAATCAGCGCTGATCCGTTCCCCAGATCAAATACTGCTGCATCATCTCTTTTGTCATTCCCTACTAAAAGCCGGGGATCAGTAATTGCAGGAACTGCACTGTGCAGGATTTTATCAAGTATGGCAGGGCTGATTTTACAACCGCATCCTGCACCATGTGAATATTGAGTAAGTTTTATATTATTCGCGTCCATTTCTCTGATTTATAATTATTTTCTGGTAGCTGCTTCTTTTAAGGAATTCAAAATCCGGGCGGCATTGGCCATGATATCTTTACTTTCCAGCTCAACTGTAATAACTTTCTCTTTATTCCGCTTGCTCAGACCTGTCCTGTAAGTTTTATCATAATAAACCAGTACGATCCGGATAAAATCCGGCATCCGGCCTTCTTCAATTGCCAGGATAGCATTTTTAGTCTGCTCCGGGCCTAATCTTTTCCAGATCCGCTCTGTACATTCAATTAAAAATGCCGCATCTAAAGCGCCATATTCTGCAGCCAGTAATTCAACACGGTATTCATGAGGAACCTGGATATTGACCAGTACAGCATCTCTCATCTGGTGCCAGAAAGGATTGGGTATACATCTTTTACCAATGGTCAGACTCTCATCCTCTACCCATACAGTACGATCCTGATCCAGCAGATTCAGCTGAAAAGCAAGATTATTTTCAAATTGTTCCTGTGTAGGCTGTACCATTTTGTTCATGGTACCATAGGATGAGCCCTGATGCTGAGCCAGGTCTTCGAGGTCTATGATCTGTTCTCCGGAAGACCGAAACTGATGTAACAGCCTGGTTTTCCCCGAACCGGTCATCCCGCCCAGAATATTCAGCTGATAGTTTTTTTCAAATTGTCCGGCAGACCATCTGCGATAGCTTTTATAACCACCCTCAATAAGGTAAACTTCAAAACCATATAGATCCAGTGCCCAGGCCATTGCGCCGCTTCGCATTCCGCCACGCCAGCAGTGTACCGCTATCTTTTTTGCAGGTGAAATCTCCAGTGCTTCTTTGATGAATGAAGACCATTTATTCCCGGTCAGATCAAAGCCCAGTAAAATAGCCTGTTCTCTTCCAACCTGCTTATAGGTGGTACCTACAAGAACACGTTCTTCGTTCGTGAAAATCGGGAGATTAAATGCGCCGGGTATTTTCCCCTGCGCAAACTCTGCAGGGGTCCGGACATCAACTAAGGGAATAACTTCAGACAGGCTGATAAAGTCACTGATAGTAATCGTTCTGATCATTTTCTGGATTTGAGCCAAAGATGCATAAATCTGGTCAGAATCCAGAGAGAACTAGTTATACTTTACAGTACTGTCATAGGTATCATCGATAACCTTATCTTTCCATTCTTCTTTTCTTTCGGCCAGTAATTTTGCAATGCTTTCTGTACTTAAACCCGCCCCTCTGTTATAAGCCGCAATATAAACTGACAACTTTTCTTCTACCGCTCTGATACTATTGGCAAAGTCTACAAAATCCTTAATCATACGTTTACGTCCGCCATGCGAAGCGAACAGCACATCGTTGAACCTGAAGTATCTGTGAGCTAAGTTATTTCTCCAGGCCAGGACTTCTCTGAGTTCTTCCATATCCACATCACTGATATGATAAGCTTCCTGCAATAAAGCAGTCATAATTCCGACCATTTTTTTACTATGATCATATTTGGCCCAGATCGCTTCGTAGGTATCCTGCGACTCAGGTTTATTTTTCACAATGTCATCTATAGCCAGCATATTGATCGTCTGCTGCTCTAAAGCCTGCCCCATATAAATTGCTCTGCCATAATGTGCATAAAGCAATAGTGACTGTTCGCTTTCTTTAAGTTCGTATTCCGCTATTGCGTCCTGGTAAGTTTGATGTTCCATTAATCTGTTTTATAGGATATTTATTCTTATAACCTGTAAAACCCGTATTATGTTCTGTATTTAATTTATATTTTACTGAATTAATTTTTCCATTGAAAAATTGACATGACAGCTGCGTGATCAGACGGAAACATCACCGGATGATAATCAATCACCCTTGATTCAATCGGATTCAGCTTATTTCCTTTAAAATAGATAAAGTCAATCCTATCTCTGACACCATATTTAGCTGTTGTTGTTGCTGCCCTTACTCCCCATGTTAATCCGGGATCTGATAAAGGATTGACATGGAGCGCACGATAACTATCTGTAAACCCTGCATTGAGCATTTCTTTACTTTCCGGCCATTCTACGATACGGTTAAAATGAATAGCCTTTGTTTCTTCCGTCCAATCCAGATGCGACCCCATATTGAAATCGCCCCCCATAATTACAGGTATATGAGCTGCATTTTTAAGATAAGGATCTATCCTTCTCAGTATTTCTTTGATTTCCATGTGTCGGGTATCAGCCTCATCCTTGATTAATTCCTGAGCATTTTTTTGCTGCTGTCTGATACTGGCATCTACATCAGGCAGATAATTCAGCCAGGTATTCAGATAAACCAGGTTTTTACCGGAACCCAGATTTAATTTCACCCCTCCAAAATTGGAAGGATGAAATTCTTTAATCGTCTCTGTGACAGGGTAACGGCTCATGATGGATAAATTGGCACTGATCAGATAGAAATAATATCCCAGAGAATCAGCAATGATTTCACCGGATCCGTAAGTTTCAACCAGACCTATAATATCTGCATGTGTCGGTTTCATGGTTTCTATTAACCTTTGTAAACCTACAGCCTGTCCGTAACGATGTCCGCCATGCCAGACATTCCATGTCAGGACTTTGAGATCTGAAGGAACACAGGTTGCTTCATTTATATTTACCCCTGTGTTGAATTGTGCGAATAATTGCTGTACTTCTGTATCTTTTACGATCGTATTCCAAATCTTTATCTCATCGAGAAATCCATTAAATGCATTCCACTGTCCATTTGATCCATACTCCCACTTTTCATCTGTCCCTCCCACAACTGTTGCCAGCTCTGTATTAAATCCGCCGAGTTCTGGTGTATTGTATATCGCTACGTTCTTTCCATCCAGATAAATCCACACTTCCTGCTTTTTTCTGTCAACAGTAAAAACAATCTGGTGCCATTTTCCATCATTTATTTTTTGTCTTTCTGCTGTAGGTTTATAATCATATCGTCTTTTGCCATCATTTAAAATCAGCGCCCACGCACCATTCTCCCGGGTATAAATCTGCCAGCCTGCAGTCGATAAATCATCTGCTTTTTTATTCCCCATTACGGGAGTACCCATCTTTGCACCCGGCAAAGTTTTAACCCATACCTGGATTGAAAAAGAGCTCTTTTCGTTAAACTCAGGTAATGTACCCTTACCGAGTTTAACCGGTCTTCTTAAGATTGCATTGGCAGAAAGATCCAGTGCCCTGCCACTCAATCCTTTTACATACTGGGATTGCTGAAGATCAACAACATAATATGCGCTGTCTTTAGGTGTAATGGTCTCTTTAAAATTGAAGTTGTCAAAATTGAGATAATATACCGGTTCCTGAGCGTGAAGATCCATTGCAAAAAACAGCAGTAAAACTGCGGGAATAGTTATGCTTTTAAGTTTCATGCCCTGAAGATTATTTCAAAACGCTTTCTATGGCTTCACCAATTGGATTTGCCGAAGTAAACTCAAAACCCAGTAAGCGGACTATGGTTTGGGCATATTGATCCTGGTATAACTGCCCATTATTTTTAACCTCACCCAAAGGTTTTATCTGAGGTCCGATGGCCATCAGCCAGGTTTCATTGGAATGTGGAGTACCGGAACCATGACTGGTCCATTGTTTACCTTCGCCTCTGCCATGATCCGGCATAACTATAATAGCTGTCTTATTTTTATAAAAAGGATCATGCTGAATATTTTCCCATAGGCTGCCAAGCATCGCATCAATACTATGGGTTGCATCCAGATAAAGTTCATAATGCCCCTCATGTCCGTGTTCATCGGTATCAGCCAGGTCAAGGTAAACAATTTTTGGATGTCTGGCCATGATATAAGATTTTGCTATTGCATAGGTAGTTGCATCCATACGCTCTCCATCACCCCATATTTTAGGCTCATAATGCTGAATTTCATTAGCTAATTTTTCAGCCTCGGTAAGATTAGTATCTTTTATGTTTTCAAATGGGTTATTCACCATCAGGCCATTTCGATTCCGGTTAATTATTCTGACTACGGCATCCCAGGAGGCAAATGAGGCAACTTTACCTTTATATCCCTTTTGCTGATCGATAAATTCCAGAATATTCTTATTCGGATTATCAGGATAATCATTAGAATTCACTTTCGGATCTGCAAAACCAGTCAGATTCTCATTACGTCCGGGGTATGAAAACCAGTAAGGATTTTTAACATTCACCAGACTTCCCAAATCGCGGTTGCCATATAACTGCCCCTCTTTTGCAATTACACTCCAGACAAAAGGCATTAATTTTTTTCTACGTTCCTGCTGATCATCAGCCCAGTATTTTTTTATTCTCTGAACTGAATCCTGTGAATTATACTTTTTGTTCTTGATCAATGCTTTCTCGGCTCCCTGAAAAACTTCATGCCAGCGCAAACCATCAATAGATACAATAATCACATTTTCTACCTTATTACTTTTCTGAGCATAGGCAGCAGCCGACGTTAATAAGGCCAGCAGTACCGGAAAAATTCTTTTATTCATTTCAATTGGCTTGTATAGGTTTATAAAATTGGTATGGGAGTAAAAATAACACAATAAGTTAACAAATACTAAATAAAACAAGTAACATAAACGTCACTAAAATCAGCTGATAAAATTTTAGAACTAAGTTTAAAAGCAAATTAATAATGATTTAAGAGCAAAATACAATGATATCATAGATTGTGTATTTTTTTCAAAAGTTAAGCATTACTTAACATTGCATTCTAAATAAGTATTATATATTTGTACAAATACTAAACATAGTATAGCCAAATTAAACTTCTGAATGTATGGAAATTATCTACTCATTAAAAAAGGTGGGCCAAATAACCATTTTGGTCTGGCTGCTGGGCCTGAGTGCCACTTATGCTCAAAGCACTGTCACGGGAACAGTCACAGATGAAAAAAACCAGGGTATGCCTGGTGTATCTGTCAAAGTAAAAGGCAGTAATATTGGTGGCACCACCAATACGACAGGAAAATTCAGTCTGACTATCTCACCTAACTCTACCCTGATTTTCAGTTACATTGGCTACCAGCCGCAAGAGATTAATGCTGGTACACAATCACAGGTCAATGTAAAACTCACCCCCGAACAGAATGCCCTTAACGAGGTTGTAGTAACTGCATTAGGTGTAAAAAAAGAGAAACGAAGTCTTGGTTATGCTGTGCAGGAAGTACAGGGTGAGTCTTTGCAAAAGGCTATTTCCCCGAATGTGGTAGAATCTTTAACGGGTAAAGTAGCAGGACTGACCATCCAGAACAGCAGCGACTTCTTCTCTGATCCCAAAATATTTCTAAGGGGTAAAAAGCCCTTAATTGTTATAAATGGTGTTCCTAATACCGATACTGACCTATGGAATATCAGTTCTGATGATATAGAAAATGTATCGGTTCTTAAAGGTGCAGCTGCATCTGCATTATATGGTTCTCTGGGACTTAACGGGGCAGTGCAGATTACTTTAAAAAATGGCAGCAAAGCTGCTATGGGAACCACCGTAGCTGTAAATTCTTCGACTACTTTCCAGGGAGGGTTTATCAGAATTCCGAGAGCTCAGACTCTGTATGGCCCGGGTGATGCCGGACAATATGCATTTGGTTCGGGAGGCCCCGGAGGCGGAGGTGTAAATGACTTTGATTATTCGGTATGGGGTCCCAAATTTGACGGACGACTGATTCCTCAATATGACTCTCCTATTGACCCGGTTACTGGTAAAAGAATTCCTACCCCATGGATTGCCAGAGGCAAAGACAATCTGGGCAATTTTATGCAAACCGGCTTGTTGACCTCTACAAATTTCTCTGTACAAAGCAAAGGAGAAAATGGAAGTATTACACTCTCTGACACTTACAAATATTCAAAAGCATCAGTACCAGGCGCCAAATTAAACATCAATACTTTCCGTCTGAGCGGCTATACGAATCTTTCAAAAAAGCTGACCGTTGAAGGATCATTGCAACATACTTATGAGTTTGCAAGTAACCTGCCCCGCAATGACTATGGTCCGCACTCTCCTATCTACAATTTAACGATTTGGGGAGGTGCCCATTTTGATATCAGGGATTTTAAAGATTACTGGGTTCCGGGTAAAGAAGGAATCAAGCAACGCTTTGTAGAAAACTGGCGATACAATAACCCGTACATGCTTGCTTATGAGTGGAGAAGACCTTATACTAAAAACGATATTCTGGGGTCACTGAAATTCAACTATAAAATCAATAATCAGCTGGATGTAGATATCAGAACTAATCTGAATACCTATACCTTAACCAAAGATGAAGAGATTGCGATGGACATTTATGACTATAGCATTGCCGATCGCGGTGGCAGATACAGACATAATGAATATACATTTCTCGAATCAAATACCGATTTCCTGCTAAAATACCGCAATACTTTCTTCAATAATGTATTCAGTGTAAATGCTACTTTAGGCGGAAACCAGCGCTATACAGCAAATACAGAGGCGCATGCAGCTACTACAAAACTAATCGTTCCGAACATCTTTAAACTGGAAAATTCGACTGATAAGATCACTCCTACCAGTTATAAGGACAGAAAAGGCATATATAGTGCTTATTCTTCCGTTGACATTGGTTATAAAAACAAGCTATTTCTTGGTCTGACAGGCAGAACAGACAAATCTTCCACTTTACCGGTAAATAATTCTGCTTTCTTTTATCCTTCTGCGTCATTGAGTGCTATAGTAAGCGATATATTTAAGTTGCCTACAGTTATCAGCTATCTGAAATTAAGAACGGCTTATGCAAAAGTTGGCGGTGATATGGATATCTATACTGCTGTAAACTCCTATTCAACTGGTGACCGATACAGAAACTCACCTACAGCTGCTTATCCCAATATTATTGACAATCCGAATCTGAAGCCGGAGTTTAACACTACTTATGAGGCAGGTATGGAAGCCAGATTCTTAAATGACAGACTGGGTTTCGATTTTACCTATTATACCAACAACTACGGTCCTCAGATATTTACCCAGCCTTTTTCTCAAACATCGGGTTATACAGGTATCAGACTGAATGGAAGAACAACGCAAAGAAGAGGTTATGACTTTTCTGTAAATGTTACCCCGGTAAAAACTGATAATTTCTCCTGGACTTCAATTATCAATATGGATTCCGGTAAAGATTACTTAAAGTCATTACCTCCGCTGGCTGACGGAACTCCACAACTGATGGAAGGAAAAATCCCGGTAGGCGGACGTCTGGATGAGTACTGGTATAACGATTGGGAAAAATCACCTGATGGCAAACTGATTATTGATGCAAACGGATTACCCAGAGTTACAGATTACACCGTAGATATGGGTAACCAAAAAACAAGTTTTACACTGAGCATGAACAATACTTTCAATTATAAAAATCTATCTCTTTCCTTTTTGGTCGACGGCAGATTTGGTGGTATTACTTATGATGGTTATGAGCGAAATCTTTGGCAATCAGGCTCTCACCCTGATGCAGTTGGCCCTGAAAGAGAATTATCAAATATCGCTTATGCTACCGGAGGTGACCCAAAGACGATGCTGATACCAGGACTTAAAATTGTAAGCGGGGCGGCAAAATATGACCCGAATGGCAATCTGCTTTCTGATACAAGAGTATTTGCTCCAAACGATTATAAAGTTGATTATCAGACCTGGGCAAAAGGATATAAAGCAGCATGGCAAAATCTCATTATTGACAAGACTTTTATCAAATTGAGAGAAGTTGTCCTCACTTATAATTTTCCGGCCTCTTTCCTGAAAAAAACTTTTATTAAAGGAGCTTCTATTTCTTTAGTAGGTCGAAATCTATATTACTGGACCAAAGACAAAACCTTTGGTGATCTGGATACATACAGTATGGAGACTGGAGATACTGGTCTTCAGCAGCCTTCACAAAGGACTTACGGTTTTAATATCAATCTTAAATTATAAAAGCTCAGACCATGAAAGCTATTAAAATAATACTTTGCTTACTTCTGGTAATTGTTACCACCAGTGGCTGTTTAAAATATGATGTACTGAGAGACAATCCCAATAACCCGATTTCAGTACCACCTGCTTTACTTTTTACCGCAGTCATTCCAAGACCCGTAAGTTCATTCACAGACTCTTATCAGGATCCTCAGTATCATACTTTTGCCAGTGCCGATTCCGGCCCGGTAAATTACAAATACGGAACCGGCTCTTTTTACTATGGCGACAAAATCAAAGACAATGATAAATCTACCACTTACAGTGCAATAAGTAGTGCGTTGCGCAATATTGACAAAATGGTTAAAGAGGCCGAATCTGCAAAAACACCCGTTTACCCCATACTCGCTAAATTTTTAAAAGCCTATTACTATATCACCATGACCAGACAGATGGGGGATATTCCACTCACAGAAGCATTAAAAGGAGCGGAAATCCCTAAACCCAGATATGATAGCCAAAAATCTGTATTTATCCAGTGTTTAAACTGGCTGGATGAAGCTAATACTGAACTTGGTGCATTCATTACCGCTAACCCGGGCGCATCTGTAGACGGAGATATTTACTATACAGGAGATCTGAGAAAATGGCAAAAAGCAATCAACGCCTATACCGTCAGAGTACTGATATTATTAAGTAAAAAAGAGAACGATGCAGATGTAAACGTAAAAAGCAGATTTCAGGCTATTATACAAAATCCTTCAAAATACCCATTATTCATCAGCCTGTCTGATAATATGCAGATTACACACAGAGACGAAGATGGTTTCAGAGGCACTTATAATCCGACAGCAGGAATTTTAAAAGAAGGAGTCATTTATGCCGACACTTATATTGATCTGCTTAAAAGTTATCAGGATCCCAGATTACCAATCATAGCTGATCCTACCCCTAAAGCACTGGCAGCCAACCCAACCAATGAGGCAGCAGTAAGAGCAGATTTCGCTTCATATGCAGGAGCAAGTGCTGCAGCTACAGCCATAGATAACAATCTGAAAAAGAATAATGGAGAATTTTCCAGACCTAATGAAAAAAGATTCTGGAATTTCACTGGCCAGCCATCTATATTACTGGGTTATTCAGAACAGGAATTAAATATTGCTGAAGCAGCCAACAGAGGCTGGATTGCTACCGATGCAAAAACGCATTATGACAATGGCGTTAAGGCTTCCATGGATTTTTATAATGCACCTGTCGGAGATTACCTGACCAGTAAAGCACCATATATCAGTGGCCCTGCTGGTTTAAAAAGAATCCTGGAACAGCAATATCTTTCATTTGCCGAAAACTCGGGATGGGAAGCCTGGTTTCTGAACCGCCGTACAGGAGTTCCGGAGTACAAATTTTCAAACGTCAACAACATCACTAAATTTCCGGTAAGATGGGCGTATCCAACAGCCGAAAACACTGACAATACAGCCAATTACAGAGCTGCTTTAACTGCTCAGTTTGGAAGTGAGATTGACGACAGAGACCAGCTCATGTGGCTGCTGAAATAATTCTTCTGAAGACTACTGTTTTGTTTAGTTTAGTTGTGGTTAGGGGCCGTGTGGTTACGGCCCCTTTCATCAAACACCTGTGGGTATAGATGCTGGCAGACACCTTTAATCGTATAAAATGAACCGACTAAGATATTTACTGACCCACTCCAAAGTGTTTTTTATCATTTGGTGTATGCTGGCTGCTTTTGGCACCTATTTTTGTATGTATGCGTTTAGAAAGCCCTTTACAAGCGGCACCTATACCGGCATGTCTCTCTGGGACCTGGATTACAAAGCAGTGCTGATTATTGCACAGGTATTTGGCTATATGCTTTCCAAATTCATGGGCATTAAAGTCATTTCGGAACTTAAGGCTTCGGGCAGGAAAAAGCTCATTATCTGCTTAATTCTTTTTGCTGAAATTTCCTTATTATTTTTTGGGATGGTACCCTACCCCTATAATTTTGTCTTTCTGTTTCTGAATGGTTTACCGCTGGGGATGATCTGGGGAATTATTTTCAGCTATCTTGAAGGAAGACGATTTACCGAAATGCTGGCTATGGGCATGAGCATCAGCCTGATCGTATCATCAGGAATCATCAAAACCATTTACTTTATCATCCATGAATGGCTACCTTTTATTCCTGAATTCTGGATGCCATTCGCAATGGGCTTACTGTTTTTGCCGCCCTTTCTGATGTTTGTATGGATGCTTTCTATGATCCCGGAACCTGATGAGACTGACAAACTGCTTAGAGTTGAACGTCTGCCTATGACCTCAGCTGATAAAAAATATGCATTAAAAGAATATGGATTAGCGATTATCAGCATCGGGCTGATTTACACCATGCTGACTACCATGCGCGATTTCAGAGATAACTTTTCTGTAGAAATCTGGAATGAAATAGCACCTAACTGGGATAAAACTGTATTTTCCCTGACAGAAGCAATTACAGGAATTATTGTTCTGATTACGATAGGCTGCCTGTCACTGATCAGAAATAATATCAAAGGTTTCTGGATGACACAATACCTGGTTGCTTTGGGCCTGCTGATCAGCGGAGGCAGTACATTACTATTCCACTTTCAGTTAGTCAGTCCCTTTTTGTGGATGCTTTTAGTAGGAATGGGTTTATTTCTGGCCTATACGCCAATTCAGGTCGTGCTGTTTGAAAGAATGATTGCACTGTTTAAGATCAGGGCTAATGCCGGCTTCTTTGTCTATATGTGTGACTCAGCCGGGTATCTTGGCAGTGTAGGATTATTGCTCTATAAAGAATTCTTCATGAAGGATAAGAGCTGGGCAAAAGTGCTGATGCAATTCAGCTATTTTCTGACTGTAATCTGCCTGCTGCTCCTCTTATTTTCTGTGCTCTTTTTTAACCGGAAAATTGGCTTTAAAAGATCAGAACTCAAGAGGTAAATTACTTTCACCTCAATCAGTGGTTTGTAGAGAGGATAATATCCTCTTCTATTTTTTTATTTCTCCACGCACCTTTATTTTTAGAAGCACATAAGACAGCAAAGCATAAAAACAAAGCTGAATACATAGTATTGTAGTATAGTCACCGATATCACCCAATGTACCGTTTTGCAGTAACAATATTCTATACCCGTTAACAAAGGGCATCATCGGGAAAACATAGGCAAATAATCTTGCTGCCCATCCGGTCTGATCAAATGGCCAGCTATAACCCGATACGATATAAACTGTCATCGACAAAACCATTAAGAATTGTACTGCTCTTAACTGGGTTTTAAAAATGATACTCGCTACCATTCCCATAAAGGTGGCTGCAGCTATAAAAAGACAGAAAATAACGGCTGCATCTCCAATATGCTGAGGAAAGGGCTCTTTGAAAATCACATAAAAACAAGCCAGAATACCTGCCAGAACAAGAGAGATCATCCAGTAAGGAACAACTTTGATGGCCATCATCATAGCTACAGATTTACTTTGATTGCATAACTGACCAAAAGTACCTGCCTCAAATTCTGAAGTAAAACTCAAAGCCATAACCACAATGGTCACTGTCTGCAAAATAATAGCCAGATAAGATGGCCAGGAATATATCATGTAGTTTGAGGCCGGATTATACAAGCGAAAAATATTGGAATGAAATGCTTCATACTGATCTGCTGCTACTGTTCCGGGTAGTCCCTGTTTCTGCATTGCCCCTATTTTAATTCCTGCATTTAACGTCCCTGCTGCAGTCAGTAATGCCCGGGATACATAACTCGAGGTCATCAGGTTTGCATTGTTCACATATGCGTTGATTTCAGGATGTCTGTTTTGTAAAATGTCTGCTTCAAATCCATCGGGTATAATCACTGCGCCCATCGCTTTATCATTCATGAGTACTGTACGCATCTCTACATTTTCATGCTTAACTGCAACAACCTTCAAGACATCCATATCATTCAGCATATCAATAAATCTGGTACTTAAGGCAGAATTATCCTTGTCTACAACCTTAACCGGTAAATCTGTGAACTTACCTTTCTGATACATTGCCCCGAATATAATGCCATACAGAATCGGGCCGCCAATAAACAGCATCACCATAACCGGATTGTTCTTAAACAACCTGAATTCCCGGCCGGTCAATGATAAAAATGTCTTCAGTCTGCTCATAATTATTCTCCGGAATTTAATCTTTTGGAACCCGAAGGCTTTTCCTGATTTTCAACTTCAATAGTACAAAACTTAACAAAAAATATACAGCGATCAGTATAAGCTGATGCTGAATAAAAGGTATCACATCACTAAAATTTGCGCCTTCCAGTAACAGGGCTCTTAAGCTTTTTAAGTACGGTGTTAAAGGAATAATTTTACCAAATCCTTCCAGGATAGCTGGTGCCTGATCGGCCGGCCAGGTAAAACCAGAAACCGTAAATGCCGGTGAGGCAATACATAAAAGCAGTTCAGTAGCTTTCAGCTGAGATGGAAAAATAATGCTGTACAGTCCACCCAGCAGACAAGTACTGATGACCATTAAAAGCTGTGATAAAAATAAAACCTCAGGATGAACCGAATGTGGTAATTTAAAATGTAAACTAAACAAATAGAAAACTGCCAGTGTAATCATCGACAAGAGCAGATACGGAAATATTTTAACCATGATGAGCTGAAAGGCCGAAGTTGTCCGCCCCAAAAGACCTGCCTGGTTAAATGTGTTATTTTCTATTTCCTGCGAAAAACTAACCGCCATTGCCAGTAAAAGCAATTGATGCAAAATAGAAAAAATAAGAGCCGGCCATAAAAACACGAGATAACTTTGCCCGGGATTATACAGCTGGAAAAGATTGAGCTGAAAGGGCTGAATCCGCTGCGTGGCAACAGCTGCAGGTAACCCTGCTTTTTTCATCGCTTCTATCCCTATCCCCGCATTCAGCGTACCATTGCATTGTGTTATTGCAGTTCCGACTGCGCCCGCAGCAACTGTATTACTCATGTTCAGATAAGTATTTACTTCTGGTCTGCGTTTGTTAAAAATATCAGATTCAAAACGTTCGGGTATGACTACTATTGCAATTGCCCGGGTATCCAGCATAGTCTGATCCAGATTTACGGTTTCATGTTTTACAGCGATTACATGTAAAGTTGGATGTTCAGCAAACATCTCTGTCAGCTTATTACTCATAGGCGTATTGTCCTTGTCTACCACGACAATTTTCAGGTGCTTTACCGCACCATCCATATAGACGTTACCCAGTAAAAAGGCAAGAATAACGGGCATGATTAGAAATGCAACCACAAATACCTTGTTGCTCCAGAAAAGGCCAAACTCCCGTTTAACTAAAAAGACGAAATTATTTATCCGTTGCTGCATCTGGCTGATTTAACTTATTTCGATTTCACAGCAGATCCGGGTAATAAGACAGCTGCATTAAAAAGCAATTCTTCTGCCTTTTTAATATCCTCCGGAATTATTTTTATTTCATAAACAGCTTCATCCATTTTATATTCAGGGTAAGCTGTAGTGATATCAGCGTATTTAGGCATTTGTTTAATGGTCACTACTTTTCCATTGAAACTCTCTTTGTTGTAAGGAACGTTAACTGTCACTGCACTGCCCTTTTGTACTGTTGAAATCTGACTTTCCGGAACAGTAAAACGGAACCAGGTACTTCTGGGTATATAACCGCTAAAAATGGCATAACCCGGAGTAGCCAGCTCCCCCTCATGCAAGGTAATGGTCTCTACTGCCATATCATTGGTCGCAATAATATATCTTTCAGAATACGCAACTTCAGCCTCCTGCAATACCCCTTCTGCCTGCTGCTGTTGTCCTTTTGCAGCATCCTTAGTTTCATAACGAGGTCCTTTTTTTGCTTCATTCAGTTCTGCAGCAGTTGCGTCAAGCTGCGCTTTTGCTCCCTGATATTTTGCAAATGCTTCATCATAGGCCTGAGGTGCCATCATACTGTCAGCATACATTGCACTTGCTCTTTTAAAAGACTTCTGTGCAAAAGCAAACTGCTCTGAACTGGCTTTATATTTAGCCTGTATCTGTTTAAGCTGATTTTGTGTGGCGCCATTATCTGCCATAGTATGCTGCGCAGAAGCCGCTTTGACTACGCCGCTTGCCTGAGCAATTTTAGCTGTAACCTCTGGCAGGTTCAACATAGCCAGGGTATCACCACGATGTACCAGATCACCTTCTTTCACGTAAATCTTTAAAATCCGCCCTGCCACTTTCGTCGTAAAAGCAATTGTTTCTCTCTTTATTTTTCCTTCGAATGCGTGATCCAGTTTCTTCTGATTACAGGAAGTAAGTCCAAAGAAAATCATAGCCAGCGGCAATAAGATTTTGATATCGTTCATCTTGATAAAATATTTAATTCTATTATTTGAATTTGTCTATAGTAAGGTTACCGCCGGCTTTGTACACTTCAACGGCAGCGCGTCTTTGATTAAATACGGTTTCCAGATATCCTAATTCTGCTTTTTCACTGTCGGTGATTGCAGCAATCAGGTCAGCGGGTTTGATCAGTCCGGTTCTGAATTCTTTGGAGGCAATATGAAGTGCATCAAGCGAGACCTCTTTTTCCTTACCTTTTGCAGTAATCTGAGCATTGGCAATACTATAATCGGTATTCGCTTTGATCAGCCCCAGAGATAAAAGTTCCTTCGCTTCTTCTTTTTTATTTCTTACCTGCTGTAATTCAATCTTTATCTTCTTAATCTCGTGTTTACTTTCAAATCCGTCAAAGATGTCCCACTTTACACCTACTCCTACAATAAATGCCGGGAACATTTGCAGCTTATTCATCTGCAGTTTAACATCACCAGTATTGGGGCCCAGTGTACCTGCTTTATTCTGAAAAACCAGATTGGACAGATTCATATAGGATACCGAACCAAAGGCTGCTGCAGTAGGTATCAAATGATTTCTTTTGGCTTTTAACTGATAATTATAGGCCTTATCTGTAGCATCAAGCGCTGCGAATTCAGGACGGTTACTTACATCCTGACCAGGAACTACATTTAAATATGGAATAAGGTTATTGTCAATTAAACGGAGTGTATCCATACCGATACCAGTCAGCTGTTCCAGGCGTTTAAGAACCAGATTCCGTTTGCCATCGTATTCTGCCAGTTTAGCCTGTAACTGAGCACGGGCTACTTCAATCTTTTTATGTTCATATTTTGTAATCAGGCCATAGGAAAGTGCTTTATCAGCAATTTTTGACTGGGCGTCCAGCTGTTTATCACTCTGATCGAGTACTACTTTACTTTGTTTGAGCAGAGCCAGCATATCATAAGTTTCACTTACTTTACTGATAATATCCTGACGGTCATTCTCCAGGATTACAGTCTGCGCCTTTATTTTTTCGGTTAATGCTTTTTTATAATTACCGATTTTCAGACCGTCAAAAAGCAGGGCTTTTGCGCTTACATTAGCCAGCCAGGTATTATTATGCATGTTAAAACTTCCATCCAGTGCCGGAATAGGAATATTTAAAATCGGAAACGTTGAGGACGGTAAACTGGCATTAATGCTGCTATTTAAATAAGCATAACTGGCTAAACTGCTTACCCTTGGCAAATAAGCATCTGACAGGGATTGTCTTGAGTTTTTACTTTGTTCCACATCAAGCTGCTTATTGGCCAGCCCCATATCTTTGCTGACCGCACGCTGCATCAACGCAGGTAAATCGGGTATTTGCTGAGCCTGGACCGATGTTAGGGAGATCAACAGGGAACCAGTAAATAATAATAGCTTTTGGCAGTAGTTTTTCATAGGGTATTTTTAGCTGATGCCTGAACTGAAATTACGGCATACCTCCTCCGATCCGGAGCTGGATCTATCGCAATCATTCTAATTTACATTTTTATTTACCCAATTCTATGGGTTTGAGCTTTTAGTCTAAAAACTATCGTTCAAAGTTTTTTCGATTTTGGGTAACAGATTAAAAGCGTCCTGGGCAACCTGAGGTACAGGTCTGGCCAGTTTACGCAGTTTTGTATCGATCCAGGAACCTTCTACGGTAAGAATAGCTCTCACCTTGTCTTTATCATCTGTAAATTCCTGTAAAATAGACCATTTTGATCCGTCAGCACTCATTTTCTCAACTTTTATATTGATATAGATGATATCTTCAGATTTGATTTCCCTGATGAAAGTACATGATTCTTTGAAAATTACAGGGCCAAAATGCTGTTCCTGCATGACAGTCATCGTCAGGCCCAGTTCACCTAAAATCTCTAACCTGGCCTGTGCAGCCAGATCATAAAAACTGCTGTGTCTGAGGTGAAAATTTGGATCTAAATCCGCCCAGCGTAACGCTAATCTTTTTTGGAAATGTACCATGATCTATTCATTATTGATTGGGTCAAAGGTAGAAAAACAGCCGTTTTTTATATACTGACCTATGTTAGGAAATTGATTTACGCAATCTGCTCAGACTTTCGGGATGTATACCAAGATACCGGGCTATCCGGTGAACGGGGATTTCTTTGATAACTTCCGGTCTGTATTTAATCAGCTCCAGATACCGCTGCTCTGCATTTTTAGTCAGTGTATCTTTCTCTTTTCTAACCCTTTTCATATAAAGACTTTCTGTCGCCATTCTTCCAAACTGATTGGATAGCAGGCTTGTTTTGTAGGCTTCTTTTAACTGAATATAAGGCACAACTTCAACAATACAATCGGTTAAACAATACAGGTATACATCAGATACTTCCTGTGATAAAACAGAAGTATAAGAGGAAACCAGGTCATTGGAAAAGCAAAAATCAATGATTTTATTCCCGGCTGCTGTTTCCATACCAATCTCTATAATACCTTCCTGAAGGAAATAAATATTTCTTTCCATCTGGCCTATACTGGTAATGACTGATTTTTTAGCATACTCCAGAGTGACAGTCGGAAAGGGTAAAGTTTCAGTGGTATTTAATATGCCGGCTATGTATTCATTCAGGATCATATCTAAGGATTGCTTTTACGGTTATAATTATACGATGTTTTCAAAAATAGCCTTTTTTGATTAAGGTGCTCAAATTACAGGTCATGTGCTCCTTTCCGGCTTTAAATTATTATCTTATAAGTTTCAGCTTTAAATACACAAAAAAAGCACATATATTTGGACTCAAATTTTACAATTATATTTTTATGGCAAAGGCATCCGAAATCAAAGTAGGAAATATTTTACGTTTCAACGGCGAACTGGTAACAGTTACAGAAATCCTGCATCGTACACCAGGTAAAGGTGGAGCTTTCTATTTGGGAAAGTTTCGTAATATTAAAACCGGAAAAATTGTAGAGGCACGTTTAGCAACTGATGAGCAGGTTGAAATCTGTCGCGTAGAGACTAATGATTTCCAGTATTTATATGAAGAAGGTGACTACTTTGTAGTAATGGATAATGTTTCTTTTGAGCAGTTCAATGTTGCTAAAACATTATTCGGCCCTGCTGCGAAATTTATAAAAGAAGGTATGGATGTAATTGTTTCTTTTGAAAGTGAAGAACCAATCATGGCTCAGGCTCCTAACTTCGTAGAATTAGAAATTACTTATGCGGAACCGGCTGTTAAAGGTGATACTTCTTCTGGTGCATTAAAATATGCGACAACAGAAATCGGTGTGGAGATTAAAGTACCTTTATTTGTGAACGTAGGTGATAAAATAAAATTAGATACCCGTACTGGTGAGTATGTTGAGCGTGTGAAATAACTGACAGCTTATCTTTTTAATCATAAAAAAACACCCGGTCTTTTAAAGAACCGGGTGTTTTTTTGAATCCTGTGTTCAATTGCTTTATATTTTCTCCAGCTGCTGTTCCTTACCATCAACAAAAACACGCGTAGCTGAAACTTTCATCGGGTTGAAATCAAACTCAATCATAGTCCCGTTATTAGGATTACCATACAGATCAAAAATCAGCTCTCCCAAAAGCTTTCCGTCTGGTCCGTAATACTTCGCCTTGCCTTCACTCAGATAACTCTCCTGTCTGATTCCTTTTGGATCGCCATCATAAATAATTTGTTTAACCCGCTCATCATGATCAAAGAATGTCATCAGGTCGTATAAGGAAAGACTACCATTGATGTCTGTTCCTTTGTATGTATAAAGTACTGCACTTTCTTCTTCACCATTTTTCACCGTGGCATCTTGTCTGAGTCTTCCATCTTCAAAATAGGTTTTAACTGAACCATCCAGTACTCCGTTCCTGAATTCTGATGTTCCGCTGATTTTGCCGTTCTCTGCAAAATATTTAACCTCCCCGTCAAATTTCTCTTCTGTTTTGGATAGAGAAAATCCTTCGAACTGAAGTTTACCTGATTTATAATAATCTTTAAACAAATATTTACCATTTACAGCTTTAGGTTCTGGTCTGTAATAAACCATATCTTCCTGAATAACTGGTTTCCAGTTTTCATCAAAATATTGTGTCTTGACCTGGGCAAAGGCATTGGTTAATGCAAAAAACAAAACCAGCAGTAGTGTGTACTTTTTCATAAAATTGTTTTTAATCGACAACACAAATTTATGAAAATAATATAATGGATATAAAAAATGATTCTACCGATAGTTTATTTACAGCATATAAATAATTGCCTGTTCATAGATTTCAGGCTACCAAAGGCTTAGAAAAAAACAGCTCAGTCTTTATAGTGATTTTCACTAACTTGCCGGTACGAGCGCCTTAAATAAGAGCAGACAACAAATGAAAATAGAAGTACATCATTCGGGAAACATCCATATTGCCGAAGTAATTGCAGATGAGATATTAATTAAAACACCAGAAGACGGGCTTCAGGTATTGGTTGATCTCTATTATCAGGATTTTGACAAAATCATCGTTCACGAAAAAAATATCACCCCTGATTTCTTTGAGCTGAAAAACGGTATTGCCGGAGAAATCCTTCAAAAGTTTTCAAATTACAGAGTAAGGCTGGTAATTATTGGCGAATTTTCAAAGTATCCTGGTAAGAGTATCAGAGATTTTATTTACGAAAGCAATCAGGGAAAACAAATCAATTTCCTGAATTCTTTGCAAGAGGCAATTGACCAGTTATCAAGCCGATAAATCCATATTAACGTTCCCGCAGTATTTTTAAAATCCGATCTGCGACAGGCCACATTTGCAGGGCACGCCCCTGATTGGTCAAAATGATTATTGTATGGTGCCTGTTGATATCCCTGTAGATGAAAGTCTGATAACCATTAAGCTCTCCGGTGTGATATACGGCATGATCAGCCTGATTCTCTTTGATATTCCATCCGAAACCGTAATCAGAATAATTACCATTTTTCAACTTTGCTTTTTGATATGCCTCGCTGAGTTTAGATTGGTTAATTAAAACACCTGAATAAAGAGCCTGATCCCATTTGAAAAGATCATGAGTGGTTGAAAAAATCCCTCCGTCACCACTGGTAAGAATAGCGTAGTCATCGATCTTTTTATTGGCATCAAAACCTAATGCCCTGTTTCTGATTACTATTTTTTGCTGATCAAAAACTAATGTATGCTGCATTTCAAGAGGCTCAAATATCATTTGCTTCATAAATTGACTAAAGCTTTTATGACTTAATTTTTCTATAATCATAGCTAATAAAACATAGCCGGTATTACTGTACAGATATTTTGATCCGGGAGAGAAATTAAGTTTTCGCTGTTTACCAAGCCAGGAAAATACCTGAACATTGGAAAGACCGGGTTTGACCAGGTTAGCTGATTCAAAATAATCTGGTAGACCGGAAGTATGATTCAGCAGATTACGAATACTGATCTGATGAGTAAAAGCCGGAAGCTCCGGAAAATATTTTCCTAATGTATCCTGATAAGCAAGTTTTCCCTCTTGTTCGAGCAACATAATACCCATCGCAGTAAATTGTTTAGACAAAGAAGCCAGATAAAATACAGCGCTGGTATCTAAATGTCTTTTTTTTATAAAATCGGCAGAACCCATAGCGGTATCATATACGATTCTCCCCCGTTCTGCAACCAGTATCGCACCATTAAAAGCTCCCTTGTCATAGAAATTTTTAATCGTCCGGTCTATCTGTTCATGCTTACTCCTGTTCGTACAGGATACATACCATAATATAGTCGCTAAAAAGCAAAATGACATGATCTTTTTTCTCATAGCGGGAAGATTTAGATACCTTGTTATTAAGAGCTCAAATCAGTATTAATTGTTACAGCCATCCTATGCTATTTAATTTAGAAAACAAGAGACTTTTTCTTGCTATTGAATACACCACAATTAAGATTGGTTCTAATTTATTTTAATGCAATCTTATTTAGATTGGGAAAAATCCTGTAGTTTTAGACAGAAAATTAAATCAAAAAACCAGTGCAATACTGGCATTCATAAAATATCAGATGTTAACAGTAGAAAAAATTGGCGGCACTTCCATGAGTGCCTTGCAGGATGTCATTAAAAATATTATTCTGTTTGAACGTACAGGAGATCAGTTATACAATAGAATATTTGTCGTTTCGGCTTTTTCGGGCGTTACAGATCTTCTGCTTGAAAATAAGAAAACAGGTGCACCCGGTGTATATCATCGCATTGCCAAGCACCAGAACTTTCATCGTCCTTTAAAGGATTTGATTGTTAAACTTAAAACTATTAATAAGAAATATGCGGATCTGGGTTTAGACCTGGCTGTTGCGGATCAGTTTATTGAAAACCATGTCAATCAGGCGCAGAAATACCTGGAAAATCTGGCCAATATACTGGCTTCGGGTTATGTAAGCAAGGAAGGTATCCTGCAGGCTGCCCGTGAAATACTTGCGTCTATTGGTGAAACTCATTCTGCATTTAACTTCACCAATATTCTGCAGAATATGAACATCAATACCGCCCTGATTGATCTGAGTGGCTTTGACGATAGTCGTGCGCTTACTATAGATCAGCGTATTAAATATGCATTTAAACAAGTAGATCTTAAACAGACAATTTGTATTGTAACAGGTTACGCCAAAGGTACTGAAGGAATTATGCGGGAATTTGACAGAGGTTACTCGGAAGTTACTTTCAGTAAAATCGCCGAATACCTAAAACCTGCAGAAGCAATTATCCATAAAGAATATCATTTATCAACTGCTGATCCTGGTGTAGTGGGTCTGGAAAACTGTACCCCGGTAGGATTTACCAATTATGATATTGCGGATCAGCTGGCAGATGTAGGCATGGAGGCTATCCATCCAAAAGCATCCAAGCCTCTGGAAGTAAGTGGTATTAATCTGCGTATTAAAAACACATTTGAACCCTCACATCCGGGTACATTGATTACCCGTGAATTTGTCTGTGAACATAAGCGTGTAGAAGTAATTACCGGAACTGATAAACTCATGATGATTGACGTTTACGATCCTTCAATGGTTGGCAATGTTGGTAGCGATCTGCAGATTATGCAGGCATTTTATGACCATAAGGTTAGTTATACATTTAAATCGACCAGTGCAAACAGTATCTCCATAGTGATATGGGCACGTGACTTTAGTAAAAAACTAATCAGCCAGTTAGAAGACGATTTTGAAAAGGTTACGATAGAAAATGTGGCTATGGTTTGTCTGCTGGGCACCAATATGGATGAGCCCGGATTACTCGCTAAAAGTGCTTCTGCACTGACTGAAAATAATATAAATATTAAAAGTGCCGGTTTTGCGTTAAGAAAAGTAAACATTCAGTTTCTGATTGCTCCTGAGCATTTCAAAACTGCTGTGATAGCACTGAATAAAGCGTTGAAGTAATCCATTTTTTATAAAAAACCATTAAGTGAATCGTCTGAAAATCTCAACTTCCGGAATGCTGCAAATAGTAATTTGTCAGCTTATACTATTGTCTTTTTCGTGTAAGCAGGCAAAGCAATCTGAATCTGACGGATCTGATCAGCAGCAGGAAAATCAGGTTCATCCTGATACTGTTATTCAGCAAATGTCACTGGATTACAAATTGACATATCTGTATAAACTACCGGCTAACGCTGATAGTACAGTTGTATTCTCCAGAGCAGGACAAGGTGACGTTACTATTCAGAAACGGTATTGTGATGAGCTGGATGAACCAACCCGTGCAATTTTGTTCTATTATGCTTCAAAATTCAGCACCGGATTTGATACTGCCGGACATCCCCTGCTGATCAAAGCATTGAATTCTGATACGAAAAATTATAATGGTGATGAGCTGATTCAAAAATGGTTTCAGGGACCTGATCAAATCAAATTAAAGAACGCGAATATAAGTGCTGTTTTACCTGACGGTGCTTCAAATTCAACCTGGTTCACATTTATTGCTGTTAAAAAGGAAAAAGATATACGTAAAGTATATTTCAGAACGCTGGATACCGGAGATGAAGAAAAATATAAAGCTGCTACAGATGTGTTTAAAATCACAGGTAATCATATAGAGGTCCTGGATATTCATGAATTCGGAGAATAACCAAAGCCATGTTCTAAAGGGAGAATTCTATCACCTTTAAAACATGGTTTTTTAAGCTGAACATTAACCCGATTCAGGCATCAGTTCTTACCGAACTGAAAACCTGTAAATAGAACTCGTTTTATAAGTCTGACCCGGCTTAAGTATGGTGGATGGAAAAGACGCCTGATTCGGAGAATCCGGAAAATGCTGAGTTTCCAGTGCTATTGCAGTTCTGAAATCATCTCTGGCACCACTTTTAAATATATTTTTACCCTGCATAAAATTACCACTGTAAAACTGCAGACCAGGTTCCATAGTATAGACATCCATTACGATACCTGATTTATCGCCCTGCACAGTAGCCGCATGAAACAGACCTGTTTCTTTTGCCCTGCTCAGAACATAGTTATGATCATAGCCTTTACCATAACTTAACTGTTCATTTTTATCATTAATTCTGGCTCCTATAGTTGTTGGTTTAGAAAAATCGAATGGTGTTCCTGCTACCTTTTCAATCTTACCGGTTGGGATTAATGTAGAATCTACCGGAGTATAACTATCTGCATAGATTTGCAGCAGATGCCCCAGAATGTTTCCGCTTCCTTCTCCGTTCAGATTAAAGAATGCATGATTGGTTAAGTTCACAACAGTTGGCTTATCTGTTGTTGCAACATAATCCATTTTCAATTCATTCTCGTCTGTTAATATATAGGTTACTTTAACCACTAAATTTCCCGGAAAGCCCTCCTCCATATCTTTCGATAAATATTGCAGTTCCAGCGTATGACTATCAGGTTGTTTTGCGTCCCAAACCACATATTGATAGCCATTTTTACCTCCATGTAAAGTATTCCGGCCATTATTGGTAAATAAAGTATATTGTTTGCCATCAAGACTAAACTTCCCTCCGGCAATGCGGTTCCCATAACGCCCTATTGTTGCTCCAAAATAAGGTTCTGTAGATTTTTCATAAGCATTAACACTATTGAAACCAACCACTACGTCAGTTAATTTACCGGAATTATCCGGAATCAGCAGACTAACCAATCTTCCTCCATAATTAGTAAATACGGCTTCAGCATGTTTGGAATTTTTCAAAACATAAAGCCCCGTTTCCCTACCATCTGTAGTTCTTTTAAAAGAATCTGCCGAAAGTTTTACTGTTTGCAGGCTGTCTGAGACAGTTCCCTGTTTGGTCGCTGAATTACAGGAAGTAAGAATTACCGCCGAAATGGCTAAACCTGTGAGATATTTGATTTTCATAATCTTTATTAATGATGTAACTTATAGTCCAGAAGTTTAATTGCATATCCTCCCACCACACTTCTTGCCTGAAAGCCAACCTGTTTAGCATCTGTTGTTTCATGCCAGTCACTTAGCGGAACTCTGGAAGGTGTTTCTGTAGCATACTTATAAACCGGGTTTATAAACTTTTCAAAGTCTGCACGGTTATCTGTGAGTGCTGCTGTCCACATAATCCAATCTGACTTCGTATAACTGCGACGGCTATCCAGCGGCAGACCAAAAGTATTTTGCCTGGTTAAATAATACCTGATTTCCTTTTTGAATACTTCCTTTGGAAAAATGTTCATATCCAACACTTTATCCCAAACCAGATTATATTTCTGGCTCCAGGTATTTTTCTGATCAAAAGTTAAGGCATAATGGTCTCCATCATTGGCCATTTCCACCCATTTCAAAGCCATTTGTTTAGCCATCGTTTTATATTTCAAGGCCTCAGTTTTCATTCCCAGTTTATCGGCAAGCATTCCATACCCACCCAAAGCAACAATTGCTTTAACTGATAAGTTTGCATTACGGGCCAGATGTCCGGCAAAATCATCTGTACAAAGTTGATTTGCAGGATCAAATCCTTCCTTACTCAGGTAATCTGCCCAGACAGAAAGTGTTTTCCAGTGTTTTTCAGCATAATCCGCATTACCTTCCACCTTTGCAATTGCAGCGGTAAGAATAATCATATTACCAGCTTCTTCCACTGGCATATCTTCTCCATAAGTCTGCCCGTTTGCCAGCGGATAAGTTCCCAGATCATGGGCTGGAAATGGTTTTTTCCATTTGCCACTTTCACTATAATAGAAGATACCGTTCAACATGCCTTTTAACAAATCAGTATTATAGACAAGAAACAGCGGTGCGGACGGATAAGTTATATCAACTGTATTAATTGAACCATTACTAAAATTTTCTTTAGACATAAACAGGATTTCCCCTTGTGGACTCTCTACCAGTTTATGTGCAGCAATAGCCTGACGATAAGATAGGTCTGAAAGCTCAGCATATTTTACTCCTCCTGCTTTTACATTATCAGTATGAAACTTCTTGTCAAAATCATTACATTTTTTCAGTATAGCAGCATATTCCGTATCTGCCAGCTCTAACTGCTTTTCTATCGTCTGGTCATTTCTCCTATTCCACCAGGGTCTGAGATTCTGCCCGAAATATTGCACAGCGTACTTATCATCATACCCTATTAAGATATGTTTTTCAACTGGTAATGCTCCGATCTGATTAAAAGGCAGCCATGTTGAAAGCACTAATTTTTTTCCATCCGCACTGGTCTTTCCATTTACTTTTCCTGTAACAAATGAAGAAATAGTTTCATCAGGAGTACCAATAAATTGCTTTGCCCAGGTATCTCCGGCCGCAGCAACATACAAATAACCCCAATCTATACGCACATCATCGCCCCGTTTTTTTAACACAGCCTGTTCTTTTGTACCTGCCTTTAAAACAGATAATTGCCCCGTTTTATAAGACTTAGCAGTAACTTCCTGAAATTCTGTATTCACAGCTAAATCTGTACTTGCGCCAAAATAAACTTCTGCATTATGTTTTTTTCCATCTTTAGACTTCACTTTGAAAGACACATAAGAAACCGGACGTGATAAAAGGTTCAAATCACTCATGAGTAAAGGTGAAGTGAAATCCACATCCAGATTCACATGACCGCAATCAAAACTATAAGAAGTCTGCGTAGCACTTATTCCTGTTTTTATCTGTTTTGCCAGCAAGACATCTGATGAAGCCAAAGCAGGTTTATCGGATACGAGGCCTACATCCAGCCATTGACCACCAACATTATTTTTAACATGAACAGCCAGTAGATTTTGTCCATTTTTCAAAAGCCTGGTATCTGCAGGTACATAGATAAATTTACCATTGAAACATTCACAGTTAAAAATCTTAATTCCGTTTAAATAGACCTCTACGTCATCATCGTTCATTAATTTAAGTTTTAACCCTTTAAAATCTGTCTGGTCCAGGTTGAATGTCCGGCGCATCCACAAATCTTTAGTTCTCCATTGCGTGGTTGCCGCACCATCCCCAAAAGGAGCTGAGCCCGTTTTCCAGCCGTTGTGTATAAAACCCGGTTGATTCCAGCCTTTTTCAGGTTCTGATTCCACATATTCAGCGGTATAGGCTTTTTCATCTGAAGCAGGAAGAACAGTCTGGAAGCTTTCCTCTTGCCCGCCCAGAAAGCGGTAAACCCGACCATCTACTTTTAACAAACCTGTCAGAGACTGATTTGCTCCGGTCCAGTGCCTGGTAGCTGAGGTATTTAATTGATCTGTAAATGACCAGACGCTGAAATATGGATCATGTGTAAGCAGCGGATATGCCGGAGCGATACGCTGCTGAGCCGAAGACCTGAGCAGCAAAACCACTAAAGCCAGAGAGATAAATAATCGTTTCATACTATATATTTGCTATTACTATTCATTAAGGGGCAGGTATTAGATAAAGTCTATCGTTAACACGCTTTAGCTCATTTACTGGCATTTTAATCACCTTTCTATCATAGGTCATAAAGCCATTTATTTCTCCTTCTACGTCTGTCGTCTGTGTATATACTGCGGCTGACAGCCCCAGTGGTATTAGTTCCTCTATCCTTTTGGCAAAAGTTGCATACTTATTAAACAGGTCACCGGCATTTTTAAAAGACTGATACCCCCAGTTATTTTTTTGTTGCCAGGTATGCCCTTCTACCGGTAAAGCCAGGCCTCCAAACTCACCCAGAACAACAATCTGTTTCCTCCCAAACAAATCCGGTCGTGGCATAGCCGGATGCGGGTAATTGTGCAGATCCACAATATGGCCAGTGGTATAAAAATTACCTCCACTTGCGCTGTTTACTAATCTGGAAGGATCCTTTTTCATCGTCCACTCTGTAATTTCAACAGTTTTAAACTGTCCCCAGGCTTCATTAAACGGCACCCAAACTACAATCGATGGGAAATTATACAAGCTGGTCATAATTGCATCCCATTCTTTGCGGTAATAACCTTCAGATTCAGCAGTCCTGTTTTTATCTGTCGCACGATCCAGTACTCCGGGATTGTTTTCCCATCCATTCCCGAGATCGCCGCTTGGCATATCCTGCCATAACAAGATACCAACTCTGTCGCAATAGTTGTAATACCTTGCAGGCTCCACTTTGATATGCTTACGAATCATGTTGAACCCCATTTTTTTAAGTTCATCGATATCATAGATCATAGCTTCTTCGGTAGGCGCGGTATATAAGCCATCGGGCCACCAGCCCTGATCAAGAGGACCATACTGAAATACGAAATGGTTATTCAACAGCATTCGCTGAATACCGCTGGCATCCTGGCCCATAGAAATTTTACGCATGGCGAAATAACTTTTTATTTCATCCACAGGCTTTCCATTTCTTAGCAGTGCGATTTTCAGATCATATAGAAATGGTTTTTCCGGAGACCATAATTTTTCATTTTTAACCGGAATCACGGCTGTAGAATTAACAGCAATCTTTTCTTCTGCAATGATATCCGTACCATCCAGCACAGTGATTTTCAGCTGATCTCCCGGCCGATGGTTTTGAACCACAGCGCTTACTGAAATATGGTGTGCATCAATATCAGGCGTCTGTCTGGTAGACAGAATATAAGATTTTGGTACAGCTTCCAGCCAGACAGTCTGCCAGATACCTGTTACTGGTGTATACCAGATACTTTCAGGCTTTTTCACCTGTTTACCTCTTGGTTGTGGTCCCTGATCAGTCGGGTCCCATACCCGTACTTTAATTTCCTGCTTATTTCCCTTTTTGAGTAAGGAAGTAATGTTAAATGTGAAAGGATCAAAGCCACCTTCATGTTTACCTGCACTTTTACCATTGACAAAAACTTCCGTTTGCCAGTCTACTGCTCCAAAATGCAGCAGCAATTCTTTATTACTGGCTGACGCAGGTAGTGTTATGGTATTTTTATACCATAACACGCTGTCTTTACCAACTGTTTTCCCAACTCCCGACAAGGCGGACTCTGCGGCAAAAGGAACCAGTATTTTGCCCTGGTAGTCAGCCGGATGCTGCTGATCCTTCGGTATAATGGCATACTCCCATAATCCGTTCAGGTTTTTCCAGTTATTCTCACGTACGAGTTGTGGCCTCGGATATTCCGGCAAAGGTGCTGAAGGATTTACCTTTTCTGCCCATGGAGAAACAATCCTGTCCTTAATCAAAGTCCATTTTGTCTGCTGGGCAATTGCAGAATAACCCAATAAAAAGAGCATTGTTCCTGTTAGAATTTTTTTCATCATTGTATTATTTTGTTTTATAACTGGATTTTTTGAAGAGGTGAAAAGACCATATCCTCTACCCCTTCTATTTTGACGCCTATACGGGCGAAAACGTAATTTTGTGCCGGTACAATGGCCGGTACATTCACTTTAAGACTTAAGCTGGCAGGATCGGCCATAGATCCTCCCGGTAGCACTGCACTGATAATATTGTCCGCGCCTGAAACAAACTGAGTTTTATTCACATATAAGTTAATACGCTCAATATTTTTAGCTTCATTGCCAGTAATAATCTGATCTACCCGAAAAGTAGCCGTCAATTCTTTTCCAGCTACCTTATAAACTGTATTTCTGATCAGATAATAAGGAATTGCCTGCAGGTCAAGTGTCTGGTTTCCATTAACGGCAACGGATAAAGTGTCATTTACTCCTGCTGTATTCTGATGCCATTTAAAAGGTCCCTGTCCATTAGGAATAATCAGTTTATAATTACCATCAAATAAAAGCGTTGAATAACTTCCATCCTGAGCAAAACTTGCGGCAATTGCTCCTTTCTTTCCAAAACCAGGCTGGTATATTTCCAGCGGAACACGGTCATATTCCAGGCCAATCTCTTCATTGTTATAAAGAATCCTGCCTTTTAAAGTAGATGACGGTGCATCATAATTATCCTTCTTACAGGACAACAGACTAAATGGGAGGAAACAGAAAAGTATATATTTAGGTTTTAACTTCATCATTGCTGTATTTTTAATACCAGGATTACTGGTTTGGTTGTTTAACAATTTTTGGATTTGCAGATAAAATATCATTGCCAATATTTGAATAATAATTCCCCATCTGGAACATATTTGCTCCGGTGACTGCTGAAGGCAGTACTTCCTTAAAAAGCCATTTCCCATGATTTGGGTTCCCCGGATTATAGTATCGGTATGGCCATAGCCCGTAAGGCTGTGTGTTTTTCTTGGTAGCCAGTCCAATATTACTAACCAGTTGTTCTACGGTCATTTTACTTCCATCCCAAACAATATGCGCCAGACGCCATCTTTTCATATCAAATAGCGTATGTCCTTCAAAAACAAGCTCCACCCGGCGTTCATGAACAATCTGGTCAAATGTAACTCCCTGTAAAGCTCTGGTTAAGCCCGCCCTGGCACGAACCTGATTAATGTATCCATCGGCAACACCGCTCATCCCCAACTCAAAAGCTGCTTCAGCGGCATTCAATAAAACCTCTGCATAGCGGTAACGGATAAAGGCCACATCACTTTGTCTCCCTCTTCTTCCAGAACCTACCTGCGGATCCAGATATTTCCGAATATAAAAACCTGTTTGTGACCTGAACTCCTGCCCGTTAACCGGTCCGTCTTTCCCAACTACCTGAACTGCAACATCCGTTCCGGGTAATTTGACCAGATGACTGGCATCGTCACTGGTTAAAATACTGCCATCAGCCAGCTGATAACCAGCCCAGATATCAACGTTTTTACCCTTAAACTTTCCATCAGGCAACAAGATAGTTCCCGCGAGCCTGGCATCTCTGCCTGCAAAAGCATCAAGCTGATTGTTATAAAACACGGGATTACCCTGCGCATCCTTTGTAGTGATAGGTGCATAAGTATTGTCGAGCTTTTCAAAAGCCTGTACCAGATTTAAAGAAGGATTAAGCCGTCCTGCATCCAGGCCTTCGTCCGAAATAGAAAATGGTTGATTGTTGGTCGTAAAGCCATGTACCTTTGCTGTATTTACTTTAAAGTCTTCAATAAAAATGGATTCCTGATTCACGCTGCTTTTATCAAGAAAAACTGCTGCAAAGTTTTCTGACAGATCTGGTAAAACTTTGTACAGCTGATAAGAACCAGCCTGCCCTCTGATAATCTGCTCTGCTGCTGCAAGTGCTTTCTGGTAATAACCACTGGCCATGCCAGCGGGTATTCCTATCTCAGCACCAGGCAGGGTAACCTGTGGAGTCCTTAAACCATATCTGGCAATAGATCCCGCATATAGAGCTGCCCTTGTTTCCATAGCCAGTGCAGCTCCTTTTGACGCTCTTGATTTTTGATTCGCATCTGCAGGCAACAGATCTTTTATAGCTTCAGCCTCGCTGATTACAAAATCATAGATTTCTGATTCTTTGGATCTGGCAACTTGTAAATTGGATACATTACCTGAATAATCATACTGCATGGGTTCTGTAATCAGAGGTACTCCTCCCATTCGCTTTACCATCTCGAAATAAAAATTAGCTCTGAGAAAACGTGCTTCTGCAATAAACCTGGTTTTATCTGCTTCAATAAGCTTAGTTGCAACAGTCGCACGTTTTACAAAAAGATTCAGATCGCGGATATAACCATAATCCCAGGTTCCCCATTCTCCATAACCCCAGCCTGTCCGCTGAACGATATTATAGCTTCCGTTTTCTGAGGGAAATGCTTCGCTAAAATCAACAAACGATCTCCAGCCGTCACCATCCAGACTTGAAAAGTCCTGTTGTCTGTTATATAAATCTCCTAAAACAGAGAGCACGAGAGCCTGATCTGAAAACGCGACTTCTTCAGGAATGATCTGTTTAGGAGGTACATCTAAAAATTTACTGTCTTTTTTGCAGGCCTCTGTAAATAAAAGGACAGCAAACATTAGTATTATAGCTATCTTCTTCATAATTATATAATGAAAATATTAAAAGGTTAAATTGAGTCCGACGTTAATCACCTTATTCTGTGGAAACTGAAGACCATTGTCATCAGCTATTTCCGGATCAACGTTATACTGTTTCATATTATCAATAGAGAACAGATTGTATCCGTTTACATAAATCCGAGCCCGCTTAATCTTGATTCTGGACAACATTGCAGGTGATAAGGTATAGCCAAATTCTATAGTTCTTGCCCGCAGATATCTCACACTATGCAGCCAGAAGGTAGAGTTTGAACCATAGTCACTGTGTCCCGTCCCAGGATTATAGCGGTTTGCAGGATACTTACCAGGAATCCATGCACTATTCAGATCAAATGGATCAGCCCGGTGCCATCTGTCTTCAAAAATGCTGTTCAGGTTACCATTGTTCTGAAAGGCCCATCTTGTTTCATAATTCTGAAACCAGGTATAGCCAGCTCCACCAGAAAAATCCGCATGAAAATCAAATGATTTATAGCTTGCTCCAAAGCTTAAACCAAAATTAATATTGGGTTGCCTGCCATAACCAAAGCCAATTGGCCGTTGGTCATACTCATCAATTTTCCCGTCTCCATTCTGATCTTTATAGATCAGGTCACCAGGTAAAAGGCTCCTGTTTCCTTTACCATCAATATTTACCCGGTAATTATTGATCTGTTCCTGAGAAGTAAACTGACCGGTAACCTCATAACCCCAGTCTATACTGGTAAACCTGTTTTCTGAAGAGTTACGGTACTGATCCCAGGAATTAAAAAATAAAGGATTATAGGATTGCAGGTTTTTAGACCGGGTATAGGAGAAATTACCACCAATATTAAAATTTACCTGACCGATTTTGCTGTTATAATTTAAAGAGACCTCCTGTCCGTACTGTGCATCACTGTTCACATTCTCATCAGGTAGCCGGTAACCCAGTTCAACAGGGATAATGATATCATTCCTTCCACCCAGCAAACCTGTACGTTTTCTGTAAAAATAATCTATAGTCCCGGTCAGCTTATTCCCAAACATACTGAAGTCCGCACCTGCATCAAAAGTCCTGCTCTTCAGCCAGGATATTCTGTTTAAAGGAATTCCCTTATCTCTGGAAACGATTACAGGATTTCCATCCAGAATTACCGTTCCCTGGTTATAGTTATATCCCGGCAGATAAGCATAAGGGGGCACAATAGACTGATTCGGATCATTTGGGTTCCGGTCATCTCCGAGTATACCGTAAGAAGCACGGAATTTCAGATCACTCAGGACTTTCTTTTCTCCTAAAAGCTTTTTCATAAAGCCTTCTTCTGTAATTCTCCATCCGGCAGAAACGCCGGGAAAATACCCTACCCGTTTATCAGGTGCAAATAAATAAGAGGCATCCCGTCTTGCTGAAGCTTCCAGATAATACTTATTGTTGTAGTTATAATTTAATCTGGCAATATATCCGATACGCGCTTCGCCATCATCACTGTCATCATATCTGTCTGCAGTTGGGAAGTAAATTAAAGGTAAGTTATTGGAAATTGGAGAAGAATGTATATAATTCCGCTGGTGTTTCAGGTCAATCCGTTCCGCAACCAGCGTAGCACCCACAGTATGTTTACCAAAAGTATTGTTATAATTCAGCTGTCCCTGAAACGTAGTGGCAAACTCTTTTTTCTGTTCACGTTCCCTGTATGGATTATTACTACCACCGGTAATGTCGTAGGCACCTGTAGCAGGCCTGTAGGTATAGGTATTATAAGTATATTCATGGTTATTGAGCACATAATCTGCCAGATAATAAGAATATACACCCTTAACGACCAGGCCCTTTATCCCTGGAATCTGATATTCTGCATTGAAATTGGTTTGCAGAACCCTCCAGTCGTTACGGTATGTTCCTGAGAGTTTTTTATTCAAAAAAGCATAGTTGGTTTCGGTATGTCCGATATCATTCAGATAGTCTGGATTATCATTTGCATAAGGACGCTCCAGAGGATTGTTTCGCAATACCGCAAGACGGGCCAGCAGATAATCATCCAAACCTGGAACACCAGGATTTTCCCGGCTTTCAATTCTTCCGTTAATATTTACACCAACTTTAAGTCCGTTTGCTACCGTAGCTGTAATATTAGACTGGATATTGGTTCGTTTAAACTCATATTCTTTCCCTAATACAGAATTCTGATACAGATTAGTAGCAGAAACATAATAACTCATTTTATCAGTTCCTCCTGTAAAATTCATGTTAATGGAATTCTGAGGTGCATTATTATTACTTTTCAGGATATAATCCCTCCAATCAAAACTCCTGTAGGCAGGATCAGTTCCGGCTTTATATTTCTCCAGTTCAGCCGGAGTGATACTGGTGCTCCCATTAGAGTTTAATTCAGCATCTGCTTTATAGCGCATATAATCGTAAGAACTACGCACAACATCAGGAAACCTCGACCAGTTCTGAAAACCCAGGTAAGCATCTATATTTATCCGGCTCTCACCTGCTGTCCCTTTTTTAGTGGTCACTACGACTACTCCATTGGCTGCGCGAACCCCATAGATAGCAGCAGAAGCATCTTTCAGAACCGAAATACTTTCAATATCGTTAGGTGCGATATTGTTAAACTGTGTCTCATCCTGCTGTATTCCATCAATAACATAAAGGGGCCGTCCCATATTACGGATTTGTATACTGGCACTTGCTCCCGGCCTGCCGTCTGTCATCCGGAAGGTCACTCCGGGAATCTTTCCAGCCAGAGCGGTACTTACTGTAGCTCCTCCATGTACCCGTTCTATATCTTTACTGGTTACAGCTGAAATAGCTCCGGTAATTGATTCTCTTTTTTGGGTACCGTAACCCGTGACCACAATTTCCTTAAGGTCATTATCATAATCTTTTAGTTTAACAATTAAATTAGTTTGCCCGTTTAAGGGAATTTCTGCTGTGACATATCCGATGTAAGCAAATACCAGGACAGCATTCTTATCCGGAACGGTGATCTTAAATTTTCCGTTCGTATCAGACATCCCGCCAATTTTTGTATTCTTCACTTTTACCGTGACACCGATCAGCGTTTGTCCTTTATCATCAGTTACTGTTCCGCTTATACTGCCCGGCTGCGCGATACTGGTTAAGGAGAAAAAAAGAGAAATAAAAAAGATAAAAGCTTTAAGCTGATAATGCTTTAAGTGCACACTTCTGCAATGAGCATGTAGACTTTTTTCCATAAAGATTTAATATTTGGTTAGGTGTACCGGGATAATCAGGTGGTTCTATCCGGGCACAATCAAATATTGAATTTTTAGCTTTTGGTTGTTGCACACGTTTGTATCAATAATTCTACATTTTGTCTCTATTTTCTGTTCTGTTCAGCGATGAAGGTTTATCTGCTCCGGGTTTATAATTATTGATATATTTGAGATAATGACCCTTTGAAATTGAAAATTCTAACCTTATTTCTTTTCTTGCTCTCTGCCACATTCCTGAAGGCACAACCCTATTATTTTAAACATTATCAGGTAGAGAACGCCTTATCCAATAATAGTGTGTTTTGCATTACTCAGGATCACAGCGGTTTTATCTGGATGGGAACAAAAGACGGACTTAACAGGTTTGATGGTTATACTTTCCAGACTTATCGTCATGATCCGGCAAATCAGAAAAGTCTGGGTAATGACAAGATCCATTCCCTGCTTAGTGATCAGCCAGCCAGTCTGTGGATAGGTACTGATCAGGGATTATATCACTATAATACCCTGAACGATTATTTTACATTGATAAAAGAAACAAAAAACATGGGTGTAGGTGTACTTACACTTGATCATTCAAATAATCTCTGGATGCTTTCTTCAGGTAAAGTATATACTTATAATCTGGTTCAAAAAAGGTTTTCTGCTGTACAGCTTAGTAAGTCATTTGTACCAACCTATATCTATTGCCGTTCAAATGGTGAAGTCCTGGTAAGCAGTCCAGATGGTTATCTTGCCAGATACAATCAGACATCCCGGACTTTTGAGATGCTCAATCTATCCGGTAAAAAGAAGCCTGTAGAAATAGGCTGGATCTCAGCGATCGAAGAAACCAATGATCAGCAGCTGATTATTGGGACTGTCAACCAGGGTATCAAAATATTTGATCTTAAAACCAGGGTGCTCAAAGATCTGATTGTAATGAATAGAGACAAAACCCATATTTTTGTCCGGGCGATAAAAAAGTCTAAGGATCAGGAGTACTGGATCGGCACTGAATCGGGATTGTATATTTATAACCATCAAAGTAAAAATCTTGTCCACCTGCAAAAACGAAACAGTGATCCCTATTCCTTATCCGATAATGCAATTTATTCCCTTTGCCGTGATACAGAAGGTGGAATGTGGGCAGGAACCTATTTTGGCGGAGTGAATTATTATGCTACCGAATCCTCCATCTTTACTAAATACTTCCCAACTCAGCAGGAAAATTCCATTAGCGGAAACGATATCAGGGAAATCTGCAAAGATCAGCGAGGCAATTTATGGATCGGAACCGAAGATGCCGGCCTTAACAAATTAGCTCCTGGAAGTGCTCAATTCGTCTCTTACTTTCCAGACGGAAATAAACATACTATCTCACATTACAATATCCATGGCCTTCTTGCGGATGGCGACAAACTTTGGATAGGTACTTTTGAACACGGCCTGGATGTAATGGACGTCAATACCGGTTTGATTTTCAAGCATTTTCACATGCGTAAGGGAAGTTTACTCCGATCGGATTTCATTTTAAGTTTGTATAAAACCAGGGCTGGTGAGATTATTATTGCAACTACATCCGGGATTTATACCTACAACCGCAAAAAAGACGACTTCGATCCTGTTCCAGGCTTGCCTTTTCTGTTCTATAATAACCTCAAAGAAGATGCGGATGGAACAATCTGGGCGGGAAGTTTCAATGACGGACTTTTCAGCTTCAGGCTTGATAGCCCCAGTTATAAGAATTACAGAAATGATAATAAAGACGCTGGTAGTCTACCCAATAACACGGTAAACTGTATTTTTCAGGACAGTAAAAAGAACCTGTGGATTACCACAGATGGTGGTGGTTTATCTCTGTTTGATCAAAAAACAGGCAATTTCAAATCCTTTACAGTAAAAGATGGGATGCCAGCCAATTTTCTTTTTAATATCCTGGAAGATAACCAATACAAATTATGGATTAGCAGTACACGCGGGCTGGTTTGCTTTGATCCGCTTAAAAGGAACGTTAAAGTTTATACAAAAACTGATGGTCTGCTTACCGATCAGTTCAATTATAGCTCATCTTATAAAGATACGAATGGCAGGATGTATTTTGGAAGTGTAAAAGGTCTGATCAGTTTTCTACCGGACCAATTGAATACCACAGTTAAAACTGCTCCCTTATTTTTAACCGGCTTTAAAATTGACTATACACAAACTCAGTCAAAAAAAGATGCTGTTGTGCTACAGAAATCCATATTATATACAGATAAAATTATCCTGAATAACAATCAGTCTTCCTTTAATATTGATTTTGCCGCATTGAGCTATTTTTCGCCGGAAAAAACTGAATATGCCTATAAGATAAGCGGCCTTTATAACAATTGGCAATATCTAAAGACAAACAGAAAAATATACTTCACCAAACTCTCCCCGGGTGAATATATATTTGAAGCTAAAGCTATGATCCAGGGCAGTAAAGAATGGAGTAAAAATAACATCAGGCTGGTTATTGTAGTGCTCCCTCCGTTTTGGAAAAGCCCCATGGCCTGGTTATTATATACGTTTTTATTTATAGGTTTAACTACACTGCTAATCAGACTGTATCACAAAAGAATCCAGCAGAAAAATAACCGGCGCATGGAAATCTTTGAACATGAGAAAGAAAAGGAGATCTATCAGGCAAAAATCGGATTCTTTACGAATGTAGCTCATGAAATCAGGACGCCGCTTACCCTGATTAAGGGACCAATGGAGAAAATGATCAGATCTGCAGGAGAAGTTCCTGCATTTGAAAAGAATCTTAAAATTATGGATCGCAATACGGAGCGCTTGCTCAATCTGACTAATCAACTTCTGGATTTCAGAAAAACAGAGATCAACGGTTTTTCTTTAAATTTTGTCAAATCAAATATATCTGAGATCCTTCACGATGTAAATTTGCAATTCCTGCTTGCTGCCGAGCAGAAAGAGATCCGATACGAAACTATTTTACCAGCAGTACCACTTTATGCCTATATAGACCTGGAGGCATTTTATAAAATAATGAGTAATCTGGTGGATAACGCCATCAAGTATGGAAAACAGACTGTAAAAGTAATACTTACGGTAAATGAGCAGCAGGATCAGTTCAGAATACAAATTCTAAACGATGGAAATAAAATTGCACCAGAACTGAAAGATAAGATTTTTGAACCCTTTTTCAGGGTAAAAGAGACCGAAATGAAGCAGGGAACAGGTATTGGCCTTTCCATTGCAAAATCACTTACCGAACTACATAAAGGCTCCCTTAAACTGGAAGAAAGTGATACTGATAACAATATACTGCTTGCTGTGTTCCCTATTCATCAAATGATAGAATTCAATTTAAAAGGAAAATGGAAAAAGATTTAAACTTCGTACCACATACAACAGATGATATCCGGGAGAAACCCGTTATTCTTCTTGTTGATGATCATGAAGAAATTCTCGACTTTATATCAGATGACCTGAGCGAAAAATTCAAAGTACTTATCGCATCAGATGGTCTTGAAGGCCTCGCCATTCTGGAGAAAGAAATCGTCCATCTGGTAATCAGCGATGTGATGATGCCCAGAATGGACGGCTTTGAATTTTGCAGAAGAATAAAATCCGGGATAGAATTCAGTCATATCCCTGTGATCCTCCTTACTGCCAAAAACACTTTACAATCTAAGATTGAAGGATTAGAACTCGGTGCAGATGTCTACATTGAGAAGCCATTTTCGCCGGAATTCTTACAGGTACAGGCTTCCAGCTTAATTGCCAACCGGAATAAAATTAAAGCCTATTTTTCAAGTTCTCCGCTCCTCCATATTAAAAGCCTTGCCTACTCTAAAGCGGATGAGCAATTTTTAAAAAAACTACAGGTCATCATAGATCAGACTATCAGTAACCCGCAGTTAGATGTAGAATTACTTACCGATCATATGCATATGAGCAGGCCAACGCTCTACCGGAAAATAAAATCCATTTCAAATCTATCCCCTAATGAGCTTATCAACCTCGCCAGGTTGAAAAAGGCAGCAGAACTACTCAATGATGGTACTCTTAAAATATACGAGATAGCAGAAATGGTCGGCTATAGCTCCCAAAATCATTTCGGTAGAATTTTCTCTAAGCAATTTGGAATGACCCCGACCGATTATGCAGCGAGTATGCACGCAAAGCAAAAAAAGAATCTATAAGCGCAACTCAGCTTCGCCATTTAAAAGATTGTTGATCTATAGCCCGCATTGTACATAAAACACCATTGAGATGATCATATTCGTGCTGTAAAAGTTCAGATAAGTCATTATGTACCAGCCATTCCTGAGGCTGCCAATGCTCATCCAGGTATTTAACTTTGATCTGGCTGTGTCTTTTTACTCTGACCAGTAGATTAGGGAAACTCATACAGTCATCCCACAATTCAAACTCATCCTCACTCTGCTCACTAATTTCAGGGTTGATTATGATTACCGGCCGGTCAATGTTCAGATAGATCAATCTTTTCATAATACCTAATTGTGGTGCGGCTATACCTCTTCCAAAGTTGTATTTATGTCTGATCTCTTCCATAACATTGTGCATATCTGCTACCCACTCCTGAACCAATGGAAGTTCGGTTTCTGATACCGGCGCGGAAACTTCATATAACCGCGGATCCCCCAGCAGCAGTAAATCCTTTAATGTTTTCATCTCTTTTCTATAATTTAAATATTAATTAGCTTGTTCCGTATTAATAACCAGCACACAGGAATTTAAATCCAGTCCAATAGCTGAACGCATCTGCTCATGATGTATTGCTTTAACTAATCCGGTCAGGCCTGCACTACCGCTTTCGCTTGATTTGATAACAGGATCATTTCCCAATGGTTTGCCCAGCAATGCCAGGGCCTCTTTATTTTCACTTTCATTAATCTTCATAAAACTATCACCAGTCCTGGTTAGAATACGCCAGGCCGCCAGTGAGGGCTGAAGACAATCCAGCATTGACATCGCGGTTGGCAGACCATGCCTGATCTTTTTCAATTCTCCTGCTTCGATGCTATCATAGATACAGGCAGCACCAACAGGTTCAACAATAACAATATAAGGACAGTTTTTTCCATAGCGAATTCGTAACTGAGCTGCAAGTGCTCCGGCAAGTCCACCGACCCCTGCCTGAATAAATATGTGCGTTGGTACCTGCACTGACTGCTCCAACGCTTCCTTTAAAATGAGGAGATAACCCTGCATTACCCAGGAAGTAACTTCGTCGTTCTCAATAAACGAAATATCGGATATTAAAAACCAGTCGTTTTTTTTAGCATCAGCGTTAATTGCCACAAGAGTCTGATCATAACTTCCCGGGAATTTTCTGACCAGTGCACCATACTTCGTTATCGCCTCAACATATTCACTTTTAGTCTGCTCAGGAAGATAGATATATACTGTAGCTCCGAGCATCTGGACTGCCGCTGCAACTCCCCGGCCGTGATTTCCTGCAGAGGCAGCGCAAAATGCCATCTTACTGGCGACAGACCTGACTTCAGGATCGGCTATATCCTGGATCCGGACTTCCCGGCCAAGTATTACGCTTGCTTCTTTTAAAAATTTACGCATAACAGCGTGGTACCCACCAAGTCCCTTGAAACTACCTATCCCTAAACGGGCCCCTTCATCTTTGACCAGGAGCCGGCCTATTTGCAGTTTTTCTGCCAGACCACTCAATGAAATTAACGGCGTAACATTGTAATGGTCATGATGTGATAAAAATACAACCGCATCTTCCTCTGCCTTTTGACCAAATAATTTTTCATCAGCAAGATCTATTTCTGTACGGTAATGTTCGTGTTTATTGTGTATTAACATCATTCTCTTATTTCATCTTATAAATTACTGACGCAAAAATATTACGCTTTACACGAATTATTTACTGTATTTTTAGTGGTAAATTGCAATTTTTCCTCGATTTTAGTCCTATATGCGTTTAAAAAGTTCATTATCACAATTCAATCCAGACGATCTGGATCTCAAAATCCTTGAAATACTTCAGTCTGACAATTCAACTCCGCAGCGTATAATCGGTGAAGCCGTAAATCTTTCAGCAGCAGCCGTTCAGCGCCGTATTAAGCGGATGGAAGAAGCCGGTACTATTCAGTTCAACATTGCTGCAGTCAATCCACTCAAGGTTGGCCGTTTAATTACACTGATTGTTGAAATCAGTATGGAAAGTGAGAAATTACAACAGGTTGACTCCATGAAAAAAAGATTCAGTGAGCAACCAGAGATACAGCAATGTTATTATGTCACCGGAGGAGCTGATTTTGTCTTAATACTCACCGTAAAAGATATGTCTGATTACGAATCCTTTACAAGGCGGGTCTTTTTCAGCGATCCGAATATTAAAAAATTCAAAACCTTAGTGACCATAGATCGCGTTAAAGTTGGTCTCTCCGTCCCATTAAATATTTAATCATCTATTTCCTTTAACCAAATACCACAAAATGGCGGTTTAACTATCGACAGGTGATCTCCCTTTGCATAGCAAACATCAACTTTATTAAAATACGGACTCCATGAATCAGGATTTAGCCATTTTTTACTCTTCTCGGCAATGATCAATTTCAAAGTGTATGGTAATCTGCCATAAGGATAGGCGTATTTTACAGATAAAGCAGCTTTCACAACTTTCCAGCATTTAGCAAAAATCAGTGCTTCCTGATGAAACCCCTTTTCGGCAATTAACCGTTCAATGCGATTTTCCAATGTTGATTCTGGTTCTTCTCTTAAAATTTCCTGAATCTTTTGAAGAATCTCCTTTCGTTCGTTTATATCTGCTTCCTGAAACAGTGTGTTACAAAAAAGTATAACCTCGTCTATAGGTAATCCATTAATATCAGTCAATATACCACTATCAATCATGACTATTTCTGTAACAGAGATCTCATCTGATTCCAGCTTTTTGAGCATTTCATAAAGAATTGTCCCCCCGTAGCTATGGGCGAAAAATTTTACAGGCCCGGCTTTAACAATTTGCTTAACCAGTGCAACATGATGTTCTGCCATCTCTCTGATACCTTGACAGGGTGATTCACCATGATGGCCCGGCATTTCTAGACCATAGACCGGTCCTGTTCCATACAGACTTTTAGCCAGCCCATAATAGCCGTCACAAAGTCCAGGCAAACCCGGAATAACAAAAATTGGGATGTTATCTGAATCTTTAACCGGTTCACGCAGAGAAATCAGATTTCCTGCAGGAATATTCTTCTGCTCACTACAATCCATCCCTTTATCCGGACTATTCCGGGTATCTTTATGATTGCTTCTCCCTGCACTTTCTATAGTGGCTGATAACTCCCGGATATTCCCTGCCTTTAGAAAAGTACCAAGCGACAAAGCTGCTTTCCAGGTTTTATTAATTCGCAGCAGCATTCTGATCGCTGCCAGAGAATGTCCTCCCAGGTCAAAAAAGTTATCCAGAACACCTATATTTCCTATAACCAGCTCTTCTTCCCAGATTTTCACCATAGACCTCTCTGCTGCTGTGCCGGGCGCGACATAATTCTTTCGTACAATAGAGTTTACAGCTAGTTCAGCAAGGGCTTTGCGATCAGCTTTACCGTTGGGCGTAAGCGGTATATTGTCCAGTTTTGTGAAAGTTGCCGGAACCATATATGCCGGTATCTTTTTTAACAGATGGATACGAAGTTCGACCGGATCATATTCCATTTCAGAGAGATAAAAAGCGATCAGTATGTTTTCCCCGGATATATTTTTCGTGGTTACTACCGTTTTCTTTATCCCCGGATATTCAGCTAATACATTTTCTACTTCACCTGATTCCACTCTGTATCCCCGAATTTTGACCTGATCATCCATACGGCTGATGAATTGTAGATTTCCATCTTCCAGCCAGCGTCCCTGATCACCTGTACGATAGATTTTACCTTTACCATATGGATTAATAAAGAATTTTTCAGCATTAAGTTCATCTCTGTTAAGATAACCCCTGGTAAGTCCCGCCCCGGCTATATAAAGCTCTCCTTTTACACCAACAGGCAGGAGTTCTCTGTTTTTACCCAGCACATATACCTGCGTATTTGCGATGGGTTTACCGATCACGGGTTGTCCGCATTCCCGGATTTCAGCAATGGCTGCATTAACCGTGTATTCTGTAGGTCCATAGGCATTAAATGTTTGTACACCTTCCAATGCCTGCAACTTGCTCCACGTCTTGTCAGACATAGCCTCCCCTCCCACTGAAATCAGCCTGATCTGAGCGAACAGAGCCGTCTGCTGTTCATCATCCAGTGTTTCTATAACAGGATAAAACAAAGGAGGAATATTGAGGATAGTGATATTTTTACTGAGAATCAACTGATAAAAGTTATCAGGATTTATATCGCGTTCAGCTCTGATTACAACACCGGCACCAGCAATCAGATAAGGAAAAATCTCTTCAACAGACATGTCAAAACTCAAAGCAGCAAACTGAAGAATTCTGTCTGAAGGAACAATTTTAAACTGTTGCATCAGGTGAATTGAAAGGTTGACCAGCGAATGATGTTCAATCATCACCCCCTTGGGCCTGCCTGTACTTCCGGAAGTATAAATAACATAAGCAAGATGAGCTGGAAGTACCATTTTTTTCAGGACTGAACCTGGGGCGGGCGGAGTTTTTAGTATCTGGTTTATCGTCCATAAAACACAGGTTTCGCCTACTGCCGGTATTAACCTGTTCATCAACTGTTCCTGTGTAAGAAGTATGTTTATTGCTGCATCTCTTAACAGGAAACGGACTCTATCTTCTTCATAAAGCGGATCTATAAAAAGATAGGCCCCACCAGCTTTTAATATCCCTAGTATGGCGATGACTGCATCAGACGAGCGTTCCATAGACAACGCAACCAGGACATCCGGCTTAACACCATGGTTTTGCAAAAAACGGGCAATATGTGTGCTCTGCTCTTCTAAAGACTGATAAGTCATGGTTTTCCCGGACTCACTGTCAATTAAGGCAACCTGATCCGGAAAACGTCGTGCCTGTGCTTCAATCATGTCATGAATACAGAGATCAGGTATAGCTGTATGGTGAAACTTACCGGTCAGCAAATGCTTTTCTGCATATTCCAATATATCATAATCTTTAATCTTAGCCTGAGGCATTTTTACAACATCGTCTATCAACTTATTCAGATAACCCAGATGCCGCTGAATGGTCTTTTCCTGAAACAGACTTTGCTGATACTTGATCTGTATTTCTATTGAACTCCTGAAATCATATACTTCCAGCGTATAATGATCTTCCGTTTCCTGATAAACCTCAAAAAAAGGCTGAATACCATTTTGAAAGTCTTTGTTTTCCAGGATTTCATCAAATATATTCTGGTAAGTATAAGATACCGGTAAAGGAGATTCTATGCTGCTATTTATTTTGATACCTAAGCTGGAAGTGAGTTGAGTAAAAGGATAAAATGCATGACTAAGTCCCTGATTAAAGTTATCACGAACCTCCTTTAATAAAGCGTCAAAACTTTTTTCTTCCGCAACCTGATTACGGCTAACCATCAGATTAATATAACATCCTATACTTTGTTCGTGGGTCTGCTTTGGCCTGCCGCCTACCGGGGTACTAACCAGGATATCTTCATCTCCGGTAATTTTATACAACAGTACATTAAATACGGCCAGTATAAGCGTAGAAATATTTACCTGTAATTCTCTGGCTGTATCCTTCAGCTTTGCCAGCCGCTCTCCTTTCAGTATGATTTTTTCACAGCCTACACCAGTTACCTCCAATTGGTTTCTGAAGTCGTAAGGAAGAGAAGAAGGCTGACCTATTCCGGCCAGTTTTTCCTTCCACCAGGCCAGATCTTCTATAGCCTGGTTACTGTTCAGATAGATGCGTTCCCAGTTTACAAAATCAAAAAAAGCGTAATCAGGCAATTCTGTGAAATGTATATTGCCTTCACAAAGCAGACGATAGTTCTCCCAGAAAACCTGCATAAACAGGATTCCCGAAAATCCATCAATTATGATATGGTGAATAATAAAATAAAGATAAGTAATACCGGAATTCTCCTCTGTGAGCAGGTACCATTTGATCAATGGCTCAGATTTCAGTTCAAATGGTTGTCTGAGCAGGGAAAACATGAGCTCCGTAATTACTTGTCCCGGTTTCAAAACTATTTCTACCGGAGCCTTAGCAATCTGTTCTGCTGATGAAAACTGATGAACCAGTTCATCTGTAGCATGATGCTGAACCAGATTGGCAGTTAAGATGGGATACTTTTGCAATACCAACTTAAAAGCGAGGGGAAGCAAATCCAGATCTAAAGACTTTTCAATCTTAAATGCTATCGGGACATTGAATCCACCCGAAGCAGGATTACTTTCCTGTATATACCATAAACCTTTCTGCACTTCTGAAATAGGATACCCCTGTAATGTCTTATCCAGGAAACTATTCCCTGAGAATGAACTTTCATTTCTCCTGTCCCTGAGTTCATATTTTTTTCCTACCAGCTCAAAAAAGTCCTGAAAACTCTCCAGTGACAGGGCTTCTCCCAATTTAATAGTTATACCCAGACTTTGATTGATCCTGCGAATCAGCCGGACTGTTTTGATAGAATCAAAGCCATAATATACCGGGGAGCGCGACCGGTCAATTGTCTCCAGGTTCAAATGAAAAATAGTAAGTATATGCTGACGCAATATATCTTCGACTACAGCATCAAGAGGTTTATTATATGCACTAACCTGGAGTGGAATATCATCACCGTTAACCGGTAATTCCTGCTTCCGCGTAAAATTATCCGGTATATATTGTTCCAGGATAATATGCGCATTGACACCACCTATAGCAAAACTATTCAGGGCAGCTCTTCGTGGAAACTGAGCTGCCTTCCAATCTGCTGCTGACTGGTCGATAATCAGGGAATGACCATCAGGCAATTCCTGATTCAGAGTTGTTAAACCTGCATTACCAGGAATTATGCCTTGTTCCATTGCCTGAATAACTTTCAATAGAGAACCTGCGCCAGCCGCAACTTCAGGATGACCTATACTTGGCTTTACACTGCTAACTCTCCATTTTTTGTCTTTCAGTTTTGAAAAGGAACGGTACACCTGATCAATTGCACCAAGCTCCAGCGCGTCTGCTAATGGATTAGCAATACCATGGGCTTCTACATAATCAATCGTATCTACATGGATACCAGAATCCTGTATACATTTTTGCATAGCGACCTTCATTCCCTTCACATGTGGTGCTTCTATTGAAAAACCACTGCCTCCATGATGAACTGCAGTTCCCCTGATCAAAGCCAGTATTTTATTTCCATCTCTTCTTGCAAGTGCCAGTGGTTTAAGGATAAACAGACCGACACCTTCTGTACGGACAAAACCATCTGCATCCTGACAAAAGCTTTTGGTTTGGTTTTCCGGACTTAACAAGTCATCATATAATCCACTTGCAGCTGCCCTTTTAAAAGTCTTCTCATCAATAAGATTTATGCCTCCTACTATTGCGTGGGTAATTTCTGCCAGCCTGATACTCTGCACAGCTCTGTGCAGTGCAACATATACACTCGTACAAAAAGTATTTACCTGTTCGCTTGGTCCCTGAAAGTTCAGGCGAAAAGAAAGTGCATTGGACAATGTTATCTGATAAGGCTTTACAGGAAAATCGTCAGAACGGTCTACAGCGGAAGCTATAAATATGCCGGTCATCTGAGCAGATAATTCTTTCAGGCTTATCGCATGATCATTCATTGCTCTGGCCAGCACTTTATATAACAACCGCAGCGATCTTTCCATAGTATAATACTCCAGGGAGCTTATCCCCAGATGATCGAGCAAGGTATCCCATTCAGGATCAGCTATCTCCCCATAAGTGAGTTTGATATCCTTATCTTTAGGAGGAAATTCTGCAATTTTACCTGAACAAACCCGTTCCCATAAGGCGTCGCTATCCGTTATGCCTGAGAAAGTACCTTCCATTGCAACAATAGCAATGGTATGCTGATCTTCCTGAGCAACAATCTCAGTTGCAGAATTTACCGGAGTGTTTACCTGTACCTGATCTCTGATCTCTTCCTTCTGCCCCATTTCAATTAACAGATAATCAACCAGTACATCCAGAGAGGGGTAATCAAATAAAAGCGTAGTGCGAAAAGAACAGGCTAACAAATCTTCCAGCTTTATCTTGAATGCAACAGCTTCAGTAGAACTGGTACCCAGAGCAATAAAATCCTGATCTAAAGCAACGTCCTCCACTGAGTCCAGTTCCAGAAACTCTACCAGTAAATTCCGGATAATATCAGTTAGTAACTGTCGCCTTCTATCTGCAGATTCGCCTTTGATCAGCTCTGCTACTGATTTTGAATTTTGTGACTTCATAGGGTTGAATCAGCTTTTTTCTTTTGCGGGTAATATGCCCAATACGACCTCACCTTTAGAAGATCCTCCATATATATCCTGGAAATTACAATAGGTATAGAGAAATGTACATTGCGTAGTTTTCTTAACGGCTGTAATACCCCAGGTACCGGAAAAATCCTTAGCATTGATCAGCTGACTGAAAGAGGAACTGATCTTTACAATCAGTACATGACTAAGCTGTTTATGGAAAAAGGTTTCTTCTGTATAATCTGCCAGCTCCGGTATCAGTTGATTCTTAATACAGTGCCCCAGAAATACATAACCAAGCTGGTTATAGCAAATATTGTATTCTACTGCATTAAAATGGCCCGTATCATCAATATAACAGGATTCTGCTATAGCAAACTGTCCATTTATCTTCAATCCCTGAACTTTTTTGCCAGGTTCAACATGAAAAACAGCTTGTTTAAGATAGCTGGCATGATCCCTGTAAGGATTTAAAATGCTATGAATAAAGTCCGGATCTATAATTACAGATCCGGACTCCATATTTGATGGATGTCTTTCAGTTTTCATGATTTTCATTCTTTATTCCGATATAAAATGGATATGCATCATAAATTCCAATACGATAACTTTTGCTTTTTTCTCCGGGAGGCAGCTGAGAAGATTTATGGAGTAAAAAGCGGTTATCCCAAATGATGATATCGCCCTTATCCCAGGAATGCATATGTACATGTTCTTCTCTTTCGGTAAAATCAAATAAAGCCCGCATGGCTTTTTGATTTTCCTCATAGGTCAGACCTTCAATTCCCATAGTGAACCCACTGCTCATATAGAGAGCTTTTTCTTTGGTAACAGGATGTGTTATCACAGCAGGATGTTTTACCGGCGGAACGATTTCATTCATATAATCTATTAGCTGCTGCAATGATTTGTCAACATCCGAAGGCTGAACTTTGTACCGGTTATTTCCTCCATGAATCATAGTCGATCCGTCTACAAGTATTTTAAGTTCATCTGGTAAAGCACGGTATACCTTGGCCATATCTATATAATAAGTTGCCCTGACGGATTGAGGGATAACCACCGGAGATATCGAAGTCAGCGATAATGGCTGCTGCTGAAACTGGCAGTCTGTATGCCAGTAATGTCCCGTACCGGCAACACCTACTTTTTTACCTTCCTCATTGACATTGGAAGAAACAAAGATCTCCGGAAAGTCAGGGTGATGATAATTATCCTGAAAATAAACCTGTGGTGTACCCAGTTTCCTGGTAAAATCTACATATTCTGCCGGAGTTAATTCCTGATTGCGGATAACAATTAGTTTATTCCGATAAATGGCAGCTCTGATTTCCTCCAGTTCAGCAGATTCAGGAGTTAAACTCCGAAGATCAAGACCTGAAATCTCACCTCCTATTTCGCCATTTTTAGCATCTCTTATTTCGAATATTTCTGTTTTCATGATTATTTTTTTTTATTGTAAATATTAATTCACTGCTCGTTTTCTTCCTGTCCAGTAAGGCTCCCGGAGTACCCGTTTCAGAATTTTCCCACTTGGGTTCCTCGGCAGCTCTTCAATGAAGCTGACAGAATTGGGGCCTTTGAAGTTTGCCAGTCTTGCTCTTACAAAGCCGATGAGTGCTCTGGATTTCAACACTGCACCAGGTTTTAACACCACGAAAGCTTTTACAGATTCTCCGAGTAAATCGTCCGGAATTCCGATTACTGCAGCTTCGGCTACGTCTTCATGTTCGCATAAAACAGCTTCAATCTCGGCTGGAAATATATTCTCACCTGCACAGATGATCATGTCCTTGATACGATCACATACATACAGATAACCATCCTGATCCTGGTACCCGCCATCTCCGGTTCTGATCCAGCCGTCAACAAGAGTTCCGTCAGTTTCTTCCTGATTTTTCCAGTAAGCCAGCATTACTGAAGGTGACTTTATATAAATTTCTCCTACCTCTGTAGCTTTTAACTGTCGTCCGGACGGGTCTATGATTTTAACTTCTACACCCGGCAAGGGTCTTCCTGCAGCATTCAATCTTTTCACCCCATTCACATGGTGATCTTCCGGACGCAGACAAACTGCCATATTTCCTGTTTCAGTCATCCCATAAATCTGGAAGAAATCACACCCAAACTTCCCGGCTGCTTTGCTCATCAGCACATCAGATATAGGTGATCCACCATATAGAATTGCCTTAACTGAGGAAAAATCAGTAGTCTGGAAGGCTGGTTCGGAAAGACAAAAACCCAGCATCGCCGGAACTAATTCAATTTTGGTTATCTTATGTTTTTCAATGAGTTGCAAAACCTTCCATGCAATAAAAACATCGATAAGAACATTGGTACTTCCTGAGATAAATCCCTGAACAGCCCACCACAAGCCGCCTATATGAAACATTGGAAGAGATACAAGCAGCACATCCTGATCATTTAAATCCATCCATTTATCCCCTGCGTTGTACATATGGTGCAGTAATCTGAAAAAGGTATAATGAGCCAGCTGTACTCCTTTCGGTTTACCTGTAGTTCCACTGGTGTAAAGCTGAAGAACAGCATCTTCTTCTCCAGGTGTAAAAGACGGAGGATTAAGGGCAGAAAAACCATCACGCCAGGACTGGTAATCAGGGTACTTAGATCCATCACCTTCTATTGTTATTATATTCCTGACCAATGGCAACTCTGGAAGTATTTCCTTAATTAAATCAACAAATTCCTGCTGCACAAACAAGAGTTCTGCATCTCCATCTTCCAGTATATATTTAAGCTCCCGCGCAGATAACCTCCAGTTCATGCTGATTAATACAGCTCCGGATTTTGCACAGCCGAATAAGATTTCATACCCATAATCGATGTCTTTACTTAAAATTGCGACTCTGCTTCCGGCTTTCACATTTAAGGAATCCAGACCTGCAGCAACCTGACTTGAATACTTGTCAAATTCACCATAGGTTGTGCTTCTATCTTCATAGATTAAAGCGGTTTGATTCGTTCTGTTCGCGGCGTTCCATGCAGAAACTTCCAGAAGATTATTTAAGAATAGATTTCTCATAACTGATCTGGTTTAAAATTTCAGGATTAAAGTTGTTCCGTAAGTTCTTGGGGTTCCAAGAATAAAAGTGCTGAAAGAGCCATAGGCTACATACCTTTTATCCGTAATGTTGCGCGCCCAGAAATTGAGTTCAAAATTCTTACCCGTTACACCGGTTTTAGCATTAAATAAACTATAACCAGGCTGATTTAAACCATTGACAAAATCAAAGTAATACTTATCCAGGCAACGATACTCTCCTCTGAGAAATGCTGTTAATCTTTGTTTGCTTCGACCAAAATCGTAATTATACTGTGCTGCCAGCATCGAACTGAATGGCGGATTATAAATTGGCTGATTACCCTTATTATCCACAACTGCTTTCGCCTCTTTGCTATACAGGAATAAAGAAGCATACCTGGCATGAGAATAACTGGCGTTCAAATCGATCTGCAAACCTTTTAAAGGCAAGGCCGACAGTTCAAGTTCTATCCCTTTATTATGCATTTCTCCTACGTTTAAAATGAGCTGATTAACCCCATCCTGCGAAGTCCCTACCTGCTGATTATGTTGCTCCAGATAGAAGGCCGTCAGATTGAGTTTCAACTTATTATTCAGGAAAGTATTTTTCCATCCGATCTCATAATTATCTGAATGTTCCGGATCATAGGCCACCTGATCTGGCGTTGGGGCTGTCGTATTTAATCCACCAGCGCGAAAACCTCTTGCATAAGAAGCATAAATCAGCATTTGATCTTTAGGTTTATAACTTAGGGTCAGCTTTGGTGTTACGGCATTGAAACTGGCCCGGTAATCTCTGTTTGGCGTTAGTAATATTGGTGGATCAGGGTCTTTCTGATAGTCCGTATACTTTCCTAACCTCCTCACTTCATGATCGTACCGGATACCTGCTGTCAGATCCCATTGGCTTTCCACAGCATAGGTAGCCTGTCCAAAAAAAGCAAAACCTTTATTCTTTGCAGCACTATAAGCAATAGTATTAAATGGTGCACCAGATTTAGGGTCTAACAGTAAATAATCGGGGCCATAACTTGATAAAGAGGCATTACTGTTATTTTGCAGGAATCCATATGCTCCGGCAACCCATTGTAGTTTACTGCGATTGGAAGAAGGAGAAGAAAAACGGATCTCCTGGGTGTAAATATGCTGGCGGATATCCGGACTTCCGCTTAAAATATTTAAAGGACTAAAATCAAAGTCATAGCCCCCGGGGTAATCCAGGTGATAATTAATGTAAGAGGAAACAGAAGTGAAATTGAAGTCTTTACCATAGTAATTCGCCTGTAAGGAAGTGTTAAAGTTATTCCTCCGTTCCATATTAGCATTATTTGAAGATACTTCATATGGCTTTTCAAAAACCTGGGTAATTGATTTAACCCATGGATAACTACCTCTGTCATTATCCTTTTCCATCTTCACATTTAAAGACAGTGCCCAGCGTGCTGAGGGCAGATAGCGTAAATTAAAATTGCCTGAATAATCTTCCCGCCTGTCATACCCGCTCTTTGTATAGGTATTATAATAAATTGACCCTCTGTGATTATAGGTCAAAGCTCCGCTGGCAAAAAGTTTATTTTTCACCACAGGTCCGGAAAGACTAACAGTGTAACGTTGTTGTCCATAATTCCCTAAACTAACTTCAGCATAACCTGAAGCTATATTACCAGGTTGTCTGGTGGTAATATTGACCACCCCACCAAATGCATTACGGCCATAAAGTGTCCCCTGTGGCCCACGCAAAATCTCTATGCTTTGTATATCATTAAACACTGGTGGTGCCGAAAAAAACTCATATTGATATACACCGTCAACATAAGTAGCTACCGCCTGCTCATTGGTATAGCCTAATACTCCACGTATATTTATAAAATTGGCTGCAGTACTATTACCATGTTCAACAGTGAACAGACCTGGAGCTATCGATGTAAGATTTGTAATATCCCATAAACGGTAATCCTTAATCTGTTTTGCATCCAGGGATGTAATTGCGGCAGGGATACGCTGAATACTTTCCTGCCTCTTTTCGGATGACACCGTTACTTCATTCAATTGCTGATTACTTTCTGCCAGTTTAAAATCCAGGATCAGCGCCTGCCCCGTACCAACGGTTATCTTTTTAAGTTTCGATGCATAGCCAATGGCCGAAATACTTATGGTATAATTTCCACCTTCTAAATTACTGATGCTGTATTTCCCGTCTGCATCAGTCAGTACACCATAATTTGTATTTAACAGCTTAACTGTTGCTTTAAAGATAGCCTGTCCCCGGGATGTAGTAATTGTACCTTGTATATTGCCGGATTGAGCAAATACAGGTGTACAATGAAGTGTAAATAATATAATTGTAAGTCTTAAAATTGTTCTCATGTTCATTTTCTGGTTATCTGGCTAAAAGCCAATCTTGTAATCTCAAAGGGATATCTTCCTGAAGCATATAGCTGCCAGACATCTATTTTAATAGCACAGCTATTACCCTGCTTAAAAAAACAGCAGCAAGGCACAATCAAAAAATGATGTTGTCAGCAGGATCAGGAAGATATTTGAAAATCAGGCGAATAACCGGGGTGGCCTGAAAATGTTCCGGATATAAGGATTGGTGTATAGATAAGCGTAAACAGAAAATGAGGGATCGCTAATACTTAAGGCAGAGGGATCAAGGAAAGAAAAGGTAAAAGGCTCCTGGCAAAAAGAAACTTCCAGCTGACTCAGGTTATTCCTTGCGGCCTCTTTCTTTTCATTTTCCTCTGCCTGTTTGATTTTTTTCATCAGGTAGCATTTCCCATTACAATGCAGCTCAGGTCTGTTCCGGTTAATACAAAGATTACTGGCAATATATTCCTTATTGAATTCAAATCCCGCAAAAATGAAAAACCGCGAACAGTTCGCCATCAGCGTAATCAGCATATAAAAAAATAAAACTGCCTTCCGGAACATCATATTGCCTTATTTTTTTGAAGTATATAGTGCTGCGTTTTTATTGAATAAGTTCCTGCAGGTGGCTGAACAAAAGTGATAGTCCTTCCCCTTGTATTGAAGATGATATTTTGAACTCCCTTTGGGAACTGTCATCCCGCAAACAACATCTTTCTCCTCCTCATTTATGGTCTTCGGCAACGGGCTTTTCATCTCTGATACAGCAGTCGTATTTTCATGATGCATCATATTCATGTCCATCCCTTTATCGTTCTCCATAGCACCCATAACTTTCCCGTCTGCAGGATTCCATTTATCGTATTCCATAACAGCGGTCACGAAAAGCGCTTCTTTCAGTCCCTTTAATTTTTCTACAATATGCAAAGCACCGTCAATACCTGCTGATACACCGGCTGTAGTCAGAATCTTTCCGTCTTCAACAAATCGCACATTGCTGATAAATTTGGCTTTAGGTGTCAGCTTTTGTAAAGTATCTATAGCGCCAAAATGGGTAGTTACTGTTTTTCCATCCAGCAGTCCGGCTCTGGATAATAAACCAGCACCAGTACAAACTGACATAGTTAGCTTAGTTTGAGCACTTATTTTATTGATCCAGCTGATCACCTGATGATCTGAAGCAACACCTCCAACAGTATTCATCGGTGCACCGGGAATAACCAGAACATCTGGTTGGGGTGCATTGGAAATTGTAAAATCAGGATTTATACTCAACGTATTACCTTCGGTATTGATTTGAGCTGAGCCAGTGGAGACTGTATAAACCTGGAAATATTTACTATCGCTAAAGACTTCTGCAGGTCCTGCAAAATCCAGAAGTTCTACACCAGGGTAGATTAGTACAGCAACTTTAATCTTTCCCTTTTGCATAACTGGCTGAGTAGTCCGGCTTTTTTCATTTTGCCGGCAGCCCATGGCAAAGATCCCCCCTAATAATAAAAGAAGACCGAAAGTTTTGATTTTTAAATTAATCATGTTTTTAATATTTTTAGAATAAGCTGATTTATTGACACTTCAGGTTTTACTGCTTTCTTTTGCTGCCACCAGATTCCGCTCAGTATCAAGGCTCTCAATATCTTCTTTTGCCGGGCGTGATTAACAGGACACAGCTCAATACTCCTGGAACAAGTAGTAAGTGCTGTTAAACACACCTGAATAAGGCTACAGAATAAAATTTACACGCATACCTGACTATTGATGAAATCAGCCCTGTCATCAATGACGGGGATATACATCAATAGCAAACAACTGAATCTTCAGACATTCACGAATAGTATAAAAGAATAACAGGAAATTAAGCCGCGATCTTAGGCGGTCTGAAGATCTGGTCGCAATAATTACTGGTATAATTATAGCTGTAGCGGGAATATCCTGACAGGTCTTCAATTATAAATACAGTAGTATTTAATGAGGGTACAGCATGATGCTGATAGAATGATATGGATAACTGGTTAAGGACATTTTTAACAGCCTTATTATTTTCGTCTTTTTCTGCTTCTCTGACTTTTCTCATCAGATAACATTTACCGTTACAATTCATCCATGGCTTGTCCCGGTTCATACATAACTTAGAAGTGATATAATCCTGATTTAATTTAAAGCCTGCATAAACAAATAATCCTGAGAAATCACTTGTAAATACAGCCAGAAAAAAAAAGCCAGATGATATACTTTTTGTACATATACGGCAAATATAGGATTAAACTATTTTAAAGATAATTATTTAACGCACTATTTTGATTAAATGTTTTACAGGATAATATTTCTTTTAAACGCACAGCCAAGTTCCATAATAGAATCTGTTTTGGCAATGCCCTGAATATTATCAATTTTCTCATAGAGTACCTTTCTCATATGCTCATGGTTTTTAGCAATGATTTTAAGGTACAGCGTATAAGTACCGGAAATATAATAACACTCGGTAACCTCCGGAATTTTCTTTAATTCTTCAATAATACGGTTGGAGTCCTGATCTTTTTCAAGCGTGATTCCGGTAAAAGCTCCCCAGTCATAACCAATCTTTTTTTCATCCAGAACAGGCTTGATCCCTGCCAGTATACCTTGCTCAGTTAACCTGGATATGCGCTGATGCACCATCGTATTAGATACACCCAATGCAGTAGCAATAGCTGAATAGGCCATTCGCCCATCTATTTCCAGTTGTTTTAATATCTGGATATCAAATTCATCAATATGGTCCATTCCTTTAAATAAGATTAGTTTTTTAAACTGGCTCATCAGAGCTAAATACACTTTCAAAATCAATTAAAAAGTCAAATTAACTTTTTATCACGCTAAAAATAATAAATATTACTATCTTGTCGGCAAGAAACAATCAATTATGGAAATTTCAACAAACTTAAGTAAAACCGAGGAGCTAATAGAGAAAGAAGAAAGATATGGTGCACATAATTACCATCCCTTACCTGTTGTTCTTGAAAAAGGAGAAGGTGTCTTCGTTTGGGATGTTGAAGAAATGAGATATTATGATTTTCTTTCTGCCTATTCAGCGGTTAACCAGGGACATTGTCACCCAAGGATTATCAACGCACTTAAGGATCAGGCTGAAAAACTTACGCTGACCTCCAGAGCGTTTCATAGTGATCAATTGGGTCATTTTGAAGAATTTGTCTGTAATCTATTTGGTTATGACAAGTCACTGATCATGAATTCCGGAGTGGAAGCAGTGGAAACAGCAATGAAACTTTGCAGAAAATGGGCATACCAGATCAAAGGTATTAGTCCTAATGAGGCTAAAATAGTCTTTGCTGATGGAAATTTCCATGGCAGAACCATTTCTGTAATTTCAGCATCCAATGATGAAAGCGCAAGAAAAGACTTCGGCCCCTTTGTTAGCGGAATAGCCCACGTCCCATACAATGACGTTGATGCTTTTGAAGCTCTTTTAAAAACAGACAAAAATATTGCAGGCTTTATTGTTGAACCTATCCAGGGTGAAGCTGGTGTAGTTGTTCCCGATAGTGATTACCTGGTGCGTATTAAGGCACTTTGCCAGGCATATAATGTCTTATTCATTGCTGATGAAATCCAAACCGGAATTGCCCGTACAGGAAGCATGCTGGCTACCTACGAAGTCAATTCTGAAGATAAAAGTAACCAGCCTGATATTCTGATATTAGGTAAAGCGGTTTCGGGTGGTGTATTACCGGTTTCAGTAGTACTGGCTAATGATGAAATTATGCTGACCATAAAACCAGGAGAACATGGTTCAACTTATGGAGGGAATCCTTTGGCCTGTGCCGTATCCAGAGAAGCTATACAAGTCGTTATTGACGAAAATCTTGCCGAAAATGCAGAAAAAATGGGTAAGTTATTCAGAGCAGGCTTAGAAAAGATTGCAACAAAAACAGACATTATCCAGTCAGTAAGAGGTAAAGGACTATTGAATGCAATTGTCATCAATTGTACCGAAGAGTCTGATATGGCCTGGGATATCTGCATGAAGTTTAAAGAGAACGGCTTGCTTGCCAAACCTACTCATGGAAATAAAATACGTTTCGCTCCTCCTCTGGTGATCACAGAAGAACAGATTATCGAAAGTCTGGGCATTATTGAGAGATCATTGCTGAGTGTTGCTTAAGACTTTATGAAGAGAACAATAAATCTGGTTAAAAACAGATCTGATATTGGCGCGGGAACCCGGGGATCTGATATGGGAATCGATGCCATCGAAATTGCAGCAATTAATAAAGGAAGCGAGTATTTTAACAATTTCAGCACGCTGGATGTTCAGACGCATAACGAAACCATTTATAATAAAGACAGGAATACTTTTGCGATAAGAATTGAACACGTGCTGCAGCAATGTACCCGGCTTGCTGATGCTGTAGAACAAAGCTTATCTGCAAACCATTTTCCCCTGGTATTTTCAGGAGATCATTCTTCAGCACTGGGTACAATCAGCGGAATAAAAAGTGCCTACCCGGATAAAGTACTGGGTGTAGTCTGGATAGATGCTCATTCAGATTTGCATTCCCCATATACTTCTCCGTCCGGAAACATACATGGTATGCCGCTGGCCGCTGCCCTGGCTAATGATAATCTGGATTGTCAGCAGAACGAAATTACCGGAGATACTTTACTGTTCTGGAATAATCTGAAAACCATTGGCACGGCAGAACCTAAATTGAAGCCTGAACACCTGATATATTTTGGTGTTCGTGATACGGAAGAACAGGAAGATAAACTCATTGAAAATTTAGGCATTAAAAATTACAAGGTCGAAGAGGTACGTTTCAGGGGCTTAAAGACATGCGTAGAAGAAGCATTGACTAAATTAAACGGAGCTGAAATCATTTACATTTCTTTCGATGTAGACAGTATGGATTGTGATCTGATTTCACTGGGTACCGGTACTCCGGTTTCCAAAGGTTTTGATCAGGACGAGGTTGTTGCGATTATTCAAACCATAGTAGCCTCAGAAAAAGTGTTATGTATTGAGATTGTAGAGGTCAATCCATTACTGGACAATAAAGGGAACAGAATGGCAGAAACTGCTTTTGCTATCGTGGAGCAGGTAACTGAGTCTGTAATGGCGGGTCTTTAAACTCCAGGAGCTTAATCAGGCTCCTGGAAATCAGATGAACCTTATTCTCATCAGACAATATTCAACTCTTTACCTGAAAATGCATCCAGTCATAATTCCGCTCCCTTCCCAAACTTTCAAAACCGTATCTGTAGAAGATATCGATCATAGGTTTATATTCTGGTTGCGCAAATTTTGCAGTTTCCGAAGTTTCTCTTAAGGTATTATGCTCCGGATCTAAATCTACGGCCAACCCCCATGAATGAATGGACAGCGACGTACCCTCCCTCATTTCTCTGTAATTGAAACACCCTCCATACAGATCAATTCCTAAACGCTGTATTTCAGAAAATCCATACTGGTGGAGAATAGCTGTGAAGATCTGAATAAGCTGCGTAGCTACTGATTCGTGACACTGAAAGCTTTTAATAGTTTTTTTAGGTAACCAGCTTAATCTCATTGGAAATGGAAGGATCATAGATACTAAATATCCGGATCCGGTTTCATTAGGTAGTCCATATTTTGCTATTGCTACATCTGCTGTTAACATAAATATTGCTTAAGTAAAATATTTGATCATAATCAGAAAACATTATATTTAAGACAGGTTAGAAGATTAGTCAGCCTTAACCAATACAATTAACTGGTCTTCGAATACCCATAAAGTTTAAACAGTTCTCTATTTAAATAGTTTTTTTTCCGGTTATTATCCGGTAACACCTAAAAATAGCCTGTGTTATCTGATTCATTAATCCATCACAATTTAAACCAGACAAAGTGACTACTAACTCTCCAAAAAGAAAAACATCAATTGAAAATGAGATGGGATGGGATGCCGATTACACCAGAGGAATCTGGGACTACCTTAGAGACAATCTTGAGGTAGAAAGATTTCAAACTGTGGCTGAGAAAGCAGAATTATATTCCAACGACGGAGCCATTCTTGAAGTGGGTTGCGGAGAAGGAATATTACAATCCAGGATGAGACGACCGAGTTATACAAAATACCTTGGCATTGACATCTCAAAGGTGGCAATTACCAGAGCAGCACATTTGTGTAATGAATTTATAAATTACAGCTATGCCGATATGGAAAGATTTGAACCTCAGCAGAAATTCGATTTAATTATATTCAATGAGTCACTATATTATGCAAAAGACCCCATAAGTTTATTATTAAACTACGCCGGTTATCTGGAATCTGACGGGCATATAATCCTCTCCATATATGAAACGGAGGAAAACCGAAAATTAATGAATTCGATTCACAAAACTTATGCATTAAAAGATCAGCAGATCTCTACAAATACGAGAGGAACTTGGCATTGCCTGATTTATCAAAGACAATCCATAATCCTGCCTGCAAAAAGCTAGACTGATATTAAAAGAATCCTACAGTGCCCATTGACAGACTTTTTCTTACTTATTACCTTTTAGCAATCCCCCAGCCCCTGACGGACATGATTAAAGATATTACATGGCAATAAAAAATTCATGCCTTTCATTAATAAAAGAGAAATATAAATTCTATTTTAAAATTTAAATACACTAAATTCAGATATTTATTTCCATAACATTCAATAAAACCATTAGTTCAAAGATATTTTTAATCGATCCTTACTTAAATGAGAACAGAGACACAATCTAACTTTTTGTTTAAATTAAAACACCGAATAAAATTATTATGGAATACAGGGTCACGTTTCAAATGCCCTTTCTGTAATTATTCCAGTAGAGGTCATGCGCTTATGGGTTCAAATAGTGCAGTCCTTGCAGAGAAAGAAGTTATTGGCGGACAACGTCGCCGGGCCCGTTGCCTCAAATGTGGTTCGACCGACCGGGAACGTTTAATGTTCGCTTATCTTGGGAATGAAAGGGATTTTCTAACCAAAGGCCACGATAAGAAAATTTTGCATATCGCTCCAGAATCCAATCTAAATTCCAAATTCAGATCGGCTTCTCTTCCTGGATACGTTTGTGGAGACAAATTCACTTTTGGTTATAATTATCCTGAATATGTGAAACATATAGATATTCTGGACCTTTCATTTCCTGAAAATCATTTTGACCTGATTATCTGTAATCATGTACTTGAACATATTCCTGATGATAATCTGGCCATAAAAGAATTATTTCGTGTATTGAAACCGGAAGGTGAAGCTATTCTACAGGTCCCTATTTCAGCCAACACCAAATATACTGTCGAAGATCATACTATAATGAGTGACGAAAAGAGAAAAGAGTTGTTTGGGCAGGAAGATCATATGAGAATATACGGCCAGGACTATACAGACAGACTTAGTCACGTTGGTTTTAAGGTAACCAGGGTCAACATTTCAAAAAAATACAATTTATACGGCTTAAATCAACAGGAAGATATTTTTATTGCTACAAAGGGATCAAAAACACCTAATCCCTGAGAATTTAAATAAATAATAGATGATTAATAGTAAAACTATTCGACAGGATATTAAAAATTATGTAGCACTTATAATATTATCATTCTTTATTACTGGAAATTTATATGGACAATCAGGTACGACTATTACTGGTAGAGTAACTGACAGTTTACAAATCCCATTAGAATTTGTGACAGTGGCATTATTAAGCACTACCGATTCCAGCATCGTAAAAAGTACGATTACAAATGTGGAGGGAAATTTCAGTTTCAATAATTGTGTCAACAGCAAGTATACCATTGTCGTTAGTGCAATGGGGTTTAAAAAGACCTATAGTAATGAATTAATTATCTCATCACAATCAAAGGTGATCTGCAATATCAGTTTGATTCCTGAGGGTAGGTTAATCAAAGAAGTAGTCATTGTTGGTAAGCAGCCCGTAATTGAGATGAAGGCTGATAAAACCATAATTAATGTGAGCAGTAATATCAATGCCACCGGAACAAATGCTTTGGAAATACTACGTAAATCACCAGGTATCAGAGTCATGAATGAAGATGGGATTCAAATTAACGGAAAAAACGGCATGCTTTTATATCTGGATGGAAATCAGGTTAATCTTAGCGCTAAAGAACAAACAGAATTATTAAAAAATATCCAGTCTTCAAATATCGGCACAATTGAAATCATTACAAATCCTTCATCGCGATACGATGCAGCTGGAAATGCAGGAATCATACATATCAGAACGAAGAAAAATGGCAATAATGGTTTTAATGGTAATCTGACCACCACAGGAGCATTAAGTAACTACAATCCGAAATACGATGCAGCTGCGGCACTCAACTATCGCAATAAGGGGATAAATATATATGGCAATTATGGTTATTATACAGGCAAAAACCAGAATAAGACCACGTATTTCAGAAAACAGGTTACACCAGATGGTCTGTTAACTAACTTTGATCAATACTTCACTAATAACTCAGATAATAAGAACAATAACTTTAAAGCGGGTCTGGACCTGATCATATCACCTCTTAGTAGTTTCGGTATTATTGTGGATGGAAACCTTGCCAAAAGAAATGCAATTAGTAATAGTAATACATTGATTTCTCATACACCGGGTCTAACCGATTCCTCTTTAGTGGCGAGTAATAACCAAAACCGAACAAGCAATATTCTCAGCTATAATACTAATTACAGATATGCTGATTCCACAGGAAAAGAATTTACAATAAATGGCAATTATCTAACTTTTAAGCTTCGTGATGGGAGTTATCAGCCAAATACTTATTATAATGGAAATTCACAATTTTTACACAGCAACATATATGCTAATAACGCTGCTACTGACATAGGCATTATATCTCTTAAAAGTGATTATCAGCAAAAACTCTGGAACGGTGTATTCTCTGCAGGAGCAAAATGGATGAGAACTCAGGCAGATAATGATTTTATCTTTTATAATGTTATTAATGACAACTATATTCCTGACCAGGGAAAAACAAATCGGTTTTTATATAAGGAATATGTTACCGCTGCTTATATAGATTATCATATCAAGAATAAAAAATGGGAACTTCAGACGGGTCTGCGCGCTGAACAAACGATTGCCAGAGGTAATCTGAAAAGCTTATCAGAAAATCAGGGAGAAGTAGTTAATAATTCCTATTTAAACCTGTTTCCAAACATCATATTTACTTATTACCCCAATACAAATAATACCGTTACGCTTTTGTACAATAAACGGATTGACAGGCCAGCCTATCAGGATTTAAATCCTTTTGTATATGTACAAGATGAATATTCCTTTCTAAAAGGTAATCCCTTTCTTTTACCCCAGGTCACAGAAACCTATAAAATCGCCCACATTTTTAAGCAAATGTTAACCACTTCTTTTAGTTATTCAGAAACGAAGGATTATATTGTAAGTTACCGTGATACTATTATGGGAGGCCGGACTTACCAAACAAATATCAATATTGATAACCAGAGGAATTACAACTTATCTGTTTTCCTTCAGCTTTCACCGAAAACATGGTGGGATTTCAACTCCAGCCTGAATGCTTTTCATCAAACTGTAAATGGGAAAGCCGGCAACACCCGTTTAAATATGTCACAGAATTCATGGAGTTTTACCGGCAGCAATAATTTCCGTCTGCCAGATAACTGGAGTGCAGAAATATCATTCTATTATAATTCAAAATACCTCGATGCCCCTGCTATTGTAAATAGTCAGTGGTCTACCGATTTGGGTATACAAAAAAAAATATTAAAGTCTTCAGGTACAATCCGATTGACAGTATCCGATTTATTTAACACCTTAGACTTCAGTTTAAAGAGAGATTTTGGCGGCCTGTTTTATACAAATAGAATAAAATGGGAAACACAGCAGATAAAACTATCCTTCAACTATCGTTTCGGAAATAAAAAAATCAAGGGTCCTAAAGAGTTTGAAACCGGAGTAAAAGATGAGAAGAAAAGGATGAAACAGAGATAAACCATATATTTTAAACTAATAAACAATCGTATGAGTTCTAATACAGCTATTAAAGATGATGAAACAAAAGATCCGTTTACTGAATATTTTGTTGTAAAAAGTATCAATGAACAATACTCAGTATGGCCATCAGAAAAAGAAATACCTGCAGGCTGGAATAAAATTGAAATTGCAGGCAACAAGGAAAACTGCCTGGATTGGATAGAAAAAAACTGGGAAGGCCCTAAACTATAAGGCAATTAAGGTGACTGATATAGTCACCTTTTAATTTCTTTACCTATCAGCAGAAAACATTAAGATTCGTTTGACCTGGCTTTGACATACATTGCAAACCGCTCTGTACCAAGTCTGATGAGATCAGGTTTATTGGCACTAAAACAAAGTCTGATCTGCTGTTTAAAACTACCGGTAGGTGAAAAAAACTGCATTGGTGTTACAATTACTTTGCTTCTCTTTGCTAGCTCTATGGTTTCTTGCTCACCAAATTCAAAAGGCACATTTACAGTAAGAAAAAAGCCGCCATTAGGTACTGACCAGCTAACTCCGCTAACCCCTTCTAAATATTCCTCCAGTGTCGACAACATGATATCCCGGTTATTTTTACAAAATGCCTGACGATCAGCATTAAAAGTTGTTGCCGTATTTGCATCCAGTAAGAATCCCCCAACAATAGCCTGGGTAATATGTGATGTACAGACGCTAACAAAACTCTTTATTATAGACTTATAATTGGATCCAGATTCACCAGATTCATTACGGGCAATATATCCTATCCTCGTTCCCGGCATAAAAATTTTAGAAAAGCTTCCAAGTTGTATTACACACCCCGTTTTATCCAATTTTAATAAAGAAGAGTATTGATGAGAATCATAGTTAAATAAACGGTAAGTTACATCCTCAAACAAAGTAATGTTATAGGTTGCTGCAATATGTAAAATATCTTTCCTTGACTCTTCTGATAATGATTTTCCAGTAGGATTATCAAAATCTGGAATCAGATAGGCACACAAATGGGTAAAACCTTGTTCAATAGCAGTTTTAGCACCTATAGCCAGAGCCTCAGATACATTATCGCTCGCGGGAACTACAAAAAGAGGCAAACCACATGTTATTGCTGCACCGGTCAAACCTACATAGGTGGGATCAATTGCAATTACAGCAGCTTTTTTATCTCTGGAAAAATTCATCAGTTCAATGATCAGAGCCTCTTGAAATCCATTGGTAATCAAAACATTTTTCTCGTTTACCTCCACTTCATTATTACGCTGAATAAATGTTGCAACTAAGTCTCTGATAATACCGGCAGTAGGCCCATACTGTCCCAACCCCGCAAATATTTCATCTCTTCCAACTCCACTCCTTTCACTTCGGTACTGAATATATTTATCTATATACAATGATATTTTTGTAGTATCGATAAATTCATTAGGGGGTCGTCCCGCTGCTAATGATATAGCTTCAGGAAAACGATTGGATATATCGTTCAAAAAATCCATTGCCAATAATGTTGGGCTTGAGTTAAGAGTTTCCGACTCAATCCTAACCGCCGATAATTGTTCTTTATGTTTAATATCCAGCATATTTGTATTTATCTGTATCAAATACAAGATAAAAAAAATTCACTCCTTTTCAATTAAAAATATATTCAGAATCAATAGTCAAATCGTTTTATCCATCTTATATCTTAATTAAATTATCATTTTCAATTATTCATAGCTGTTTTATTGGTGATCAGCAATATTTTAGCGAAATTCAATTTTTCAACAAGCAATATCAGTTTTTATGTAAATATCTTATATCTATGTTGCACCCTTCTAAATTTACGTTTTCATTTGGCCTTATCGGAGGGAGTAATCTAACTATATCCTGTGGGGAATGGCTTTTAGCTAATGGCCACCAAATTATCTGGACATTACCCAGAGGAAAATCAATTGCTGATTGGGCAACTCAGAAACAGATTGCTGTATTTGATTCTCAGGAATCAATACAAGCTACCAGCCATTCTGTTGATTTCATCTTTAGTATCGTAAACGACCTGCTGCTTACACCTGAATTTCTAAAACTGCCACGCAGGTTTGCCATTAACTATCATAATGCATTATTACCCAGGTATGGAGGTGTATTTGCGACTTCATGGGCAATTCTAAATAAAGAAAAAGAACATGGAATTACATGGCATCAGATTGAAAGTACAATTGATACCGGAAATCTTTTAGCTCAACGTAAATTTAAGATCAAAAAATCCGACACCGGATATTCTCTGAATCAACATTGTTATGAGGCTGCTTTTTCTGCATTTAAAGAATTATTGCTTCCTGCTCTTGAAAGTGGAAATCCTGGTTATCAAAAACAAGATTTAAAAAAACGGACTTACTATTCTCTGCATAAAAAACCACCGTTTGGCGGATTGCTTTTATGGAGCGAACCGACGGAACATCTTGAATTGATGGTACGTGCCCTCAACAGAGGAAATATTGATAATTCTTTTGAGCTGGCAAGGATAATTTTTGATGACGACATCTTTATCGTGCATGATCTTGAACCATTAATGATAAAGCATTTACAAGTGCCCGGTACCATTCTGCAGTGTGATGATAAAGGCATGATTATCGCAACTTCTGATGGAGCAGTTTGCGTCAAAAAATTAATTACAAGAAAAGGAGAAAGCATAAACGCTGATGAACTGCATAAAAGACATCAATTAAAAGAAAACCATGTCTTATCTGTTCCATCCATAGCCTTTGGACAAAAACTACAGCTTAAATGTGAAGCCACCTCACCCGATGAAGTCTTTTGTGCCAATGCCTGGCGAAAGGCTGTAGCAGTTCCAAATCGTTTATCCGAATCCGGTCATATCCGGGAGATTTACGCACAACTGTCAGCTATTCCTAATGAAATTAAAAGGAATTCAGAAAAAGCTCCACTTATCCTGATTGCATTAGCCCTCCTGTTAAAACACATTATTGGAGATACCGTCCCAGTGTTATATATATCTTCACCCCTAAGAAAAGAAATCAAAGGAATGGAATCGTTTTTCAATAGCGATCTCCCATTTATAGTCATGCTACAAAACAATAAAAATGTTAAGGATATGATGGCTGGTTTAACCAAAAAAATGGAGAAAATCAGCCATCGAGGACTTCATAGCAAAGATCTTTTTATTCGAAGAAAAATAGTTCCTAAGATGCTTCCCCTGGCAATAGAAACAGGTAAAAACATACAAAAGATTCATTTACCCGACGCTCACCTGATTATTCAGTTACACCCTTCTAAAAATACATTTTGTATTACTACGCACCCGCTATGCGACAAGGAAATATATAACTATGTATCCCGGCTAAATTTCACTGAAACATTAAACAGTATGATATCCCTCTTGTCAAATGATAAAAATTCACCAGCAATGGATTTCCTGAAATTACCTGAAGTGACTCTTATGCCAGAGAAAAAGACATACCTCTCACCGACACAACATGATTTACATTAAGAGCTGTTTCTTGATCAATATACCCTTGTTGCTGCATTCTGACTACCATATCATCTATATGTTTTTTGAGATTCCTGCGAAGTTGTTCTGAGGAATTTTCAAATGCAGCAAGAAAAAATTTAGGTCTTGGAATAATATAGGATAATATAAGGCAATCCTGTAAGGTAAGTTCATCCTGATTTTTAGAAAAATAATAATCAATTGCCTTCCTTATTCCATATATACCAGGTGCAAATTCTATAATATTCAGATACAATTCCAATATGCGATCTTTTGAAATAACAAAAACATTTTCAATCAGATATGAAAACCATATTTCTTCTAATTTTCTAAATATATTTTTATGATGATTTAGAAACAGATTCCTGGCGAGCTGCATGGTTATTGTGCTCCCACCGCGGATAAACTTTCCGGCTTTTATATTTTGGATAACTGAATATCCAAAAGCAATATTATCAAAGCCCCAGTGATTATAGAAGTGGCTGTCCTCAGAACACACTATGGTATCAATTAACAGCTTAGGCAAAGTTGTTAAAGCAACAAAATGATCAGCAGACAGATTCCGCTCTGATCCTGCTTTATTTGCATTGATTAGCGGGATGAATTCTTGAGTGAGATCTGCCCATTTTGGAGTTGACGAGACTAATGAAAGTCGTTCTGAATTGATCTTTAAATGAAATGAATGTTGCCAGAAATTGGTAGTCATCATGGCAAAATCAAGTTCGAAAGAAACCATTCCTGTCATTTTTAGTTCCGCCAATTTGGAGAAAGTAAAAAAGGGAAGATTGTGGAGTGCATTAATTCCTGTGTCCCTGACTGAAAGAGATAATTTCAGAATGCCGTCCAGAAAAGAATGATTCATATTTATACTCAACTTAAGGTCATCCAATTTAGCAAAAGAGGAAGATACTATCTGAAAAGCCTCGTTAGTAAGCTTGCAAGCAATTTTCACCTCAAATGATGATAGTTGTGTAACAGAATTATCCTGATCATAAATGATAGGATTATCAATCTTTACAATGAAATCTATTGATTTCAAATCCTTAAATGAAAATGTCATTTTTATATCTCTGAACTTTACTTTAGCTCTCTTTTCTCTATTTGTAAAAAGAAAACCATCGAAATGTTCAGAATATACAATTTCATTTAACGTTACTTTTCTTGTAAGCTGATCTAAAGCTCCCTCTAACTTATATAAATGCCCCCTTAAAGGATCTGAGATTGAAATATTATATTCTCCATTTTTTAACAGGAACTGTTTGCATTGACAACAATAGTATTTTTCTCTGTAAAAAATTGAAATAACGAGATCATCAATAACCATTTCTTTCGGAAAATAAAGGAATAACAAATCTATTAGCCTGTACATGGTTTTATAGTATTTGTATCCCATTTTCTGATTTGCACCAGAGCTCTTTCTGTCATCTTCTGGCTTTCTATCGTAAGGAGTTTTTTGAATTTTAAAGACCATATGGGATATCTTTAGAGAGCCTAGTGCAGGTTTACGCTTAAGCACTTTATTAAACAGAATAAGCCCCTCCATACCTCCAATTTCCAAAGACAAACCTGCTTTTGCTATAACAATTCCTTTAGCGTTAAATTCCCCATTCCATGATAAATGTAAAAATCCAATTTGAAACGAATAACCTAAAATTTCACTAATATGTTTACACCTTTTCCTGATCTGATTTATATAATTTGTTTTTTTAAAAAAACGACAAATAAACAGTATCAAAAGGAGCTCTTTAATCAAAAGAATTTTCCGTTTATCTATAATCATAATTTGATATAAATATTTTGCTAATCAACCCTTCTCCAGACACGTAACTAAAAAGATGGGACTATACCTTTTGCCGCATTTTCAAGTACTTTCACACAGATATCTTCGTCATCATAACGGAGAAAGGTGCTTCTCATCTCTGATACACTTTTTTTGTAGCAATCATTTTCAAGTAGTTCCAGCAATACTTTTTTCAGATTCTTTTTATTGGGCTGCAAACATATTTTACCCAAACCATGAAAGACAATCCTTGCTGCCATTCCAGGTTGATCTGCACTATGCGGAATTGCGAGCATTGGTTTTCCGGCAAGAACTGCTTCCTTAACAGAATTACTCCCACCATGTGTCACAACCAGATCTGCAATGTGAAGATAACTGGCCCGCACTGTCCAGGTTTTCACCAGAATGCGATCACTATATTTATCTGAATATACACTCAATTCCCGGGTAATCGATTTGTCTGCTGTAGCAATAACTGCGCGACAACCTGAAATCTCATATACTGCCTCTATCAGGGCCCTGTAATAATGTAAGGTGAGACCTTTACGTTGTTTTGCCACAGTGCCGAGGTTTATCCATATCAACGGACCATCTCCTGCCGGAAGATGGTCTGGCATTATAAAAGGCGGGAGGTCAGTACATGGACCAATAAATGATCCGGCCGAAGCGAGGGAGCCAGAACGGGGAAAATCCATTTCAGCAGCATGTAATACAAGCTCAGGAACCGATTTAAGACGCATATCATAGAATAATGGTCGTGTAAACCAGTCTTCCGATAGATTATAGCCGGAGTGTTTAGCTATAGCATGCATCAGGCTGCGATGAGATTCCCCGTATATCAATTCATTTATTACACAGCGTAATCTGTATCTTAAATATTTAATGTGATTTTTACACCATTCCAGCTGCACAAGAAAACGACCAGTTATAGTATCTTCAGGTATCAGCGGACTTGTATATGGCGGAACTAACCTATCTTTCGTAAATAAAGGTTTCGTACTTACCGATACTGCATCAACACCTTCCAATTTAAATGCAGGCCAGTAATGCAGAAGAAAAGGATCAAAAACAATAAGATCCGGATGATAATCAGCCATAATCTTCTGCCCTAATGTATATATATATGCTGCTTTGTCATTTACGGATTTTTTAACGGCGGCAGCAGTATAAAGGTTCCATCCTTTTCTCTGTATCTGCAAATCGCCATTAAGAAAATTAACGCCCGTACAAAAAAAACCTTCTTCAGTAATCTTTCCAGAAAGGTCTTCAGGACAAAAAAAATGCACTTCATGACCTGCTTTGATTAATCTGCCGGCAACACCCTTTAGTGCATGAAAATGACTAATATGATTATCAACAAAGAATGCGAATTTTAAAAAACAAGTTTTCATTTTGATATCAATTTCAGCGCTACAAGCAGGTTATAATACTTTCACCAACAGCATTACAAACAGGTAATTTATTAAACAATATATCAAAAAAAATTAACTTATCAGACCGTCCTGATAAAATCTCATTCTTTCCCTGCTTCTGCCATCACATGATCTCTTTCTCCAATTTGCTGACGCCACATTGCCTGATACAAACCATTGGTTCCGATCAGATCAAGATGTTTTCCCGCGCCAACAATAAGACCTTTCTCCAATACGAATATACAATCAGCATGCATCACTGTACTTAAGCGATGTGCAACAAGAATAGTAATATGATCTTTCAGGCTTGAAATTTCATAAATAGTACGGGTAATTTCTTCTTCAGTAATAGAGTCCAGAGATGATGTTGCTTCATCAAAAATAAGGACATTAGGTTTACGTAATAAAGCACGGGCTATAGATAAGCGTTGTTTTTCACCACCAGAGACTTTCACTCCCCCTTCTCCAATTATAGTGTCCAGTCCCATACCTGCTCTGAAAAGTAAACTTTGACATGCTGATTTCTGAAGCGCATTCATGCATTCTTCGTCAGTTGCATCTGGTCTCACAAAAAGCAGGTTTTCACGTATAGTACCTGCAAATAACTGAATATCCTGGGTCACAAATCCTATATTTTCTCTTAACCGGTCAAGATTCAATTGATTTCCGGCAATATCATTATACCTTATCTCTCCTTCCAAAGGTTGGTATAAACCTATCAATAATTTGATAAGTGTTGTCTTTCCAGAACCGGATGGCCCTACAAATGCGATTGTTTTACCTGCTCCGACTGAAAACGAAATATGGCTTAAAGCGTTACTTTGTGAACTGGAATGCCTGAAAGTAATATTATCAAATTCAAGCTTTTCAATACGGGAAATATGAGTTGCCATAACGGGACCCGCCTCCAGCGGAACACTTAAAATTTTACCAAAGGCCTCAATAGACACCTGAGTCTCACGCCAGCTCAGCACAACATTTCCAAAACCAGTCAGAGGATTAAAAAGTGTAAACGAGAACAGTAAAAATGTAAAATATTTTCCCGGAGAAATCTCATTATCAAAAATAAGAATGAGCAGGAAGACCACCATTATGCTACGAACCAGATTGACAATAGTGCCCTGAATAAAACTGGTACCACGAATATACTTCACCTTACGTAATTCCAGGTCTAAAATTTTCGAATTAGCCTTATTCAGCCTGTCGATTTCCTGATTGGCAAGCCCCAATCCTTTTATCAGTTCTATATTACGCAAAGATTCTATTGTTGAGCCAGCCAGGGCAGTAATTTCATGTACAATACGCTTATGAATTTTTTTTATCCTTCCACTGACCAGCCAGCTCACAATAGCAATAAAAGGCAAAGCAGTAAGATAGACAAGCGTCACCTTAAGGCTAATATTTCTGGAATAAATAACCACAAAAACAATCCCTACAAAAGCTTCAAAAGCAATGCTTATAAATGAGGTGATAAATTTTTCTGTATCAATACGTACTTTTTGAAGTATAGCTAAAGTTTCTCCGCTGCGCAGATCTTCAAATACCTGATAAGGCATGGCAAGTGAATGTTTCAAGCCATCTGAATACATCTGTGAACCGGTTTTCTGAACAATAATACTTGTAAAATAATCCTGAAGATTCTTAGCTATCCGGCTTACCATTGCTGCCCCAACAGCCAGCGCAATGAAACCAAATACTCTTTTTATGAACTCCCCCCTTTCAAGTATTGCTCGCTTTTCCATAAGTTCATCAACAATTTTACCCGTTATTACAGGATCAAGTAAAGAAAAAACCTGACAAATGGTAGCAAGAACCAAAACAAGAACAACAGTCCATCGATACGCGCGGAGATAAAACAAGAGTATTTTCATATGCTGACATTTGCACTCAAAACAAAAAAAAATAAAAAAAATAACCTTTAAACTATTGATACAATTGAAAATCAAGGTAAAAGCTTTTAATCACATCCTAATATCGACTTTAAACTAATTTAATCAAAAAAATAAGTTTACAAATTATATTTGTATTGTTAAAAATTTATATATATTATTGCTTTACAATTTAGACAGAACTACTTTGACAATAAGTGAGATCAAATTTCTTATTATCAACACAAAACAATAACAGAACTTAATTATCATTTGTATGGAAGTCTATTTAACTTTTGATGATGGAATTCAATCTGGTACCGAAGAAGTATTAAAAGTATTAAAAGCTAATACTGTTAATGCTACGTTTTTTCTGACAGGATTATTTACCGGTTATGAATTTAAAAGAGACTGGAAAAAATCAGCACAGGTATTAAAAGATATTTATCTGTATCATGCTATTGGAAATCACAGCTTTTCACATGCAAATGAATATTACACAAGCTATTATAAAGACGGCCTGCTCATCAATAATGAAGGAAAAAGGAGAACAGTAACTGAAGATTTTCTGCTTAACAAGCATCAGTTAAATAATTACCTGGCGAGCATCTGCACACCTACTACGATAAACCACGATTTTTTGCTCGCCGCTAACCAGCAAACACAACTTGCGCGGCTTCCAGGCCGGAATGTCTGGCGTTGCGGTATAAAATCATCACACACAACTAACTGCAACAGACCAATCTGCAGTACAGACGAGTCCGATACCAAACAAGGTGCAGACGAGCTATTTAATACTGGATATCAGATATTTGGATGGCACAAAGAATGGCATATGCAGTTTGATTTCTCATCAGAGACCCGTCGCTATCAGCAACAGAGAATAGCTACCGGACAAATGGATTATTCCTCGTCCCTCCATACCAATCCGGATTGGGATATGTATTCGCCTGAGCATAATGAGAAAGACAGGTTAACTGAGGATTTTTTAACAGTAGCAGATAAAATTCTGGAAATGAAAAATGAAGGAAAAGTGATTTTGCTCATGCATGACAGGGCTTTCAGAAAGAGTCCGGATAATAAATTTAAAAATGAGGCACAAAAACTTTCAAAATTAATCCATCAGCTAAAAGCACATAAAGTAACGTTTAAAACGCTGGACCACTATTACAAAACAAAACAAACAGTTAGTATACTTTGAAATTTTAATTATTTATTATTAAATTATTTTCCTTTTAAACTTATTGATTATGATCGACCACATCGCTATTGCTGTTAATAACCTGCAAGAGTCTATAAAACTTTATAATGAGGTATTAGGATTCGAACTTGTCGAAAAAAGAACTACACAGGGTGAGTATTCCGGAATGCATTCTGCTGTTTTGAATAAAAACGGAACCGTAATTGTTTTACTGGAGAGCGAGGGAACAAATTCTCAGATAAGTCAGTTTATCGATGCTTTTGGAACTGGGGTACAACATGTGGCTATCAGTGTCAGTAATATTGAAGATACGCTTAGCAAGCTGGATGCACATGAGAATGCCGCAGAAATAGATATTATAGAAGGAGATGGGATAAGACAGGTCTTTCTTCGCAGAGATATTGGCTCTGGTGTACGGCTTGAACTGATTGAACGTAATGGAGGTACTTTTAATGATGCATCTATCAATAAAATGTTCAGGTCTTTTGAAGAAAAGAAAATATGTTAACAAATTGTATTCAGAAATATCAAATTCGATTGACAGCATAAAAAAATCATGAGGTCCCTATGGAGATCATTTATTCTTACTATTCTAATTGTTCTAATGTTGAATTACTAAAAAATACATATTTTGAATATTAAGATCATTCCTGATCAGACAGGATTCAGATATTCAGTTAATGAGGTAGAAGGATCTCTGTTTTCATTTGATTATTTTGCAATTTGCACCGGGGGCAAACAAATTTTCGGTACTGTAGAAGGAGCGTCGGCAGCAGAATGGGTCTCAGTTCCAATTAGCGAACCCATTATGCATATTGGTATTACATGTCTGAGAGTTTCTACTGCCGGCACTCTGCAATCTGCAGTTCAACCGACCGCTAATTCACCGGATAAAAAAGCTGAATCGTATTCTGGTACTTCTTATCCTCAATATTTTCTCGAACTAATAGAACGTATAGGGCCCGAGAAAATATTCCTTTCGGATAATTATATTCTGATATCAGAAGATGACATCAATGAAAGCCCTGAAGACTGGTTACATGGACTCTCCTGGCATAAAATAAAGAATGATACTGCATTAAGATATGAATGGCAATTTCATGCTATTCCTGATACATTTGGAATTATTATTTACTGTAATTATAGCCTTCCTGAAATTTCCGTTATTATTCCATTTCACCACAATATATGTGATCTCCAAAGAGCAGTAAATAGCGTCCTCCAACAAACATTTCAATCCTTCGAAATCATACTCGTTAATGATTTTTCCAGTGATAAAGACATCTTTCTGATTCAGGAACTTCTTCATTCCCCTAAAGTAAAACTTATAGATAACCTGAGTAATCTCGGACAGTCTATTTCACTCAATATAGGATTATTACATGCAAAAGGTAAATACGTTGTTCAGCTGGATGCTGATGACTGGCTCACTGCAGATGCTTTGGAATTTATTGAGAATCTGACTAAAGAACAGAATTATGCAGCAATATCAGGAAACCCTTATGTTGTTACGAACAATAATACACAAATATGGGATGGGCATGCTGTTGAACAATCTACTGATTATTTCACTTACAAAGGTATAAATGCTCCCCGTATATATAAAACAACCATCCTGAAAGAAATGGGCGGGTGGTCTGTAAATGACTCGTATAACGGAAGATATTATGAAGACCGGCTTATGTTAAGCCGGATTGCAGAAAAACACAAGATAGGCTATTTCGACAAATCCATTTATTATGTATCTGTTCACAGTGAATCCTTAAGCAGAAAAAGGCCACTGGAAACAGCATCTGCTAAATTATCAATTTTAGTAAATGAAGTTAATAAGAGGAATTTACAGCTCAGACATACATTAAAGGGACACAATATGCTGAGTGCAGAAATAATGTCAAAGACATTTGGCATTAACGCTTATACCTGGAGTATCATTATACCTTTTTCCCGAAATGCAGCACATTTACACCTGTCACTAAAAAGCTGGAATGAAGCAATTGGAGACGGGCATACGAATGTCAGACTAATCGTTGTTAATGACAATATTAAAATAGATCTGTCTTTCATTGAAAAGCAATTCCATTTTGTAACAGTTATCAAAACTGAAGGCAATAAAGGTCCTGCTCATGCCAGAAATCTTGGAGTTGAATTCAGTAACAGCGATTATATTTACTTTTCTGATGAAGACCATATCGTACCTCCGGATATTCTTTACAGACACGAAGAACTTCATGTGGAGAATAATCATAAGACAATTGTAATTGGTAATGTCTGGGGAAGAAGGGTCGTGTATAATCTTGATCCGGAGATTGAAACAATTACTAAACACAAATTATTAAAAAACTTCTGGTTTAGAAAAGAGTTTGAAAGTATTACAAACGCACTTGCAACAGGTGAAGATTATAAATTATTTGAAACTGAAAACAATATTTATCGTACCTGTTTTGATTATAGTTTTTCAGATCAGTGGCAGAGGGAATGGGGTGAAGTATTTAGTAAACATGGCTTCGGTCTTGAGGAATGGGAACATTCCTGGCTAAAATGCGGAACAGGCAGTGCTTCCATTTTACGGGAGAATTTTAATTCAATCGGCGGTTTTAATGAAACATTACAGTCTATGGAAGATTGGGAATTCGGCATCCGTGCAGGATTAATGAATTATAAAATTGTAATGGCACCATTCTCTGAGCCCTTTCATATTATACATCCAAAAAAAGCAGAAGAACGAAAAGATCATAATAAAACAGCGATTGCCTCCATTAAATCAAAATTTCCGGGCATAATAGAACGTGCTGTGAACTCTGGCATGTTAGAAAACATTGTTGGTATGATTTTTAGCGAAGAAACTCACCAGGTTCATCATAGAGTATCACCAGAGAAAAAAAACAAAGTCTGTCTGACATTTGATGACGGCCCTCACGAATACAGTACAAATCTTCTTCTTGACAGGCTTCAGCATTTAAACCTTAAAGGTACATTCTTCGTTCAGGGTGACAGAAGCCTTTTTTCCAAGCCTGTCCTGGACAGAATAATCAATGAAGGCCATGAATTGGGAATTCATAACTGGCATCATCGTTCCCATGAAAACTCCTGTAGTGAGGAAATGATTCGGGATATCAATAAAACCAGAGCACTTTTAAAACAACTTACAGGAAAAAGTATCGGATTATTCCGTCCTCCATATGGCAGGATCTCTAATTCTTTAACTCAAAAATTAAATGATGAGGGCTATAAAATCATAGGGTGGCATAATAATTCTATGGACTGGGCCCGTGGAGTAACAGATATACAAATAATCAGCAATCTCGCTGCAGAAGGTATCATGAATAAAATTTTGCTTTTTCATGATGGTACCGGCGAACCTGAAAGCCAGTTTAAGGCACTGCAATGGCTCGAACAACTCTGTACAAAAAATGAACTGGAGAGTATTACAGTGAGTGAATATCTTAAATATAACAGCATTGATCAGGTTCTTTCAGGATTAAAATATATAGATCGCATATAAAATGAGCGAAAAAAAGTATTATAACTGGCAAGAAGTACTACATGATGCAAAACTCAGATTGCCTGGCTTCGTTTTCGATTTTATTCATGGAGGAGCAGGCGAAGAGCAATTATTGACACACAGCCGACGGGTTTTAGATCAGTTATCATTATTACCTCTAGTATTACGTGATACATCCGTACAGTCAACAACTCAGACATTATTTGGCACAAATTACACGCTCCCCATCGCCATTGCTCCAACAGGACTGAATGCGTTGATATGCCCTGGTGGTGACCAGTTGTTAGCAAAAGCAGCAAAAACAATAGGTATTCCATTTATATTGTCGACCGCAGCAAATTGTAGTATCTCAGACATAAAAACAGCAACCAATCAGCCCCCCTGGTTCCAGCTCTATGTAGTTAACCGTGATTCTGCTGCCTATCTGGTTAATTTAGCCCAATCAATGGAATGTGAAGTATTGGTTGTAACTGCTGATGTTCCCGTTGGTGGTCAGCGTTTGCGGGACATCAAAAATGGATTTACATTACCTTTCAGATTGAGTCCACGTATTCTATTCGATTGTATGAAGAATTTTTCCTGGAGCAGATCTCAATTTCTTGCCAGGAAAAAGCTTAGTTTTCCATTAATGGAATCGGGGCCCCTGTATAAGTCAGCAGATACAAGCTTATTCTCCCGCAATTTTGATCCTAGTATTTCCTGGGAGGACATCAGTCAACTCCGAAGGTTATGGAAAGGTAAACTGGTTATTAAGGGTATTTTACACCCCCAGGATGCACTCAGAGCCGTTGACATGGGTATAGATGGGATTATTGTATCTAATCATGGCGGAAGACAACTGGATATTGCTCCAACTTCAATTGAAATGTTGCCCTATATCGTAAACGCTGTTAAAGACAAAATAACCATATTAGTTGACGGAGGAATTCGCTCGGGTGAAGATATCTTAAAAGCCCTTGCGCTCGGTGCAGATACAGTACTCATTGGTCGGCTGGCTTTATATGGACTGGCAGCAGAAGGAGAATCAGGAGTTGTCAAAGTACTTAGAATGGTTCAGGAACAACTATTAAGAAATATGTCTCTTTTGGGCTGTACGAATCTGGAACAGCTTAGAAATACCGATGTGGTGAATAAACAGGTATTCATAGAAAAAAAGAAAATTATTTAAAGGAATTTATAACTCCAAATTCCTTTAAATAAAAATTCCACCGGCTATTCCAGTGCCGATCTTATACTCTGTTCCAATATAGATAAAGAATCAATATCACTATTTAGCGGGTAAATATCATCATATAGCGAAATTGTACGGTTAGCAGCTATCCTTACAGTTTGCGAAACATTCGGGCTGCGTGCATGGATCAAAAAAGGGTGCATCCATAATACATCGCCCGCATTGCCCGTAGCCTCTTCTACCGGAAAATCCTCTGCCTGATCAGCAATACCTTTTAATTCCTGATAAGATATGCCTGCTGATCCGCTTCTGTGCAGTAATTGTGCAATGTACTTGTGAGAGCCAATTCTCAATGCAGTTCCTCCTCCGCCCTTTTCAATGTTTGAAAACATTTCCATACCTGCAAGGCCCTGTTCAGGTGAGTTTAAATGGTGACAAAAATTTATGCCATCAACATGCCAGCCAGTTAATGGAGATTTCCACGGAGGATTAGAAAAGCCCGGAAACCGCAAAGGTATCCAGCCAAAACTATCCTTATTCGTATGCCATCTTCCCTCTCCCAGCAGGTCATCAATAGCGTCTACATATCTGGATGTAAAAAGATCATTCGCAGCATCAGTCTTGATAACCCGCTGTATTTCAGCAGCCGGCCTTGTCCATGTAGAACGATCGTTCATATCTTCAGGAATCATTTCCCAGACTTTAGAAGCCAGATTTTCAGCTGTTTGCTCACTAAATGCATTCCTTATAATTACGTAGCCTTTATTGATGAAAGAATCGACATCTTCTTCAGAAAGAACTTTTAGTTTTTTCAAATTAATTTTATCCATAACAAGTCTTCATTTTACCAATCAATCAATTCCCCCGTATATCTGAAAAATTTACCAGTATCCTCAGGTTTAAGCCCGGAGATAAAAGTAAAAATATGCTTACTACTGTCAAGTGCAGACATTGGAGCATCCTGACCACCTAGTCTTGTTTTTATCCAGCCAGGATGCAGGGAAACAGCAATAATATTTTCTGACAATAATTCTATGGAAAGATTCCGGATAATCATATTGGCAGCAGCTTTAGAAGCGCGATAACAATATCGCCCACCATCAGAGTTCTGAGAGAGGCTGCCCATCTCACTTGAAATACACACAATTTTACCCGTTTTTGCTAAAAAGATATTGTCTAACAGACTTGTGGTGATTTTAAGCACAGCAAAAGCATTTACGCCCATAGCTTTTTCCCAGACACTATAATCAATTTCTGTATAACTACCTTCTTTAACTATCCAGGCTGCATTATGGATCAAAAGATCAATAGGCTGGCCCTGCAAAGCCAGTTTTAGCTGCTGTATCTGCCCATGATTTGTCACATCAAGTAAATAGACATTTGCATCCGGAAATAACGATTTCAGATGCTGAACATCAGTAACTTCTTTACAGGTGGCAATCACATTCCACCCCGCACCGTAATAGGTTTCGGTTAGAGCTTTACCCAAGCCCTGACCTGTACCTGTTATAAAGACTGTTGGCATATACCTGATTAATTTTAAACTGATAAATTAAGATACATCCTGATTTACTTCCTTTCTATTGAACTTTTTAAGTTTGACAACTTTACTATATAGAAATTTTCTGTAAGGTTTCATAAACAAACTCCGGTAAGCGATTGGAAAACCCCAGTCTTTTAATGATGCATCCCAGAACTCTGTGATCAGTACACAAGGCTCACATGCATGTGTATAGTGCCACCAATGCGAAGGAATAAATAATATCTCACCTGCTTTTAGCTCGATCTCATAAGGCACTGCTTTTTTAAACATTGGAAACTTATCGTGATCTATATTCTCAATTCCGTCTTCAAAAGGCATCTGACTGCAAAACACAGATTCTCTTTCATCAAACCAGGAAAGTGGAGATTCTAAAAAGGTTTTAGGGTATAAATATGGAGTATCCTTTGGATCATACAGAACAAACCTCTTGCTGCCGGTAACCTGCTGTGCTATCGCGTGTCTTCCATTATGCCAGTGCATCCCCCTGAAAAAACTAATAAACATGGCAATTCTTCTTCGTTCCTTAAAGAACCAGGACAAATTATCCAGTTTATCTGAATTTTTCAAAAACTCAGGAGTCATGTAGCTATCATAAAGCTCGGGAAGAAAATCCAGCGCCAGCTGACAAATGGAAAACCTCTGATTCTCCGTTTTATCTACTTCACAACAAAGTGCCAGAGCTTTTGCCAACTCCATTTTTTTGATCAGGAAATCATCCTGAATAGTAGGTCCGGTTTCACCCCAGTCATATACATTGATTTTACTGGTACCTAACTCTTTGCTAAGAAAATCAAAATTCCATTTGAACTGGGGCAGATCTTCGTTTACTCCAGTTATCAGCACCGGTTTTCCGAGATTAAGATACTTGGTTCTAAACTCTTCTTCAGTAGGACGGTGAATCCTGTCGATGGTCATAGGTTCCATAATATGATTATTTAAAGGTTAATAATTCTATTCTAAAAAATAATTTATAAATCAATCAATAAGTCAGTATACCGATGTTTCTGTTCCAGCAAGCTTATAGTCTCCGGCCAGGGCTGTGAATTGCCTGTATGCCAGAATAAAAACCGCTTATTCTGATGAGAAGCAGCCTCCTGAATCATATATTTAAATACTTTACGTGTATAAACAGGATCCAGGTGTAAACCTGCCACCTCTGTCAGATCAGATTCAATAGCCAGTGGTGCTGTTACCTCTCCAAATGCAAGTTCAAATGCACAATGAAATACCGGCTCATCTATTTCTATCAACCCATCGCTAACCAGTTCCTGATCCCTGATAAGTTTTACCACTTCAGCAGCTTTATTAAAGAAATCCTTACCCGGAGCATCCTCATGCGCCAATCCTACGATAACCAGCTTTGCTTTTAGTCCTGATACCGCCAATCCGGCTGCCATACCAGCAGCAGTAGAAAAGGAAGCCCCAGCTACATAAATCCGATCAATTTCTTCATTCTGTAATTGTGCAGCCAGTTCAATGACAGCTTCTGCCTGCGCAACTGCTGCGTCAAGATCTCCACCACCAAAACCTATAAAATAAGGGGTCCTTCCTTCTTCTTTTAATCTGTTCATCTCACTTACCACCACAGGAGACTGACGGTGGAGTAAAGTGCCCGCCGGAACAGGTAAAATCTGTGTTCCTGATGCAGCTATTATATCCAGATTAAATCTGGCTGTTTCGCTGTAAACCTGTGGCTTTAATATGGCTACAACATCAAGGTTAAATCTACTGGCAAAAATGCTCGCCGCAGCAACAGCATTAGAACCTGAACGTGCTGTCATTAAAAGCGTGTCCGCACCAGCCTGTAATGCACAATATAATTGACGATTAAGATTCCTGACCTTACACCCCCCAAATTCAGCAGTCATCCGGTCGTCGCGTTTGACATATAAAGAACGTAATCCCAACTTAATAGCTGTTTCCCGGAATTCAGTCAAAGGTGACTTCGTCTGGAAAAGATGAACAGCATTTACTCCTTTAATATGCATAGCATTAAGATTTTTTTATGAATAAATAAAGCTGAAAAACAGCATGTGCATATGGAGTAACACAATTTCTGCGTAACACATTAAAGCCCTGTTCTTCCATCCAGGCACTGGTTATGAGTATCGGCGTATGCCCTATAACGACCATTACCCCTCCAATCTTTAACGATTCAGCAGCAGCCAGAAACAGTTCTTTCGCCACCTCACTTGTTACCACATCAAGATTTAAATGTCTGCAAATAACCACATCTACGCTTTTTTCTGAGCAGACAGGAATCAGGCTATTGCCAGCGCATACCTTATCTACACGTTCTTTTGCAATAGCTATCATATTAGGATTCAGATCCTGCCCAACAGTACAGATTTCCGGGCTGATTTTTTTCAGATGAGCAAGAAATGCACCCGTTGAGCAGGCAGGATCATATACAATACTACCTGGAACCAGATATTCCATCAGTATATTTCCCGTCATCTCCCTTAAGAATATCTCATCGTCATCCAGCAACGATACATCAGTTGCACAATTATTCCAGTATTCTTCCGGCTGCGCTACTTCCTGACCATCAATCAATCTTTTTAGCGGGTAAATAAGTTCATCTAAAGGTGAAATCAGCGCAAATTTATCCTGTATGACCTCATCAGGTAATTTTTGATAGATAATTTCATAGCCCTCTGTCAGCTCTGCAAACTTTATCAATTTTCCAAATAACATATCAGGTTCAACAAGACAACTCTTTCTTCTGCTTTTTTCATCAGCGATATTTATTCTTGCCGGGGTTTTTCGTCCCACTAAATGCAGGTTATCCAGCTTTAATAAAAATATATCAAAGGGTTTATCGTTAAATCCGACAATGACCTTGCCTGTATTATTTTCTTTTTGCACAGGTGAATCTAAATTTGCATTCATAGTATTTTATATTTCCTGAATAAATGTTTTTAACGCTGCTGCTAATGCAGGGATATATGATTTTGAAAACAGCTCATGATGATTCCCGGGAACATATTTGACCTGAAGAGAAGGCAGGTGAGCATTTGTCCAGCCATTATTCATTCCAAGATCGAGATCAAGTTCTTCAGGACGATCCTCAGCCTTAAGTAAAGTTACCTTACCTTTATAAGTCATTTCCGGAGCAGAGAGAGCAAGAAGCCGATTCCTTTTAATTTCACGATTAAGCTCTGCTTTTAATTTTTCATCTATCTTATCTGGTACACTGTCAATAGATTTTCCGGTAGTTTGTTCTCCTAAAAATGCTATACGCTTAGAAAAATTATAACTGTCAATAAGCAGTACTCCGTCAGGTACACGACCATGATCTGACATCAGCCTTGCAATTTCAAGCGCTATAAGTCCGCCAAATGACCAGCCCCCCAGAATTACAGGACCATCGTCTGTATGTAACCTGATCCACTCTGTATATAAAGCAGCCATTTCCCTTAAAGAAGAGAACCCATCCGTTTTATGAAAACGGGGATCATCTATTACAATGATTTTTTGTCCCGGTAACAAAGCAGGTAACTGCCCGTATGCAATTGAAGTTCCTTCCACCGGATGTATCAGGACCAGAGGAATACCTTCACCTTCACCAATAGTGTAAATACATGGTGCTGCTCCTTCGCTACCATCATTTATAGATATCGCTTCAGCTAATGTAGCAGGTGTCCCGTACTTAAATAATAAAGCAACCGGAACTTTTGTGTCTTCTCCCAGTTTTTGTTGCAAAAGCATACAAAAGCGCATTGCAGAGAGCGAATGTCCGCCAGCAGTAAAGAAATTTTCATGTCTGCTAGCCGGAGGTGTATTCAGAATCTGTGTCCAAACGTCCCAGATAACCTGTTCTTTTTCTGACAGACTGGTCAGATCCATTGGCAATACAGCCCTTGTTTCAGGCTTTTCTGCAAACAGCTTATCCATATCTATTTTACCGTTAGCTGTTAACGGAAAATCCCCGATGATAAAAAGTTTAGAAGGACAGGCCCATACCGGAAGATGTTCAGTTAGCCAATTTTGTAATAATGTACTGACTTCCTCATCATTCATCCCCGGATCACAGGAAAGTTTTATAAAAGCAATTAACTCCACATCCTCCAACTCCGGATTAGGCATCACTGCTGCTTTCAGAACGAGTGGATGAGAGGCCAGTTGATACTCTACAAAACCCAGTTCTACCCGAAATCCTCTTATTTTTACCTGCCTGTCCTTACGTCCAATAAATTCAATCGATCCATCAGGTCTCCTTACCCCCTGATCTCCGGTACAGTAAAGACGTTCTCCGGGAAGACCAAAAGGATCCGGAATAAAAGCCGCTGCAGTTTTACGCGGATCTTTAAAATATCCGGCAGCAACTGCTACTCCTCCAATATATATCATTCCACAAACACCTTCAGGACATAACCGAAGTGCTTCATCCAACAGGTAAACCTGACAGTTTGCAGTGGGAAGCCCCAATGGCAACCTTTTTCCTCTTAAATCCACCTGATTACAATTCTGATCAAGCACACTGACAGATGCTTCCGTCGGTCCATATCCCTGCCAGACCTGAGCATCAGCCATTTTCTCTTTTATACGGCTGATATAAGCAGGATGAACCACCTCTCCTCCAGTGATTAACAACTTTATACCAGACAGCATAAAACTTTTGGTACCTGTAAGCAAAACTTCTCCAAATGAAGGCACCAAATGTAATGTATTAACCTGATTAGAACTGATCAACTCACAGATATGATCAGGATCTTTCATGTCTTCATCATCTGCCAATACAAGCGTCCCACCCTGTTGCACAGAAAATAGAATTTCCCATAAGCCAATATCAAATCCAGGTGCAGCATTAGCAAGCAGGCATGGATCAGGCCTATTATATAAATTAACCGTTGCCGTTACCCTGTTAGCTAACCCCTCTCTTGTCAGCATGACTTGTTTTGGAAGACCAGAGGTCCCCGACGTCATTAAAATAGCAGCTATGGGGTCTGGTATTTGATTATGAAATGACTTTTCTTCATCTCCTTGTACAAGATCAATAATAAATCCATTTGATTTCCAGGCATTTAATCTAAAATACTGTTTTGATGTTACTGCTAGATCAGGATTTCCCATCTTTTGCAATACATCACATATCATTTCATCAGATAAAGCAGGGTTAAAAATAACCGGCACCAATCCTGCTTTCCAGGCCGCAAGCGCAGCAATTACAAATGATACCGAACGCTCTGCACAGATAGCAATAATCTGACTGGAAGCTCTGGTCGTCATCGAAGAAGCTACTCTTAATACCGCTTTTGACAGTTCTTTCCAGCTTAATTTTTCTGTACCAGCAATAACAGCAATTTTATCCGGGAACTTATCAGCATTTATAAAAACATCTTCACTTAATCCGGTAGTGCTGATTTTAACAGGCAGTGCATGAGATCTTGTCTTTTTCAGCAGCACTTCCATCGATGGTAAAAATAAAGAAGCCAGGGTTTTTTCCGGAGTATAAACTAACTGATCCAGCAGATAGAAAAAATCTTCAGCAAACTGCACCATTGTTTCAACACTGAAATGCCGGCTATCATAATTAAAATGGAACTCCATAGGTGGGCCAGGCAATACGATCAACCCAATAGGATATTCTGTTTTTTCATTACAAAATCTGTCACGTATTTCAATATCAGCAACTTTGGTAGCAGGCAGGTGTTCATCAGGATAATTCTCAAAAGCAATAAGGCTGTCGAAAAGCCTTTTATCATTAGAGGTACGTCCTTCCCATTCCACCAGAATAGCTGCAAGCGGGAGAAAAGAATGATTATTTGCCGAAGCAAAATTCTCCTGCGTACTTAAGAGCAGTTCATGGAGAGTCCTTGCCGGACTCAGATCCGAACGAAGGGGGATTGTATTAATAAACAATCCTACTATATTTTCTGAATCTGTTAAAGCAGTTGGACGGCCGGAAACAGAGATACCATGTACAACATCTTTCTTACCAGTTCTAAAGCCTAAAAGTAAAGCCCAGGTTGCCTGAACATAAGCATTAACAGTAATGCCAGTTTGGGCAGCGGCAAGCCGGAGATCTGATAATTTCTCCTCAGAAATAGTAATTCTATCTGTCCTGAAATCACCTTCCACATACGAAGGCAATGCTGAAAAGAGCGTAGCCTCACCAAATCCTTTAAGTTTGTTTCTCCAGAATTCCCGGTCTTTAACTCCCGGTGGATTTTGCTCCAGCCAGGCAATATAATCGTGATAACTTCTTGGAGGAGTGCCTGCTACCGGTTTACCAGCAGTAAAATCTGCATAAAAGCGAAAGACATCTCCCCATATTAATGCCAGACACCATCCATCCAGCAGAATATGATGATGCGTCCAGATGAGCAGATAACTGTCATCTCCTGTTTGGGCAAGAGTGAGGCGAAAGAGTCCAGCTTCTTCCATATCAAATAACTGGCTTCTGTCACTGGCAAGAAACTCTTCCAGGCAAGCGTCTTTTTCCTCAGCCGTAACTGCTCTGTCTCTCCAGTCACAAAATTCCATTTGCCTTGCAGGCCGGCTATTGACATATTGAAGCGGAACTTCCAGTTTTTTCCATAAATAACCTGATCTTAATATTTCATATTTATTAACGGTTCTATTCCAGGCATCATTAAGACTTTTAATATCTAAAGAACCTTTTAATTCTATTACATTCTGATTCAGATAAGCATCCGATTCAGGCCAGTAGACGGTTCGCAGAAGTAGTCCCTCCTGAATAGGTGACAGCGGGTATAAATCTTCAGAATCCTTTAGGATATTTTTGATATCATCCAGCTGTACCTCATTAATTTTTGCCAATGGAAAATCTCTGGTCAGGCGGATCTCTACAGCATTACTTACTAAAGTATCCAGCAATAGATTACCTCTCATGATTTCAGGAATTAATCCAGGCCACTCACCGATTTTTTTATCCCAGCGCCATTCAATCCTATTCTCTCCGATCACCATTAATATTTCATTCTCGGCAGCAGAAAGATCTGCAACAGTGCTAAGCTCAAGGTCTGAAATATGAGTTACCAGGTCATTATCAGGAGATAATTCCTGTAAAACAACTCTGAATCTGATTCCTGTTTCTGAATCAGGCCCGGTGAATTGTCCTTTTCGGGCATTCGCAACATACTTTACTGTTTCTAAAAGATTACTCAATGAACTACTTGTCAACGTACAATAAAACGGCGCAGCCATCCGGCCAAAAAGTTTACTCAGATCAAAACCCAGACTATTCAGATAAGAGCGGCTTTCAGGCAATATAACCTGAATAGCCTCCATCCCGCTTTTCTCTAAAATCAAAGCAGCAGCAAACACAATAAGTGCCTCACTATACCTTTCCCGGCCAATAGCATTTTGATGCTTATCGTAGCATTTGGTCAGCAAATTGACTCCAACAGCACCAACCATTTCTTCTGAAAGTATAACAGGCATCGGGTAAGCAAAGTGCTTTGGTGTTTTATCCCAGTTGCATACTGATTCCTGTTCCATGAACCACGGCCTGTCCGTTGCTGCTTCCAGCAAATTGGGCAGATATTTAAGACTATACTGATCGGCCATTGCCGGATTAAAAACCAATAAACAAAGTGTCCCGTATTTTAAATCTGTATACATTGATGCTGCAAAAGGAATTGCTGTATCGTTAGCTACAATTATTCTTAATCTGCGTAATGTATCAATGAGGTTAGCAGAAGAATCAGAGAATTCAAAAGCTGTGTTACCATCAGGTGTATCAGCAATTAAATTTGCCAGATTCTTCAGTTTTTGTGCAAATAAATCTTCATTGCCCACACTGATCTGATAGACTATCACTGGTGCAGAAGATGCCCGGATCACAGGATCAGCATTTTTTAATAAAGCAGCCAGAGGGGATTCTATCTTCTCTTCAAAGCCAGCTTCTACTGCAAGATCAGCTAACTGACTTAATGCCGGATAATCGAAAATATCTTTGACCTGAAAAAGCAATCCTTTTTTACGTGCAGCAATTACCATCCGAATAGCCTGAATACTATCTCCTCCCAAAGAAAAGAAATTAGCTTCCGCATGATTTACTTCACATTTTAACAGGTCGCTCCATATGCCGGCCAGTAGACGTTCGGACGTAGTTTGAAGCGGTGTCTGAATTTTATCTTCTGCCGGACTAAAGAATGGTGCCGGCAGTGCTTTACGATCAAGCTTTCCATTAGTTGTGAATGGCATTTTATCAAGTATCATCATAAATGCCGGCTGCATATAAGCAGGAAGATGTTCTTTTAAAAATGCCGAAATCTTAGTGGTTTCTAATACCCGGTTAGCCCCTGGCAATAAATAAGCTATGAGTTGTGACACTCCATTATCACCAGTATGTGCCACCACTATACTGGTTGCAACCCCGGGAAAGCGATTTAATGTTTGTTCAATCTCTCCGGTTTCTATGCGGAAACCCCGGATTTTCACCTGAAAATCTGACCTGCCCAGAAATTCAATTGCCCCATCATCATTCCATCTGCCTATATCGCCTGTTTTATACATACGGCTACCAGGGATGTCACTAAAAGGATCAGGGATAAAACGCTCCGCAGTAAGCCCCGGCCGGTATAAATAGCCATCACCTACAGCTATACCACCTATATACAAATCCCCTACAGAATTAACCGGAACTGCTGATAAAGCTTCATCAAGAATATGCATCTGTACATTCTGGATCGGTTTTCCTATAGGTACAAAACCTCTGTGATCATCCGGATTAAAAGCCCAGGCAGTTACATCAATAGCAGCTTCTGTAGGACCATAAAGATTATAAACAGGTACATTCAGAATTCCCTGACAGGTCAAAGCCGTTTTCTTAGGCAATTCTTCCCCGCTGCATACAATTACTCTCAGAGATTTACAGCGCTCTACGCCTTCATATTCCATAAATGCGGCCAGCATTGTAGGAATAAAATGAATAATAGTTATATTTTCCTGTAGAATAAGTTCACTTAATTTCTCCGGATCACCACGATAGCCTTCAGGCGCAATAACTGCGCACGCACCTGTTAAAAGAGGAAGAAGCTGCTCCCAAACTGAAACATCAAATCCGAAAGCTGTCTTATGACAAATAAGATCATTTGTGGCAACAGAAAGATACCTTGCTTTCCATTGAAGTCTGTTTACCAGAGCACGGTGACTATTGATAGTCGCTTTAGGCATTCCTGTCGATCCGCTGGTATAAATAATATAAGCAGCATCAGTAGCAGTCCTCGTTTCATCCCTGTGAAAAACATAATCTTTTACAGTTATCAACTCAGAGATAGTCTGCACGACTAAAGATGGATCAGGATCTAGTCCGGAAATCCGCTCATTCACAAGAAGCATTTGAGTACGACTGTCTTTTAATAGAAATTTCAATCTTTCAACAGGCTGACTGATGTCTATCGGCAGATAGGCGGCCCCACATTTTAAAACAGCCAATACAGCGATAAGTCTTTCTGAACAAGGTAACATTCCAATAGCAACAATATCATGCCGGCCAATTCCCTGAGCCTGCATTGCAGCAGCATATTTTAATGTCTCGGATAAAAACACTTTCCTGCTTAAACGTTCCTGCTGATATGCACAGGCTATTGTTTCTTCATCTATAGCTAAATTAAAAATCAGATCATCTATTAGCACATCACTATCAAAAGAATAATGAGTGTCATTAAAAGAATTGATCTCATCCTGTTCATCCTGGCTTAATCCAAGTAGTCCGAATAAATTATCTATCACAGTGTTATGATTTAGTTTGATTAATAAATGTTTTAAGTACTCTCCCAAGCTGAGACATTAGTCTTTTAGCCATCGTATGGTGAGCCGGTACATCGGGATATAACAATTCAAATTCACAGGCATTACCAGAAAGCGCAACCAAAGTAAATGGTATATCATTCCTTTCTCTGGAGCCCAATACTTTTAAACGGTTTTCATTACCCAGATCAGTGCCACTACGGTCACCAGGATAGTTTTCGAATACGACAAGACTATCCATTTCTCCTGCCCATCCATCATTTCTCAACGCTGTTAAAAGTCTTCCAGTTGACAAGGTCTGATCCTCCAGTATTTCGCCAAATCTTTCGCGTACCTCAGTTAACAAGGCTGAAATATTATCCTGAACAGTTACAAGAAAAGGCATAGTATTCATACAGCAACCTGCTGTAAAAACTATATCATGGATTTCAGGAGGACGAACAGTAAGCACCACTCCAAAAAACACCTGATGTTGTCTGGTTTGATAGGCGATCACCAATGACCAGGCACAAAGTATAATTTCAAAAAGAGTCACCTGTTGCTGAGTTGACAAATTTTCCAGCTCAGCGGTTTCACTAACTGTCAATGACAAACTTAAACTGCAGTATTTTTTCTGTTCGGTAATTTTAGGCAGATTAAAATTCTTTGGAGAGTTATTTTCTTTCAGTCTTTCATACCAGCGGGAGAGCAGTTTATCATTATCCCGTTGACTCCACCATTCCAGATAAGAACTGACTGAAGGTGCAGGTAGCGGCAAAATACCGTTATCGGATAACGCGAGATAAGATCTCCCCACCGTCTCTATGACAAGATTCAGGCTCCAGCCATCAAAGAATAAATGATGATGTGACCATATAAGTCTCGTACCATCACTTCCATTAACCAGATATAAGCGGGAATTATCGCCATTCAACAGCTCAAATGGTTGATTTATATCTTCCTCCATTATATGCTCACCTAAAGATTCAACAGTTTGTTCTTTAGCTGTATATTCCCGCCAGAACAATGATTTTCCAGGTGATATAAGGAATAAAGGCGTATCTCCCTTTTCAAGATCGACCTGACAAGAGAAGATATCATGTACAATTGCCGCATGTTCCCAGGCTTTTCTCAATAAAGGCACATTAATTTCACCTTCCAGCGAAAAGAGTATCTGAGTATGATAGAATCCACTATCCGGTTGTTTCAGGCAAAAACTAAGAATAGACTCCTGAAAAGTAGTCATAGGGGCCCATCTCTTAAAGTGACCGACCGAATGCTCCCATATATTTAACATTCTGGAGACCAGAAAAGACGCCATATTCTCTCCAAGACTATGATCACAGTCTGCAGTTACTTCAATTGCATCAGTCCTGATTACAAATTCTATGGCAACAAGATGTGAAGGTTGTGTTTCTGTTTCTGAAAATTCCTGAATTAAAACACTCTTATCAGTATCTTCTGGTTCCATTATGATATTGATTACATAATCTGCGTCTGAGATAACTTCCGGAGTTTTAAGTGCTGCTGAGCTTGCAGATAACCACCCATCAAAGGTCATTTCTCCCGGACTGATACTTAAATTTTTAAACCCTGTCAGCCAGCCAACCGTATAAGAGAAATCAATTCCATCACTGACATTCCTCCCATCATTTTCCAGTGCTATAACTACCTTTGCTATAGCAAAACAGTCTGCAATAGCTTGTGCGGTAACGGCTGTCAATAGTGTTGTCCGCTCTGTTCCTGCATGTTTTATCATATCAATTACCTTTGGAGGTAATTGCTGTTTAACTATTCGTCTTGGCTCAGATGACAGTTCCAGATTAACTGCTAAAAGCTTGTTTTGAAGACACCATATGCTAAAAGGAACCGGTGCTGCTAACCGGATCATCCCCATATCAGCAGCATAAGCTTGCTGAAGTTCACTCATAATAATTGTCCAGGACTGAAAATCTACAGCAAGATGATGAATAGCAAGAACAAGTTCATTTGCATTCCTTTCCACAAAAGCAATACCCGACATTATTCCCTCACCTGTACGAATCTGTTTTGATGCAATGCTCCGTGCTGAAATAAGATTTTCAGCGACAGGAATACTTTTGATCAAAACTGGTTTGCCGGTGAGCAGTTGCCATTGATCATCATCCTTTTTCAGAATCAAAGACAGAGAATCATGACGTACAAGTATCATATTCCAGATCACAAGCATTTTTTCTCTGTCAATTCTATCTCTGAAAGAGAGTATTTTACACTGGATACCGTCAGTTTCAGGAGATTTACAGACTTGCAGAAATCTTTGTGAAGCATTGCCGGAAATCACAAGAGTGTTATCAGAGATCAGTACGGGGACAGCAGATAAATTCTTACGATTCCTGATTTCAGCAGCCATATTTTTTATCGTAGGGAACCGGAAAAAATCCGCAAGGCTAATGATGAGTCCTTTTTTCCTTGCCTTTGATGTAATCTGGATTGCTGTCATGGAGTCTCCCCCAAGTCTGAAAAAATTACCTTCTATACTTATATCGCTATGCCCAAGAGCCAAACACCAGAGTTCTTTTAAACAGGATTCTTCATCAGTTATCAAATGATCTCCTGCTATTGTATCGGCTTTGTCCAGCACTGGTTCAGGCAACTGCTGAAGATCTATTTTCCCATTAATATTTAACGGAAACTCCTTTAGCAATACATAAAATTTGGGAATGACAGCAGCAGGAAGTCCCATTTTCGCTGCATTTTCCAATTCTTCCCTTAACAGAGCAGCGTCAGTACTGTGATCATATTTAATGTAAGCCGTCAAACCTGAATGATTTTCATTTAGCTTTCTAAGCATGACTAAAGCCAGTACGACTCCCTTTACCAGAGATAAAACATGTTCTATTTCTCCCAGTTCAATACGTACTCCGGATATTTTCACCTGACGGTCACCTCTTCCAATATATTCTATTGAACCATCCGCATACATCCTGCCCCGGTCTCCGGTAAGATATATCCTTCCACCCTTTCCCGGCCATGGCCGGAAAGCAGCCGCAGTTGCACGTGGCATTCCGAGATATCCAGATGTCAGTGCATCTCCATATAATCCTATCTCTCCGGTAATACCACGAACTACCGGTTCCATCATTTCATCCAATATAACAACGCCGGCCCCATCCACCGGATTTCCAAGAGGAAGCCCATAAGGCAATGGAGACGATCGGTCACCATGCCAGCTTAATATAAATATTGATGTTTCCGTTGGGCCGTAGCAGTGTTGCATCGGCACCTCCCTTTCATCAAGAAGTCGTTTTAAAAGGGGTTTTGAAGTAGCTTCACCTCCGCAAAATACCAACTTTACAGACCGGCCTTCTGAAGGATTTAACGCATCCAGGAAACTTTCCAGAATACTTGGAATAAAATGAACATGTGTTGCACGTTCTGATTCTATAAACCTGATCAGAGATGGCATATCCTGAACCCCATTGTTATCTTCTACCAAAAGTCTGGCGCCTCCCCATATCGGAAATAGCATTTCCCATATTGAAATGTCAAATCCCGGAGATGCGGTATGTAAAAAAGCATCCTCCGCTGCAAACGGAAATGTTTTCACAGACCAATCCAGCAGTCTTTGCAGACCACGCCATGGACAAATGACTGGTTTTGGAACTCCACTTGAGCCAGAGGTGAAAAAGATATAGGCAGTAGCAATACTATCTACTCTGCGCTGAGTATTAGTTTCTCTGATAGATCTGACCTGAATAACACCCAGGTCGTCTTTTTCAATAACCGCTACCGCAGAAACAGCTTTAAACATCACTTTCTGCCGTTCATTTGGTTGCTCAGGATTAATCAGCACAGGAATTGCTCCTGTTTCCCATAACGCCAGTAAAACCGGAAGATAGTTTACATACCTGGGAAGCAGAACAATGACGCAGTCACCTGCCTTGATGTTTGCCTCTTTTAAGATATTTATCAGATCATGCGCTTTATTGAGCACGTCCTGACCAGTTAATTTACAATCCTTACCCTGAATAACAGGCAGCAGCAGCTTTTCCCTTAATAATTTTCGCAGATGCTTTGCTAAAAAATCCGGCGAAGCGTCTGTTTGTATGACTTCCCCCTCCAGCATAGCAGCCATAACACTTCCATATGGTATTAATGGAATATTTTTTATCAGTTGATCTCCTCCCTTTGTCACAGCTCTAAGAAAAGTACCAAGAGAATTAACCCAGCACTCCAGTAAAGAAAAGCTATACATACTTGCACGTCCCCGCATTGAACAGCAAAGCATTCCATCCTCTTCAATGCGAATTGAAATTTCAATATCAGCTCTCACTGTTGCTGGTTGCTGAGGTTCATTGACAGCTCTGATTTCATCAAACACCAAAACCTTCTTTTCACGTTTATCCTCAAAATCAAATAACAAGGGTAACGCCTGCTGAACTATCCCCCCTGCCCTTAAAGTGGTAGCCAGCTGCATTGGCCCTATGGGCAAATGATCAAGGATCCAGTCTAAATTATCGCCAATATTGCTATATAAATCATTAAATGTCATCCGCTTATTAATTCCGGATCGCAGGGGTGCTACACAGGTAGATAATCTCAATCCCTTAATTCCGTCGTTTAAACCGACAGCAATATTCAACAGGATATCTGCAGAGTTCGTCATCCGATGGAGCCATGCCATCGTTAAAGCAGCAAAAAAAGTATAATTCCCAGGTCTTTTGTCTTCTTGTAAAGGCAAAAGTTCATTTATATTTATCACTGGTTTAAAGGACGCAACCATCGCTCCTGTAGCCAGTCTGTCACCCGCAATATCGGGTGGCAGATTAAAATCAGAACCAGCCCCTGAAAGGTAATTCTTCCATGCCAGCAGCTCATCCTCTCCCGATAAAGGTAAAGCAGGTGGAATCATTTGTGAAATGGCAGGTATAGCTGTTCTGTTTGTATATGCATTTGCCAATGCCTGCATAAAGACATCGATCCCCTGACCATCCAGCAGACTATGATGAACATTCAGTAAAAGTGTTGAAAAGCCACTTTCAGAAGATAATAAGCTTAATTTTAAATAATTTTCTTTTTCCTTTTCCAGGATATGATTTAAAGCTTCCGGAATAGATTTATCTGCCCACCTTGAGTGACCATTTTTCGTAATCAGTGTTGAACGCAAAATCGGATGTGCCGACAAAACAACTCCAAGGGCTTCTCTCAGACGGATCATATCCAGACCGTCTTGTAAATTCCACTTTTCCGTTATCCAATACGGAGATGGCCCTTGTGTCAGTTGTTCATCTATATGAATGGCTAATTCCAATTCCGTAAGTGACCAGGGATCATCCTGCTGATTAACCTGATCAGCCACAGAAGATGGAGCAAGTTTAATCAATTTTGCAATTGCCCCTATCGTTCGGGCCAGGTAAATATCCCGCACACTAATCTTCACATTTAGTCTGAGATTTGCTAATGATATCAATTGCAGAACAGCAAGCGAATGGCCTCCTGCATTGAAAAAATCATCACTTTCACAAAACTCTTTATAGCCTAAAACATCTTTAAACAGATTTATTATTTTATCCTCAATGCCAGTATTATCAGATTTTTCTTCCACAGAAGAAGTCGTCAGAGATTGCCTCAATGATTCATAGTCCATCTTCCCTCTCGAAGTAAGAGGAAGCTCTTGAAAGCGAACAAGAGAAGGATGAGCAGCATAAGGCAATACGGCCAAAGCGTTTGCCATCAAATGTTCCGTATTCTCTGAGCCTCCATCCTGGATAAATACAGCAATATGTTCCAGCGATGCTCCATACGCTATAACAGCACAGGGGCATCCGCCAAAAGCATGAGAAAAAACATGCTCTATCCCATCAAGTTCAATACGTACCCCTCTGCGTTTTATTTGTCTGTCACCACGACCGTTGAACAACAAACTTCCGTCCTTTTGTTTGATGACCCTGTCACCTGTAAAATACATCCTGGCACCCTTTTCATTCACAAAGGGATCAGGAAGAAAACTTTCAGCAGTTTCTTTAGGCCGGCCAAGATATCCTTTCGCAAGCATACCACCTCCAATGTACAGATCTCCTGTTATCCCCGGGGGAAGAGGCTGAAGACTTTTATCCAGCACATAAAATCTTACTCCGGCTCTTGCATGACCAACAAGAGGGTGAGTTTGAAGCATACCGGAATTCAGGAATACAGAAGCCACAATAATGCTGGCCTCTGATGGTCCGTAAGTCGTTAAAAGCTGTGCTGCCGGATGAGCCTGTTCTAATAGAGATAACCAGATTTTTACCGCAGCGTTGGTATAGCCTTCCCCTCCTATGACTACTAATCTCAAACAATCAGGTAATACCAGCTGACCGGCGTCTAATTCAATAGCAGTAAGATTGAAAAATCCCGTCGGTAAATCTATAACTGTAATTTTATGCTGATGGCAAAATTCAACAAATCCGGCAGCAGAAGCACTAATATAATTGTCCCTTAAGATCAGAGTTGCACCTACTGAAAACGTAGGTAAAACCTCTTCCAGCATCGCATCAAATGCCAAAGAACAAAACTGCAGCACCCTGTCAGCAGAAGTAAGTTTAAATTTACTGATTGCCCAATGTGTGTGTAAGCAGATATTTGATTTCGATAGTAGAACCGGCTTAGGACGACCAGTAGTTCCAGAAGAAAAAAACAGTATTGAACCTTCAACTATATCAGTATCATTTAGTTTAGCATAAACTCCGTTTAGAATCTGGTTTGTAGTTACTGTAATCACATCTTTTAGTTCAATGGTACCATCAGTAATTACACAATTAATATTTCCTGCTTTAATGTTGGAAATTGTACTGTTGTAATTTTCAGGATCAAGCAGAGCCACAGTTTTCCGGCTTCTCATTAAGCCAATCAGCGCAGCAATCATTATAAACGATCTTGGAATACATAAACCAATCATATCCGGCAACTCAGAAGATGCATCAGAAGCCCATTCAGCAATTTTTTCTGCCGTATCTTCAAGTATACTGTACGAATAACTTCCTCCATCAGGTTCAATTATTGCTATGCTCCCGGGAAAAAGGATTGCGCGTTCTTTGATCAGCTTTAATATATCTCCTGATGCCGTATTTTCTTCTTCCTGCAAATACTGAGTTCCCAAAGGGATAGAAGAAACAGGAACCTGAGGGGATGAACTAACCACCTGTAAAATATGTAATACTGAACTGAGCATTCCTTCCGCTGTTTCCTTCAAAAGCTGAGCAGGATCGTAATCCAACGCCAGCATCAATGCTCCATTCTCTGGTTGAGCCAGCAAAGAATGACATAATCTGGAAGGGTAAGCATCAGGCATACCGAGTGATATTGAAATCTGTCCGTTCTTTAATATAAAAGGATCGTGCCACGCAAAAACTGCATCAAAAATACTTTCATCTGCCTGACCGGATGTCCTGGATACATCGAGTAAAGGTAAAAATCGCTGGGGCAGCAGCTCCATCAGCTGATGCTGTATAAGCTTTGCAAAATCAAGAAATCCAAGGTTTGAAGGATAATCTGTATGAAACGGTACCATATTAAAAAAGCACCCTGCAGTTCTGGGCTCATCTAAGATATCATGCAGGGAAAAAGGGATTCCAATAGTTGTTCTTTTTTTCCCCTCGACACGGAGTTTCATTATATAATACGCCGTTAACACTATGACCTGTGGTGAGAGTCCGGCGTCACGTCCTTTCTTTTCCAGCTGGTTCCAGCAGGATGAATCAAGGACTGCCACTTCCCGCTTCACACTGATAGCCAGATGTCTGGAGCTATCCACCGATTGAGATGCAGATAATCCTGAAACTGAATTCTGCTGAACAGATTTAAGATCCCCTTGCAGACCATCAAAATTATTTAATATTTCTGCTACTGCGTTATGATAAGTGCCTGCCGGAAGTAAAGGGCTATTTGTATAATAAGAGAACATATCTCCAATTAATAATTCAATACTCTTTCTGTCGGCTAAAACATGATGAAAACGCAATAGAAAAGTAGTTACACCGGGGTTTTCCTGTTTAATCTGAAATGTAATTTCATTTTTACCATAAGGATCAATCGGTTCCCGCGTATCTGTGATATAATCAATGCCTGATGAAATACTTAACAAAGGATTAAAAACCTGATGAAGACGTTTATCGTTTTCATTGGGATTCCTGATAATTACTCTAAAAGTATCATGACGGAGTAATGCTTTTTTAAAAGCCTGATAAAGACGGTTTAAATCAGGGTTATTTTCCTCCAAAACCACAGGAACCTCAATAGTGTAGGCTGCATTTGATCCCAAAAGTTCACAATCAAATAAAATTGCCTCTTGCATTGGTAAAAGTGAGCAATTTGGCAACAGAAATGATACTTCCATAACTCTTTACGCGGATTGAAAATGGTTACTAATTATTTGGTAAAAAAATTTCCCCCTCTGAACTCTGGTTAAAATAAATCCTTTCCACTTAGCCTCTTATTATTTAAAACTGCTAAAACGTTAACCCCAGCCACTATCCACTAAAACACAAACATTATCTAATTTATATATTTACAATCTACAAAACAATATATAAATTCACAAAATATATACAGAAATTACTTCATAAAATTAAATAGTAATCATAAATAACAATACATTTCTTTATAAATAAAACACTAATAACAGATCACGGACTCAAAATGGACATTATACTGATTTGCAGGTTAATATTAGAATAATAACTATTTCGGCCGGTAACATTGTATTTTTACCCCTTTAAGAAGAATAATAAACAATTGTTAATATTTTTAATAGCAGATCAGGAAACCCCGGAGAAAGCGCAGGAAATTTCCATGACTGTGTCGTAGATCTTTTGTTCTAATTTATCATTTAATGAGAAATCGCTGGCTGCAGCCACATCAGAAGAAATTTTCCTGTAAAGATTCATTGTCAGAATAATAGACTGAAGCATTTCATTCATACCGGAATGAGGAAAAGAATGGGATAATTCCTGATAGAGCACGGGATCACACCATAGATGCATCTTTTTTGCATTTGGATAAATATCGGCTGAATGATCATGAATTGCCGTATACCATTCCAGCATTCTGACTACCTGACTTTTCATCAGATTATCCATCTCCAAAATGGTATAGTAAAAATCCTTACGAACCATTTTTGCAGCCATTTTATTAGTTGTTTGCCAGAATCGGTTATAGTTAGCATAAAAATTCTTTTCATCTACAATCCCGGATTGACCTGTATAATCATGAAGTATGCTTTGAATTCTTTCTGAAACCCCTTGTTTAGCATAAATCAATTTATATCCCTTATGTAATGCCTGATAAAAAGCACGATGAAAATAAGTGTTACATTTTTCAACATCCAGACTATCAATCAGCGTTACATTTAGACAAAAGCCGTCTTTAAAGAGAAGATGTATGATGGCTCCGAAACCATCCCCGGAACGGGACAGACAAAAAATATGGTCAAAATATTTATACCATATATCTTTTTCCGCGTATTGATCCGGCTCTGATGTAATTAAAAAACAATCAATTTCCAAAGTCAGGCTATCCTTGTAGCAGAGCTCATGGGTAGTAAACAGGATGGCATGAATATCATTCCGGTCTCCGGCTATACTGTTCAGGTGCCCAACGACTTTATTTAAAGTTGTATTTGTTCCTAGAAACTGCTCCTGGCTGAAAGCATGAAGTACTTCTTTCTCCAGGGGTTGATTAATTGTATATCCTTTACTGGCTGCAACCCGGTGCGAAAAATTAATATAAAGCCGCATGGTGTGTAAAACAGCCTTTCTTATCTCCTGCTTACTATTATAGGAGAAAATATTGAACAAATCTTTAACTATGGCAGGATCACACCATTCTTTCAGTTTAGCACCATCGTAAAACACGTCATAGCTTTTATCATTCTTCTCCAGTAATGTCTGCCATTGAAGAACAAGAATGAGGTTCCTTTTAAGGATGTTATCCAAAGTGATCATCGCATACTGAGTTTCATCGCAGATTAGCCAGGTATTCACTTTATAGCAGGTTTGCCAGAACCGGTTATATTGAGATTCAAATGTGTTTTCATTTAAGATCAGGTTTCTATCTTCATTCCCCCCTTCATATTTAAACATCAAATCAATAGTCCGTTGAACATCAGAGGCATCAAAAACCATTTTATATCCTCTTTTTAATTGATAGTGGATGCGATAGGTATAGGTATCAGTGAGCTTTAATAATTGTGCCGGTAAATTAAGCGTATCGCCAGTCTGCCGGTACTCCACCATTTTTGTAAATACTGCAATGTCTATAATCAGCAGATCCAAAGCCGGTCCCGTCTCCATCACTAATTTATTAACCTCTACATAGTTAACAAGATCCCGAAAAACTACCCTTGATAATACATTCCCCAGATCTGCTGTCCATTGACTATCATTTTCATTAATATACTTTGAAGGAGAAGACGTAAATAAGACAAGGTCTACATCTGAATATTTATCACTTCTGATATTGCCGGAAGATCCGAAAGAAATAACGGCTTGTATGTCTTTATTATTTTCTATGAAAATTTCAAAATTAGGTGTCATATTTTATAATTATCAAAAGCTAAATCTTTACAAATTGTATTTCTTTGATAAGTTATAAAATATTTTAATGTTTATAAGGAAATATTTATTTCAATTTCGATTATTATTATCTCCTGTAGAACCAACCAGAGTAATTGCAAAATAAAACGTGTACTTGTAACGCTCATACAATTCAAAATTTCTTTTTTACAATTATGTATTTTTGTCTTTTGATTTATTCATGCGCAGTTTAGCAGATAAATTCCATTTCACGAATTAAAAAAAAGAAACCAAAGGAGCTAAAAAAAAATGACTATAGCCACAGGCACAGATTACGCAAACAGATTACTTAACAACATCCAAACCTCATTAGCGTTGAGATCCCGCATCCCATATCTGGATATGTTAATGGAGTTAAGACAGGGCGGGATGTCATTATCCACTGAAATCTTAAATACATCATCAAACTTTGGAAGTTTTGACTCAGCTTTAAAAGAGGTCCTGGCTATCTTACATATCAGTAACAGTAAGCTGATGTCACCTCCCGATATTTCCCCTTTACACCTGACAGTAATCTACCAGAATTTATCCGGCAACATTACCATACTAAGCGAAGTACTTCAAGATCACTTAGACCATAAATTATCTGATGCGGGTAGCAGTGAATCCGTTTCAGCGGACCTTCTATATAAACTTGAGACCATCAATAACGCCGCGGTCTGAACTTAAAAGGATGAGTCGTTTTTAAGCATATCCTACCTAAAAAGTTCAAAAGCAGTCTTCATTGCCAGCTGTTTTTTCTGCCATTTTATAGGGCCATGAATCGGGCAGTAAGTCAACAAAAGTTCTCTTTCATTGACGATTATCTTCCTGATTTCTAACGGAACATCTTCAGAATTATATGCTCTTACCATTGTCAATGAGGACTTATATTCTTGAGGGATTTTTTCCAGAAAAGCATCCCGCGACAAACTATATACAAATATGATCTGACTGACACTGCTTTTCAGAATTTCATCAAATACGTCTCCTTCAAATATTGTCTCTTCAATTTCAAGATTAATATCCTTTGCATCCTGTTTTCTACGTGAGATTTTTGTAAAAACGTCTATAAAGCCTATGCCTTTTGTTTTGCAAAATTGAATTTTCTTTACAGCATTTTCAGCTCTTTTATCATCCTGCGAACTGTCTTTGAAAGCAAAGAATAACTCCGTACCGAACACCTTATCAAAATGTTTCCAGAATTGATTTCTTGAACCTGGAAAATGTATGTAACCAATGCGGCCAGCATATTCGCCTTTTGGAGGAAAAGTACCGCAAACAATGGACTTTGTATCGCTAAACCAGATTCCTCCCTCTTTATATCCGTCTTTCTGAACCTCATCTTCAGCAAGTCCCAGCTGAATACTTACGCCTTGCAGCGTTAAATACGGATGCTCTTCTATTTCTTTTGCATTTGTCCTGTTCATATCAGCATTAAAGACTTTGTATATTTCAATAACTGCAAAGCTCCCCTGTTCCCTCTGTTCAGAGCCTTATAAAGATAGGCAACCTTCAAATGTAATTTTGCATAAAAACACAATCAATAACGTTACAAAAAATCAAAGTATAATGAGGCAAAATCTTTGTTCCCGGGGCCATATTTTGTATCTTTGAGTAGCTTACTAAAAGCCACAATACATTAAATTTCAAAGCAAAATCATCAGTTAAAAACGAACGTCTAACCGGCCTGTTTCCTCAGATATATTCTGTTTAAGAACACTACCCGGACAGGAATCTCTATCCATGATAAAAACTATAAACTTTACTTCAGTACGTTTGAAACACGCTATTTAAATATGAAAAAAAACAAGCTTGTTCCCGTACCATCATTTAATGAAGCGATAAGATTCTGGTTTAAATTAGGCTGGATTAGTTTTGGAGGGACATTGGGGCATATTCATATTATGCACGACTTTCTGGTTGATAAAAAGAAGTGGATCAGCAGTAGCAGATTCTTTCACGCACTTAGTTTATGTATGCTTTTACCGGGACCGGAAGCACAGCAGCTCGCTATATATATCGGGTGGCAGCTTCATGGTAAAAAGGGCGGTATAATTGCAGGAGTATTTTTCATCCTTCCTTCCATGTTTATTCTTTTAGCGCTAAGCTGTATATATGTTTCCTATGGTAATCAGCAATGGATGAACGCCATTTTCGGCGGTTTAAAACCGGCCGTTGTAGCAATTATTTTTCATGCTGTCTGGAGCGTTGGCAAAAAAGCACTCCATACTATTGCTCATTACCTATTTGCAGTGCTTGCTTTCAGCAGCATTTTTTTCTTCAATATTTCCATGCCTTATATTATCCTGGGTACCATTATATCAGCTTTAATACTTAGATATTTCTGGCCGTCAATAGTATATAGAAAAAGCGCCGGGCAATCACACAAAAATCTGAATGAAGATGATTATTACATCAACAGCAAAACTGAAGGTGGAAAGAATTTCAATACCAGATTATTATTGAAACAAACCATCCTATTTCTCGTTTTCTGGATTTTCCCCCTGGTCCTGTTCTATCTCCTGAGCAAGGATTTTACATTCTGGAAAGGTCTGATTTTGTTTTTTACTCAAACCGCTCTGTTTACTATTGGCGGATCTTATACCGTCTTGCCTTATGTAGCTCAGTTCAGTGTTTCAAAATTTAACTGGTTAAGTAAATCTCAGATGGTAGATGGATTCGCACTGGCAGAGACAACTCCCGGCCCGCTTATTATTGTAGTTTGTTATGTTGGTTTTATGGCCGGTTTCAACCATTTTGGCGGATCTTTACTGATGGGTACTGCCGGACTTCTGGCCACCACATTTTATACATTCCTGCCCTCATTTCTTTTCATCTTTATTGGCGGACCAATATTAGAACGTACACGGGGAAGTAATGTAATCAGTGATGTACTCGGTTTTGTTACTACTGCGGTTGTAGGAGTGATTCTGAATCTTACCTTTTATCTTGGAAAAGATGTCCTGTTTCCTCAGGGTCTGATGCTAAACAAAATAGATTTAATGGCTTTACTTTGGATTGCAGTATCTCTGTTCTTAATTTTCAAACTCAGGTTAAATATTGTTTATTTAATTCTGATCAGCATGTTATATGGATTGTTCCAATATTATTTCATCTGATAAGACTTCATACGCGCAGGCGCCACACCTGATTCTATTCCGGCTTGCAGAGCTCAACTTATTTTTTGGAGATAAAATGAATTAAGTCAGGATGAAATGATACATTTATTTTAAAAGAATCCTATTATGAAGTTTATTACGCCAAGCGGTCTTCCTACTCCGGCCGGCCATTACTCTCCGGGAGTTGTAACTAATAATCTGTTGTTCGTTTCTGGTCAGTTGCCCGTAAGCCCGGATGGCAGTCATAATTTTACTGAATCATTTGAAACACAGGCCAGACTGGCTATGCGAAACGTACTTGAAATTGTAAAGGAAGCCGGTGCTGAACTAACCGGAATTGTCAAGGTCAATGTATATATCGTTGGCGGGGAGCACTGGTCTGAGTTTAATCAGCTTTATGCTTCTATCATGGGCGATCACAAACCTGCCAGAGCAGTAATCCCGGTACCGGAATTACATCATGGTTATCTGATCGAAATAGAGGCTGTAGCAGAACTTACCAGTTAATTCAACTTATCCCCGCATAAATATTTATGATTGCATTACAAGACATCAGAGATGCCCATAACAGGATAAGTCCTTTTATTCACCATACACCTGTACTGACCAATAGTTATCTCAACAGCTTAACCGTTACAGAGCTTTATTTTAAGTGTGAAAACTTCCAGAAAACAGGTGCTTTTAAGGCCAGAGGCGGGCTTAACTCTGTACTTCAGGCAGCTGCCGATGATGGAGTAAAATCAATAGTTACCCACTCTTCGGGCAACCATGCCCAGGTAAATAGCTTGATATCACTGCAGATCCCGGGAGTCAAATTTAATAGAGGATTTTCTCAAAAATGGTGATGCATGGAATAAACTGATAAATTAAATCGTCTTTTTATGAACTTGATTTAAATGGAACTACTTATAGAAAACATACGAACCTATATTCCGTTATCTGCAGCAGATGAAAATATCATCAGAGAGTTGTTTCATAAAAAGGTGATTCATAAGGATGAACATTTGCTGGAAGCCGGGCATGTTTGCCGACGTTTAATATTCATTGAGAAAGGCTTAGTCAGATATTACCTGTTCAATAACGGCGAGGAGCAAACACATTATTTTAATAAGGAAGGTGAATGGGTTTGCGACTATCAGAGTTTCCTACCAAAAGTGCCTGCAACAGTATATATACAAGCATTAGAGGATACTACGATCTGGACAATCAGCTATGATGATTTGCAAACCTTTTATCAGGAGATTAAGTATGGAGAAAGATTCGGACGTTTAGGAATAGAGCAAGTTTTCATCGACATTATACGGCAAATGGGTTCGCTCTACGCTGACAAACCTGGCTTACGCTATGAGAAATTTACGCAAGCCTATTTTGATATTGCCCAGCGTATTCCACAATACTACATCGCTTCTTATGTAGGCGTCAAACCCCAATCTTTAAGCCGCATACGTAAAAGAAATTCAACTCAATTTTGATTTATTAACCCAGGTGCATTAATAGCAGCAGTTGTCACAATAATTTTGTTTCATCATTTTAAAACAAATTATCATGACCACAAAAGTTTCTTATAGTATTGCATTCTTAACTGGCCTTGGGCTAATTTTCATCGGCGCTCGCTTTTTTTTATCACCTGAAGTAGCCGAAGCCGGATTCGGCATTCATTTTAATGAACAGGGCAATTATTCGTTTCACTATATAAAAGGCATCAGGGACATATTTTCCGGACTGCTGATTTGCCTTTTTGTTCTGATGAATGAAAAACGCGCTTTAGGTGTAACTTTATTAGCCGGGACAATGGTTCCCATTTCCGACATGCTTATTGTTCTCAGTAAAAATTACAACGGCTTTGTGCAAGCAGTGCCTCATATCCTTGCGATTATTATTTGCCTGATATCCGGGATAATTCTATTGGCATCTACACAAACGAAAAAACACACTATAAGAACACGAGGCTACATTAAGCTAACGCATTCAGCAGCCACAAATAAAAAAAGTAAATTAGAAATGAATATTCTTCCGGGCGAAAAAACACCATGGCATTACCACTCGTTATTTTCTGAAACCTTTGAAATTCTGAAAGGCACATTGGAAGTAGGAAAAGGTAAAGAAGTCTATCAATTAAAACAAGGAGATATAGCTACTATAAAGCCAAAGGAAAAACATTATTATCACAATATTTCTAACGAGGAATGTATCATAAATGCAACTCTTAACCCCGGTAATAGAAACTTTGAAAACTCTCTTTTTATATTAAAAGGACTTGCAAAAGATGGCCTGGCCAGTGCAGCCGGTACTCCTAAAAAGATATCAGACCTGGCATTGTTTATTTACCTGAACAATTCCAGGATGGTCGGATTTCAAAAAATAGCGGAGCCTATATTTAATTATGTTGCTAAAGCGGCGATTAAAAGCGGGCGATTAAATGAATTGATACAAAAATACTGTGAAAGAATCTAAACAGAAACTTATTGGATATTAAAGGTGTCACATTCGCGACACCTTTAATAATTTAACGCTTTGCTACCAGATAACTGCCCACTTCCTTACCGGAATCATCAACCATACTCACTTGTATTTGCTTATTCGTTACGTTGATTTTTGTCAGCGTCCTGGAACCATCCCTTGGGCCCCCTCCAATAATAATCGGATAGTTATTTAACTTTTTATCCGGCTGATGAACCTTATACTGATGAGTATGTCCACTTAATACCAAATCAACCTTCCCCCGGTTCATGATCGGCTCAAATAATTCTGTACAATGAACAGCCCCATGCTCATCGCCCGAATAACGGGGAGGTATATGCATTAACACTACCCGGAAGGCTGCTTTTTTAAATTCCTTATGATTAATTTCATTTTCTAGCCATACAGCCTGCTCTTCTCTATATTGATCAAAATCTACAATCCCGGCATACACCGGATGTGAATCTAACTTATCCTCACCGGTATCCAGAATTACAAACCGGACAGGACCGAGCGTAAATGCAGTATAACCTACATGATCAAAATAGTTTGCAAAATCGCGCGCAAATTTACCACGGGTTTCATGGTTACCACGAACATATATAAAAGGCGTACTTTTGGCAAAATAGTCTACACAAGGCTGCAGCATATGATCTATAATTTGTTTTTCATCGGTCTGATAATCAAAAACATCTCCGTTGAAGAAAATAAAATCACGTTTATTCCCCTTATCCAGATCCAAAAGATGAGCTATAGATTTTGGTCTGTCATGAATATCATTTAACATCAAGAAAGAAACCACGTCTTTTGCGACATCAGAATTTAAGAAACTTTCAGTAGTGGCAGAAATAGTATCACCATAGGTCAGTTTATAAGGTTGAAAATCTTTAATTTCTCTGGACACGATCTTATAATGATAGGTCGCACCCGGTTTCAACTGTTCCAGTTTAACACAGTTCAGGCGGCCTGCAGGTTTAAGCCCTAAATCACTTTTGCCATACGCCTTTTTATTCAGCTGATCCGGCGACTCACCATATTCTACCCAACTGGAACTGTCTTTATTGGTAATCCATAAAATGGAGATACTATTGCCAAAATTTGTCTGTAAATAAGGTCCTGTGACAATTTTAAAATCTTCAAAATGATCACTAACGGGACCAGAAATCACCCTTTCAGGCTTTAACAAAGCCAGCCCGCCAAGAACAAGTCCTCCTTTTAAAAAGGATCTTCTGTTCTCCTTTAATAAATTCTCTTTCATACAATTTTGGTTGGTTTAGGTTTTAATAGGATTTATATTATTTAAGCATAGGCCCACTCAATAATCTGTTTAATGGTCTTCTTTATTTCTTCCTGTGCTTCCTTTTTTCGAATATCAAGTCCGCATACAAGGCCGTTATTAGTATTGGCAATTAAAGTCATATAATAAATACCTCCAATCAGCAACCCCACAACTGGTCTTATATTTTGGTCTTTATTCTTAAAATACCCGTCAGTAATTTCAGAGAAAAACTGTTCGCCCAAAAACTCACGCTTTTCGTTTAATTCTTCTAAGGCCTTTGAACTTTCACATACCCCCCAGCTTATGATCCTGCGTAACTCTTCATTGGCAACAAGAGAATCAAGCTGGCTCTCCAGCAAATTACATAACGTTTCTTTTCCCATATCACTTCTACCTTGTTCAACTATCTCCTTTGTCTGGTTAATGTCTATTGAATAAAAGTCACGGCTGTTCAGATATTCTTTTACCAAACCTTCCATACTGCCAAAGTAATCGTAAATAAGTTTCCGGTCCAGATTTGCCTTTGTCGCCACCTTACTTACATTTAAGCCCCTGAAACCTTCTTTCTTTAAAATCGCCCCAACTGCATTCATCAGTTTATCTTTTGTCCTTTCCTTATTTCTGAGAGGGCCATTCGTTATCTTTCTGGTCATGTTACAACATATTTACAGCGCAATTTCCGATTTTTTCATTTATTATCTACAGTTTATTTTGAGCCCGTTCTATTCAATACAGATAGATATTCTTCTTCAATATGAAAATTTTGTTCAAATAATAAAGGGGGATATTATAATCCCCTTTATTATTTGAAACTATTTATTTTTCAGATTTCTAATACGTTAACCGAAGTTCTTGCAATCCAGCACTATTTATTACTTTAGTTTCTAGAATAAAGCCATTATTAAAGTGGCACCTCTTAAATACTACATTCATTAGATATAATTTTTAAATTGCCCCTGCACTATTCGCAAATACAATATTGGCAAGTGGCATTATTCGTAGAAGGCCAGATGATCAGATGAAAATAATAGTCCAATTCCACTGTACGGATCTCGTTTCATCTCCATAATGTTTGAAATTCCATTTAATTCTTTAAATAAATCCGATATTATAGATGTTGGCTGAAAGTCATCAATTGTATGATTAATTATTGTATCGGCCAAACACGTAAGTTCTTTGGTTTTATTGGTTACACCAAAACTAGCACCGGTTTCCCAATCCCACATTATCCAATCCCATTCATATTTTTTATGCAAACAGTCCAGCCATAAATATGATAGATTTTTAATTGTCATCTTTCCTAAATCTTTTCCTTTCCAGTATTCCACACTCTTGACTATTGCATCAATTGCCACTTCTGTGTTATCATAAACAAAATCAGGCATTATTTCTTGAATGATTAAAACGGCATTCTTAACCTTTTTATCAATAGTTTTCAGCTCTTTTTCATTTGGATTTCGCAAAAAAGCAACCTCTAATTCTATTCTATTAAATAGGATGCCATTTGTTTTTTCCAGCATAATTTTTGGAATACAAGCCGTATTTGTACTTGAGTCGAAAAAATCACTTTCGATAGGGTCAAATGAAAATTGTTCGCTTTCGTAAAAATTGTCTGAAAAATTTTTCTCGATTTCCTGAATAAGCAGATAGTCTTGATCAATGATGTCAGTTTTGTTTTTTTCATGGCAATAGAAATCAGGCTGCAAATGCCAATACAAGCACAATGCAGTTCCTTTATCGCATATTTTTTGCCGAATTAGCCATTCAAATGGTGCATTTCCATCATCATAATTATAATTCTGTACAAACTGGTGCCATTCTTCTGCCGTAAGTTTTTTATAAGACACTTTTCCATCAATTGCATCAGAAACTTTATTCTTATTTCTTCTGGTAAAGGTTATTGTCATATTCGCGATATTTGTTCATTCTTGCTACTAACTCTCAAATATACGCAAGCCACCAATATTCAATAGTTTGTTGAAGAAATCTTCCGGACTTAATTGTTCAAAACGATTAATAGCATACAAAGACCCTGCTTAAGCAATAACATTCTGATCGAACCAAAGAAGATATTAAGTTAATTTAGCATTATCTTCTAACCTATTCCTTATTCTTGCAAAGAATTAAGCGACTAAATTATTTATTTTAAAACATGAAAAATAAATTCTCTGACAACAATCAAACTGAAACGGTTTCCAGTTTTTCGGATCTTGTAAACACCAATTTTCAAGGATCTGTGAATGCAGTTTGCTGGTCCAGAAATTTAGTTGGAGATTTTAAAGAAATTGTATCTAAACTTCAATTAAAAGAGAATATTACAGAAGTTTCCATTGAAGATCTTTTAGCGCTTCAATTATCAGAAAAAGGTAATATGGCAAGAGAAACTATCTTAAGTGACTTGCATTTATTAACAGATTTCGGAGCATTACCATCACTCAACTTACTTAAAAATTACGAACGGGATGAGGAGTTAGACTTCATTTCAACAGATGTGTATTCTTATCATGTAGATCGTTCAACCATTGGAACAGATACATTTCTATGTACCTATTATGGCGCTGCAAGTGAGATCCTACATAGCAATCAGGTTGAACAAAAAATATTGATTCCTGAAATTCGGGAAAAACTCAAAAAATTACATAATGGTTCAGAAGCAGAATTTGAAAGCTTTTTGAAGGAATATTATTTTGATCTGCATTATCAGCCTAAACCCAATGCTCAGCCAATAAGTTTAGGATCAGGTCATCTTTGGAGAATAGCAGTAGATCATCCTGAACAAAAAGTATCACCGTGTGTTCATCGGGCACCTATAGAAAATGACGGTGAATATAGGTTGCTTCTGATTTGTTAAATGCTTATTATAATCTGAATTGGGGAGCTGAATTAATTTCCTAACTTGTCGTATCCAATTTTTAACCCTATGGCAACGGATCAGAAATACGTAGATTATATCATCGACCAGATTAATCATCCCGCTGGCGTCACCTATAAAAAAATGTTCGGTGAGTACGGTCTATATGCCGGAATTCGGATTTTTGCACTGGTATGTGACAACCGGCTACTGATCAAACCCACAGAAGCGGGCAAAGCATTTATTGGAAAACCAAACTTAGCATCCCCCTTTCCCGGAGCAAAGTCATACTTTTTAATACAAGAGGAATTGGAAGATCATAACTGGATTTCTGGCCTGGTAAAAGTTACAGTAAATGAGCTCCCTGATCCTAAGCCAAAAAAAAGAAAAAACGTTTAACTTATTTCAGGGCGAAAGCTGAAGTTCGTTAACATGCTAAGATTGATTATTTCAACTAAAAATGATTTATCTCCCTGCTCCCAGGGAGATAAATTTATTTTTCATGCCGGTCTACTACCAACATTTCTTCCCGGTTGGCAATATCCCAGGCATCATAAAAAACAAGCTTCAATCTTTTGGTCATTAGCCCATAATTGATTAGATCAGGCGTATCTGTAAACTTGTGGTAATCCTTATTAATTCCATCAAAAAAGAAAACAATAGGGATGTTGTTTTTTGCGAAGTTATAATGATCCGAACGGTAATAGATCTTTTCAGGATCTGAAGGATCGTTGTATTTATAATCCAATTTCAGTTTTGTAAAAGTATTATTGTTGTTTTCATTAATAGGTCGCAATGCAGAACTCAGTTTGTTATCACCAATAATATAGATATAATTGCTGTCCAGCGGTGTATGCAAAGTATCCACCCTGCCTATCATATCCGTATTTAAGTCTGCCACTGTACTGCTCAGCGGATATACAGGATGAGAAGTATAATAGTCCGATCCCCATAAACCCTCCTCTTCTCCAGAAACATTCAGAAAAAGAATGCTGCGCCGGGGCCCCTTGCCTTCAGCCTTTGCTTTCGTAAAAATCCGTGCAAGCTCCAGTACTGATGCCGTTCCTGAAGCATTGTCATCCGCACCAAAATAGATTTTCCCTTCGCGGATCCCGAGATGATCATAGTGCGCAGAAACAATGAGCAGTTCTTCCTTTTTATCGGTTCCAGGCAGATAGGCCAAAACGTTACTGGATTGTAAGCTTTCATGGTGCATCAGCTGTACTACAGAGATCGAAAGCGTTTTATGAAAGTCGACCGGGGCCACCTGATCTGCTTTTTGGATCAGGTGCTCGTATTGATCTCCAGTTATGACTTTTGCAATGGCTTTAGAGATGATATATACATTTGTAACCGCCTTTGTTGTCCCACTCTCTTCCGCGGGCCTGATAGAGATAGAGCCAGCAAACTTGTTCTGAGCGGTAGAAAAGGTAGAATCAATTATAAATACGGCCCTTGCCCCTGCTTTGGCTGCTGCCACTGCCCGCAATTTGGCGCCCGCACTAAAATTGCTCCACCGTGATGGCCTGTGTGTACCTGGTTCTCCACTCAATACCAATAAGATCTTCCCTTTTGCATCTATACCCGCCAAATTATTGAATGAGGAATCCGTGATGCCATAACCTCCCCAAATGACCTCTGAAGCAGTAACCTTTTCCTGTTTATTTAGCGTTAACGGAAAAGTAAAGTCGGCATGATACTTAAACTCCTGACCGTTAACCTTGATCACACTATATTCCACACTATCTTTAATCAAAGGATAGTTTTGGAAGTAGTTCCCATTGTTCCCTGGGGCCAATCCAATTTGTTTATAATAATCGGCAATAAACCCAGCGGCTTTTGCTTGTCCTCTGGTTCCGGTTTCGCGGCCTTCCATTTCTGCTCCCGCGAGGATATACAGGTTTTTTTTCAGATTATCCGTATTAATTACACTGGCCATTCTCTGTTTATTCTGAGCGGATAACGAAGAAACACTTAAAAGAAATACTATAATGCCACAAATTGCTTTCATAAGAAGAATTTTATTTGATTGAAAACGGTACAGATGCTTTTTCCCAGTTTAGAGAAAAACCTTTTGAATTGATCTCATAAACAAGGTTTTCCTGGACATTCTTTAATACCTTCGGACTAACCTCTACCCTCAGCTGATCTTTGGTTTCATCGCATTTGAAAGCCCCCCATTGTTTAGGCTCTTTGTTAAAAACCGCTATCCAGGTCATGTTTTCTTTAGGAATGAGAAAAAAACTATACTTTCCGGCTGGCAACAGCTTCCCCTGCACTTTGATATCCCGATCCGTTTCAAAGGTTGTTGCTTCATTCGCTCCTGCCCGCCATACCTGATTATAGGGCACCAGTTCTCCCCATATTTTACGGCCCTTCACAGACGGACTGCTATAGCTGATGATAATTTTTGCCTGTTTAATTTTCCCCGATACGGTTTCAGGCGGACTTACACGTGGTTTAGGGTTTTGTGCAAATGCACTTACGGAAACAATACCTACTGCAAGGAATGATACTACACTTTTCATGATGCGCATACTTTTTGTTTTTGAATGAAAAATCTCCCGACTTCTTTAGTTGGAGCCTAAACAAAACTACAAGTAAGTGCAGGGCTTAACTTGTACAATCCTACACTTATTCTGTATGTTCAGACTAAGGTTTTTTCCGCAAAAACAAGCATTAGCATCACCTAAGTGTACTTTTTTCGATATTCGGATGGACTTAATCCTTTGTATTTTTTAAAGATCCGGTGCAAATGACTTTCATCAGTAAAGTTAAGTTCGTTGGCAATCTCATTGATCCGCATATCACTATGTAAAAGCCTGGTTTCTATCAGCCTCAGTTTATAGTTTGAGATGTATTGCTGTAAGGTTTCACCAGTTTGTTTTTTAAAATAGCGGCCCAGATAGGTCAGTGAAATACCAAAGGTCTGGCTAATAGTTTCCGATCTCAATTTTCCCTGTTCAAATATATTCTGTTGAATATAATGCAGGATATCGAGTACAGCTTCCCCAGTATTCTCTTTGACGTTTTTTGGAAGTTTCAGGGCAATATTCCTTGCCACCACCAGTATCAGGGTATTTACAATCTGTTGTATGATCTTTACATGGTAGATCTGTAAAAAAGTATGTTCATTAAAAATAGCCTGCACTAATGAAGCAATCAATGGCTTATCTGCCCTATTCTTCAAAATACATCCCGGGCGGTGACTCGCATTTTGAAGAATGTACTCCATACGCTGCACCCAGTCATTTTCCTTACTGGCTTTCGGTCGGATATAAATATCATTGAAGCTCAAAAAAAAGAAGGTGGTCTTCTCTTGTATAATAAAAGAATAACTATCCTCCGGAGTAATTAGAAAAAGGTTCCCCTTTCGGTAATTAAAATCATATTGGTTGATGTACTGTACTCCGGTTCCATCCACAATATATATGAGCTTAAAAAAATTATTCCTGTACACTGCTTTAGGGAACTCCTCCACTTCCTTAAAATCAATTTCAAAAGGCTGATACAAATTCTCTTTTACCATAAGTATAAAGTTAATTAAACACACTGAAAATTAAGCGGCTATTAACCTTCGTTAAGTTCACTGGAATGTTCTATTTTTTTAGACCGGAATGTGCTTGCGCCAAAACGATATGTAAAAGTCAAACTTGCCCTGGCACTTGTCGTCCTGCGTTCAAAATCCAGTAAAACAGCATCACTCTCTCTTAGAAAACCCCATTTACGTGTATTGAAGATATCCCGGCCATTGAGGGTTAACGTCGCATTATTGTGCAGAATATTGAGTTTTGCACCTGCATCTATCCCATAAATGGCATGGTTGCTGTCGGGCGCGATCTTATCCGGAGCATGGTAATCTCCGCGGATCTGTAAAGAAAGGTCCTTACCAATGGCAATATTATTGGTAATATTTGTATTCCAGCTCAACCCACTGCTTTGGTCAATTCCATACTGCGGGGCTGCTTCCGTTTTATTTTGGTATACATTCGCGTTGGCCGTAAAATCCCATCCTTTCACTAGGTTAAACCGGCCAATAAACTCCAGACCAGTAGTATATGCATGAGGTATATTTTGTGAGATGGTAGTAATCACCCCTTTTACGGGATCAGTTTCTATATGTCTGATCAGATCATTTGTTTGGCGATGGTACAGGCCAGAGGTTAGTGTAACCACTTTCCAGCGCTTCGTATAGCCCAATTCAAATAAATGAATGTCCTCTGGCAGCAAGTTGGGATTGCCGGTATCGTAATTCACTGGATCAGAAATATCAACCAAAGGATTTAAATTGCGCATCGTTGGCCGCGTTACTCTACGGGAATAACTGAATTGCAGCTGCTGTTCGCCACTAAATTTTTCTCCCACGACGATGCTTGGATAGATCCTGTTGTTGATTACTTTTATGGGTGTGCTATATTTCACATTCCCGGAGTCATATCCATTCACAGTTGCAGTCTGGCTGGCGGCCTCCCCCCTCAGGCCAATTTGATAACTGAAATTTTTAATCTGATTCGAATAATTGAAGTAAAGGGCATGGATCTGGTTCTTACTATTGTAGGTGTTGGTGAATGGATAATTGGGTTCATAGCCGGTCGTATCGCTGAAATTGTAGGAAAGCTGGTCCCTATAATCCAGGCGGATCTGACTGCGGTACCCTGCCTCAATTTTTCCAGTCTGGCCAATGGGCAAGGTAAAATCTGCCTTTATATTATAATAATGATTGCGATTATTGTTTTCATTGTCAAGGGTTACCGGACTTTTTTGAACTACTTGTCCATTTACAGCGTAGATATTAGAAATCAGACTTTGAAAATTATCATTGATGCCATGTGCATAGCCAGCACTCAATACCAATTCTTCACCGGGTTTATGAAATGTTTTGGTGAAATCTAAATTTAAGTCGTAGTTACTTCCGGTTCCTTTGGTGAGGTTATCATGTCGACTGAGCTTTATGGGCAAATTAGAAGCATTCAACAGATCAATATTTAAGACCTCGCTCCTGTCAGTTTTCAATGAGTTATAGCCTCCGAAAAAACTAAACACATTCTTATCCGTCAGATAGTAATCGATACCAGCCTTTATGTTATGTCCTTTATTAATGCTTTTGGAAGGAAATGTTTCATTGGAAAAGGCCACTGAATCTGCCGGTCGTAAATAGGATATATTTTGATGGCCATTACTCACCGTCGTGCTGTTCCGATAGCTGTAATTTCCATAGACATTTACTTTACTATTTTGGAAGCTCAAGCTTGCATTGCCATTGTAATTGTTTCTAGTCCCTGCGGTTGCTTCCACAGCTCCAATCAACCCCAGCTTTTTGTTTTTCTTAAGCACAATATTAATGATCCCTGATTCTCCTTCGGCATCATATTTTGCCGAGGGGTTTGTAATCACTTCAATGCTTTCGATAGCACTTGCAGGTAAAGACTGAAGGATCTGGGTGACATTGCCACCAGCGATCAATGATGGTTTGCCATCTATTAAAACATTGACATTAGAAGAACCGCGCAAATTCACATTCCCGGTTGCATCAACCGATACCGTTGGTATATTTTGGAGCAGGTCTGTCGCCGAACCACCTTTGCTCACTAAACTCTGTTCTACCGAAAACTTCTTTTTATCCAGGCCTATTTGCGTATGATTGGATGGACCGATAATGGTTACTTCAGACAATAAGTTTCCTTTCCCCGGATTGATCAGGATATTGCCAAAGTTGACGGTCCTGTCAACGGAAGAGATCACCACACTATCCTTCACAACAGATTGGTAGCCTATATAGCTAACCTTACATTTAAACAGGCCATCAGGCAATTGGTCCAGGATAAAAAGACCAGTGGTATCTGTTTGAATACTTTTGATTATGGTACTGGTCATCTTATCCAGTAAAACGACAGAAGCAAAAGGAATACTTTCCAGGGTGATGGCGTCTTTTACAAAGCCTTTTATTTTTCTATCGCTCTGTGCGGATGAAGAAAAAACAATCCCCAGTACAAACAGAACAATTAGACTTGATTTAATTTTATGCAGATTCATGAGATGCTGTATCTTTTATACAGCAAATTTATACAGGCGATACCCTCACAATCTTGTACTTTCTTTCACTAATTCTGTATGTTAAGAAGGAGGATCAGCTTCTCAGATGCCAGTCAGTGAAACAGGAATTTCTCAAGGTAACTGATAGTCATTGAGGTATGAACTATATATAAGAGCTAACTAGTTACACCAATCATGTACTTGATAATAAACACTTCATATAAACTAATTAAGCTTATTTGAACAGATTATTCAATTCAGATTGGTTTAGCACATGAAAACAACCAATAAATTATAAAACTAAAAAATCTTTTTGATCTCCGCCCTGTGCTTTAATCCGAACTCGATCAGCGCTTTAATGACTGGCTGCGTTTCAATAGCGTAATGAGTTAGTGCATAAGATACCGTGACCGGTTTTGTGTTATTTACAGTTCGGGTGATCAGCAGGTTTTCCTCCAATTGCTGCAGCTCTTTAGACAGTACTTTTGGTGTAATACCCTTAGAGATCTCTATAATGTCTTTAAAGCGCAGCGTTCCACTATGGTATAGATTCGTCAAAATACAGACCTTCCATTTACCACTCAGTAACTCAAGTGCATCTTTCAATGCTAGTTGCTTATCGATACCCGGTTTTGATTCACATCTTAGTTCTTCCATATAAATAGTAACTATCCTGTAGGTAACTGATAGCAAGTTAATATTAAAAGTCCAATAATTTTATCCCGAAAAGAAAATATGAAATATACAGGACATGAAACATACAATAAAAAGCAGTCTTAAAGGTAAGCAAGTCGTTCTATTAGGAGGCTCATCGGGGATTGGTCTGGCCACGGCCTTAGCAGTGGCCAGGGAAGGTGCATCTATAGTAATAGTTTCCAGTAGCCAGCGACGGATCAACAATGCCTTATCCATATTGCCAAAAAACAGCAGAGGTTTCGCCGCTGATCTTGGAGACGAAAAACAAATTGAAGAGCTATTTAAGAAAACCGGCAAATTCGACCACCTTATTTTCACAGCTGGTGACGAATTGAAATTCCGCGAGTTATCCGTATTAGATATCGATGAGGCAAAGCAGTCAATCAACCTGCGTTTTTGGGGTTCAATTATGGCTGCAAAGTATGGGGCACCGCTGATCCGGAAGGGAGGATCAATAACCTTAACGACAGGTGCAATTGGGAAAAGGCCAAGAACAGGAACAGTCGTAATCGCCGGAATGGCGAGTGCTATTGATGGGCTCACTCGCTCACTTGCATTTGAACTTGCACCAATAAGAGTTAACGCAGTTTGCGCAGGAACAGTGAGGACTAATTTGTTAGCAAATATGCCAGAATTAGAAAGGGAGGTGTTATTTAACAAGGTTGGAAGTAAACTTTTAACCGGTAAAATTGGCGATGCAAATGATCTGGCAGAAGCTTATTTATACCTAATGCGCGGGAGTTTCACCACAGGTCAGGTAATAGTTGTTGATGGTGGGAGTTTACTAGTATGAATTTCATTTTGAATAAAAAATCAAAGTACTTAAACAATCCAATAGTATTAACAATAAACTTGTGTATATAGGCCTTTTTGTACAATAGACAATTATTCCTTAAGGGGTTTACTGAGATCTAAGATCAACATAAGTAGCCCTTTGCTTATACAACAGTTATTCCCTTTCTGAAAAAGATTTAAGTCGGGTAAATAACAGTGGTAACCCTTTTTTGATCCAGGTCTTCTTTAGCGCTTTTGGAGAAACATATTCAATAATATTATCTTCTAAGCTACAAAGTAAGGTTGGTACCAACATTCCATCATACAGTTCTAGTCTTTGAAATGTCTGGTATTCCGTATTAATATGCAAAAGGTTATCATTAAACACTCCCTTAATGGTATCTGGTCAAACAACATGCCCACCTTCAATAACTCTTTGCTCAACCCGACCAATACAATCCCCTACTTTATCTAAACAAAGATAATAAGCTGAACCTGATATCAGCAGTTTCAAACATATCGATATATCTCCAATAATCACGATGAGATAATGGTGTTTCCAGAACAAAGTGCTCTTTCACCACTATAGCTTTTCTCATTTCTTCAAAAAGCTTTTCTTCCATCATACGGGTAGCACGAGCAACTATTATAGTTTCTGAAAGACCTTGTGATTCTAATTCTGATTCAAAAGCGACCCTAGTATTATCTCTATCAAAGGAAAATATCCCTTCAAAAGCATCGGGTAACATCGTTTGAATGTGTGTAGACTTACCTGCACCGTTTGGACCATATATAACTAGAAGTGTTGGTTTAGAGTAATCCATAAGCTTTGCGGACGTTGTCAGCCTGCAATCCTTTAAGGACCTTTATAACGCGAGTACGAAATTTCTTACCAGCAGATGCTACTTCCTGAATTTCAATACGACCGTCAGCGAATTCCTTATATACCTGCCCTTCCGGAAGTTTTTCCGAAAGAATAAGAAATGGAAGATCATTGCTGAAGTTTTTAGCTCTCAGATTCTTTATTGTAATCAGATATTTTTCATGTTTAGTTTCAAGCTCAAAATCTGACATACTTCTAACCTCTAATTGTTAAGTAAAAATACAAAATTTATAACAAAAACTAAAATCATCTTATATTGATCATTGCACTGACCTCCCTTTATTTATTAAGTCACTTTTCCCGTTTGAAAACATCTGGTTATTCTATTCTTCATCCTGGCATCATTCCTTCTGTTTTGTCCAAAAAATTTCCAACAGCCTGTTTGATATCAATTCCCGACCGTTCCGCAAGGACAATCAGCCACCAGATACTCTCACCGAGTTTATGTTCCAACTCCTTTTCAGAACTGCTTTTGGGCCATCTATTCTGCTGTGACATGATATTTCTTCCCACTAGTGCTGCATCAGTTAAAAATGCCAGCGCATCTTCTTCTACGGACCACTCGCTACCGTGGTGTTCAACCTCAAGCGAATGATATTTTTCCCTTAATGCCAGGGAACGGGCGATTATGATTTCAAAAGAATCATTTTTCATATTATTATAGTTTTAGTGTATAAGATCAGCCTTTACAAAAGCTATTTTCCCTTCCTTAAAAGTAAGGTGGAAAAGACCACCAATGCTCACCTCAGAAAAATTGCCTGAAAACTTTACTTCGATATGGGCTTGGCTGTTATTAATTATATCTAAGTTTACCAGTTCTGTCCGCGTATTGTACCCGATAAAATAGCTGTCAAAATATTTTTTTATCTCTCTGCGGCCTTTAAATACCTTCCCGACCGAGGGATCGTCCAGTACGGCATCCTCTAAGTAAAAACTCAGGTACCGCTCTGTATCAAATGCATTGCCAGCGGCAATCCAGTCGTTAATTAAAGTCTGTATATTCATCTTTTTTATCGTTTTAACCACATCAGTTTTAGTTTAAGTATCTCTTTATGGATGGGACAACCATCGTAATGTGCGCCTGGCAAATAGCCTATACTCATCAAAATTCGCCCACTATCTCACCGCCGGTAAACCTGAAGGTTTTCTTAAAAAGCTTCACCCATTCCGCTTTTGTACCGGGGTGATAACGTTCAAGCCATTTTTCTCAATAAGAGCCGCCTACCGCAATTATACTTCTAATTACAACAGCTAACGTTCCACTCATTTTTCTAAAGAATTTCATTTTATACCCTTATACAATTATCCTTACTAAATTACTTGTAAATTATTCTTAATGGATTATAATCAGTTTTTACATCCTTTAAACTTGATGAGTAGATCATTATTAGTAATAAAAATAAATGATAACATTGTTGCATTAAAACCAATCTCACCATCACTTAATCGCTGTTTGCAACGGCAAAATTAGGGTTTCCGTAATAAAAGAATAACTTCAGTCATCAATGGCTATACTTGCAGATATTATACCTATTTATGCGAAAAAGATACACATTTAAAACCCTTTGTGGGGTTCTAATCATTAGTTTAGCGTTAATGTATAGCGCATGTAAAAAGACTCTCCAATCTCCGATAATATAGCCAAAGACAGATCTATTACAACACAAGAAGCTAAATCCTGGCTTGAAAGAAATGCACCTAAAATAGTTCTGGCGGACAAATGGAATAATCCAACTTTATTAGCCGGACAGAATGGCGCTAATTTAATCAAAGTGCGAGTTAATGAATCATTAAAGGATAGCATTTGGACATTAAGAGATATTCTATTTCAAAAAAACGAAAAAGGAGATATTGATGCAGTGGGTTACGAAGTGCAGGTCGCTAAATCATATTTCTACAATAAAAAAGGTGCCGAACTGCCTGGTGCTGACAAAAGAAAGTTTATTGACAATAGTGACTTTACAGGGAAAATAATCTTGTATACGCTTAAGAATAAAGCGATCAAAGGAGAAATATTTATAAGTGGACACCCTGTAAGTAATTTAATTGCTCCAATGAAAAGGAAAGATTTCCAAAATGTCACAATGGGACAACAAGGCATGGAGCAAGAGCAAGATTGTTCTGAAAATAATAACTTTGGCAGCGAAAATAAAGCATGCACTCCAAGTGGTAAGGGACCAGAACTCGAAGAGGTGAAAATAATTGAAATGAGGCCACCGTTACCAGATTTTAATTGGGTTTTTCCACCTACGAATCCTGCAAATAATCCAGCAACTGGACCTGGTACACAAATGCCAATTGGTAATCCAGGTGGCGGGGGTGGAAGTGGTGGCACAGGTAATAATCAGGGTCGGGAATTAAAAACAGATGCCATCAAAGCTAAATATCCTTGTTTAGATAAAAAGATATTACAAATACTCTTCAATAGTGCTGAAATGGGTGAGTTAGTAGGTCCTTTTTTAACTGACCAAAAACCGACAATTACATATGAGAGTAAAGATTTAGAATGGGGAAGTACTAAAACAGGTGGAATATTTGAATTAGGAAATACACGGTACGATCCAACTAGTACATTAGGCTTATCTTCAGTTGTAACTCTAAATAACAAATTAATCGATAATAGTTCTCCTTTATTAATTGCAGCGACAGTAGTTCACGAAACTATGCACGCCTTTATTAATTATAATATTTCGACAGCTAAAATAGAAGTTCGGGAGTCTTACCGAGACAATAGCAACTGGATGGCTGCTTTAAATGGTTTTTATTTGACTAGGGAATTAGGACCAAATTATTCACAACATTATTATATGTTAACTGATTATTTTAGTAAAGGAGTTAGGGCTTTGCAGTATTGGAATTCAGAGCAAAATGCAGGTTATACAAATAAAGAAATGGCTATGGCTATGATGTATGGACTAAAGACTGTAGACGAAGGCACTCCGCAAAGTTATATTGACAATATTAATATTGCTTATGATATGATAAAAAAACAATGTATGGTTTCTGATGATGAATTAGCTGCGTTTCATAAATCACAGCTAGTTTCAATAAAAACGCTATCAACAACAGGTTGCAATTAAAATTTAAAATATGAAATTTACGATAATTGGTATACTAATTCTTTTCTGTTTCCAAAGAGCAAGTGCTCAACAAGATAAAATCAAGTACGATTCTGTTTATTACAAATTGGATACAACTTCAGTCGCAATTAAAGACCGAATGTTTTCTTTTGACCAAGAAGCTCATTTTAAAGAATATATTTTATTATGCAAATGCTATCCTCAGAATAAGGACGTTTTGTTCTATTCTAATACCACCCGTCCAAATGATACAAAATCTATTTCTTTGGAGGAATTTAATCAGATTAAGACGGTATCAATTACTCAATTGATAGAAATGGCAGTAAATTTTAGTAAACACCGAATAGATAAGCAAAGATTCTTCTTTATTTTTCCTGATGGAAAAAACATGAAGATGACCAGAGTAACTTTGGCTGAGCCTTTGAAAACAAAAGCACCAATCCGTGATTACATAATAATACCTCCTAAAAAATAAGTTATTAGTAACTTACGTTGGTTAGAAAACCACAAAACGGGATTTAAGTTAACTTAAATCCCGTTTTGTGGTTTTAAATAAAAAGCCCCGGCATGCCAATACCAGAGCCTCAATTGTGGTATGTCATTATCTTTAATTTGGCATTTCCTTTTTATTATGTAGTGTGGACATGGTTGTAATTATTTTCAATTCGCCTGCCGGAATTTCTCTCCAGAATAGAGGACGTGGTTCATCTATTGGTAACCACCTGACAACATCGCTCATAATATAGTGAATAATAACCTTGTTGGACAAACCATTTTGGTTGACCCCTCTTCGCTAATATAAAACCACTCTATAACTATCTGACTATAAAAGTTAAAGGGGATCATTTCAGCTTTGGCGAAAGGGGGTCAATATTACGTGGTTTATCCACTTTAGGTCTAAAGATGATTTTTGTGGCATTCATTAGAATTAATAACGAATGCCAGAGACATTACATCATTTGTTTACCACCAAAATTGAAGAAGAGCCAACATGACCGGAATATACACTCAGGGCTTATTTTTCAAGATTTGCAAAAAAAACATAAAGTACTATTCTTCCATAAAGGAAATCAATTTTGATAGCCCAATAATTTCCTAATCTGATAAAAAAACCTCTCAATAAGTCTTAAATCCTGAGTTACAATCTCTGCATTACCTCTAAGTTCTTTATCAAAAACCAACGACTTATTATAGCTCGTTTTCAAACCTTTAGGGAGAATAATATCTACATAGTAATTACCTTTTTCATCGGTTGTAAGGGAAATATTTCGTACTTTTCCTTCCACAATACCATATTCCTGAAAACGGTAATTATCAAGCTTAATTAAGACTTTTTCGCCTTGAGCAATTTTACCGGAATTGATTGCAGGTACAGACATTCTACCTACTAAAGCTATTTTTTCTTTTGGAAGAATCGATAAAATTGCATCCCCACTTTTTACAAACTGGTTCTCGCCAAAAAACTGTTGAAAACTCGCAATACCGTTTGTTGAAGAAATTATTAAATACTCTTGTTCCCATTGCCTTAATGATTTCCTTAGTTGTTCAAATGACTGTAAAGTTTGAGAAGAGAAGGTAATTTTATCTTTTTCGGTATTAATACTCACTCCGCTTTTTGTTTTATTCAGATTAGAAATACCTTCCTCCATTTGTGATAACGAAATATTCAAATTCTCCACATTCTGCTGAGCCTGGAGAAATTTAATCTTTTCATTTTCAAATTCCGTTGATGCAATTACCCCTTGAATGAATAATTCATGAAAACGCTGGTAATTTTTCTTTGTAAGCTCATATTTTATCAGTTCAATATTTTTTTGTTGTTTTAAAGCAATTATTCTTCTCTTGTATTCTGAAATGCTTTGGCTGGCTGCCAGATTTTCAGGTGCATAGGGTTGTAATCTTGTAAACAATTTTTCGTCCCGAAAAGCTTTGGAAAATGTATTATAATCACTCTGAAGCTCTCCTAATTTATACGTTAAAACTTTATGAATTGGAAATGAGGATAGCTGTGCGGGAGTTATAGAATCTACCAGTTTTTTAAGTTCTAAAACATCCTTATAATTGGCTGTTGATTGCAAAACGATTAATAACTCATTTCTTTTTACTTCCTGATGATCTTTAATAAATATTTTCTCAATTTTGGAATTAGTCCTGGATTGAAGTCTTTCAGGTGGATTTTGTGAGGTTACGATAATTGACGCCGGAATAAATTCAGGGTATTTGATGATATAGCTCATTAGTAAAATAAGCAGAAGAATAGCCATAATAATACTATTTCCCCAGCGAATCATCCAGTGAGGGGGATCGCTAAGAACATCCTGAACACTTTCAGAACGGAGTTCAATATTATCTAAAATATCTTTTTTAGTTTCCAAGCTCTAATTGATTTTTAACAAGTTTATAGTATTCTCCTTTTAAGGCCACTAATTCAGTATGATTCCCTTCTTCTACAACTTTTCCCTGATCCAGAACAATGATTTTATCGGCATGCTTTACGGTAGATAATCTATGTGCGATCACAAGGGCTGTTTTTCCTTTAAAAAAATGTTCCAGATTTTCCATAATCACTTTTTCATTATTAGCATCCAATGCACTCGTAGCTTCATCAAAGAAAATGTATCCTGGTGATTTATAAATGGCTCTTGCAATAAAAAGCCGTTGTTTTTGTCCAGTACTTATTCCTACACCTTCAGTTCCAATTTTAGTGTTGTAACTTAATGGTAAACTTTCGATGAAATCTTTTATATTGGCCATTTCTACTGCTTGTCTCAATTTTGATTTATCAACATAATCTTCACCTACAGCAATATTATTTGCAATAGTATCGTTAAAAATATATCCCTCCTGCATGATAACTCCACAATGATCTCTCCAGACTCTTGGAGAGATATTTTTCATATTGGTATTTCCAATTCTAATGTCTCCAATATTGGGTTCGTAAAATTTCATTAATAATTTCAGAAGTGTTGTTTTTCCACTTCCACTTGCCCCAACAATAGCTGTTGTCTTTTGATAAGGAATAGTTAAACTTAAATTTTCAAAAACAAAAGCTTCCGATCCTACGTATCGGAAAGATATATTAAGAATTTCAATATCTTTTTTTGAAATTTCAGAAGCATATTCTTCGTCTTGATTTTCTTCGTCTTCTTTATCATGAATTTCGCCTAATCTTTCCAAAGATATTTTAGCATCCTGAGTTTGCTTGATGAAATCAATTAACTGTACTAATGGACTATTTAATTGTCCGATGATGTATTGAACAGAAAGCATCATCCCTAAAGTTAGGTTTCCACTCAAAACTAATTTGGCAGAAAGAAAACTTACCAAAATATCTTTCATTTGATTGATGAAGTTTCCTCCGACAGATTGCCATTGCTCTAAAGAGAGAGATTTAATTCTGATTTTAAATAGTTTTACCTGTAGAAATTCCCAACTCCATCGTTTTTGTCTCTCAGCGTTATGCATTTTTATTTCCTGCATCCCGTTGATGAGTTCTATCACTTTACTCTGTTCTTGAGAAACCTGCGAAAATCTTTTATAATCCAGTTCTTTTCTTTTTTTTAAGAAGAAACTGATCCATCCTATATATATAACAGCACCAATTAGATAGACGACGAACAACCTGTAGTCATACAACAGCAAGACAATACTGAAAATAACCAAATTCACCAGTGAAAAAAGTGTGTTTAATGAAGAATTAGTTAAAAGTTGTTCAATCCTGTGATGATCATTGATTCGTTGCATGATATCTCCTGTCATTCTTGTATCGAAGAAACTAATAGGAAGCTTCATTAGTTTAATAAAGAAATCAGAAATAATTGATATGTTGATTCGGGTAGAAAGGTGAAGCAGGATCCAGCTTCGGATCACTTCAATTCCCATTCCTCCCAGGAAAAGCATAACTTGAGCCAGTAAAACTAAATAAATAAAATTGAGGTCCTGATTTTGAATGCCGACGTCTACAATACTTTGAGTTAGAAAGGGTAAGATAAGAGACAATAAACTTCCGGCCAATAATCCAGTCGCTAACTGAATGATAAGCGATTTATACTTCAACAGGTATTTCGACAGAAATATAAAACTAACTTTACTTTGCTGATTGTCAAATTCTGTCTGAAAAAAAACCGGAGTAGTTTCCAGAATTAAAACAACGCCTTCTTCAGTATGCTCTTTAGCATTTTCACCAATCCAAAATTTAATAAATTCTTCCCTTGTATAAGTGATAAGTCCATAACTTGGGTCAGAAATGTAGACAATGTTTTTTTTATCGATTTTGTAAACAATAACAAAATGGTTTTTATTCCAGTGTACAATACATGGCAATGGGACTTCTTCTACGAGAGTTTTGAAATCTATTTGAGCTCCCAGCGTGCGAAAACCTAAGCTTTCAGCTGCAACACTTAATCCCTGCAAACTACTGCCTGCTCTTGTTGTTTCAGACAGGTTACGGATTTGCTGTAATGAAATATTTTTGCCATAGTACTTGCTTATAATGCGTAAGCAAGTGGGGCCACAGTCTTTGGTATCCGCCTGGCGATAATGAGGGAAGTTTTTTAGCATGTAAATGCTTTATAAAATTATAGTAATAAATTGTTTTTCAAACTAATCAACATATTTAATGATATCTGAAAGTTCGATACGATTATTAATTTTTTGTGATCTATATTAAGTATAGTTCGTTAAAATCCAGAGTAATTTCACTTCCCGGATAAACACGAAATCATGCTCTATATTAAAAAAAACCGGCCATGCCATAATATTTTATAGCTTTTTGTTTTAACGGACTTAAACTCCATTCCTCCCATTCTCCGGTGTAGGGATCATAACCACATTTTAAAGGCTTAGATTTATCTAATCCATCTTTATCAATATGTGTTCGTTCTGTGTAAGCACGGCAATCTGTACAGATATAACGAAACTCACAATCTTTGCATATTTCGATATGATCTTTAGTAAAGTCCTGATATTTCTTAAAACCTGCGGAGCTTAGGGCATCCTTTAGACTTGTGTTTTTTATATTCCCAAAATTTTGGGGCATTGATGGGCAATTTTTTATATCTCCGTTTTGAGATATAAAAAGTTTATCCTTTAAACAATTATTATGAAGCATAGATTTGGATATATTTTTTATATCAGTCATAAAATAGTCTTCATCTATTATACCGCAATGTTTTATATCCGTAAGATTTCTCTCATAGAATAAGACAGTAAACAAGTCATCATATTGCAAACTTTTATTATAAGGTGCATTATAAATATAGAGTAACTGTATTCTTTGATTTCTTGCTATTCTTTTCGTAGCCGCTTTGGCCTCTTTTTCATTTGTATAGGGAATTAGTACTTCAATCGTTCTTATGGAGGAAGTATCTAACAATTTTAATATCTTTTCTATTCGATTTTTTGAATATTCAAAAAATCGAATCTGGATAAATTCAGCATCAATGTCTTCTATTTGATTATATATTTCAGGCAGGCAATAAGAGTCGTCACATTTATCTTCAATAATTATTTCATTAATATCCCTCGGACTTTCCCATACTATTTGTTTTTGTATAGCATTGGTATTATTTGTTGCGTAACCAAAGTCATCTCTCAAAAGAATTGAAATCAAGTCATAATTTTCATCTGTATTAAGAATAAATTGGTTGTCAGAAAATTGAGTGTTTATTATATCAGTTGAAAGGCTAAATATTTTACGTTTATAATGATCTATTATTAAACTATTTAAACTCCCCTTTACAATAATGCAGTCTTGATATAAATGGAAATATTTAAAGTTCTTCATGAAATAGGTTAGTATTTATAAAAGGAGTACTTACCTTATCATAAACCTTTGTTTTAAGTTTAGAAGTGTTGAATTTCTTTGAAAAGACAATATCAGAAAAGTTCTGTTGATCGTCATTAAAGCTTTCAATTTCCTGTTTAAATTCAACATCCATCAAAAAATAGATGAGATTAAATTTGTTTTTCCTGCGATTCATTGTACATTTTTTTTAATGCTAATGCAATTTCTTTTTCTAAATAAGTGTTATTAAAAAAAGAATGATAGGTAAATTGTCCAGTAGGATTTATTTCTAAAAACACATAGTTTTCATCTTCATCTACCATTAAATCAATAGAAGCACAATTAAGATCAAAATATGATAAAACATTCTCAATTTTATTTTCAATTTCCTCAGGCAGTTCAAATATTTCATATCTGCTGCTAAAATCAATTAGGCTTAATCGGTGATCTACTTCATTAAAATTCTTTTCGACAATTTTGGTAGAGAAAAACTTACCCAAAACATAAAAGGTGCGCACTTCAATTTTTTTTTGAACTCTCTTTTGAAGGAGTGCAGGAGCAAATGAATCAGGAATATTATTAAGGTTATTTATTAAAGTAGTTTTCATCCCAATAGCCCTTTCTTTAAAAAACAGATTAACACAATTTTCCATTGGTTTGGTTATTAATTCCCCTTCCTTTTCCAGTATGAATTTTAGCTGTTTTTTATTACTTACTAAATAAGATGGAGGGATTTCTAATCCAAATTTTTTAGCAGCCTGCATTTGCATTAACTTGTTTTGTGTTAATAAAAATGGAGAGGTTAACCATTTAATATTTGTACTTTCACGTAAAGTTTTAAAGACATATTCACGAATTGCTTTCGACTCCTTTTCAATGAATATATTTACATTGTTTCCGAGCTTTTTTGATATGTTATGCATTTCTGAATCATCAAAGATAGCAGGCGTTTTTCTAAACCAGATGACTGAAATGTTTTGCTGGGAAACTCCATAAAATGATATTATATCTTCAGCAAAATTTATTTCTAATGAATCGTAGAAATCTTCATTTAATCTTAGATATTGTACGTTAAATTTTTTAAGCCAGCTTATAACCAGATCAGTGGAAGTGTCTGTTTTAGTTGAAAAAATTAGGACCATCTACTTATTGCATTTGAAACTATTGGTCAAAAAAAGACAATTCCCAGCAGAAATCTCGTTGATTTAGTTTCAAATCTAAAGACCAGAATTTGAGTAAGTCATAACAGAAAAATAAGCGTATAAAATTTATACGCTTATTGACACACCTATTAAACATCCTAATATGGATCGCCTGTTGAGTCTAAAGGATAATCTGTACCGCCCGGAGCAAGTCTTTTGCTTTTAGGTTTTGACGGAATTACTACTTCTTCAATAGTATAAGTATTATACCCTCCATACACCTTAGCTCCAAATGCTTTTGTAAACCCACCAAGGTTTTTTGCTTTAAGATTTGCAATTGATTTTTGGTTCTTCATTTTATTATCTTTTTATAGTTTAATTGATTATTTGATCAAATATAAAATACTAAAAGTGATAAAACAAATTTTATCACATTAATGTGATAAAATTTATAATACGGATCGAAACCACGCTTTTCTGACTTAAAAGATCTCTGCAAATTCAAAATATCGTATCAAAAAGTATGTTTAGTGCACCTAAGAAGGCATATAAAAACCTGCACGCACTTAAACCTGCTTTAAAGGCAGATCCTATACTCAATAGGATCCGAACTATGACCCATGGTTTGTAGCAATTCTAACATCACGATAGCTGTTGGATTATGACATTGAGCCTAATATATACGCTATAAGACTACCCGATTCCTTTATAAACCGTGACATATATCACATAAATAATCTGTCAAAAGTCCTCTTCGCACCTGGCAAAAACATCTCACTTTTGATTTGTAAAAATTAATAAAACCATGAGATTAAAAAACAAAATAGCTGTAGTTACCGGCGGTAACAGTGGCGTAGGACTTGGGATTGCTAATGCTTTTAGAAGCGAAGGTGCATTTGGCACAATAACCGGCAGGAATAAAAAAACACTCGACACCGCTTTAGAGCAGCTGGGAAATGATTTTATTGGAATAACTGGCGATGTAACCAATTTAGATGACCTTGAAAAAATATTTAAAGGAACATTTGAAAAGTTTGGTAAGATTGACGTGTTAGTAGCTAATGCAGGTGGGGCTATAGAAGGTATTGATCTGGGATCTGTTACCGATTTTGGGGAAGAGAGTTATGATAAATATATGAACCTGAATGTGAAAAGTGCTTATTTATCCGTTCAAAAAGCGTTACCCTATATGAATGATGGAGGTTCAATTGTTTTGATAGCTTCTGTGGCTGCTCATATTGCAACACCAGGAATGTCAGTTTATGGCGCTGCCAAAGCAGCGGTTATATCATTTGCAAAGGGCTTTTCGCTTGATCTATTGTCAAGACAAATTAGGGTGAATGTATTAACCCTGGGTTCGATAGATACACCGGTTTTCGCAAAAATGGTACCTGAGGAACATATTGACTATGCTAAACAGCTTTGGGCAAATTTCACACCAGTTGGAAGAATCGGCCAACCTTCTGATGTAGCCAATGCTGCTGTTTTCCTTGCATCTGATGCGTCATCATTTATACTTGGTACAGAGATCACTGTGGACGGTGGCTTTTCTGTTATGAATTTGATGAAATAGTGTCTAAAAATAATCCAAATTGCATTTAAAATATTCTATTAGGGTTATGAAAAATAGGCCCATACCTTTGGTTTGCTTTCATATTCCAAAAAATAATAGCTTTGCATAAAGCTATTCAATATGTTTAAAATTTTCGCTGCTTATTTGGTTGAAAAAGCCGGCTTAAACGATAAAGAACTAAAACAGATAGAAGACCTCACAGTAACAAAAAAACTTCGCAAGCGTCAATATCTGTTACAGGAGGGGGATATTTCTGATTACAGGGCTTTCATCACTAAAGGATGTCTACGCATGTATTATCTAAGCACAGATGGTATAGAGCATACCATAAAATTTGCGGTTGAAAACTGGTGGATAACTGATGATGAAAGTTATAATTCAGGCGGCCCCACCAAATATAACATAGACGCACTCGAAAACAGCGAATTGTTGCTGATTAAGAAGGAAAACCTGAATCTCTTATTTAATTCTATACCTAAATTCCGGGACTTGAAGGACAGACTGGGTATTAAACGTTTTGAAGCCAGTCAAAACAGAATTCTTAGCAGTATTACTGAAACCGCTGAAAAAAAATATGATAATTTCATCAGGTTATATCCACAAATTTATAATCGGGTACCATTACATATGGTTGCGTCATATCTTGGTTTATCACGGGAAACCCTTAGCAGGGTCAGGAAAAAATACGCAAAATATCATTCTAAGGATAAATGATGACCCTATTTGAATACTGGCTTATTTGAACATCTCAAATGCGTTTGTAGCATCGATAAATTGTTGAATGATTTTTTTCATATCAATTTGTATTGATTAATAGTCTTACTTAATTATTCAACGTGATTATTCGTAATTATACAGGACTAATTGCCAACACAACAAACACAAACAGCTGTAATTCAATGTATTAAAACAATAAAGAAACAAATAAGAAACATGTAAAAGACTACGCTTGTTGTGGAAAACTCGCTTCTATTTTTGCTAAAAATAGAAGCGAGTTTTTATGGAGAGAAAATCAATCCGATGAAATATTGACTATCATTAATGCAAAAAAACTAATTCATTTTTTATAATTCGGACATAATGCACTGATCCCAAAAATCCAGACCTATCTTTCTATGTCATTATCAAGGTCAAATCTTGTTCTATTAATTCTTTCAGCTCAGCTTCATTCGGCAGGTATAAACGATACTTACTTGCAAATAATTTTTCATTTTCTGCTAGAATGGAATATTTAACAATTGTTTCATCTTTCTCTGTGCAAAGTATCATGCCAATGGTTGGATTGTCATCCTCACCTTTCTTCAAATCATTATACATCCTGACATACATATCCATCTGTCCAATTGCACCATGAGTTAGTTCATCAGTTTTCAGATCAATCAGCACAAAGCACTTCAAGTAATAGTTGTAAAAAACCAAATCAATAAAAAAGTCAGAAGTATCAGTAACAATATGTTGTTGTCTTGCTACAAAAGCAAACCCCTTTCCCAATTCCATTAAAAATTGCTGTAGGTGATTAATCAATGCTGTTTCTATTTTATTTTCTGATGTCTTTACATCTATAGGCAAGCCCAAAAATTCAAATATATAAGGATCTTTTATTAATTGTTCAGCTCTAGGAGCTTCTTGCCTACTCGTATCTTATACCCGACCAATATACTGTGATGCGATATTGCGTTGTAAGGTACGTGTATTCCAACCTGCTTCAACTGCATACATCACATATTGATTTCTCAGAGTTTCTGTTTCTAAACGACTTATAATTCTATAATGCGTCCAACTTAATTCGTGACGCACTGCGTCACGTTTTGGAAAGGCTAAATAAAACTGTCGAATATTTCTTAAGTTACTTTCATCAAAACCTTTTCCAAATTCCAGTGTAAGCAGTTGAGCCAAGTTTTTTAATACAGCTTTTCCATATGCAGCCTTAGCATTACCATCCTGCTCATCTTCAACAATAAGATGTCCAATTTGCCAGTACATTTCTAATAAAATGGCATTGCTACTCTGATATGCCTTTTGCTTTGCATGAGTTACAATTTCAGTAATTTACTTAATAAGAGTACTCGGTTTTTCTATTTCACCCATGCTGAAGTAATTTCATCTAGTCAAAATTACAGAGAATAACTTTAATAAACCACACAGATAACTGCCCCTATTTTTTCTAATTTTCAGCGGTCTGGTTTTTTTTGGTAGGGAGGTCAAAGTCACGAATTTTCGCATCTTATACAGTTCGATTTTCAGGAAGGGTTACACCTGCACCATTAGGACCAGAAATTACTAGAAGAGTGGGCTTAGAGTAATCCATAAGTTTTACGAACGCTATCTGCCTGCAATCCTTTAAGAACCTTAATTACGCGTGTACGGAATTTTTTTCCAGCAGATACAACTTCTTGGATTTCGATGCGACCATCAGCAAATTCTTTATAAACTTGTCCTCCTGGGAGATTTTCGGAAAGAATAAGGAATGGTAAATCCTTACTGAAATTATTTGCTCTCAGATTTCTGATTGTAATCAGATATTTCTCATGTTTAGTTTCAAGCTCTAAATCTGACATATTTTTAAACCGATGATTTAGGTTAAAAATACAAAATTTAAGACAAAAATTAAAATTTAAAGCTTTGTCTCGTCCTGAATTTACTTGTCGTTTGATAAATAATCCTATTGTTAGTTGACGGATTCTTGCATGGTGGAAGATCTTTAGTTTATTTAACATAGATCAACGCAAAACTTTAAAAGCTTCCTTAACTTTACCTTAGCATCAGAGGTGTGGAGTAAAGCCTATAAAAGTTATCTATGATACCTGATAAAAATGTTTTTTATAAAGTAGATATTGTCGTGATTGGAGCAGGACAAGCCGGTTTATCAGCAGCCTACAATTTACAAAGAGAAGGAATAAAACCTGGAAAAGGTTTTGTTGTTTTAGATGATGAATTTAGTCCAGGTGGAGCTTGGCAACATCGTTGGGATTCTCTAACGCTTAGCAATGTAAATGGCATTAATGACTTACCCGGAATGGCCTTTTCCGATGCTGTAAATACTAAGGAAACAGAATTGCAAGCGAATATTGCAATTCCCAAATATTATGAACAATATGAGAAGGCCTTTGGCCTTCCGATCATTCGTCCCATAAGAGTGACTGATGTTACTGAGCAAAACGGGCGATTTATCATCCGAACAAATGGAATTCAATTTAGTGCTCGCGGATTGATCAATGCTACCGGTACCTGGAAAACCCCACACTGCCCTAAATATCCCGGCTGGGAAAAATTCAAAGGGAAGCAACTGCACACGGGCGAGTACAAAAACGCTGAAGAATTTATCGGAAAGCATGTGATAGTTGTGGGTGGTGGCATTTCAGCTATTCAATTGCTCGGTGAAATTTCAGCAGTAACCCAAACTACCTGGGTAGCCCGTCGATCTCCTGATTTTAGAAAATATGAATTTTCGCCAGAAATAGGACGTGAAGCTGTAGCTTTAGTAGAGAAAAGAGTAAGAGAAGGCTTGCCACCTGAATCAGTGGTTTCTGTAACAGGCTTGCCTATCACTCCCGCTATTGAAGGAATGTTGAATAAAGGCGTTTTAGATCGGAAACCTATGTTCAAAGAAATCATTGAAACAGGCGTTCGATGGGAAGACGGAACTACACTCGATGCTGATGTTATTTTTTGGAATACCGGTTTCCGTCATTCTTTAAATCACCTTGCCCCTTTAAAGTTATTGAATGATAAAAATGGAATTCAAATATCTGGAAAATTAGCCACACAAGTCGCTAAAGATCCGCGTATCCACTTAACAGGCTATGGTCCATCAGCATCTACCATTGGCGCCAATCGTGCCGGTCGGATTGCAGCAATAGAGTTGATTGAATTTCTTAAATTGTAAAATAGATCTTATAGGGATATAAGTATCCACAACCTGTCTTTATTAAGTAGAAAGACGAATTGATATCACAATAGGGAACTACTTTTCATTACTTAGCATAATTATGCATTAATTATCATCGATTACTTCCTATGCTAGAGCAATAACCTCTGCTACAAATATCTTATGGACTTATTTTCGCTCACATAAGCGCTCAATCTGAGTTTCAATCTCGGCATCAAGGGCACTCGCCGCTTTATGCAACGCTTCATGAATCATGTTTATTTCAGTGCGGAACTGAATAAATTTACTAAGCGCTTTATGACCGCGCAAAGCCACGATGCGCTTACAATGCCCTTCCAACGTATTAAGTCGTTCCGACTTCACATAAGTCCAGTTATTTCTATAAGCAATGATCATTTCCTTATGAGCTTTGTTATAGGACATGTCATCACTGTTTGATTTTAAATTTTTCAATACAAAACCAAACATAATACTGATTACCAATTAATTACATACGTACAGGCACGAAATGAGTATATTTATTTTACATCAAATAGACAATTATAAAACTACAAATCTAATCTTCAAATAACGCACACAAACAACTACCTAATAGACACTTAAATTCAAAAACATACTAATTAAAGTGCTTAAGGAAACACTGCATGACATACTTAAATCTTACCCCAAATCAGCTTCGCCGAGGTGAGAATTTAGGCTTAGTCACTTTGAAAAAGGTGATCTCTTCCTTTGACGAGGTAAAAGAATAATCAAGGACTTTTTCTTTCAATTGGTTTAAGTAATAGGAAGCTGTTTCAACTCGTATTTTTCTCTGAACGGTTACGGTTCGATGTGACGAATTATCAATTTCATCCAATGCATTACGTTCCATTTTGTAGAGTTCTTCTGCAATTTCTTTGATCATAATAATTAGTTTACAGTTAAAAATGAACACCAAAGTGGAATAAATTGATTACCCTTAGAAGTGACATACATGACACCTTAAAAATATAACATACGACTGTATTATGGATAAAAACAATAAAAAGTCAATATATACCTGACACTTTAAAAAGCATATTTTGTTAAATATTCCTCAAAATGAATGTCTTAAGTACCTGATATTAATGGTTTAATAAAATTCAGATCTCAATTGACTCAAGTTATCACCTTTATTTATCGCAACACTATTGCATTTGAAGGATTATTAATCATACTTTTGCCTGACTTTACCACTTCGATATCTCTTAGTTGTAATAGCTCGATCAAATTAGAAAAAAATGAAAGAAAAAAAAATCAAATTAATTACTCTTGTGATGTTATTAATTCTGATCGCTGGTTGCGTAAAAGAAAGGCTCAGTGATCAGGATGCAGGAAAATCCGTTAAGGTTCTTGCTAACATTAGTGAAATAAAACGTCAATTCTATGAAGAAAAGGTAAATCTGAAATTGGTCCACCAGTTTACACCAGAAGTAAAAACAAGTTGGGAGCCAAATTGGGAAGAAGCAAGCTCTTATTTAAATTCAAAAAGCAATCAAAGCTCCTATCTGTATATCCCTTTAATTCCACATGTTGAAAAGGATAATAAAGATTTGATTGGCATAGAGAGAGGAAACCGAACTTACCTGATGATCAAAGACAATAAAGAATATTTTAAGGTAATTTATTCTCGAGAAATTAACGAAACAGTGAGCAATGAGGATCCAGATGTTTTCAATTTTAAGACCTTTACAGGTACTGCAGTATTTATCAATCTGGTCACAGGAAATTCTTATCAATTAAATTACAAGAATGGCGTGTCTGATTATCAGAAGCAATTGTTAGTACTTAATAAGGCAAAAGTAAATTCACTATCTAAGATCAAGACTGAAGCTATTACAACCGAATGTCATACAGAATATATCTGTACCTGGACTGCCATATGCCATGGTCGGCTTTTTATTACCGTTAATCTTCGAGGTTGTTCTCCTCCAAATAGTGGTGCAGGTAGTTGTTTATGGCACGAGGTTGACTGGTATCAATCGGATACCTCTCCCCGTGAAGTTTGTGGGCTGGTCAACGTTCCTGATGAATCTCCACTTCCAGGAGGAATTGGGGGGACTGGAGATCCTTCACAGGCGGATCATTCATTAAAAAAGGATAAATTGCCAACAAATAATACAAAAGATAGACAACTCGCCAATACGTGCGTATTTAAAAGTATGGAGTGGATAGATAGTTATTTCGATGGAAAAAGAGATGTAGATCATTTCTTGAATCAGTATGCAAAAACTACAGGGCCAGAGGAGAGTTCTGGAACTAGAGCTTTTAATTTGTTCACTAATGGAGTGCCTGAAAATGAACTCAATACTTTGGTCACTATGTTTTTCGATACTACGCCGACAACAACAATCAAGGCATCAATTGATTCAGGATACCCACTCATGGGAACTATTACCACTGATACAAAGGATATTGGACATGAAGTAATGATTACTGGTTACAACAATAATGGGAGTATACAATATTTCGATCCACAATTAGGCAAATATGATGTCAAACCAGGACCAGGTGATTTTACTAATCTATATACTATAACAGGAAGAAAGTAAACAAACGTTTAAATTTAAAAATCTTATGAAAAGGAATATTATTACAGCTATTATTATGATTTTGAGCATCAATTTTTGCTTCGCACAGTTTCAAAAAGGTAAAGGGTGGATGGAAAAGCCATTGTCGGAGTGGCCAGTATACATTATGAAACTTTCAAATGGTACAGAAAAGATTACAAGACTTCCACTGGTTATATGGGGTAAACAAACGAATGGGGTAAAATTACTCAATAGAGATAGTTTTTACGTAAAACATCCAGAAATTAAAGGAACCAACGTAGTAGCATATCCTCTTTTTTCCAGCGTTAAAAGGGTATTGAATTTAACTGAAATTTTAGACCATTTTAAAATTAAAAGAGAATACAGAAATTTCGAAATAGAAGTTGTTGGCTATGATCATCTCCCAATCTCTATACAAAAGGATATTTGTGCAGCAGAGAACTCTATAGAATCGGTTACTGTCGATGAATTAAGGAAGAAAATTGTTATAAAAAAATATCCTGATCAAAAGAATTGATAATTTTATTGTGATGACATATTGTAGTTTTCAATAAGAAACTGAAAGTACTTGAGGTTACTTCCTTAAATTATAAGGAGAGTCGAATCTAAAATTTAAAAGACCGGGTCTTCTTTAGAAACGGTCTTTTTCAGTTATCAGACCAATAATTCTAAAATTGCACATAGGTTAAAAGGCCAAGAAATCATAATCTTCAATTGTCTCTGAAATTAGCATCAATATGGTTAATCATAAAAAAAAGACAAAAAAAATAACCGTAATCAACTAGATTACAGCTACTTACAATATCCAACAATACTTCGGTAAGCTCTTGGAAATAACTTACTAAAGCGTTGATTATCAACTAGTTACAACACCTATTTACCGATACAAAACTTAATAACATCTGATTATCAGAACGTTACACGCTTACAGGTACAAAATGAGCACATTTATTTTACACCCAATTGACAATATACAAATCGAAAACTACAACTTTAAACAACCACTGCAAATACCTACATATCAAAACATTAAACCCATATAGTTAATATAATAAAATCTGAATGAGTGATATTATTCTTTATAACTAAGAACTAAAATTCAATAAAACACAACCTAAGATGGTTATAATGCGAACTAGTTTAAAAGGTTCATTTTGATGATTAAAGAAAAATCTCTAGTATAATCTGTAGCCTTCAACCTTGTGATTATGGGTCTTCTAGTCTTACCAACCAATATGGCACAAAATCTTCGTTTTTGTTTACAAAAGGAATCTACGAACTATTTTTGAAATCGCAAAATTTCGCACTGTTACGCATTTGTTACGTTTTTTTCTAGGGATTAGTGAATATTAAGGAATGTATCACGCCATGTTTGGCAGCCGCTAAGTTCCAGAAATCTTTTTTCTGGAAATTGAAAGATGGCAATTACGTCATCCGGTGGTATTGGTTGTTTTGTATGGTCTTCATGACTGGTGGGTTCTTCGGTTCTTAATCCACGGTTCTTAAAATAAATTCGCGCAATTTTGGTATTAAAATAGGCACGGCCCATATTGGCTATTGGTATGCGGGCTTGAATAATACAGGGTCGGCCGATCCCAGCAAGCACGGGACCTGTAACAGGATCTTCTTCATGTGCATTGTAAAGCGCTTCGCCGCCCCACGAGGTAAAAAACCTTGCAATACCTCCCTCGCCTTCTAAATGAGGTGATTGAAATACGAAATGTAAAATATCCTTTCTGTATTGTTCGTTGGCCTCGTTTTTGAATTTTAAGTTCTCAGATATGGCTTTACTTAATAGTCCGGTTTGCACGAGTTTATCGATTCTAGAATTTAACGTATCAAGATTCGGTAACTGCATCCCCTGTTTTTGTATGAAATTTATTTCATCATCTGTTAGCCGGGTGCAATGAAATGCATTCTCAATCTTGTAAGGCAGTAGCAAATCCGTTAATTCTCTGTGAACACTGTCATATAAAAGTCCATTAAAAGAAATATCTTTACCCGTCATCATTAGTTCATAGTCCAATAGTGGTTGGCCTCTCTTTTCCAGAAATGCAATTACCCTATCGGGCCAAGTTGTTTCATCATTTAATATCATAGGTCATTACAGGTTTGCTAAGAGTTTTCTGGCCCCTTACTATTAGAATCCCTAATTTGCTCATTCCTTTCTTGAATTTCTAAAAACTCGATTTCTGCTTTAATATCCTTTACCTTTTGAAACTGTGCCTGGCATATTTTTGCGCTCGGACGAATACCACCCAATATGTGTTCTTCCGGATCTAATCTTCTTTGTAGATCTATTTTTTTCATCGTCGTTTAATCAAACTATTATTAACCAGTTATTATTTTTGAGCTTTATATTCGCTGCTTACGTCAGAGAATTATTATTATCCGAACCGTCCCAACAGGATACTAATACCGATGGAATAACCAATTCGATATCATACACAGGCTTACCATTTTCCATAGGCTGAAAGATCACTACCCGGATATCATCTTCATTTAATGCTTCGTCAAAAAGCAATTGCCCAAACATTTTCTTAGGCCCATCTTCGTCAGGCACAATAATCTTAACCAAATCACCTTTTTGCCATGCAGGATCATCTATTTCCCATAGGCCCTCATTTGCCTCTTCTTGCTGCTGCAAAATATCTTGTGCTGGGCTAATGAAAAAACCCTTGACCAGTCTTGCATTTTGATCTAATAGGGGATTCAAAACCAGCGTGTTCTTGTCCGCAAATAGCTGCGCAAAGAAAATGTCTACCTCACTATCCGAAGACAGTATGCGTAGGGTTAAGTCTTCTATATCAATTCCGGCCCGCTGCCATGATTTAGCCAATGAGTCCATCATTCTTGGGTCTGATATAATAGGAATCATATTGCTAATATTCAGTATAGCTCCGCTATGCTTGTCGGCAATATAACAGAGTGGTGCATAGTACATCCTCCCAGTATCATGTATTTTTGCTTCCTGCTGACTGTAACGAACGGCCTCTGCATCATTAATCGCTACAAATTCGTCATCTTGTTCGATGCTAAGCAATAAGCGAGAATAAACGCCGTATTGACGATTTTTTGTTGTAAAACCCAGTAGGTCATTTTCAGCTTTTTGTTTTTCTAATTGTACTTTGAAACGGCGGACGTGTTCTGTGGCTTCCTGCTCGGTCATGCGTTCAATTTTTCCGCGATGAAATGCAAAGCGCTTCGTACCATCCTCCATTTGAAACTTAACGCAAAAGTCACCATCGCTCTGATGCGGAAAACCACTCCACGCGATACTGGCTTTCCCCTGTAATGCAGGAATGAGACCGTCTAATATTATCCCACCTTTGAGACTAAGTGATACCCACCGATTGAAATCAAAATCCTCTAAATATGGCGAGGAAAGCTCGTTTTCCAAACGAGCAGTTCCTAAAACTCTATCCATAGGACGTCTGCAAGCAAGGTGGCAAGCTCCAACCGCACTTGCGGTATCATCATCATCGATCTCGATCAATAAGTTCTCAGTTTTACCAACGGGTTTACCGCAATGCAAGCAATTGCCGATGTTACGGTTTTCTTTACTTAGTTGGTCAACATATTCGTTATACAATTTGATGCATTCTTCCTGGCCACCTCTCTCAATGGCTGGCAAATCGAAAATGACCAGCGGTTTAATCCCCAGTGCACCAGGATTCTGTTCGACAAATCTGGACAGCCCTATCGCGCTGGACCCACGATAAATTAAGGTGAGTGATTCAGAATCATTAATAAATTTGACTTTATTGTTTGAGAATGACAGCTGTTTCGAGCACACATCTGAAAAACGTGCGATTTCCATGATCTCGTTTTTATCGCCTTCTTCCGATTCAAGGATCAATACCTCTTTATTACAAGAGTACTCCCCATTGAGTATTACAGCATCCCTCAAGATAGCTTCAAATTCGTCCTGATCAATAAAATGATTTTTGCGAACCCGATAGTTATTAAGAACATTTGTCAATGCTTGTCGGTTGATGGACGCACGATTGGTAGCATAGACAAGCGAATTTCTGATGAGCAATGACCACACCAAATCTGGGTTTTGCATTCGACCTACAAGCAATAGCTTGGCGCTCCTTTCAAGCGACATACCGGCCTCCACGTCCATTACTTCGATGTAAACCCGCTTTGCAAATTCAACGAATTTTCGGTCATCTATTCTATTACCAGTTAACGTTAGGCTTCTTGATATAAAAGCCGCCCGAAATTTATTATATACTTCCTGCTCGCTTTTATTGAGCGGGTTTAATTTAAACGCAGTATCATTTAACCTGATACTTGTAAGAATTTTACGTAGTTCTCCTGTTAACCGCCTTGAACTGTCGGAAGTTGTGACGAGGACATAATAATTATTGAAACCGCCAACACTCTGTTGTTCGATAAACTGGTCTAACGTTTTAATGAACTCAGACTCGGGTGAGTCCGAAAAAGAAATTGATCGCTTTACCTGCAAATAGAGTGTATGATCTTTATCACAGAGGAGTTTTAGGTCATCAACCGCATCCGCCGTTTCAAAATGTAAACTTTTAATCGTCAGCGAAAAATCCTCGTTTAGTACCTGGCTAATCTCAAATTGAGTATAAAGGAAGATTTGAAAACAAGCCGCGACGCGTTGCTGATAGTCTATCCCAGAATTTGTGGCACTTCCGCCGCCAGTTTTCTTAGTCATAATAAGGCTTTGACTCAAAAATCCGGTTTATATCACTGGAAAGCAAAATTGTTAGCAATATTTTAGAATAGCCAAAATTTATATTTACGTATGAATACAAATATTACTTTGTTAGAGTGAAGAATACCAGGTGCTAAAACTCCAAGTCAAAACCTGTAGAATCCGGCAAAATTTGGGATGTTGTCGGCCTCACCCGTGATCGTATAATGTTACTAAAAATTAAATCATACGCATCCTCATGCCGAGCCATTGAAGGTTCTCGAGCAAAAACTGCGGCACGCGATGCCGATAGAGTTTTTCTTGGTTTATAAAAATGTACTCTCTTGTCCTTAAGAAATTTAAAGAAAGGATCAGTTTCTAAGTAATCATCAGCAGTAGTTAGCCAACCACGAAGTTTCGCTTCATAAGCAACCAGCCAATATTCATTATACAAATTATCTTTTGTAAGTAATGCCTCCCATTCTGACACATCAATCCTTTTTGAAATAAATCGTGAATTTCTCAAATGGAGCACCACTAAAATGACTATTGGGTTTCTAGAAAGAGTAAGCTTATCAGCAACAGATCTATCCACTTTCAGAGCGAGGTTCTTCATTGCCCATAACGCCCAAAAAATCTCATACTCATTGTTCAAGTCGCAGTGAAACTTAATAAATTCTTGCAGCGCATGTTTAATTGCAACCAACTCCAAGGTGTAACTATTTTTATGATAAGAAATCAATATCTCCGTCAGGAGTGCGATGGCTTTAGATTCCAACAGGATTGAATTCAATAATAGAGATTGTAGGATGATTAAATTGTCTTTATGAATCGCAAAATTTCGCACTTTGGAAATTGCATAAGAAATGACGGAATCTTCTGGATGTTTTTTAGCATAGAAAGCTGCCCTATCAAAAAATGAGATAAGCTCCTTTCTTTGAGCAGACTTAATATTGGAGAATCTGATAATTTTCAGTTCGGTATACCATTGAGACTCCAACATCTCAGGGATCATACTGACTGCATCTTTACTTGGATTTAACTCTAATTCATATTCTTTGAGGATTTTATGGATAAGTGCCCTTGCGATCTCAACATCGGCAAGAGAAGTAAAATATAAATAGTAATCATCAATAATTCGAATTCCTTTAAATCCAGGTAATTGCTCAATCAACATCTTATCGATTGCAGCTAGGATTACTTCGGAAATGACCCTACTGGTATCAGGACCTACGGGTATACCCATAGTTTGTCCATCTTGCATTCTCCGGCAGTCCTCATCTAGTGCGTTGCCAAAGAGACCAACTCGTGTCCTAATACTTTTCGAAACAGACTTAGTATGCAGCGCCCATGGAATACTATGTGTATAAATGGAATTGTAAAACCTGGAGATATCAATTTTCAACAGATAGCGATTACCTACTGCTCTTATAATCCGCTGATTAATAAATTCTTCAAAATTTGGTTTTTCTATAGCTCTGACACCACCATTATTAAGCCTAGAACCTGACACAATAGAAGACTCCGTATGCCTTGAAATATCAGCCCAGTGGTTTACGATAGTATTGCTGAGCCGAATATAATGCAACGGGTTCGGGATACTTAATGTCCGTCTATATCCACTGGCTTTGGGAATAGAAAAAGTAACACATTTACTTACTTTCTTCTTAATATCTCCCCCTTTAAGAGGATTAAAGCGATCCAAGTCTCTAATAATATCTGGAAGTAAAGGCTTAAGATCTTCCGTAGTAAACACGGGCAATAGCTCTTCAGGCAAATACCCAATGATAACTAGGTCTTCTAATGTCATATTTAACGAGATTCAATAATTTATACTAATATCATAATAATAAATTAAAAAGTATACTCCCATGGTTAACAGAACTAACATAACATGAAACTCTTCAAATGCAGTAGATTTATTTTTCAAAATAAAAGGTCATCCAAGCTGAAACAGAAATTACTGATTAAATTGATCAAAAAAAATATCCAAAATTATCAGTTGGCTTCAAGTTCATGACTTTTTTTTATCGTACCCACGAGCAGAAACATTTCCATTGCTGCGGAGGATGATAAACTATTAACAGACCTCTATAACTTTCGATCTAGCTCACTCAAGCCTCGTCCACGGCAGCGACCTTGGATACAACCTTCAATGGAGGTTGTATCTTGTAAATTTTATCAAAAAAAATGGCTATGCAATTAGGACTATAAAAATAGGTTCTAGCACTCTTTTCTGCAAATGGATTCGCAAAACGAGTATGACATAGCATAGTATCTTTCTTCAACTCCCGGATCGATTCTTTGAATTTAGAATCTTGTTTGAATGTATCATAGCGTTTTTTTAAGCGAAGACATAACTCACGATGGGTCCATGGAAACTTCAGCAAAACATTTTCTTCCGTTAGAATCACCTCTTGAACCGAATCTGGATCCTCAGCTTCTTCTCTTCTTCTAACCTGTTTAACAATTAGCGCATCCTCTACACTTGACTTCACGAATTTTGTTTCTACTCTAAGTAGCAGATTATATTCCTGATCAGGATCTGATTTATGCTGCGCAACTTTTTCACTCAAATAACTCATGAGTTTCTCCAATTGGATGCTGGGTTTGGAAATAGAAAAACTGTTCATACTTTCAAACTCGTGAAAAAAGGACATAGGCATTAGGTAAAAATTATACCTACTCAGGTCTTTGTCGAACCACATTTTCACAGCATTCAGATAATTTTTTAAGCTGGCAGTTCCTAATTCCAATACTAGCTTTCCCAATTCAGGTTCATCATTTTTGAAATGAATTGCATTATCCCGAATTTCGCACAACGCAACTATGTTCTCTTTAAGAGGAGCAGTAATACTCCCATCTGTAAAGGCGACTAAATCGAGCGCTCTGAGCAATTCTATGCTCAAGGGATTTCCTGACCTTGACTTCTTTACTATGGTTTGTTTCGTTGATTTTTCTCCACTCCTCAACTTTTTCGGCTCCTTAACGTAGATACTTTGAACCTGGTTTTTATTGTCTTTGAGAATTTTCGCTTTTAACAACAGCTCCCAAGCATTGATCATCAATATCGTGAACGTTTCTTCGCGATATCGAAAATCCGGTTTATTATAAATCTCTATTCCTGAAATGCAGGCCGCAATAGATTTATCAAAAAGTACGCTGTTTCTGGCCATATTATATCTAATTATCTTATCGACACAGTTCCGCAACATAAAAAATGATTGAAAGGTATTGGAACATATCTTTATAACCGAATATACTAAATTTAATGGCCTCAGGTTATGATAGAATATTGTGATTCAGAGCTCTTTCAAGGCTATGGAACCATTCTAAATTGTCATTATTATCCCTCTTAAATTTCTATTTCTGTTATCTTACAAAATATCATCCTCAGTTTTAAAATTGGCTTTAAACTGGTTCCATTGTACGATATCTTTATCCATCTGGACAATTCCCATGCGTTGTATGACATGGTAGAGCTCAGCTATCTTAGCCTCCATCTGACCAAGAATAGGCATCGATGCTCTGTTAATGATAGCGGCCAAATCAGGATGGTATCTTATAAAATCTTCTTTAGTATAAATCTCAATTCCATCCAAAAGTGACAGGGTCTGACCGATCCGAAAGGCGACGCGCTTGTATTCGTCGAGGTTATCTTCCTCTTTGGAAAAAGGTGGTTGGTCATAGCTGACCTTTAATAAAGCATCTAGACGGTCAATAAAGTCAGCTTTCAATGCAGGACGAATATGCAATTTATATTGAGAAGTTTTCTTTACAGAAAGCAAGATCGCCCTAATACAGCGTACAACGGCAAGTAGCTTTTGTCGGGGGAGATTACCAATTATTGGCTGTTCATGGTCTTGAACGTGCAAATGATAGGTTTGGTAGAGACTGTTGTTGACCGAATCCACATTACCCTTGGAAGGAATAGATTTTGTTACATACCCACCATCAATCTTCACAATATTGATATCCCATTTAATACACATAGGAAATTTGCTTCTCAATTCGTCCACAAGACTGGAATCTGAATCTGTACCCGTTGCCTCTGGATGATGCACTAGGACGTCGGTATCTAAAGAATCGGCCGAGCCAAAATAATAATATTTTAAATCCATCACAAATTTACACCTAACTGGTCTTACAAAGATACGTATCTTCTGTTAATCAAAAATATCGAAATCTAGATCGCATTTAATCTTAAAGTAAACATTATGGATTCAATTACTCCCACGAATATCTATATTTGAAAATATCACTTTTACTCTCTAACGCATGACTCATTTTGATTCTTCAAAAAACAGGATATTTTTCGGCAATACTGATAAACTTAATGACTGGATAGAAGCCGATCCAGATCAATCCAAAATCATTGACAAAGTAAAGCTAATGCTCAAGAACTATCTTGAACTTGACAACGTTAGCTTCCTCTTCGGATCTGGGACATCTATTCACCTTGGTGCAGTGTCCATCAGGAATTTCCCATTGGAGGTCGAGAACTATCTACTAGAGAAAGACAAGGAACAGAAAGGTATTTTTAATGAACTAAACAAAACGGTAAAAATATTACAGTCGGAAAAATTAACCTATGCTCGCACTCATCTAAAACAAGAAACAAATGAATTTCTGGATGTACGTGGTTGGAAATTCGCGATAGTGGCTGATATAATTAGAGACGCAGATTCAAAAGAAATAGCAATAGAATATGAGGTTATCCTCAATTATCTTATAGCAAAGGATTTTGTATTGGATCAAGATAAAAGTATAGAGAGAAGTGATAAGATCAGCGAACTCATTACGGCAATAAAAGAAGGCTTGTTCAATGTCTGCAATCTGGAAAATAGGCCAGTTTCTGATGACGTAATTGACCGTAAGAAAGCAAGCCAATTTCCTAAAGAAGTAGAGCAAGGTGAATTGCTTAAATCACAAAGCAAATACATCTTCCATGAAAAATTCCTAAAGGCACTACTTCAGCGACCACTAAATTTAAGGCGCGCAACAATATTCACTGCAAACTATGATCTAGCTTTTGAATACGCTTTCGATAAGCTTGGCATCCATTATATCGACGGCTTTGCCGGATTTCACAAACGTTTCTTTAAGCCTGAAACTTTCGAATACGACATCTTCTATCCGGGATCCACAACTGCAGGAAAGGTACAACGTATAGAAAAGGTGGTCCGCTATATCAAGTTACATGGGTCTCTATCCTGGGTGAACTCGGAAAAGAGAGATTCCAATAATATATATGGGATAGAGGAAAAGCCTTTAGAACTAATAGAAAACCTCAACAAAAAAGGTGAGATAATTATTTATCCTTCTGCAGTCAAAAAATCTTATACACTAGATCTCCCCTATTCAGAACTATTCAGACAATTTGCTGCAACAATAACCCAATCCCAGTCTGTACTCATCACCATTGGCTATTCATTTGGAGATGATCATTTCAACGATATTATCTTTCAGGCATTATCCAATCCAACCTTTACCCTTATTATAGTCGACTTCTCTGGTACACGCAATGACTATATTAAGAACATGAAAGATCTCAATGATCCAAGGATCATCATTCTCGAAGGATCTTTCTTTGGCGACTTTCTCAGCTTTTCCGATACACTAATGCCGAACTTTAACAATATCGACAATAACGAAAGAGTAGCTAATACCTTAAATAACCTATTTAAAAATACTAATACCCAAGCTGAGAATACTAAAACACCTGAACAATGAGCGAAAAAACTATAGGAAAGGTAATTTCTGTCAACAGCTTTAGGGTATCAATCAAATTAGATGACGAACTCAAAAGTCTTTATAAAAGTGGATACGAAGGAATATATGAAGTAGCCAGAATAAATTCCTACGTGATCATTCCCATTGGTGCCGATAGAATCGTGGGAATGGTAACCGAAGTAAGGGCTGCTGATGAGACCGAACTAGGCAAGAACAAGGAAGCTATCTTCCTAACCAAATCGGCAAGATACCTCACCGCAACTATGATAGGGACCATTGAGAACAATGGTAAATACATACAGGGCGTCTATAACTACCCTATCCTAGATAACCCTGTCTGGTATGTCACAACTGACGACCTTAACAATATATTTGACCAAAAAACAAAGGAAACCATAAACTTTGATGAGGACTTCTATCTACCCATAGGAACATCCCCAGCATTTGGAGATTACAAGATCAAAATAAACCCTGATAAATTTTTCGGAAAACACGCTGCCATACTAGGCAATACAGGATCAGGAAAATCCTGCACACTCGCCTCGATCATCCAGAGCCTATTTGATTTCGACTATAATGGAAAACAATTACAGAATGCGCACATCATCATCTTAGACACCAACGGTGAATATAAATCGGCCTTCGAAGGTACCTTAGAGGCTCCATACCGAAAACTGAAAGAGGTAAATCCGTTCCACATTGACAAGAATGGCATGAAAATACCGTTTTGGTTCATGAATTTTACTGACTTTGACTATCTTTTCGAGCCGACCCCCGGAACACAAGCACCCGTCTTCAAACGCGCGTTAGGCCTTGCAAAAAACCAGACCGTTGCCACAACAAAAAAGACTATACCACAATCGTATATTTCTAGACTTGAATCCATTGCAAATGAATGCGATGAAAACTCATTCAAGATCAAAAATACAATCTTCGATGAAGTGGACTCTTTTATACAAGAGTTAAGTTCATTACAGACAGATTTCGATAAAAGCATAATAATTAAGGCACTAAAGAGCCTCTTTACTGAGAAGAGTAAACTTAGTAAGCCAGGCCAATACGTTAATGGGATTGTTAGCACTAAGGTATTGGCGGAGACGAGTGAACTCCTAAAAATACATATATCTTTATACAATGTTTCCATCCGCGGAAAAGAGTCAACTGAAGAGCGCAATATTGATCTGCCCATCTATTTTAATTTCAAAGACCTCATTGAAAGATTCTTTGACGAGGCTATTACAGAAAATGAAAATACTGGAAATAGGCTCAGAGAATTTGTATCGACACTTCGATTAAGGCTACAATCGTTTTTAGGAGACGAGCGAATATCGACACCATTGATACTTGGCCATGAAACAGAGATCACTTCTGCACTATCCAAATTCATATCATTTATTCTTGGCGACTTTTGCAAGGTTTTCCAAACAGGAGATGAAGATTACTTTTCAAAATACTATGAGGAGAAGTTCCCCAGGCCACAAGGCTCAGAATTAAACCACGCTAAACCTAGCCAAATTACTATTATCGACATGTCGCTTCTGCCACACGAAGTCTTAGAGACTATTACCGGACTGATTGGAAGATTAATCTTAGAATTTGTTTCCAGATTTCCTGAAAGCGACCGGGGAATGCTACCAATGGTCATTGCCCTAGAAGAAGCCCAGAACTATATTCCTGAGCGAAATCGTGGCGAAAAGGATTCCATTGCCAAAAAAGTTTTTGAGCGAATAGCTAGAGAAGGCAGAAAGTATGGTATATCGCTGCTCGTTTCTAGTCAACGTCCTTCCGAACTTTCAAAGACTGTACTTTCCCAGTGTAACTCATTCATTATCCATAGACTTCAAAATCCAGAGGATCAAAAATATGTCAGACAGTTAGTCTCAGCCGCAAACGAAGATATTTTACAACAACTGCCAATCCTACCTCAACAACATGTAGTCATTATGGGAGACGCTGTTAGAACACCTGTTCAAGCCAGAATGAATACAGCAAACCCACGACCAAACAGTAACAACCCAAAATTCATAGAGAATTGGACAAAAGAGTTACCACCGGACTTCCCCAACTATAAGGGAATTGCCGAGGCTTGGGAAAAAGGCATGAAATATACCCCAACATCAGAAAAAACAATTGACGATGCCAGCCCAGAGAATGCACAATAACAAAAACTATTGAGACGAGGTATCTGGAAAATTTGCACACAAACAATTTAAAGTGCTTTATACTGCTTATTGAACCAATAAATCGAGAATTAGGAGAGAACGAATTTCATTTAAAGTTGACAAGCATACTAAAAAGTTGAATGCATCCAATATTTAGCTTTTCCTCAATTATTGTGAAAGATTTTATGATCGTCAGTTTATGACGATCATAAAATGTAAATAAGGGGATAATGCAAAAGATTGAAGAATTACTGAATAGCTATTTTACATCCGCCTCCTCCTATAGCATTGGTTTGCCATCTGTGTGGGAGTTTCGTCAAAACTGAGCTCTTCATTCCGCAGTTGTACTGACGCTCAATTCCGCTCCAATTCGCCCCCCTCATTTCGGGGAAAAATGCTACCCTTTTGCTCCTGGTGTACTTTCGTCGGAGTATCTACCTGAGGCCACTTTTTCTATCTTAATTAATCTGTTAATATTGAAGTTGTGAGGCTGAATAATAGCCGCAAGGCGGTGATGTATGCTGCGAAAAGGGCACTATCCAAATTGAGAGTTGAACCGTTTATAGGCTCTAATTTGAGGTGGCTTTGAAATGCCTAACAGGGCAATCTAATCAGAGCTCTGTTTTGCTTCAAAAAGGAGTGTGAAGGAATGAGAGCGAAGTTGAGCTACATTTGCTTGGTGCCAGATCGTGGTTTTTTGAGAATTAATTATCTTTGGTAAGACTTCGTGGTGTATTCGCTACCACGCTCGGCAGCTAGTCAGTCGGTCAGTTTGACCCGAAACCGAGGGGCCCTCTCATTGAAATACGAAAATTGATATCTCTTTCAGAAATAAAATCAAAAAAAAAATGCAACCTTAACTAATTTAAAAATTTTCTGTTCTAATATATTTTCACCCGAGCTTTAAAAATGACGTCGAATTTAATTCACAGCTTAAGTCTTTTTCAGCTTTTCGCTGAAATGATTATTAAGAAAGGCATTCCAATTAATAGGCTCAAGTTGGATACTACTTAACGCATTTAATAACATTATAATGCCTAAACCGAAAGCACAATCTTTATTAAATTCTTCAACAAGGGGATAACCACATTTCTCATCGACAAATATGGCTCCCTTAACCCCATCTGGACCCAAATTAACCGTTTGGCTTCCGATATGATCCTTCCCAAGTATCATTAAATCCGGCGATAACGATGTAGGGCGAATTGAAGAGATCAATCTGCTCTTATATCGTCTCGCAAAAACCACCCCATAAGGTTGGTTTAGGTACTCTGGTTCCTGCCTCGGCCAGTCTCGAACCTTGCCATTGTAAATTGGTCCAGCAACATCATAATCTTTATTTTTTCTCAACTGCCTTTTAAATAACAGTTCTTTCACTTTTGCAACTTGACTTAGCGCCTTATTTAAAGTCTCATAATCTTCAATAGCATGTTTACACTCAATATATGCGTATACAGCATCAAATGGAATTTGTTGCCTCAAACTAAAACCTACACTTTCATCTCCCCGTAAAGATGGAAAATTCATTCTATCATAAATAATGATATCGTCGCCCTCTTTATCGTCATCATGCGATAAAATAACCCCCCGGCAAACACCATACTTATCAGGTAATAATTCAGCCAATAGCTGGCACAAGGCAACCTCAAATTCATTTCCATGCTCAAAATTGTAAATAGCTTCAATCTGATTAAATCTAGCTTCAATCTGCCTAGAAAGGCGTTCCAAGTATTCCCCGTACATATGTAATTACTGTCTATTAGAAAGCGTCAATGTATTAATAAAAAAGATTGTAGTTGGGTTAGTTTCTTTGGCTTAATATAAATTCCCTCATGTTATTTACCGAATCTACAAGTTGATCAAATGTGTACCTTTGATTTAATGCATTTTCAGGATGATGTATTTGATGCCTAATATATTCAGTTAAGACCACCTGTTGTAAACCTGTGTTTCCATCTTTAAATATTTTAGTATAATTCATGGTTGGTCTACCATTTTTAAAATTAGCCCACATTTCTTCTCCTTCAATAAATCCATGAAGTTCATTATGATATTCTTCTGTTAAATCTTTGAAAGCTATAAAATTAATTTCATTTAAAGACGGGTAAGGTAATTGATTTGGAATAATAGCTTCAATTGATTTATTACCTGCATCATTTTTAGAAACTAGTCTTAAATGATCAAAATCTAATCCCTTAACAACAGTAGAACTATGTGTAGTTAACAATACCTGTGTATTATTAGCTTGAGACAATTCGATAAATGCTTTTATTAATAATTTTTGATGATCTGAATGTTGTGATGTTTCAGGCTCTTCAATAGCGTAAATTATTGATTGAGAATTACCTGACTGCAATCTTCTTTCAGCTTCAGCTCTAAAGAAATTTAATAAAATTAACCTTTTAACTCCACTACCTCTTTTATTGATTGGAATATTTTCGTCTCCGCAAATTGAAACACTTTTAAACACATCACTCCATTTTAAAGCATTAGAAGCTGGAATAATTGGGTTTAAAGTATTAGCTATTTCAGGATTCATCTCCCTTAATTTATCTAATGTTAAATCCGAAACCTCCGTTAATCGTGATGCAACTCTCTGAGCAATGTCTTCAAACATTGCAACAATCTCTTGGTCTGCCAATATTTGTTGTACAGCTTTTTTTAATGGATCTTGAACTTCACTATCATTATCGCTATTTTTCCTATCCGATTGAAAAAGTGAGTATTGAGGCAAATACGTTTGAATTTTTTCCCAAATATTCTTAGCATCTTCTTTCGAAGTATCAATTAGTATTTCTTCTAATTGTAAATCACCAGCAAAGTGGCTCCAAATTGCAGTTCGCATAATTGCGTTAATCGTAAGATTTTCACATTCAATATTTTCTTTGGTTATAATTTTTTTATAATCAACTATCTTTTTAAGCAGTAAATCTGCACAATCTGGATTTGTTGGATGATTTGCTTTAATAAAAACCTTTGATGCTCCTGCATTTGGATATTTTTTAATCACCTCTAAATAGCCATCAGAATTTAAAAGATATTCATTATCAAATGTAGTTTCATTTGTTGAGTCAATGACAACATTTGTTGGTAAGTCTGTAAAAATTGCAGATATATAAATATCATTATCCCCCTCAGCTATAGCTGTTTTATTAACATCATCTTTATCTAATTTAATAGCTCCTTTTCCATCATTAAAAAAAATATCTAACGCTTCTAAGATTGTTGATTTTCCAATATCGTTTTTACCGACAAATACTGTCAAATCATCTAAGTCAATAATTGTTTCCTCCTTATAGCTTCTGAAATTTTTAAGCTTTACAGAACGTAATTTCATAATTTAAATTTACTTGGTTAATAGCTTCTATTTTAATCTTAAATGTTACTAAACGTGCCAACACCAAGAATTGGAATCAGATTAGTTTTTAACATGTAAAATTTCAATTCATATTTTACTAAAATATAAAAGATTATCGACACCCCCCTACGGGAAACCGTAAATCTAATTACCAAATTATTATTACAATTAACATTAAAGCTATCGCCACTGAAGACCTAAACTAGATAGCTATCACGAAAGGCATTCCAAATCAAGGACTATTCTACCTGCTGCTTCAGTCTTTTTCCTGTCAATAATTTTAGCATAAACCTGAGTACTTTTTAGACTTTTATGTCCGAGCAATTTAGATAATGTAAAAATATCCGTTCCATATTCCAATTGCAAGGTTGCATACGTATGTCTAAAACTATGAAAAGTAATATTTTTATACACATCCGCTCTAGATAACCAAGAAACAAAAAATGGCTTTAGGGTCGAATATTTTAAGTTACCAAAGACTAACTCTCTGGGCTCTCCTCTTTTTCCAATAAGTTGCACTGCTTGATCTGAGATTGGCAATACCTCAGCATTCTCTGTTTTATCCTGGATATACTGCAAATAGTATCTGCCAGGTACTCCTTTAACATTTGAATAAGTTAAAGCCTGTACATCAGAAAATCGTAAGCCAGTAAGTCCCGAAAATAAAGCCGCTCTTTTCATCAAATCAGATGATGAAGGTGCGGATGCTAATCGCTGAAACTCTTCAATTTCCAAACGATCCCTGTGTGTTTCCTTAGGCTTAATAGGCAGAACAATTTTATATAAATCAACATCAATCAGTCCTCTTTTAAACACCTCCTTAAGAACTGAACGAAATTTAGCAAAATAATTCACTGCGGTGTTCTTACTTATAGCTTTCTCTCTCCTACTTATTCCAGGCCCACTTAACAAGAAGTTTTTGTAATCTTCGCACAAAAAATCATTTAAATCACTCAACTTAATATCTTCCCCAGCGAAAGCTATAAAATAACGAAGCGCCATTGCATGATTATCGGAGTCAGACTTTTGCTTCTTAATCGTAAAGGTCCTAAAATGCTCTATGAAACTAGAATCTCTGATAGTATCAGACAAAAACCCAAATCTCCTATTTTGAATATCAATCTGACGACTAGCACGTATAAATTCCACAAGATTTGAAGTTTCCTTATTATGCAACCTTTCCGCGCTATTAGATGGCTTATCAAAGGTATATAGCTTTAGATACTCCGTTCGCTGCAGTTTTCCAGTATATGGGTTATAAATTGGCGGATAGTGATCCAGATAGATGGTATGCCTCGCTTTGGAAATAGCTTTACGCCGTATGGTAACCTTGGACATTATTTTATACCATTATTAAAAATTACATCAAGATCTTTTTTTGCGACATAAGTATACCAGCCATTTTTAAATTTAGATATCTTATGTCGTTTAATCAGCTGATACAAACCTGCCTCTGAAATTTCAAATTTATTTTGTGCTTCTGCCATAGAATAGCTATCTTTTATCTTGGGTCTAACCACAAGCTTCTCTTCAGGGAATTTAATCTGCTCTTTAATTTCAAACAATCGATCGATTTCCTTACGGGATATAACAGTTTTACGGACCGAGAGATTTACAGCAGCTAATTTCCCGTCTGCAATCATTCTATAGATCATTTTTGTTGATGTGCTTAAAAGCTTCGCCGCATTACTCACACTCAAAAAATCTTTTCCCTGTAAACTCTTCATCGGTTTTTCCAGAATAGTTTGTACTTCCTGATCTGTGTCTTTCATTGCACTAATACGCAATCTTAGCTTATAACTTCTCTTATTGCATATTGCGCTACAAAAACGTGTTACTGTTGTTTTAGCATCAAATATTCCTTTGCAATGCTCACAAATCCTTTTGACTGTAAAATTGGAACTCATATTCTATATAAAATTTGGCATCGGCATATTAACTTATGCTAACCATTAAATCATATCATGATAAATAAAAAATGCTTTATTCATCGATACGATGAGATACAAAAGCACTTGAAATTACAGCGGTAATTCCATAATAAAAGCCTCTAATCTTCCACAAACGTAAAAAAAACATTTCAATTACAACGCATCCGTTGTACAACATCTAAGTTGTTTGCCCTTCTTTTACGCTTCCAATGGAAAAGGAAACTCTACTTAAAAATCTTGGTGCCAGGATACGTGAAATACGTAATAAGAAGGGTATTTCTCAAAAACAACTTGCCCATTCCATTGGCAAAGACCAACAATCTGTGCAGAGATTAGAGGCGGGTAATATAAACCCCACCTATTATTATCTCTATGAAATAGCTGATGGTCTGGAAGTAGATCTTGAGGTTTTAATTAAAAGAGACGGTGCAGACTCCAACGTATAAAACCTTAGCAAGGTAAACCTATCAAATCATCTTTAGTTATTTACCCTTATTTTGATCAGATAAGCATCAATAAGTATATATAAGCATCTATAAGAGACATGCATTTCTTATGGAATTTGGCGATAACAAATAAGTAATCTGAGGAACAAATGAGGTACAAAAATTGCCAAAAATAAAGAATTTCACTAAAAAAAAGACAAAAAAAATAACCGTAATCAACTAGATTACAGCTACTTACAATACCCAACAATACTTCGGTAAGTTCTTGGAAATAACTTACTAAAGTATTGATTATCAGCTAGTTATAACACCTATTTACCAATACAAAACTTACTAAATATATTCTCCAGCAAATCATCAGTAGTAACCTTACCGGTAATCTCTCCCAAATAATAAAGCGCCTGCTTAATATCCATCGCTAAAAAGTCCGAAGTAACCGGATTGATCAACCCCTGAGAAACGCTATTCAACGAATCCTGAGTCTTCCTCAGTGCTTCCACATGTCTGATATTAGTAACCAGCGTATGATTATCCGAAAGTTTATCCCCAATCACAGTCTCATACAGCAACTCCTTCAGCTCCTCCACATTCTGATTTTCCTTCGCAGAAATCCCTATGAACCTGATCTCCGCAGGTAAATTCAGTTCTTTCAACCTGTCATTAAACGACAAATCAATTTTATTCGCAACAGCTATGAAAGTCAAACCTGGTTTATACAATCTTGCAATATCGTCCTTAATCTCACTTGCTGTCAGATTCAATACATCGAATAAATAAACCAGCACTGCAGACTGACTAATCTTCTGCATCGTCTTCTCTACCCCTATCGCTTCAATCGTATCCGTAGCCTCCCTGATCCCCGCAGTATCAATTAATCTGAAATTGATACCATTGATATTCAAAACTTCCTCAATCGTATCCCTGGTCGTTCCGGCGATCTCACTAACAATTGCCCTGTCCTCATTCAGCAGCGCATTCAATAACGTAGATTTACCCGCATTAGGTCTTCCGGCAATCACCGTATTAATCCCTTCCTTAATCACGTTCCCTAATTCAAAAGAACGGATCAGTTTATTCAATACTATTGTAATCTTATTAATCAGGTCCTGTAACTGATCCCTGTTTGCAAACTCAACATCCTCTTCAGAAAAATCCAGTTCCAATTCGATCATCGAAGCAAAATGGATCAGCTGTTCCCTTAAAATATTCAGTTCCGTACTAAAACCACCTCTCAACTGATTCATCGCCACACTATGCGCAGCCTGTGAATCTGACGAAATCAGATCTGCTACAGCTTCCGCCTGAGACAAATCCATTGCACCATTTAAAAATGCCCTTAGCGTAAATTCTCCCGGTTTAGCTGCAGAAGCACCCTTTTTGATTAATAAATTAATAATCTGCTGGATGATATAATTTGATCCGTGGCAGGAGATCTCCACTACATTTTCTTTAGTATAAGATTTAGGACCAACGAACAAACTCACGACCACTTCGTCAATCACGATGTCGCCATCTTTGATCAGTCCGAAATGCAGGGTATGCGTAGGTTGGTTTAACAGATTTTTTCCGCTAAATACGGAATTGGTGATCTCAATAGCATCTTTCCCGGATAAACGGATTACACCAATGGCACCCGATCCAGGTGGGGTTGATAAAGCTACTATTGTTTCATTTGTAATCATAACGGACAGAACTTAGATTTAAGATTGCGCAAAAATACCCAAACATTTCCTATCTTTTCATGTTTAACCATTGAAAATTAACATTTACATTACAATATGAAAGAATTACCCCTCACCGTCAGGCGGTCCATTGAATTACTCGGTCTGGTGCTTATCGGTGCGTTATTTGTTGTTGCAAGCGATATTATCATGCCCGTTATCATGGCATTTTTTATCAGTATCATGCTCCTTCCGGTCTATCGTTTTCTGAGAAAATATAAAGTTCCGGAAATCATAGCTATTATTTTCCCTATCCTTCTGGTGGTAATTTTTATCGGATTAATCGCCTGGTTCTTTACCGCTCAGGTAGGAAACCTCGTTTCAGATTTCCCTGAGATTAAGAAAAACATGGCCCAGCACTTAAAATCACTAAGTGAATGGATCAGTAGTGTGAGCAGTTACTCACCTACCGAACAAATGAATTTCATCAACAAGAAGAGCAATGACCTGCTAAATATGGCCGGAGGCATGGCAAGTGGCGCAGCAGTAACGTTGAGCTCTTTATTCGTATTTGTCGGTCTGCTGCCGATCTATATTTATCTGATGCTTTTCTATAAAGACATTCTGTTACGTTTCATTTTCATGTGGTTTAAAACAACAGATCATCCAAAAGTTAAAGACGCGATCTATGAAACTGAATCTATTATCAAAAACTATCTGGTAGGTCTGCTGATCCAGATTACCTATATGACGATCCTTCTGGGAGGTTTATTAATGCTTTTCGGTATTCAGCACGCTTTACTGATCGGAATTATCTTTGCCATCCTTAACCTTATCCCTTATGTAGGTGCCTTAATAGGGAACATTATCGGCGTACTGCTCACCATAACCGCCTCAACCTCCCTGGCACCGGTGGTTACAGTTTTAGCAGTAATTGCTGCAGTTCAGTTCCTCGACAATAATATTCTGATGCCAAGAATAGTTGGTTCAAAAGTAAAAATCAATGCCCTGATGGCGATTTTAGGCGTAGTTGTCGGCGGCAGCGTTGCCGGAGTTTCCGGGATGTTTTTAGCCATGCCATTGATCGCCGTTCTTAAAGTCATCTTTGACAGAACAGAATCATTTAAACAATGGGGTGTACTTTTTGGAGATGAGCGTCCGGCAAAAAGCCCAATGACTTTTCCCGGTTTCAGGCGAAAAGGCCCTGTTGAATTAACATCAGGAACGCAAAAAGATTAACCAGATTTCTAAAAATTATTTCACGACAAAACCACGAAGAGCAATCTTTGTGGTTTTGTTGTAAACACCCCTTTTATAAGCGCTTCAAAACCCGGAATTACCTTCCAAAACCGGCTAAAAAAACAACCGAAAAACATCTAAAAAATCACCTTTGCAACTCACTGATAATAAGCACACTACCCATACCTTGTTCAGACATCATTCAGACAAGGTTCAGAGGCTATACAGACAAAGTTCAGCTCCATTCGAATAACAGCTGAATAAGCTTTTAATAATTTCTTATTTATACACTTATAACTATAATTCCAGAACACCTTTTCCCCTATATTGTAACACCAATCAGATCTATTATGGCAATTATACAGGAAGGCACCGTACTGGCAGGTATCAGAGGAAGAATCGGAAACGTCGTTATTTATACCTGGAAGAACAAGGTATGCGCTCGTTCATTACCCGCCAAACCCCGCAAAAAAAGGCCAAGAACTATACCTCAGCAGGCTCAGGCTAATAAAATGAAAGTGTTAAGTCCGTTTTTAAATGCTGTTAAGCCCTTCTTAAGAACGGGTTTCAAACAAATAGCCGCAGGCAGGAACATTACGGCAAACAATGCAGCCAAATCTGCCAACCTGTTAACAGGTATAAAGGGTGAATTTCCTAACCAGGAGATCAGCTGGGACACTATTTTAGTCGCCGACGGGCCACTGCAAAAGCCAGAAAATGTAACCGTTCAGGTAGCAGAAAACGCCTTTCATTTCACCTGGGACAAGGATAAGACCGCAGAAAGCAATCCAAATGACAGAGCCATTATCCTGTTATACAGTAAAACCTACAGGCGCCCCCATATCAATTACAGTGGCGCCCGCAGAGACGAGTTAAAAGACACCTTTTACCTCGATCCTTTTTACCTGAAAAAGAATACTTACGAAGTATTTATAGCCTTTAAAGATGTCATGAGTGACAAAGTATCTAAAAGTGTGTATTGCGGCAGATTCATAACCTAGCCCACCATACCAAAAAACGAATGGCCGAACAACTCCTCCAGAGTCATTCAGCCATTCCGTATAATACTTTGCAACGGCTACAACAGAGCCGTAGCTTTACACTATAAAAACCTTTCTAGCTCATCGAAGGAAACGATATACCCTTTATTTTTCTAAACATTTCAACCGCATAAATATCGGTCATACCGGAAACGAAATCCAGCACACAAAGTATCTTTGTATAATCATCCGTCTCTTTCGTTTTAAACTGATTAGGTATCAGCTCAACCAGTTTTTTATGATACTTCGACTCATTATTCAGATAAGCAGGAATAAACTCTTCCAGCAAGCCTCCCATAACCTTATAACCGGCAACCTCGATCTGTACAACAGAAGAGTAATTATAAATCTTTTTGATAGAGATCCGCTCGATATACTTCATAATGGATAAGAAAGGCTCATGAATCGCATCCATTAAACTCACATTAAAGTCACCATTTAAAATAGCTTCCTGGTTATCATAAAATACCTGAGAACATTGCCCGATTAATGTACTGATAGATTTTGCACGCATCAGCGTAATCTTTGCATCATCATCCTCCATTTCAGCTAAACGTGCCGGCAATTTCACATCATTACATAAAGGAAGAAGCAGACTTTCCACCTCCTCATAAGAAAGAATTTTGAGGCGGTGTGCATCTTCCAGATCAATGATATTATAACAAATATCATCCGCAGCTTCAACCAGGTAAACCAGTGGATGGCGCTTATAAACCAGCGGTTCATCCTGAACCCTGATCAGCCCCATTTCTTCCGCTATCTTCTTAAATCCACTTTGTTCGGCCTGGAAAAAGCCATATTTCTTGGTATAAATATTCGTTCTGTCGTGCCCTGCTACAGCAGCGCAGGGATATTTTGCAATCGAAGCCAGTGTCGCATAGGTCAAAGCAAAGCCGCCCGTACCTTTTCCGGCAAAAGCATGAGTCAATATTCTTAGTGCATTCGCATTTCCTTCAAAATTGATCAGGTCTTCCCACTGCGCCTCACTGACCCTGTCTTTATAAATTTTCCCGTCTCCGGTAGTAAAATAATGAGAGATAGCGGATTCGCCGGAATGTCCGAAAGCCGGATTTCCCAGATCATGTGCCAGACAAGCCGAAGCAATGATATTACCAACCTCTACCAGTAAAGGACAGGTTTCATCTATATTCGGATCAGCCTCTTTCATTCTGTTATAAAAAATAGTTCCCAGAGATCTCCCTACACTTGCCACTTCCAAACTATGAGTCAGTCTGTTATGAACAAACACACTTCCCGGTAAAGGGAATACCTGTGTTTTGTTCTGTAACCTCCTGAATGGAGAAGAAAAGATAATTCTGTCATAGTCACGCTGAAACTCAGATCTTGCCTCTTTTTCATTTCCGGCAAAACGATCTTCATTTCCCCAACGCTTAGCAGACAATAATTTTTTCCAATTCATAAAAGATAAAATAATGAGCCGCAATATTACTTTTATTCGGGCGCAAAAAAAAAGAGGTGCTCATTTAATAGCACCTCTTTTATTAAAATTGCATAATTATTATGCAGAAAGGTATGATTACATTCTTTCAGGAACCTCAATTCCTAAAATGCGCATTCCTGATTTCAGAATATTAGCAGTTACCCAGCTCAGGTTTAATCTGTGCTGTTTCATGGCTGCGTTCTCTTCTTTCACAATCGGTGGAATCTCATGATAGAATTTATTGAACATTTTAGCTACCTCATAAATGTAGTTGGCTAAACTTGCCGGGCTGAAAGCTTTAGCCGCAGCAGCGATCTCTGCAGGATATCCTGATAATAAAATTATCATTTCAAGCTCAGTAGCTGATAATTCGATATCATTGGCTACATGCTCCCCTTTTTTATAATCCGCTTTGCTTAACAGCGATTTAATCCTTGCATGCGTATATTGAATAAACGGCCCTGTATTCCCCTGGAAGTCGATAGACTCTGCAGGATCAAATAACAAACGTTTCTTAGGCTCAACCTTTAGCAGGAAGTATTTCAACGCGCCCATACCAATTTTATAGTAAAGACTTGCTTTTTCTTCCTCCTCAAAATGATCAACTTTACCCAGTGCTTCAGTTTTCTGTTTAGCAGTGGCGATCATTTCAGCGATCAGGTCATCCGCATCAACTACAGTACCTTCACGGGATTTCATTTTTCCGCTGGGCAGATCGACCATTCCATAAGATAAATGATATAATCCTTTCGCCCAGCTTTTACCTAACTTATCTAAAATCAGGAATAAAACCTTAAAATGATAATCCTGCTCGTTACCTACCACATAAATAGACTCGTCCATTTTGAAGTCATCAAATTTCATCTGGGCAGTTCCCAGATCCTGGGTGATATAAACAGAAGTACCATCCGCACGCAGCACCAGTTTCTGATCCAGACCATCTTCAGTCAGGTCGATCCATACTGAACCATCAGGTTTCTTAAAGAAAACACCTTTGGCCAGGCCTTCTTCGACAGTATCTTTGCCCAGTAGGTATGTATTACTTTCATAATAATACTGATCAAAATCAACACCCAGGTTTTTATAACTTACAGCGAAGCCATCATAAACCCACCCGTTCATTTTCTTCCACAATGTGATAACCGCTTCATCACCAGCTTCCCAGGCTAATAACATAGCCTGAGCTTCTTTGATTAAAGGCGCATTCTTTTTAGCTTCATCTTCAGTCTGACCAGCTTCTTTAAGTGTTTCGATTTCCTTTTTGTATTCTTTATCGAAGATCACATAATACTTGCCAACCAGGTGATCGCCTTTTAAGCCAGAGCTTTCAGGAGTCTCTCCGTTGCCCCATTTCTGCCAGGCCAGCATAGATTTACAGATGTGTATACCTCTGTCGTTGACAAGGTTAACCTTAAATACCTCTGCCCCGTTTGCTTTAAGCAGTTCAGAAACAGAATAGCCTAATAAGTTATTACGTACGTGTCCTAAATGAAGTGGTTTATTCGTATTTGGCGAAGAATATTCGACCATTACTTTTTTTCCTGTTGATGGAATCGTACCAAATTCTTCCTTAAGCAGGTCAGTCTGGAAAAGATCAACCCAGTAAGTTGTGGCGATGCTCAGGTTTAAAAACCCTTTTACCACATTAAAAGCAGTAACCTCTTCGATATGTGCTTTAAGGTATTCCCCAAGTTCGGTAGCAGTTACTTCAGGTGATTTTTTAGAAAAGCGGACTACAGGAAACACAACGATAGTGATTTCGCCTTCAAATTCGCTGCGCGTATCCTGAAGACTCACTTGTGATTCCGGTAAATCCTGTTGGTATAGTTCTTTGACTGCGTTAACAGTCGCGGTAATAATATGTTGTTGGATATTCATAATTCTATTCGTTTCTAAAGGCATTCGTTGCCTTAATTAAAATCTCAAATGCGTGCTCAGCCATTTGATTTTCCCGGTCAAGGGTGGGATTAACTTCTACTATCTCAAAACAACATACCTTTTGATAAGCAAGGAATCTGGACATCAGTCCACCTGCTTCACGTTCAGTAAGCCCCTGAGCTACCGGGGTTCCGGTACCTCTTGAAGCTGTAGGATCCATAGAATCCACATCAAAAGATACATAAATCAAATCGCATTGATCCAGATATTGCATGGTTTCAATAACGATTCTTTCTACTCCTCTTTTCCGGACTTCAGCAGTGCTGTACATCTTTACTTTGTTTTTCCGCAGTAAAGACTCTTCCGGTTTCTCCATATCCCGCGCAGAAATCAGCACAAGATCGCTATAACTAATCTTCGGTGCAATTTTACCTACATTTTTTAACTGATACCAGTAGTTTAGTGTCTCCTGGTCAAGTTCATTAACTTTAGCATCAAGATTGTCCTCATCAAGCACCATAGCAAGAGGCATTCCGTGCATATTTCCGGACGGTGTAGTATAAGGAGAGTGCATATCTGAGTGTGCATCGATCCAGATTACACCTAATTTCGATTTAGGATATGCTTTTTTTATTCCTGTGATTGTACCTGCAGCTGTGCTGTGGTCGCCGGCTAAAACAATTGGAAACTCGTTTCTTCCCAGAGTTTCGGTCACTTCATCAGCAACTCTTTCTACCATGGTTAAAATTCCGGAAATCCGCTTTGCGAACGGGCTACCGGTGTTTTCAAGCAATAAATGGTTCTCATTCGGAACCTCAACTGACTTATGTTTTTTAAAAAATCTACTCCCAAAATCTAGTGCGGCAATCTTTATCGCGTCAACGCCCAGGCTGGCACCACGTGTACCTGCGCCCAACTCCGACTTAACTTCTATAATCTTTAAGCTCTTCGTCATAAAATAAAATTACCAGTGTATTTTAAAGTGTTTATCTTTGGCACCAAAATTAACTCATTTTAATTTGTCAACCCTTTAAATAATTGTTCAAAAATATAAAAAATGCAGAGTTACTCCGAATTTCTTGATCTAAGTGTAGGTTTTCCTCAAGAAGGATACAGTGTCATAGATGACGAACTATACTTTCAGGATCTGAATTTAATGGAAATGATTGAAACTTATGGTACACCATTGCGTTTCACTTATCTTCCGATGATCACTAAAAAAATCCAGCAGGCGAAACTGTTGTTTCAGACTGCGATCATCAAGAACAATTACCGTGGAGATTACAAGTATTGCTATTGTACAAAGAGCTCACACTTCAGACACATTGTTGAAGAAGCTTTAAAGAATGGCATTCACTTAGAGACATCGTCCGCGTTCGACATGCCGATGATTGAGGCCCTTGAGAAAAAAGGAGCCCTGACCAAAGACATCACCGTTATTTGCAATGGTTTTAAAACGTATCAGTACAAACAATATATCATTGATATGTTGCATGACGGATACAAGAACATCATTCCCGTATTAGACAACAAAGAAGAATTCAATCTTTTTGATGACGAAGTGGAATTGGAAACACCTTGTAATTTAGGTATCCGTATTGCCGCAGAAGAGCAGCCGGACTCGCAATTCTATACTTCCCGTTTAGGTGTACGTATGGAAGATGTAATTGAGTTCTACAACAATAAAATCTCTGCAAACCCTAACTTCAGGGTTAAATTACTGCATTTCTTTATCAACTCTGGGATTACGGATTCTCCATACTACTGGAATGAGCTGGAGAAATACGTAACCCTTTACTGTAAATTCAAAAAAATCAATCCTGAGCTGGATACTTTAGATATTGGTGGTGGTATGCCATTCAAAGACTCCCTGGTATTCGACTTTGATTATGAATACATGGTTAACGAGATCGTTAAACGTATCAAAGAAATTTGTGCTGAACACGATGTAGTAGAACCGGATATCATTACTGAATTTGGTAAATACACAGTTGCAGAAGCATCTGGTATACTTTATAAAGTATTGGGACGTAAACAGCAGAATGACCGTGAAAAATGGTTGATGCTTGATGGTTCATTCATCACTAATCTTCCTGATGTATGGGCTTTAAACCAGAAATACATCCTGCTTCCTATCAATAACTGGGATGCGGAATACGAAAGAGTCAATCTTGGTGGTATTACCTGCGATGGTCAGGATTACTACAACCAGGAAGCGCATATGAACTCGGTATTTATGCCAAAAACACGTAAAGTACAATATCTTGGTTTCTTTAATACAGGGGCTTACCAGGAAGTACTGAGCGGATATGGTGGAATTCACCACTGCCTGTTACCAAGTCCGAAACATGTGATTATCCGTCGTAACCGCGATGAGACTTTCAACTTTGAGGTATTTGGAGAAGAGCAAAACAGCAAGCAGGTTCTGAAAATTCTGGGTTATACCTAGCCCCGGGTTATACCGGTATCATAAAAACATCAAATCCCGTTCTGGAAAGAGCGGGATTTTTTTATTTCAGAAAACCGTAAATAGTCCTATCAATACACCGAAGGATCTATTTCGCCGGCTCTGAATATCCGTTTTCTTTGCATCGTTAAAAAACAAGATACATGGAAACCGGTTTCAGAAAATGGATTATCGTTGCTACGATCATCACTTCAACTATTATTGAATTAATTGATACTACCATCGTTAACGTATCTATCAATACGATGAGTGGTAATTTAGGTGCAGCGTTAGAAGATACGGCCTGGGTGATTACGTCCTATGCGATTGCCAACGTGATCATTATCCCTATGACCAGCTTTTTAGCGGAAAAGATTGGCAGGAAGCAGTATTACATAGGTTCAATCGTTTTGTTTACCGTAGCCTCTGCCCTATGCGGCTTCTCGGATAATCTTTGGGAGCTGGTTGCATTCCGGTTTTTCCAGGGAATTGGTGGTGGTGCTTTACTCTCTACATCACAATCCATTCTGTTTGAAACCTTTCCTGCAAAAGAGCGCGCAACTGCGAGTGGTATATTCAGTCTTGGGATCATTATCGGTCCTTCTATCGGTCCGGTAATGGGCGGTTACATTGTAGATAACCTGTCGTGGCAATGGATCTTTTATGTGAATATTCCTATCGGGATCTTAGCAGCCCTGCTCTCTTACATCTATCTTAAACCTACTAAAAAATCAGATGACGGCCGAAGTATCGACTGGCCCGGAATTTTTCTGCTCGCTGCAGGCGTAGGTTCACTGCAGGTGGTGCTGGAACGCGGCGAAACGGATGACTGGTTCTCGGCCACTTATATTATTGTATTAACCACCCTATCAATCATTTCGCTAACTGTACTGGTCTGGTGGGAACTTAAAACACCATTCCCGGTGATCAACCTGCGGGTATTGAAGAGTGCAACCTTGTCCATCTCGGCTATTATGACTTTTGTTTTGGGCTTCGGATTGTTCAGTGCAGTATTTGTTTTTCCGCTGTATGCGCAACGTATCATTGGCTATTCTGCTTTCCAGACGGGAACCATGCTTTTGCCGGGCACTTTGATGGCTGCTATGATCTCTCCATTTCTGGGCAAAATGCTTCAAAGTGGTATTCGTCCGCAATACCTGATTATTCTGGGTTTCGGTATGTCTGCCGTATTCGGCTATATGATGTCGGGGTCGAATCTGGAAACCGGCAGTGCTTACTTTTTTATCCCTTTGGTATGCAGGGGTCTTGGCGCTGCATTATTGATTGTCCCTTTAACGGCACTTGCGGTATCAGAACTCAAACCAGCTGAGATCCCACAGGGAGCGGCCCTGAATAATATGATGCGTCAGATGGGCGGTTCGTTCGGCATTGCTTTAATAAACACCTATATCGCACATCGCGAGGCTAATAACCGTACTGCATTAATCACACATGTTACAACTTCAGATCCGCTTACGATGATGCGGCAGGAAATTTTGATCCGCAATTTTATGGCACATGGCTCTACTTACCTTCGTGCAGTACAGCAATCCCTGGGTGCACTGGAAAACACGGTGGTTAAACAAAGTTTTTTGCTCAGTTATATGGATGCTTTTTTTCTGTTAGCGCTGCTAAATGCCTGTTGTATCCCACTGGTCCTGATGACGATAAAAAAACGGGAAAAAGCAAAAGCCGGAAAGTTAACTGTACCCGATGCGCACTAGCTTAATGCAAACGCGACAATCGTGATGGTAAACTTATCGCTACAGCAAAACATATCCGTTACCAAACCTATTGAAAATAATTAAATTTGACTTATGAAGACTATCCCTCTGCATATATTACAAGACAGAACCAGTTCTGGTTTACAGATTAAGAAATTCAGGAGGGAAGATCATCAGGTAGATGATCCGGATACTGACGGGGCTCACCGCGATGATCACTATATTTTCTTTTTGCTGGAAACTGGTTCCGGCAATCTGATGATTGATTTTAAAGAAGTTCAATTGTTGGGAGGCATGCTTTATTATATTCTCCCAACCCAGGTACATCACCGTATCCGCACTGTGAATGTAGATGGCTGGTATCTCGCTGTTGACATTGCGCTGATTCCTCAGGAATGCAGAAATGTATTTGAACGCGGGTTATTGCTTCAACGGCCTTATGAACTCAATGAGGTTCAGCTTAAGCAATGCAATAACCTGATGACATTGTTTCATGAAAAATATAAAGAGAGCGATACCGATCCCTTTTATGCACCTGTTATCCATGCCCTGCTACAATCATTTTTAGCCATTGTAGCTGGTCATTATAATGAACATTCAGGTCTTAACTTAAAAGTATCACGGCGGGCTGAAATCTCCGGTCAGTTTAAAAACCTGCTGACGACTGAATTACGGTCTATCAAAAGTCCTGCAGACTATGCATCCAGGTTAAATGTATCAGAGTCTTATCTGAATGAGGTGCTTAAGAAAACCACGGGATTTCCAGTAAGTTACTGGATACACCAGGAAGTGATGACCGAGGCCAAACGTCTTTTGTACTATAGCCGGCTTACAGTTAAAGAGATTGCCCATGAGCTGGGTTATGCTGATCACTCCTATTTTTCCCGTCTGTTTCGCAAACAGAGTGGCACAACAGCGATTGCTTTTCGCGATCAATACCGCAAATAATCCAATCATTACAGCGAAGTGACTATTTCTTTTGGCGTTAAAAGCAGGTTTCTTTGTATCATTCAAAAACATATAACATGGAAACGTCTATTTTACAACAAATTAAAAACAAAGCCGGCAGGCTCATTGAGTTGCAGCTGCTTAAAACCGGTCGGGTGCTGGAGGTACGTGCCTGGGAGTCCTCGGCTATGATAGAGATTGATCTGCATTTACCATTTGCCGATATCCAGCATTGGATTGAAGTGCCTTATATAAAATTCCGGGTTGGCAATTTATCCTTCAGGGATTATACACCATTTGGCTGGGATGCGGAAACGAATACCTGCTCATTACTTGTTGATACAGCACATGAGGGACCTGGGAGTGAGTGGGCGAAACGGCTTCGTACCGGGGATCGCATTCAATACCTGAAGATAGAAAGCACACATCAGTCACCACATCCTACGGATTTCATTGTTGCTCTCGGCGATGCCAGTAGTCTTGGACATCTGTTGGCTATGCAGCAGCTGACCCTGCCATCTACCCGTTTTGATGGAGCCGTGCTCTTGGATAATCCGCATACCGGACAATTGTTTAAGGATTACTTCTCCTCTCCGGTAACTACACTGACTAAGCGAAGTGAATTGATTAGCTGGCTGAAGAAACAGAGCTATAACACTGCGCACACCTGGTTTTATCTGGTAGGAAATCAAGGTATGGTTGCTGAGTTACGTACGTTATTAAGAAGCCTGGGTTTACCCAATACACGTGTAAAGGGATTTTGGTCCTGAGTAATGTGGTGGGAGATTATTTACCCTATAGGTTATTTACTGTCATTGAGCAGGTTTATGATGATAAGTTCCGGATAGTTAACCTGGAACTATTACATCGGAAAAACTTTAATAATCTTCCCTGTTTGATTTAGCAGAACATGTTTTCCTTCTTTGGTCCAGGCTTCTCTTTTTCCCGCTTTGAGTCCAGTCACTTTAGAAAAGCGTTGCTGCCATTGATTGATGTATCCTTCCTCATATCCTCCGGTCCAGTACCAGTGTTCGCCGTCCATAACTTTGTGGCCTCCCAGTGTATATTTGGTTATTCCACCTTTAAACGGTTCGGCAAAATCAAAAGCGGCCGGAATAACTTTTTTCCAGTTTAGATCAGCGAATCCTATTTTATTATTCTCTACAAAGCGAAAAAGTCCTTCCTGTGGGTAATCGGGACCATTATCATAAATAAACGGGATTAGAATTACCTTCCCTGTCCTGTCAATTCCCTGTACTCCATTTTTACCGGAAACAAACGTATGCTCATAGAGTGTATCCGGTTCAAAGCCTGAGAAGTATTGTGCTGGAATAACGACTTTACCGTGGCGGTTTTTGTAGCCCAGGCGTTCACCATCTTTTGTTTTCACTGTATAAGACAGTAAAAAATCCGTTCTTTTTTCCGGGTCAGAAGCAGTTTCTTTTTTCTGGGCAAAGGTGGTTAGTGCAAAAAACATGACCAGTGGCGTTAACAATCTCTTCAACATATTCATCTTTCAAATCCCGGTCAAGATAAAATTGTTTTTCCAAAAAAAACAATTAACTCCAGATAGTAAGTTATAGACTGCCTAAAGACTCTTGAAATCTTGTACTATTTATTTATATTTATCAAATAAAAGGAATGATATAAATAATATGACCGATGATTTCATGAATTCATTCTTTGAAGATTACCCACAAGCCCAAAGCGGTAGACTTACAATAGATGAGTTGAATAAACTGATGATTGAATATCAGGATAAAATAAACAATAGTCCAATAGCAGATTTTGATGGATTAAGTCCAGAACAGATGAATGCTTTGCTTCATTCACCATTTACGGCAGGTGGAATATTGCAATTACGTAAGGGAATGGATGATTATCTCGATCAAGTCCCAATATTTAGACTATCAGAATTGTTGATTTCAGAAATATGGAATAGCGGCACTTTGAAACTAACCACCAAAGGTAATCTTCCAGTAAAAGTATGTGAATTACTTCATAACCAAAACCTGATAAAATGGGAATACGTGCATTTTGTAAAGAAGGTAACAGAAGATGAAATTCCTTATATATGGCCTTTGAAACAATACCTATTAGATGAAGGAATTTTAAAAAAACGTAACAATAGATTGTCATTAACCAAGTATGGGGAGAAATTCATACTATTCTCAAAGGCAACCCGCTTTAATAATCTGCTCACATACTTTACAAGCCACTTTCACTGGGCGAATTTTTACGATCTTGAGGACAACGGAAAATGTGGCAATCTGGGATGGGCTTATTCATTGGTTTTATTATCAAAATACGGTATGAAGTCCAATACCAGTGAGTTTTACAGTTTAAAGATAATCAGGGCATTAGAAAAAGAGTTATGGAACAGCTATCAGGAAAACATGAATAATGAAGCTATAAAAGATTATCATAACGCTTACGCAATACGTTTTTTTGAATGCTTTGCAAATTGGTTTGGCCTGGTGAATATCGAACAAAAAAGAGATTATCTAATGTCTCTATCAAATCGGGTAGTAATCACAAAATCAAGCTTATTTGATCATTTATTTGAGGTGATTTAAATCCGGCTATCTTAGAATTAGTCAAAAAGCAAACCTAATAGTAATCCAACCAGTAAACCAAATAGCCATCCAACAAGCAAACCAAATGGCCATCCAACAAGTAAATCAAATAGCCATCCAACAAGCAAATCAAATGGCCATTCAACAAGTAAACCAAATAGCCATCCAACAAGCAAATCATTATGCACCCTGCAACCAACATGTAGAAAGAGATCCAGCTTTTACATTTTCTAAGGGTGGAATACTGGTGAAAAAATAAAATCGCCTGACACCTTTACGAACATTGGCCATTCTTCATGGGCGTAGTTCGTAAAGGTGTCAGGCGATTTTATTTTCCCCTTTCCTTAGAAACAGAAAAGAGGATTTCTTTCGGAATTACTTAAAGAACTTTAATCTCTTTATTTTCTTCCTTCACTTCAACCTTTTTCCCAATTGCAATCGTCAAAATCCCGTTCACATATTCCGCAGAAATTTTCTCCGCATCAACACTTTCAGGCAAATTAAACGACCTTGCAAAAGACAAATAATCGAATTCTTTTCTGCTATAATTTTTCTTTACTGCACCATCTGCTTCTTTTTTCTCAGCCCATACAGAAAGCGTGTCTTTTTTCAGGTTAATCTGAAAATCACTTTTTTCTAAACCAGGTGCTGCCATTTCGATGGTATAATTACTTTCAGATTCCAGAATATTTACTCCAGGAACTTTATTTATAGTATAATTTTTATTTAGCGCTTCACTGAACAAAGAATCAAAAACATTGTTAAAGTAAGGTGCGTGGCTTCTTGTACGGTTGTTAAAATTTACTAATGTCATGGCTATAATCTCCTTTAATTTTTTATTTTTAAATATATAACCACCTGTTCAACTCTTATACCAATCCAATAATTCATGATATTTAAGACATTTTGGCATTCAAAAACAAAACAGACAGACAAAAAGTCAGTTAATCTAGGTAATTTAGACAGTTTTAAGTATAAAACAGAGATAGAAACACGTTTTGCAGACTTTGATATGCTCGGTCACGTGAACAATGCCATATATTTCACCTATATAGAAGTTGCACGTACAAAATACTGGAATAATGCGATATCATGGAATTGGAGAGAGACAGGCATTGTGATTGCGCAGGCCTCTATGGAGTTTATCAACCCTGTTCTTATAGAAGATAAAATAAGTATCTATGTACGAACGTCAAGAATTGGTAACAGCAGTTTTGATCTGGATTATATGATTGTAAAACATGTTAACGGCGAAGAGGAAATTTGCAGTAAGGGAAAAACCGTCTGCGTGGCCTTTTCACATTCCACGAAGAAAGCTATCCCTATACCAGATACAGAAAGAGAGAAAATGATTGCCTTTGAGCAGCTTTAACTTACACCGGCAGGTATTTATTCAGTATTTTCCCGTTTTTAAAAGTGATTGAATCTACCAGCTCTAATTTTTTCCGGTCATTAAAAATAGAAAGTCCATTTCCGATTGCGACTGGATTTCTGACAATAAAATACTCATCAATAAGATCTTCGCTGATCAGTGATCTGACAAAATCGGCACCACCATAAACCATAATATCCTTGCCTGGTTCTTTTTTCAGTGCCCGTACAACAGTAGCCAGATCGCCATTTTCCACTTCCACATTTCTGCCGGCAATAAATGTCTCTGTCCGACTGAAAACAATCTTTCTCATATTGACGATGAGTTGTGCTAAAGGCCGTGCCGGGTTATCAGGCTCATTGTCTGCCAGATTTTCCCAGTAACCGATAAATCCTTTAGTCATCTTGCGTCCCATTAATAGTGTATCGCAGCTGTCGGCCAGCTCAATTACCTTTTGGAAGCCTAATTCATCTGGTTTGGCCAATAAAACCCAATCCTGTTCACCATTTGGTCCAGCTACAAAGCCATCAATGGTCATTTGCATCTGTAATTTCAATTTTCGCATAGCAGTAATTTTAAATTGATAACACCCTCGTTATCACAAATATCTACAGATTCTTTAGGATAATGAGGGTGTATTCACGACCAATCAGGAGGTAATTTATGCCATAAAAAAACTAGAATATTTTCCCTGGATTTAAGATTCCATTCGGGTCAAAGACATTTTTAATCCCTCTCATTAAATTAAGGTTGACCTCACTATATTTAATAGACATAAAATCTTTCTGAACAAGGCCTATTCCGTGTTCTCCGGAAATTGTCCCTCCTAATGCAGCAGTCAACTCAAACAATTCTACAATACCATCTTTCAGTTTGTTTTTCCAGTCTTCATCACTCATCCCTGCTTTGATAATATTGATATGCAGATTCCCATCACCAGCATGTCCGTAACAAACACTTTCAAAGCCATATCTGGAACCAATTTCTTTAATCCCGCCGATTAACTTTGGTAATGCAGCTCTGGGTACAACTGTATCCTCTTCTTTATAAACAGAATTAGACTTCACCGATTCGGCCATTGTTCTGCGCATACGCCACAATTCTTCTTTCTGGCCTGCTGTATCTGCAAAAAGCACATCAGAACAGCCAAACTCTTCCAGTACCGTATTTACTTTTTCGCAATCCTTAAATATGGCATCCAGGTTATCTCCGTCAACTTCTATCATCAGATAAGCATTTATGCCATCCTTAATATCAAAATGAATATCATCATACTGTACGACCCACTCTACTCCTCTGCGCTCCATAAACTCCAGAGCCGAAGGCGTAATTCCTGCTCTGAAAATTGCGGATACCGCAGCACAGGCCTGCTCATTTTCGGCAAAAGATCCCAGCATTACTACTGTATTCTGTACTTTGGGAACCAGTTTGGTTACAATTTTAGTAACCACTCCCAACGTTCCTTCAGAACCAATCATCAATTGTGTAAGATTATATCCTGAAGCATATTTAAGTGTATTTGCTCCCGTCCAGATGATTTCGCCGGTAGGTAAAACAATTTCCAGGTTCAGGATATATTCCCTTATCGTTCCATATTTCACCACCCTTGGCCCTCCTGAGCCGTGAGCCACATTCCCGCCAATAAAACAGGAACCTTTGCTTGAGGGATCAACAGGATACAACAGTCCCTGTGCATCCACCGCATTCATAAACTCTTCGGTAATTACACCCGGTTCTACAGTAGCCTGCAGGTTTTCTGTATCAATAGAAATAATAGCTTTGAAGCGCTCCATAGATAACAACACACCACCATAAACCGGCAATGCTCCACCACTCAGTCCGGTACCGCCACCTCTTGGTGTAACCGGGACATGATGCGTATTACAAAGCCTCAGTAATGCGGATACAGCGGCTGTATCAACCGGCTTAACGACAACTTCAGGCTCATAATGAAGATCCTCAGTTTCGTCATGACTGTAATCGGCTAACGAAACGTTATCAGTGAATACATTTTCTGCACCCAAAACTGAAACAAGCTGGGCCAGAAACCCGGGATCTATCTTTGTATAACTAGGAAGGTTGGACATATATATTTTAATGTTTCTTTTCGGACGTATAGGATAACTGAACAAAAGAATGGTGGATCTCTCCTGGCATAGGCGGATGCATTTTTTTGATGCCAGCCACTGCAGTCAGTACAAATGGAAAACTCGAAATAGTTCTGTCTAAAATCAATTTAACAACAGATTCAAGCATTTTTTTGGTATTCCTCATTTCTTCGAGGATAATGTTATTCAGGATTTCGTAGTTCACGGTTTTCTGTAAGTCCTCAGTATCGCCCGAAGGGAGAAAAGTTACTTCGACACTTACCAGAAACTCGGTTCCTGTAAGTTGCTCTTCCGGATAATAGCCATGAAGAGCAAAACATTTTACATCATTTAAAGCAACAGTTTGTAAATACATAAAGATCGGATTTGTGCAACAAAATTAATTTTTTGATTGGTTTTAGCCAGCCATTACACGAAATTATTACCTTTGAAAACAAGCTTCGGATAATAGTTATATAATAATACGAAAAGATTTATATAATGTTGCCGGGCAGCAAGCCAGCTCAACCAAATATTGTGTAAACCATGAACAAATCAGGAAAGAAAGACCTTTATGAAGCACCCGATTATTATCTGTTAGACGAATTTCTGTCTGAAGAGCACAAACTGATCAGACAAACAGCCCGTGACTGGGTAAAGAAAGAAATCAGTCCGGTAATAGAAGATTATGCACAGAAAGCAGAATTCCCAAAACACTTAATCAAAGGTCTTGGCGAAATTGGTGCTTTCGGACCTACTATTCCTGTGGAATATGGTGGCGCAGGACTGGATTATATCGCCTATGGTATCCTGATGCAGGAATTAGAACGCGGAGACTCTGGTATCCGTTCTACAGCCTCTGTACAGGGATCTTTAGTCATGTACCCTATTTACGCTTATGGTTCAGAAGAACAACGTCGTAAATATCTGCCCAAACTGGCTACCGGAGAGATGATGGGCTGTTTTGGTTTAACTGAACCGGATCACGGATCAAACCCTGGTGGTATGGTGACCAACATCAAAGACAAAGGTGATCACTACCTGTTAAACGGTGCTAAAATGTGGATTTCCAATGCTCCTTTTGCAGATATCGCTGTAGTCTGGGCTAAGGATGAAGCCGGCAAAATAAGAGGAATGGTGGTTGAACGTGGAATGGAAGGTTTTTCAACTCCCGAGACACACAATAAATGGAGTCTTCGGGCTTCTGCCACTGGCGAACTGGTATTTGACAATGTGAAAGTTCCGAAAGAAAATATATTTCCGGAAATCTCTGGTCTCAAAGGTCCGCTGGGCTGTTTAAACCAGGCGAGATACGGTATTGCCTGGGGCGCCCTGGGTGCTGCAATGGACTGCTACGATACTGCTTTGCGTTATTCCAAAGAGCGTATCCAGTTTGGGAAACCTATCGGAGGTTTCCAGTTACAGCAAAAGAAACTGGCCGAGATGATTACTGAAATCACCAAAGGTCAGCTGTTAGTCTGGAGACTGGGTGTGCTGAAAAGTGAGAACAGAGCAACGGCAGAACAAATCTCTATGGCCAAAAGAAACAGTGTGGAGATTGCACTGGATATAGCCAGAAATGCGAGACAAATGCTTGGCGGTATGGGAATCACTGGTGAATATTCAATTATGCGCCATATGATGAACCTGGAATCGGTGGTTACCTACGAAGGTACACATGATATACATTTGCTGATTACAGGAATGGATGTCACAGGCATTAATGCTTTTAAATAAAAAAAGGTTATGATCGATTCATAACCTGTACATCAATAAACAATAGCTTACAAATGAAGACCTTTAAAAAATACTATTATCTTCCCGCTCCCCCTGAGGAGGTTTATCTGGCCATGACCAAAGCACAAAGCATACAGTTATGGACTGGTGCTGAAGTAGAATTTACGGATCAGCCGGACACAGAATTCTCTTTATGGGAAGGAGATATCATTGGAAAGAACCTGGAGTTCGACTATGGTAAAAAAATTGTACAGCAATGGTACTTTGGGGAAGAAAATGAGCCTTCAATTGTAACGATAAAGCTTCATGCGGATAAGAAAGGAACTTCTCTGGAATTTGTACAAACAAATATCCCTGATGAGGACTATGAAGACTTTACAACAGGATTAAACGAATATTATATCGGAGGATTACAGGATTTCTTTGAAGAAGAGTAATTCCCGCTAATACCAGCTGCAAAAGCCTTGTTTTTCTGCTATACAACCCAAATAAGGGAACATGAATCAGGAAAATAAGGCTTTTTTGGGTTAAAAATCTTTTTTCACATCAGTAAAACAGGCTTTCACGTAATATTTAATCGTTTTAGCTACGATAACGATATATTAGTGATTAAACCTATTTAAAACTACTATGAAAAGAAAACCATTCACCCAAATGGCAATCGGACTGGGAGCTGCTGCTCTGATTACAGTCAGCTCACTCTCCTCTTGTAAAAAATCTATTGATGCAGAGAATTCCTTATCGAATTCGGCTTCAGAAACTGGTGTCAAAGCAGAAACCTACTATCCAAAGAACACTGGAAATGCCATACAGGCATATTACCGTGGAAATTTAGTAGACCTGTTAGAAATTGACAATGGCCGCTATCTTTTTGAAGGAGATGTTGTACTGAACAAAAAGGATATCTCTCTACCAGGAGAACCCAGAACAGAAAGTACAGTAGACGGTAACATGTGGACCGGCAAAAAATTGTATTACAAATTTGCCAAAGGCATCCCCGACAATTTAAAAACCATGTGGAACACTGCTACTAAAATGTGGACCGATGCTGGTTTAGGATTAGAATTTGTTGCTATTGACAGTAATGATGTAACTCATCCGGATTATGTTGAATTAACACAGAACAGCGATGGTAGCGCCTTTACTTCCGGTATAGGAAAAGTTGGCGGCAGAATGGAACTTTCAATCGACCCTTCCAAGAAAGCCGGATGGACAGCTGGTAATGTGGCACATGAGATAGGCCATGCACTTGGTCTGCAACATGAACAAACCCGTTCAGACCGTGATTTATTTACCATCGTAAACACCTCTACCCTGTCGGCCAGCTGGAAGTATCAGTATCTGATCAAGTCAAATGCTATTGGTGTAGGTCCGTTTGACTATAGTTCAATTATGATGTATCCTAGTCAAACAGGCATATTAACCAAATTAGATGGAACTGGCTGGGCATATAACAGAGCTAATCTGACCCAAACCGATATTCTGGGTATCAATTACAAATATAATATTGGCACCTATACTCCGGATGGCATCTACCAGTTCGAAGCTAAACATGCTGTAGGAACAGATCTTCAGGTGGATGGAAAAGGAAACAAGGTAACTATCGCTAAGGATAGCAGTAACCTGAATCAGAAATGGGAAATTAAACACGTGAGAGATGGTTATTACAAAATAATCCCTCAGAATGCCAAAACAAAGCAACTGGCTAAGAAGCTTGATTCTGTCCTGGTTAGCACAGCTGATCAATCCGATAGTCAGTTATGGAGAATTGTACCAACTTATACTTCGGGATATTTCAGATTTATCAATAAAGCCGATGCTAAAAGTAGTTTAGATGTGGATGTACAGAATGACGGTACCAGTGTTGATCATGCAAGAGCAAAGATTATTGCTTTTACCAGCAAAGATCCTCAGCAATGGAAGCTTAAAAAAGTACAATAGCAAGTTGATTGCAGAAAGCTTAACCGTAAAAACAGAAAATTTAACTTAAAAAGTGCAGGCCATTAAACCTGCACTTTTTTTATAGGTAAAAATCTTGTTTGAATCTCTTATTCAAACAATTAAACCTGGATTTTATATAAATTCAGACTTTATTCTGATAGCCTTTTCAGAAATTCACCTAAACCCAAACAAAACCAATGAATAAGAAGCAAATTGCTGCTATCCTGATTTTCCTAGCATGCTGCTTTCAACTGAAAGCACAAACCAATATCAAAACCTTTGAAATTGGTAAAAAAGACTTTGAATTAAATGGAAAACCTTTTATTATCCGTTGCGGAGAGATGCATTTTGCCAGAATCCCTAAAGCAGACTGGCGGCATCGCCTGAAAATGGCAAAAGCAATGGGCCTAAATACGGTCTGCGCCTATCTTTTCTGGAATATGCATGAACCACAGGCAGGAGAATTCACCTGGACAAGTCAGAGCGATGCAGCAGAGTTTTGTAAAATCGCAAAAGAAGAAGGCTTATATGTCATCTTAAGACCCGGCCCCTATTCCTGTGCAGAATGGGAGTTTGGCGGATTCCCATGGTGGTTATTAAAGGACAAGACGCTTCAATTACGTACTCAGCACCCCTATTATTTAGCCAGGGCAAAAAAATATCTGATGGAAGTAGGTAAACATCTGGCACCATTACAGCTAAGCAAAGGCGGTAATATCCTGATGGTACAGGTCGAGAACGAATATGGCAGTTACGGGAATGACAAAGCTTATATGAATATCATCAAAGACAATCTTAAAGAGGCTGGATTTGATGTTCCTTTATTTCATTGCGATGGCCCGGAACAGCTTAAAGCAGATCATCCGGAAGGTCTTTTTGCTGTAGTCAATTTTGGAAGCAGCCCTGAAACCAATTTCAAAGAATTAACCAAAATACAACCGGAAGGCCCATTGATGTGCGGAGAATATTATCCAGGCTGGTTCGACAGCTGGGGCAGGCCGCATCATAAAGGTGATACTAAAAGAATTGTGAGTGAGCTGAAATATATGCTTGATCATAAAGCTTCTTTCAGTATTTACATGGTACATGGCGGTACCAGCTTTGGAACTTACAGTGGAGCAAATGCGCCGCCTTATCAGCCGCAGACCAGTAGCTATGACTATGATGCTCCTATAGATGAGGCCGGAAATGCTACTCCCAAATACTATGAATTACGCAAACTGTTCAGTAATTATTTACAGGAAGGAGAAACCTTACCTGACATTCCGCAGCAGAAAAAGATCCAGACTGTAGGTCCGGTATCCTTTACGGCTTTTGCGGCAATGGATCAGAACCTCCCAAAACCTGTCAGTTCGGATACGGTAAAACTCATGGAAGACCTGGATCAGGACTTTGGCTGTATCTTGTATCAAACCCATATCAATGCAGGTAAAAAAGCAGTACTTCAGTTTAAAGAAATTCATGACTACGCTTTAATCTACCTTGATAAAAAGCTAATCGGTACTATAGACAGACGTAAAAACAACTACACGATAGAAATCCCTGAAAGACCCAAAAACGCCAATCTGGAGATACTGGTAGAAGCAACCGGAAGAGTGAACTATGGTCATGCCATGCATGACAGAAAAGGGATACATGGTAAAGTTAACCTGATCACAGATGGCGTTGCCAGCGAACTTAAACACTGGAAAAATTATCCTATAAGACTGGGAGATCATAATATCCCGGTCACCTACAAACCTATAACCGGACAAAAGCCCGCTGCAGGGTTCTACAAAGCGAGTTTCGCTGCTAATAAAACTGAAGACACCTATTTAAACCTCAGCAAATGGAACAAGGGTTTAGTCTGGGTAAACGGACATTGTCTTGGCCGGTACTGGAATATCGGCCCTACTCAAACGATGTTTCTGCCTGGCAGCTGGTTAAAAACAGGAAAAAACGAAGTGATAATCTTTGATCTTTATGGGACAAAAAATCCGGAGTTAAGCAGTACGTCAGTACCAATTCTGGATGTGGTTAATGAACCACAACTGCAGGCTCATAAAAAGAAAGGCCAGCAATGGAATCCTGCAATTCAAACACCAGATTATAAAGGCACCTTTGAAAACTCTGCTAAATGGCAGGAAGTAAATTTCAAGACAGTCAATGCACGTTATTTCTGTCTGGAGGCCATTTCAGAACAAAAAGGTCAGCCTTATACAACAGTCGCTGAAATTATGCTCTTAGATGCTCAGGGAAAAGAAATCCCGAGAACCAGCTGGAAAGTTGTCTATGCTGATAGTGAAGAATTAAATGGCAATGACGGCAATGCTTCTAATGTTTTTGATCTTCAGTATACCAGCTTCTGGCATACCGAATGGGAAAACAATTCGCCAAAGCTGCCCCATCAGTTAGTCATTGACCTTGGTGCAAATTACAAGATAGGCGGCATGAAGCTTTTACCAAGACAGGATAACCCTAATGGCCGGATCAGAGACTATCAGCTTTATTTTTCGGTAAATCCGTTTAAAAATATTTAAAACTCTGGTATTACTGTAAAGCTTATACAAAAAAAGCACCATGCCTTTAGTGCATGGTGCTTTTTTGTATTTTGAAAAAACTTATTCCTGACTAAAAGCTGTACTCACTTTTTCTCTCAGATTATAATGTGAACTCATTACCTCTCCGTAAGCTCCTGTACTTCTTATCGCAATTAAATCACCTCTGCTGGTTTCCTGTAACAGCACCTCTTTTCCAAAGCAATCTGTACTTTCACAGATAGGCCCAACTACGTCATATTTAACCGTTGCTTCTCCATCCTGCTTACTCAGATTCTCGATCTGGTGATAAGCCTGATACAACGCCGGTCTCATTAACTCGGTCATACCGGCATCCAGAATAATAAAGTTCTTATTCTTACCATTCTTTACATAAAGGACTCTGCTAATCAGCGATGAGCACTGTCCAACAATCGCTCTGCCCAATTCAAAATGTACTTCCTGGTTAGGTCTTTTTTCCAAAAAGTCATTGAAAATCTTAAAATAAGCTTCAAAATCAGGAATTTGCTGTTCCGGGTTCTGATAATCAATACCCAATCCGCCGCCAACATTTAAAACTTTGACCATAAAGCCACGTTCTTCAAACCATTTTGCGAATTCATTGATACGCACACAAAGGTTTTTATAGACATCCAGATTGGTAATCTGAGAGCCGATATGAAAATGCACCCCCATAAATTCCAGATTAGCTGAAGCTTTTAACATCTCTGCGCAATCAGGAAGATCCCATGAGTTTACACCAAACTTATTCTCATCCAGACCAGTGGTAATATTATGGTGGGTATGCGCATCCACATTTGGATTAATACGTATAGCGACTTTTGCTATCTTATTCTTTTTGCCGGCAAGCTCATTGATTACCTCCAGCTCCTGAACAGACTCCACATTAAAGCAGAAAATATCCAGATCAAGTGCTTCATTGATTTCCTTATCAGATTTCCCCACTCCGGCAAAGACTACCTGCTTTTGAGCGAAACCGATCTCTATAGCCTTCTTTACTTCGTTACCGCTTACACAATCCGCACCCAGCCCTGCTTCTTTAATCTTTTTCAGCACGGTATCATTAAAGTTTGCCTTCATGGCATAATGCACATGAAAATCGTAAACTTTAGCTGCATTAGCACAAGCACTTAGGCTACGCTGCAATAAACTAAGATCATAATAATAGAAAGGGGTTTCTAAATCTGCAAACTGTGCTATATCTTTGTTAGAAAACATAATGTTTAAATATCTTATAGTATTTTGTCTAATTGGAATGATGTTGATTTACCTGGGCAACTATTTCGATCTTCAGCGTCAGAAAATCAGCAAAAAAGAATACGACAGAAGAATCAGGATCTTTATCGTACTCTTATTTATCATTATAGCCGTCCTTGTTTACCTCAAAAAGAGATAAGCCTTATTTTTATTCAAAAATACGGTTATGTAAACTTCTCAGCACTTCTGTTTTATCCTCGGTATTAATTAATAAAGAGATGTTATAATTACTGCCCCCGTAAGAAATCATTCTGATCGGGATATGTTTGATAGAGTCAAGTACTCTTGATGCAAAACCATGTTTGCTTGCACCAAAATCACCAACTACACAGACAATCGTCTGATCTTTATCTAACTCTACCGAACCAAAAGAATGTAATTCTTCAACTATCTTATCAATGTTATCTGTAAAATCCACTGTTAAGGATACGGCTACTTCCGAAGTTGTAATCATATCAATAGGTGTCTTATAGCGCTCAAAAATCTCGAAGATCCTTCTCAAGAAACCATAAGCCAGCAGCATCCTGCTGGACTGAATCTTAATTGCTATGATACCGTCTTTTGCAGCTATAGATTTGATTTTACCTTTTTCGCTTTCAGAAGAAATTAATGTTCCTGCAGCAGAAGGCTCCATCGTATTCAGCAAACGCACAGGAATCTTATATTTCTGTGCAGGGAATACAGACTGGGGATGAAGGATTTTAGCCCCGAAATAGGCAAGCTCCGCAGCTTCATCAAAAGAAAGATGAGAAATTGGTTTTGTACCTTTCACAATCCTCGGATCATTATTATGCATTCCGTCAATATCAGTCCAGATCTGTACCTCTTCAGCCAAAATTGCAGCACCGATTAAAGAAGCGGTATAATCACTTCCGCCACGGCGCAGGTTGTCTACTTCTCCAAAGCTGTTTCTGCAGATAAAACCCTGTGTGATAAATAATTTATTTCCTTTATGTTTCTCCAGCAATGGTTTAAGATTAGCTGTTGCATATGGAATATCAGGCTCATTATCTTCATCCGTTTTCATGAAATCAAGTGCAGCCAGTAATACTGAAGGTACACCGATAGATTTCAGATAAATGTGATATAAGGTGGTTGATAATAATTCTCCCTGTGCCAGTACTACTTTCTCTTCAGCAGGTGTAAAAATATCATTCGCCAGTGTAGCTAAAAACTGAAAATGATAATCTGCTACTTCCTGTCCCTGCTCACGGAAATCACCCTCCGGAAGAAGTTCAGCTACAAATTCATTATATTTTTGATTTAGGGCGTTAATTAAAATTAACGCCCCCTGTTTATCCTCCTTTAAAAGTTTGCCAGAAATTTCCACTAAACTATTGGTTGTACCAGACACTGCTGATAAAACTACAATCTGCTCTTCGGCCGGATTAATGATATCCAGCAATTTCGTCATACGCTCAGGGCTTCCAACGGAAGTTCCGCCAAACTTTAATATTTTCATTTTCTAAAAGGGGTTAATAACCGAGTAAAAATTACCGTCACAGTTAATTTTATTTGTAACAGATATTTTTAATTCAATTAATTTGGTATATAATTGCATTGGGGCGTGAAATTAACAAAACGCGCTTAATAATCATTATATATACAGAATTAAATTTGGAGAGTGGATTTTTTATAGGTTATAAAAAGCTTTTTAATTAAAACTCTTAAAAACATCCCATCCCATTTTTTGTTTTACAGAGCAGAATAATCAAACACTAACGGAGAACATGCAATTAGAAGCAGCAATACAAAACACCATTAACGAATGGCTTAATGGCAATTATGACCAGCAAACGAAAGAAGAAATCCAAAAGCTAATAGACAGTGAGGCATCCACAGAACTGGTAGATGCTTTTTACAGAAGCCTGGAATTTGGTACTGGTGGACTCCGCGGAATTATGGGAGCTGGTTCTAACAGAATCAATAAATATACAATTGGTACAGCTACACAGGGCCTGAGTAACTATCTGCTAAAAAAATATCCTGGAGAAAAAATCAAAGTTGCTATTGCACATGACAGCAGAAACCAATCAGATTTTTTTGCCAGAATTACGGCTGATGTCTTTTCAGCTAATGGAATTCAGGTCTATTTCTTTAAAGAACTCCGTCCTACTCCTGAACTCTCATTTGCCATCAGACAGTTAGGCTGCCGCAGCGGCGTAATGCTTACTGCATCTCATAACCCTAAAGAATATAATGGCTATAAGGCTTATGGCGCCGACGGCGGACAGTTTACGTCTCCTGATGATACCATGGTCATGGACGAAGTAGCTAAAATCAAAAGCATAGACGAAGTTAAATTTGAACGCAATGACCAGCTTATTGAACTGATCGGCGAAGAAATTGACACTTTATATCTGGATAAAATTACTGAGCTTTCAGTTTCTCCTGAAGCGATTGCCAGACAGAAAGATCTTAAAATTGTTTACTCTCCTATCCACGGAACAGGGATTACGCTGGTTCCTAAAGCACTGGCTCAATTTGGCTTCACCAATCTTACGCTGGTTGAAGAACAGAGTACACCAGATGGAAACTTCCCTACTGTAGTTTATCCAAATCCGGAAGAAAAAGAAGCAATGACCCTGGCTTTAAATAAAGCTAAAGAAATTGACGCTGACCTGGTTCTGGCAACAGACCCGGATGCAGACAGAGTAGGTATTGCAGTGAAAAATAATGATGGTGAATTCGTATTACTGAATGGAAACCAGACCGGAAGTATACTGATTAATTATCTGCTTACTGCATGGCAGGAAAAAGGCAAACTGGATGGCAGTCAGTATATTGTTAAAACGGTTGTAACCACTAACCTGGTAGAAGAAATTGCAAAAGCTAAAAATGTAGAGTGTTTTAACACACTTACAGGCTTTAAACATATTGGTCATCTGATTACCAGCCTGCAAGGTAAAAGAACCTTTATCGGAGGTGGCGAGGAAAGCTACGGTTACCTGATCGGTGAACTGGTAAGAGACAAGGACGCAGTTATTTCATGTGCTTTCATCGCTGAGATGACGGCTTTCTATAAAGATAAAGGCAGCAGCTTATATAATGCTATGCTGGATATGTTTGTAACGTATGGTTTGTATAAAGAAGAATTGGTTTCTCTGACTAAAAAAGGAAAAAGTGGTGCTGAAGAAATCAAAGCGATGATGGAGAAATTCAGAAATAATCCACCATTGGTTCTTGGAGGTTCTAAAGTAAAGACCTTGAAAGATTATGAACTGGGCATAGAAACTAATTTAGATACACAGGAGAAAACCAAACTTGATTTCCCTAAATCTGACGTATTGCAATTCATCACTGAAGATGGAAGTATAGTTTCTGCACGTCCTTCGGGCACAGAGCCTAAAATCAAGTTCTATTGCAGTGTAAATGCACCACTGGCAGACAAATCGCAGTTCAAAACTGTCGATACTGCTCTGGGAGCTAAAATAAAATCTCTGATGGAAGATTTACAAGCTTAAAATAGCTTTAAGGATAAAATAAAAAAGGCGGAAAATCAGATTTTCCGCCTTTTTTATTTACTATTTCATGTGTGTTATCTTTCAATCAGTTTTGAAGCCAGCACTATATTATTCAATTCCTTTTTCTCAAAAGAATCTACCAGAGCCAGCTCTTTCAGCACAAAATTAATTACGTTTTCGGCAATTTCCTCTATTGGCTGATCTACTGCACTGATGGATGGAGAGTGAAGTTTAAAAATATCATGATCATCGTAAGCAATCATCTTAAATGTACCATTCAATTTCTTATTCATTTCCCTGAAGCTGAACAAACCTCTTACTGCCAGATAATTTGTTGCAAAAAGAACGGCATCAATCTCTGGATTTTCAGTAAAAAATGCAGTTAGTTCTGCAGTGGTCTCATCGGCTGTATTATTAAATGAAATCAGCTTGCATAACTTTTTATTGAGTTTGATATGATTTGCTTTCAATGCCTGCTCATAACCTTTATAGCGGTCCTTAATCTGCTCCACATCAACGTCTACAGTTACAAAAGCAATATTCTTCATTCCCTTATGAATTAAAGAATCTGTAGCCATGTAGGTTCCTTTGACATTATCAACCAATACACTGCTAACTTCCAGACCAGGCAAATGTCTGTCAAATACTACTACAGGGGTACGGTCAGACAATAACTCACGAATATCTTCTTCCATACCCACCATCGGGGCAATAATATAACCATCTACCTGTCTTGACTTAAACATCCTGATCAGACCTTTAGCCTTCTCCAGATTGTTTTCTGTACTGGAATAAATAATCTTATAACCATGTTTATAAGCCTTATCCTCAATCAATCTTGCGATGGCGGCAAAAAATGGGTTAGAAATATCTTCTACAATCAATCCGATAGTATTCGTATTTCCTGTACGCAGACTTCTTGCTACCTGGTTAGGCCTGAAGCCTACTTCTTTAATAATTGCCTCGACTTTTGCGATCATGTCCTGGCTGATCCGCATCTTCTCTGCTTTACCATTTAATATGAAAGAGACAGTAGTAATAGATACGTTAGCCTTCTTTGCGATATCCTTTATAGAGAGGGGTTTCATTTTGTTTTTTAATTTAGATGACCAATCTAGAAAAATAAAAACTATTAATGAAACAGTCTCAACAGTCTCTACAATATTTTATTTCACCAGGCAAACTCAAAGCCTAATGCTTATGTGGCAAATACTGCTTTTATCACGATAAAATATGCTAAAACGGCCTGCACGCGCACTAACTAATCTGAATCGATTAAATTTATCTATAATTCCGGTTTCCTGTCAATTGTAATAATCCTGTGATCAGGATCAGAAGAGATAAAAAAATCAATCCCGCAATATTCCCCGGATAAACCGTAAATTTGTCTATTGATATCTTTTGACTATGGCATACATTGATTATTATAAAGTCCTGGGCGTGGACAAGACGGCAACGCAGGAAGAGATAAAGAAAGCGTACAGGAAGCTCGCACGTAAATATCACCCCGATTTAAATCCCAAAGATAAAGAAGCCAATAAATTATTTCAGCAGATCAACGAGGCTAACGAAGCTTTGAGTGATCCTGAAAAACGTAAAAAATACGACGATTACGGTGAAAACTGGAAACATGCTGATCAGGCCCAGCAACAGGGAGGTAATCCTTTTGGTGGCGGCAGAAGAGGATCAGCTGGTTTTGGAGGAGGATTTAACGGTGGATTTGGCGGTGGCGGTTCAGCCGACTTTGGCGGTGGAGATTTCTCAGACTTCTTTGAATCGATGTTTGGTGGCGGTGGCCGTCAGCAAAGAAACAGTGCGAGATTCAAAGGCCAGGATTTACAGGCAGAATTAAAAATCACCTTCCGGGAAGCAGCTGAAACACATAAACCTACCATAACCGTTAACGGTAAAAATCTGAGGATTACTATCCCGGCAGGGATTTCAAACGGACAGGTCATTAAACTTAAAGGTCAGGGTAGCCCGGGTGTTAATAACGGCCCTTCAGGAGATCTTTTTATTACAATTACCATTGCTGAGGATGCTGTATTCAAAAGAATAGCCGACGATCTTTATCTCACCAAAGAAATAGACCTTTATACAGCTATACTTGGTGGAGAAGCTACTATAGATACCTTAAACGGCAAAGTAAAACTGAAGGTGCCTGCAGGTACACAAAACGGAACAAAGATCAGATTGAAAGGCAAAGGATTCCCGGTTTACAAGAAAGATGGAGAATTTGGAAATCTTTTCATAACTTATACCATTAATATACCGGTAGGCTTAACAGAAAAACAAACAGAGCTCTTTAAACAATTAAAAGAGCTGTCAGCGTAATGGAATAATTCATCATCCTATGGAAAACGAATTAATAACTATAAGAGATTACTGTGTTAATTATGCCATAGACCCTTCTTTTATTCAAGCACTGGAAGAGTCCGGATTAATCGCACTGACCATAATTGACGGGAATAAATTCATACACTTTGAGCAATTAATGGAAATGGATCGTTACATCCATTTCCATTATGATCTGGAGATTAATATCGCGGGCATTGAAGCGATTGTAAACCTTTTACAGAAAGTGAAACATATGCAGCATGAGATAGAGATTTTAAAAACTCATATTCATGTTCATGAAAGCCACTAAAGACTGTCATAAACTTCCGGATTAACCAGAAATGGCGGTCTCTCCCCTTTCGATACTGCAATAATATTCTCAGCAGCTAATCTTGCCATAGCACTTCTGGTCCCTTCTGTAGCTGAACCTATATGTGGTAAGACTGCAACGTTTGGCATAAAAAGCAACGGATTATCCGCATGCATAGGCTCAGGATTTGTAACATCCAGTCCTGCGCCCCAGATCAGCTTATTTTCGAGTGCATAAATCAGATCTGTTTCCTGATGTATAGCCCCTCTTGCTGTATTAATAAAAATTGCTCCGGGTTTCATTTGCTTAAACACCTCAAGATCAAATTTACCTTCGGTTTCTGCTGTTAATGCCGTATGAACGGTTAATACATCGCTTTGTTTTAATAATTCTTCAAAAGAGACAAGCTTTGCCCCCAGCTCATGCTCAGCCTCTTCATTTCTGTTACGGTTATGATAAATGATTTTCATACCAAAGGCACCGGCACAGCGTCTGGCCATTTCCACTCCTATCTTGCCTAATCCAAAAACACCCAGCGTACAACCACTCAGTTCTTTTCCTAAATTTGCAGTAGGTTCAAAAAAGTCCCATTCTCCGGCAGTGATTTTACGGTTCATGTAAAAAGCATTTCTCGCCGCCGCCATCATCAGTAAGAAAGCAGTATCAGCAGTAGCCCCACTCAATACTCCCGGAGTATTACCTACTGGTATACCGAGTCGTGTTGCAGTTTCGATAGCTATATTATCATATCCTACAGAATGAAGTGCAATTACTTTCAAATGTTTACTGGCTTCTAAAAACTGTTCATCCAATCGCTGACCGGCGTTGAGCAATGCATCTGCGCCCTGACAGGCATCAATCAGCTCCCCCCTTGTCATACTCCTTTTTTCAGTCCATTGTTTAACTTTCAGGCCAGCGTCTTCAAGTAAACGTAAACCTGATTCTGGAATTATCCTGGTTATAAATACATTCATGAGCGCTATTTACTCAAAAAATTCGAACTGATGGTATCCCAAACCTCTTTTCCATCTCCTTTTAAGGTTTGTTTCAGCATATAAATACCAAATCCTTTAGCCTGTTCAAAATCTATTTTAGGCGGCATAGACAGTTCGGTCTGATTGACAACGACATCTACCAGTACTGGCCCGGGATGGGACAATGCAGCTGCAATAGCTCCTTCCACACCATCAGATTCTTCTACCCGGATTCCCCTGATCCCAATAGCCTGTGCCATTTTTGCAAAATCCGGATTTTTAAGGTCTGTCCCGAATGGAGGCATACCAATCACTTTCATCTCCATAGCCACAAAACCCAGTGAGCTATTATTATAGACTATAATTTTTACTGGCAGATTGTATTGATAAATGGTTAAAATATCACCCATTAACATGGCAAAACCACCATCACCTGATAATGAAATAACCTGTCTGTCAGGAAAAGCAAATTGTGCGCCTATAGCCTGCGGCATTGCACTGGCCATTGTTCCATGATTAAAGGATCCGATCAATTTCCTGCCTTTTTTCATGTCTACATACCGGGCTGCCCATACCGTAGGCGTACCTACATCTGCTGTAAATATCGCATTATCGGCGGCCTGCTCACTTAAAATTCTGGTCAGATATTCCGGATGAATTGGCTTATTGGTAACCGGCTGTGCATGTGCAAGCAGGTTTTTCCTGTTGTCTCGATAACGTTCCTGACACTTTTCTAAAAATGAAGCATCAGCAACATCCTGCAGAAAAGGCAGCAAAGCTTTAACGGTTTCTTTTACGTCACCTGTCAGCCCGAGATTGAGTTTACATCTGCGGCCCAGTCTTTCCGGCCTGATATCAATCTGTACAATCTTAGCTTTGGAAGGATACCATTCTTTATAAGGAAAATCCGTCCCCAGCATCAAGAGTAAATCACTTTCTTCTACGGCATGATAACCTGAAGAAATACCAATCAGTCCGGTCATTCCCACATCATAGGGATTGTCATATTGTACATGTTCTTTTCCTCTGAGCGCATGTACTATTGGTGATTTAATTTTACCAGCCAGCGCTAATAATTCATCATGTGCATCTCTGCAACCCGCACCACACAATAAGGTAATCTTTTTAGCTTCATTAATCAGCTGTGCGAGTTTTTGTAATTCCTCATCAGAAGGGCGGATTGACGGGCGGCTGATAAATAAAGGATGATCCAACTCTTCGTTTTCCATCTTCTCCATGGCCACATCACCAGACAGGCTGATCACGGCTACACCACTTTGTCCTATTGCATGCTGCATCGCAATCTGCAAAACTCTTGGCATTTGTCTGGCCGAAGCTATAGTTTCACAGTAATAACTGCATTCCCGGAATAAAGACTCCGGACGGGTTTCCTGAAAATAGGATGTTCCAACCTGCTCACTCGGGATATGCGCTGCAATAGCCAGTACAGGTGCATTACTTTTATGTGCATCATACAAACCATTAATCAAATGCATATTTCCTGGTCCGCAGCTACCTGCACAAACAGCTAATCTGCCTGTTAACTGAGCCTCGGCACCTGCGGCAAATGCTGCCGCTTCTTCATGCCGGTAATGAATCCATTTGATTTCTTTAGAATTACGTATTTCATCTACAATTCCGTTCAGCGAATCTCCTACCAAACCATGTACATGTTTAACTCCTGCCTGAATCAGTATCTCTACCAATTTTGCTGCTACTGTTTTTGCCATAATATTCCTGGATAAAATAAAAGCCATCCCATTGGGACAGCTTTGATCTGGTAATTATTTTTTTACAACTTCATTATATCTGCGTTCAACTTCCGGCCAGTTAACCACGGTCCACCATGCGGTAATATAGTCTGCACGTTTATTCTGATATTTCAGATAATAGGCATGCTCCCAGACATCAAGTGCTAAAATAGGACGGCCTTTTTCTGCTACAGCATCCATTAACGGATTATCCTGATTAGCCGTAGTAGTTATTTTAAGCTTGCCATTTTGCACAATCAGCCAGGCCCAGCCAGAACCGAAGCGTTTCGCTGCACTATCAGCAAAGGCAGCTTTAAACTTGTCCATTGTTCCAAAGTTTGCGTCAATCTCTTTCAAAAAAGCAGGTGATGCTGGCTTTGGCTTAGGAGCCATAATCTGCCAGAATAATGAGTGATTATAATGTCCGCCTGCATTATTACGAATCGCAGCAGGATAAGTTGATGCCACAGCAAGTATCTGTGCAAGTGTCTTGCCTTCTGCGGTTGTACCTTTAACTGCCGCATTTAAATTGGTTACATAACCCTGATGATGTTTAGTATAATGGATTTCCATCGTCTGCTTGTCTATAGCAGGTTCAAGAGCATTATAAGCATAAGGTAGAGGTGCAAGTTTAAATTGCGCGCTGAGGGTCTGCGTTCCTGCCAAAAGCAGAACAATAGGAAAAAAGCTCTTCAATAATTTCATCTTAGAATAGGGATTAATATGAAAAGCTGTTTAAACTTATGATATAAGTTTAAACAGCTACCTAATCAAAACGATTATTAAATTATTTTGTTTTCCCTATTTCGTTTTAATAAACAGGATTAACCCTAATACACTCACTACTAACACACAAAAAGCGGAAAAAGCAGTCAGAAAATCACGAAAGTTTTTTCCTGCAAAATCCACGAGTAAAAATTTATGGAATACAGCAAAACTCAGGCCTTCCCTCCTGTCTGAATCCTGAACTTTTGCAGCAAGTCTGCCCGTTGACGTTTCCAGATAATAAGTAAGATGACCTGGAGTATTCAGCGCTATTTTCACTACCGGCAAACGTTTATTGACAAAACCGTAATCATTATCAAATTTAGTCAGATAAGCTGAGGAAGAAATAATCAGCGGAGCAGTCTCATCCGCAGCAGCATTAGCCATCATTTCACAACAGGCAGCTTCACCGTCAGCAGCTCCCTGTGCTACAAAATGTTTAACCAGGCTATAGCTATGCTCCATAATCCCATCAGCTAAGAGCTGCCCATCGGCCGCATCATAATAAGTGACATTGGGTTTATCTTTTTTATCCTTTTCTCCAAACATAGTTTCCGCTTTTGCTATCTGCTGCTTTTTCCAGCTGTCATTTTCTTTTTTGACAGTGTATACCTGATAGTAGGTTTTATCATTAAATCTGGCCAGGGAAATATTGCTGACCTGGTCCCATTGCACTGGTAAAGCTGTAGAAGCAACAGTCAGATCACACAGTCTGACTTCCGGTTCAACGACGTAATTAATCCTGTCATCAGGTGCAAATTTATGCGTCGCATGATAAGCCCCTGACCCCATAAAAGTAAGTGTAACAACAGAAGTCCATAACCCGATACTCCGGTGATATTTACGTAAGAACCCTACTTTTTGCCCGGTAACAGGCTTTTTAAACTTCTTCCACAAAAAACCATAGATCAGTAATCCACTCAGCGTCGAAAAGATAACAATTGAAGCCAGTACCAACACCAGGGTATACCTGGCTGTATTATTCGTAATTTTAGCGATGAATTCATAGCTGTGAAAATTACTGAATACCCAAAGAAAAATCTTTCTGTTGGTATCATTATAATTTGCCAGCCTGCTTTGTGAAGTTTCCACATACACATCCATCTTATCTTTTCTGTCGAAACTCACCTTCCATACCGGCAGCAAACGGTTGATATATTTATACTCATCCGTAAAACTGCTGACCTGATTTACTGCGACTATTTTAGCAGTACTGTCTCCAAGAAAATACCGGCTCAGATATTCCGCATACAAACGATCTCCGTCAGGTAACTTTGCGCCATCTGCTGCAGAAAAATACAGTATTTCATTCTTCCTGTCTTTGACCTGATAAAAGGTCTTTCCCTTGAAATTTATGATCCTGAAATTCTTGAATAAGTTGATCCCGTTTTTGCTAAGCACATCGTTAACAGACAGTTTGATCTGACTGTTATTGACCGCTACCGGCTTAATATATTCATGTGCGATCTGCAGTTTGAACCAGTGGGCGATAATAGGATGACTTAAACCTGAACAAGTCCAGAAAATTACCGGAATGATCGTCATAATCCCCAGGATCCGGTGCCAGGAATACATATTCCTTTTGACCGTCCGGCTAAGATTTGCAGTGCTCATGTTAATGCTTATATTCTGCCAGTAAAATATCCATATCTTTCATCAGCTGCGCTACCTGTTCATCTACAGTACCGTCATAAGCTCCTCTGATACGTTTTTCTTTATCAACCAGCACGAGATATCCCTGATGAATAAAACCGCCTGGTGCTGCTTTATCCTGCCCTACAGTGACCAGGTAATTACGTTCTGCCAAAGCATAAATTTGTTCTTTTGTGCCCCATAAAAACTCCCATTGCGTCCCCTTAATCCCCAGTTTAGTGGCATAAGCTTTCATTCTTGAAGGTGTATCGTATTTCACGTCTATAGTATGTGAAGCCAGTTTCACCTCTGGATTATTTAAGTATTTGTTATATACTTTTAACAGATTGCGGTGCATGGTCGGGCAGATAGTCGGGCAGGAAGTAAAGAAAAAATCCGCGACATAAATGGCACCGTCAAAATCTTTACCGGTCACTACTGCACTATCCTGATTCAGAAATTTAAAAGCCGGAATAGTCCGGTAAGTCGTATCAGTCCCTGTGATATCCTGTTGCAAAAAAGGAAGTCTTTTTGGCTTGTCCTTACATCCTGTCACCACTGCCAGCAGCAGCAACAGATAAATCAGTCTCTTTCCCATTACTTTTTGAATTGTTTCAGATAAGCATCAGATGATTGGATTTCAGCTTTGTACAAACTGTCTATTTTTCCAATTTTAATACGCTCAGCTTTGAAATAACTGATCGCATCTTCATTGGATTTCCCTGTCACATCAGGCTCAAACTTATGCATCCAGTCATTCATCAGCTCTTCAGCTCCGTTTAACCTTTCCAGAGTAGCTTTCATGGCTACTTTTTCTTTTACCGTATCTGTTGCGGGAAATTTAGCTTTTAAAGCTGGCAGGTCTTTCAGCATAGAATCCAGTTTCATCTGGTTGTTCACTAAAATCCCGTGATCTTCCATTACCGTATCATGGAATTTCATGACCTCATCTCTTTCTGTCTTATAATTTGGAGTTTGCGTACAGGCAACTGCACCTGTAACTAATACGATTGCGGCTAAAAATAATTTCATATCATTATTGTTTAATTAATACGTCTTCAGCAACCTTTTAACGGGCTGCAAAAAAATGTATTACTGGTCTGCTTATTCGCAGACACATCAGAAAATTGAATTAAAAGGGCTGGAAGCCCAAAAGAATTTAGCAGCTGAATTGCGGAGGGTGGAAAATAGAATTCAGCTGAGTTACCGGTTTTCCTGTTGTTAAAGGAACACGCAGATGTCTGGCAATAAATGAATATTGTTTAAATACAAAGGGTGCAGAAAAGACAGCTTCCTGCATCTGGATTTTCTGAAACTGGCGATCCTGTTTCTGCTCTTTCTCTTCTGCCTGTTTAAGTTTTTTAATGAGGTAACATTTACCGTTACAATGTAGTTGTGGTTTGTCTTTATTGACACAAAGCTCTTTAGCAATATATCCCTGGTTCATTTCGAAACCTGCAAAGACAAAAAGTCCTGACAGGTTTACAGAAACCGAACACATTAAAAGTAATATAGCTGTAAAGCGTTTCAGCATTGATTGGTTACCCCCTTAACTTACCCCATTTTAAATATGTTGCGCCCCAGGAGAATCCTGCACCAAAAGCGGTGAGCAACAGATTATCATTTTCTTTAAAGTCTTCTTTAAATTCCCACATACACAGTGGAATTGTTGCAGCAGTCGTATTACCGTAAAGCTGTATATTAACTTTGACCTGGTCTTGTGTTAAACCTAATTTATCACCTACTGCCTGAATAATTCTCAGGTTGGCCTGATGTGGAATCAGCCAGTTGATATCTTTGGTTTCCAGATGATTTCTATCCATAATCTCAGTACAGGTCTGGGTCATCCCTTCAATTGCCGCCTTAAAAACTATCCTTCCATTCTGAGATATGTAATTCTGTTTTTTATCAAGGGTATCCAGTGAAGATGGATTAAGTGATCCGCCCGCTGTAACAATCAAATGCTCCTTACCTACACCATCAGTTCTGAATACATTATCTACCAGCCCAATTTCTGCTTCTGTACGCTCAAGCAAAACTGCTCCGGCCCCATCACCAAAAAGGATACAGGTATTTCTGTCTTCATAATTTACAATAGTACTGTTTGCATCGGCGCCAATAACAATCACATTTTTATAGCGATTACTTTCAATTAAACTTGCACCCAGAGTCAGTGCATAAAGAAATCCACTGCAGGCCGCATTGGAGTCAACACCCCATGCATTTTTCAGCCCTGCCTTTTCGCAGACTATACTGGCTGTAGAAACCATAATATAATCAGGAGTAGCAGTAGCCACAATTACGCATTCAATTTCATCAGGGTTGATCTGACTATCTTCCAATAGTCTTTTGACTGCCATGGTAGCTAAGTCGGAGGTTGCAAGTGAATCATCATTAAGGATTCTTCTCTCGTGAATACCAGTTCTGGAAATAATCCAGTCACTATTTGTATCCACCATTTTCTCCAGATCGTGATTGGTTAAAATGGTTTCTGGTACATATCCTCCCAAAGCTGTTATGGCAGCATTATATCTCTTTCTCATTAAGCATTACAATTCTTGGCGCAAAACTAATAAATATTTACAGCTACGTTACACTTTATTTTTACAGTAGCGTACCTTTGCCGGAACAATGAATTTTATTATGAGACATCAATCCTCCGTTATTTGCGCTATTTTACTGAGTGCCACGTTGTTTGCTTCATCCTGCAAAGAAGAAAGAAAACTTCCGATATATGGCTTAAGAGACACTAAAACCGTTAAAAACAGCGACGGAACGCAAGGTGTTGACACAATATATCAGACTATCCCTGCTTTTAAATTCCTGAACCAGGATAGTGTATATATTACAAATGACCATTTTAAGGGAAAAATCTACATTGCCGACTTCTTTTTCACTTCATGCACCAGTATCTGCCCTATTATGCACAGAAACCTGAAAATGATCTCAGATAAGTTCAAAAATAATCCTGATGTCATGTTTTTATCACATACCATAGATTTTAAGTACGATACACCTTCTGTACTTAAAAAGTATGCACAAAAACTGGGAGCCGACAGCCCGAAATGGCAATTTGTATACGGCCCTAAGGACAGTGTATACACGCTGGCCGGGAAGAGTTACCTGGTTGCCGTAAATGCAGACAGCACCAACAGAGATGGTTATGTACATCAGGGATTTTTAGTCCTGATTGATAAAGACAGAAGAATCCGCGGTGCCTATGACGGAACAAATCCTGAACAGGTGGCACAGCTGGAAAAAGATATTCCGGTTTTACTGGCAGAGGATAAAAAATAGAGATGAGAAAATTTATATTGATTAGTCTGGTTTCGCTAACGCTGATCAGCATGTTTTATTCTTGCCAGACTGCAGAGACAGTACAACAGGATGCCTATTATGTTAATGGAAGAGATCTTTATATCAAACATTGTCAGAATTGCCATGGTGCCAAAGGCGAAGGACTGGGTGCTTTAACCCCACCGCTTACGGACAGTGTATTTATGAAGACTAACAAAGCAAAGCTTGCCTGCTTTATCAAAAATGGGATTTCTACGCCGGTTACTGTCCATGGACAGGTTTATGAAGGTAAAATGCCTGAATTTAATCTGGCTGATATAGATATCGCTCAGCTGATTGTTTATATCACCAATGGCTTTGGACATCGGCAAGGCATGTACAACAACCAGCAGGTAGAAAACGATCTTAAGAACTGCAAATAGCAATTTGTTTTTTTTCTGTAGCTTTGCGCAAAATGCAAGCTGTTCTATCGCTGTAAGTAATGCTCCGGCATCTTAAAGAGGAAAGTCCGGGCAACACAGAGCATCTCGCTTCCTAACGGGAAGAGGTTTGGGATTGAAGACCTGAATTATGGAAAGTGCCGCAGAAAATATACCGCCGATGGCCGCAAGGCACAGGTAAGGTTGAAATCGTGAGGTAAGAGCTCACGAATTTTCCAGGTGACTGGAAGAGCTGGTAAACCCCGGGAGTTGAAAGACCAAATAGGCTGACGCATGTAGGGCTGCTCGTCCGATGTCAGTGGGTAGGTCGTTAGAGATAAATGGCAACGTTTATAGTAGATTAATGGTAGAAGCCCTGATTTATCAGGGTACAGAACCCGGCTTACAGGCTTGCATTTTTTCATTTTATCTGTATTATTTGATAATTAGTAAATATATTCGTATCCGATAAAAGATTAACATACCCTATGGCTAAATTATTAATAATTGATGATGAACGTGCGATAAGAAGCACATTACGTGAGATCTTAGAGTACGAAAATTACGAGGTAGAGGATATTGATAATGGAGTTGACGGACTTGATCTGATCAAAAAAAAGAAATACGACCTGGTATTATGTGATATAAAAATGAATAAGATGGATGGTATGGAAGTGCTTGAACAGGCATTGGCATACAGTCCGGATCTTCCATTTATTATGATCTCCGGCCACGGTACTGTAGAGACCGCAATTGAAGCCAGCAAAAAAGGAGCTTTTGATTTTATCTCTAAACCACCTGACTTAAACCGTTTATTAATCACTGTAAGAAATGCACTGGACAGAGGTAACCTGGTTACTGAAACCAAAGTATTAAAACGCAGGGTTAGCAAAACAAGAGATATTCTGGGAAGTTCAGAGAATATCAATAAAATCAAGGAAACAATTGAGCGTGTTGCCCCTACGGAAGCCCGTGTACTAATTACCGGTGCAAATGGTAGTGGTAAAGAATTGGTTGCACGTTGGTTACATGAGAAATCAAATCGTTCTGAAAGCCCTTTAATTGAAGTAAACTGCGCAGCAATTCCATCTGAACTGATAGAAAGTGAGCTTTTCGGTCACGAAAAAGGATCATTTACCTCTGCAGTAAAACAAAGGATCGGTAAATTTGAACTGGCTAATGGAGGCACCCTGTTTCTGGATGAAATTGGTGACATGAGCCTTTCTGCACAGGCAAAAGTACTTCGTGCTTTACAGGAACATAAAATCACCCGTGTTGGTGGCGAAAAAGAATTAGAAGTTAATGTACGTGTGCTGGCAGCAACGAACAAAGACCTGATGAAAGAAATTGAAGACGGTAATTTCAGAATGGACTTATACCACCGTCTGAATGTAATCAATATTCACGTCCCTCATTTAACTGAACGCAGAGAAGATATTCCTGAAATTGCAATGAGCTTCCTGGAGGACATTTGCAAAGACTACGGCATGCCAGTCAAAAAAATCAGTGAGGCAGGGATGGTCGCTTTACAAAACTTACCATGGACAGGTAATGTGCGTGAACTGCATAATATGATTGAACGTCTGATTATTCTGAGTGATAAAATAATCTCAGAACATGAGGTTATCGCATTTGCCAATCCGGGCGGAGGTACAAATATCGGTGCTGCTAATCATAGTCATAATGGTGGTAACAACGGTTCTTCAGGTGGTGTAACCAATTATGATAAATTCACAAATTTCCAGGATTATAAAGATCATGCAGAAAGAGAGTTTATCAAATTCAAACTGGAAAAGAACAACTGGAACGTATCTAAGACCGCGGATGACATTGATATTCAACGAAGTCACCTGTATAGTAAAATTGAGAAATTCGGCTTAAAAAGAGTAACTGAATAGTATATTTTTTAAGACGGGTCTATAGAAAAAGGGATTAGCAAAATAAGCTAATCCCTTTTTTAAGATCAGCTGAAAGCTGACCAGTGTATAAACCTATTTTTTCAGGATATAGTGATCAGCAAGAGCACCTGTAATTTCTTTACCTTCCATATCCCGCTGGAATAGCTGATTCTCTCCAACAAAATACTTATTCGGCGCATCTTTTATACCATCCAGTGTAATAACCTGTCCTGCTTTATCCCAGGTAAACTTTCCTTTTTCTTCATAAACCTTTGTATCGCTCTTACCCAGATATTTGGTCTTCACATTATAGGTCAGATCTTTCCCTAAAACTATAGTAGTTTCGATACCTTCACAATCGGCACAGGGAACAACTCCTTTGTAGGTACCATCCCAGTCTAAAGAGTTCATTGAGTTATGTCCGTCAGCTGTTTTTGCGGTATCAGTTTTAACTGCTCCCATAGTCAGGCTGTCTTTAGACAGACTATCTGCATTTAGTTTTTCAGATTTGTTTGAATTGCCGCATCCCCATAAGGTGCAGCCTGTAATAGCAATTGCCAGAATTTGTCTTTTCATGGTACGTTATTTTTATGTATATTCACAAGAAGCAAGAAACACGCCAAAGAATAATCAGGTATGAAATCTGGAAAATGTTTTATAGCTTCATGTAAATTTAAAAAAACCACAATATGAAAAAGTTAATCGTTATGATGCTGTTGGCTGTAATGGCTTTTACAACCACGCAAACATTCGCTCAGACAAAAAAAGATGGCTCAAAGGATATGCGTTATAAAAAGAACAAGCAGCCAATGAAAAAAGACGGTACACCAGACAAACGTTTCAAAGCAAACAAAGAAACTAAGAAACCAACTACAGTTAAAATGACTCCTCCTGCAAAAAAAGCAGCATAATCGTTAACTGAATAATACAAATTAAATGCCCTGTTAGTTAACAGGGCATTTTACATATCTGAACTACCTGTGACAACAATTAGCAAATAATTTACGTTATTTGAGCTGACAGGATCCTGACGTGATGAAAGGCTCCGGTCACTATAAAAGATAAACAGATGAAACTGATCAAATATTTGAGTACCCTGGTACTTTTTTCTCTGCTCGCGATTGCTGCTTCTGCACAGGATGCAGTAGTTATTGATACTGGCAACTTTGTCCGTGGAACAATCCAGGGGACAGATTTCCTGACTGTCGGTCTTAAAAAAGATGACGGGACACTTGAAAAGTATAGTGCTAAAGACATTAAAGAATTTTTATGGAATGGGGAAACATTTGTAAGTAAACCATTTGTCACCAATAAAAAAACAGATTACCGTTTCTTTAAACTCGTAGAAGCTGGCAAGCTGAATTTGTATTCTATGGGCGGCAGCACAGGTCTGGCTGAAAAACCAAAACGCCGTGTCCGTTTCTCTCCTTCTATTGGTCTTGGTATTGGAACCGGAGGTTATAGTGGTGTTGGAATTGGCGGAGGAGTAAGTTTTGGCGGCAGACGGGATGATGATGACAGACCCAGAAGAGAACGCCGTGCATTATATTATATTGAAAAGCCAGGATCAGGTGAGATGCTGGAAATTACTCCGGACAACTCTGATACCAATACCCAGTATATTAAAAACACCTTAATGGAGAAAATGTCTGATGATAAAGATCTGACTGAACGCATTAAAGGAACTGAATATTTTGATGTAAAATCTATAGTGTCACTGGTAAAGAACTACAATTCGGTTCATCAGTAACCTCCTTATAATTCAATGCAAAAGGCCGTTAACCTGATCAGGTTAACGGCCTTTTGCATTACAGCTTCAGGATGGATTGTTCAGATCATACATTTCATGCATCACTTCTTTTAACTGTCCGTATATCTTTTTATAAAACCCGAAGACCTGCTGATAGACCAGATGGTTCTTTTCATCAGGTTCGATATAAGTAAGATTCAACTGATCGGGCTGTGGATAATCAGCTGACAGCCCGATAGTCTTAAAAGCAAGATAGGCAGCTCCAACCGCCGAAGCATCTTCTGCACTATACAGCAAAAGTTTTTTACCAGTAATATCAGCCATAATCTGCAGCCAGATAGCCGAAGTAACAAAACCTCCGCTTACATTCAGCTGCCTGATTTCCTGCCCGGAAGCAGTAAGTGACTGCAAAACATCATTTAAAGCAAAACAAATTCCCTCAATCACCGCCCGGGTAAAATGAGGAGTCTGATGATTCAGATGCATTCCAAAAAATGTACCGCAGCTTTTGGAGTCCCATATAGGTGCACGTTCCCCCTGTAAATAAGGCAGAAAAATCAGTCCGGAAGCTCCTGGCAAAATGGACTCAATTTTACCCAGTGCCTCATCATAATCTTCTCTCTTAAGCTCCGTCTTCTGAAAGATATTTTTCAAATGCCACTTCAGTGCCACTCCCCCATTATTTACCGGTCCTCCGTTGATAAATATCTGCTCATCCAGACGATAGCTAAAGTTCATAGCCTTTTCATTAACCACAGCAGTATTCCCTGCAACTCTCAGCGCACCACTGGTCCCGATAGTCAAAGCGGCAATTCCGGGCTGTATAGCTCCGGTTCCCAGGTTGGCCAGACAACCATCTGTTGCCCCAATCACAAATGGTGTTTCTTTGGCGAGCAATGGCAATACGGCTAAAGTATCCGTATTTTTCCTCAGATGGTTGGTGCTAACCAGTGCAGACAGCTGCGCCGGCCTGATACCGGCAGCTGCAAGAGCTTCAGGATGCCATAACAATGTATTCACATCCATTAACCCCGTACAGGAAGCTACTGAATGATCCACTTCAAAAACACCAAACAGACGATACCAGATATATTCTTTAATAGAAATGAACTTATAAACGCTTTTAAAAAACTCCGGTTGATTTTCTCTGATCCAGATGATTTTGCATAACGGAGACATCGAATGAACAGGTGTTCCGGTAGCTTTATATAAAGCGGTTCCAAGCCCGGAGGCTAACAGCGAATATGCTACCGCAGTACTTCTGCTATCTGCCCAGGTCATCATTGGGGCTAATGCCTTACCATCTTCATCAACCGCAATCAAACTATGCATTGCACAGCTCAAACTGATCGCTGCAGGAGCAGATTTCAGCCTGGAGACTATGGTGGTTATACTTTGCTGAAAAGCCTGCCAGATCAGCTCAGGGTCCTGTTCACTATAACCAGGCTGATCCACATTTGTTGGATAAAAATACTGACTGCTGTCGAAAGCCCTGTGATCTGTTCCAACTGCTACAGCTTTAGTACTTCCGGTTCCGATGTCTGTTCCTAAAATGTATTGCATGATTATCGATTAAGCTGCAATTTATACTTTAACCCTACTGAAGCAAAATTTAATTCCAAAAGATGGATTTGATATGGCATAATCAAAAGGCCTGCCGGAATAAATCATTTCACAGCAGGCCCTGATATAGACACAAAGATATCTTGATAGGTTGATACAACGATTTAGTCACTAGATCTGAGACCAGCCAGAACTGCTTTAGCGTAAGTTACATTGGCATTAAAAGTATAAACCATGATACCACCTTTCTGTCCCTGAGTTGGTACCCATTTAGCCAGTTTAACATCTTCGGTCTGCGACTTCCCTCCTTCGGCATAAGAACCAAAAACCATTTTTGAAGCTGGTATTTTATTGGTACCTGTTGCATAGTTCATCATCAGCTGACAGTCAGTAATCTTTCTGTCATAAGACTGCACCTGGAAATAGTCGATCGCATCTACATATTTCTCTGCAATTTTATTCCAGGAATAAACATCCAGTCCGGTAGCTGTATGTAACTGTGTATTGTTAGCAGCTTTTGGCCCGAAATATTTGGTCAGTGCTCCTATACAGGAAAGGAAATTAGGATTGGCGTCCATAGAACCGCTGTACCAGCCATTATACCCGATCTCTGAAAACTTTGGAAATGGAGGAATAGGGTTTGGTCTTTTTCCTGAATGTTCTATATCCAGGCTGATTCCGTCCAGATGATATTTATCAATCAGTGTTTGTTTTAAAGTCGTTGCCCAGATTTCAGGAGTGGCATATCCATCTGGCTTAGCATCCTGCCAGCTGGCCGCATCATCCACATTTTGTAAAACCTTAATTCCTCTTTGCTGTAAGGCCTTAACATCACTGAAATACTCCCCGTAAGACTTGTAACTGGCCATCATACCGGTCCCGGCAGGATATTTCAAAGTATCCAGATACTGCCAGTATTTAACACCAAACAAGACCACCATATCTACACCATCAGGCATATCACGGAGTTTAAAAGTAGGATTACGGCCATCTGTAATGTAATAGGCAATAAATTTCTGCTTTACCGCAGCTTCTGTTTTTGCAGTACCTGTGTCAGTACCAGCACCTGACTCCTGTTTTTTACAACTCGAATAAATCAGCGCAGGCAATAGCAGGCAGATTAAAGCGACCAGATTTTTTTTACTGTTTTTCATAAAGGTATATTTAATTAAAAAATAAGAATTCGCAGGTTAGAACTCTTCCACGTAATCCAGATCTTTAGAGAAAGTCTCTTTCATACGGCTTAATGCATAAAATGCAATAGCAAGACTGATAATGGCAACAGTTATCCCTGAATGGATAATATTCCCGCCAAAAGCACCTTTTAACAATTGAAAAAGAAGAGTTAAAGGCACTACAGCACCACGCACAAAATTTGGAACGGTAGTAGTTACTGTCGCTCTGATATTGGTACCAAACTGTTCAGTAGCAATGGTCATAAAAATTACCCAGTAGCCAACAGTTAAGCCTATTCCACCACATAACCAGTAAAAATGCTGTAAACTGAGGTCATACAGGGTAAAATAAGCCGTAATCCCCAGTGTCGCCATAGCAAGAAAAAGATAAACTACTTTGATCCTGCTCTTTAGCCATTGACTGATTAATCCACCGGCAATGTCCCCTATAACAATCCCTCCGTAACACCAGGCTACCGCTGCTCCTGCACTCACTTCACCCTGCACCCGCAGTACTTTACCAAATTCGGGAGATAAGGTAATGAGCACGCCTACTACAAACCATAAAGGAATACCGATCATAATACACCTTACATATTTAACAAACTGTATTTTATTCCTGAACAAAGCAAAAAAATCACCCCGGTTACTGGCTTCTTTAGATTCGCTGAACATGCCCGATTCTGCAACCCCTACACGGAGCAAAAGCAATAATAAGCCTAAACCTCCGCCTATAAAAAAGGAAGTCCGCCAGTCAAAGAGCTGGGCAATAAAATAGGCTACCACCGCACCACTCACGCCTACAGAAGCGACAATAGTGGTTGCATAACCTCTTTTTTCTTTAGGCATCAGTTCTGCGACCAGTGTGATCCCTGCTCCAAGCTCTCCTGCAAGTCCCAGTCCGGCAATAAAACGCCAGAAAGCATAGGCATTTACAGAATGTACCAGGCCATTGGCGATATTAGCCATAGAGTATAAAAATATGGAACCAAATAATACGGATAAACGTCCTTTTTTATCACCCAGCATCCCCCATAAAATACCACCAATGAGCATACCGATCATCTGCGTGTTTAACAGCATAATACCTGTATCAGTTAGCTGAGTACCACTAAGCCCTAAGGATTTTAAACTTGGAATACGGACAATACTGAATAATAAAAGATCGTAAATATCTACGAAGTAGCCCAGAGAGGCTACAAGAATAGCTGCGCTTAGGGCAGTGTTTGAGGCTTTATTTGGTTGCATTAGGTCGATTGATGTTTTTATATAACTAATGTAGTAATTTATGCTTCACGTAATTAACTTTCTTTAACAATTGGGATGCTAAAATTCAAATATATTTGTGGGCAAGTGTCCATTAATCAATTAAACCCATAACGTATTATAGCCATAACTCTACTTTAACAACACTATCAAAGTATGACAGGTGCTAATCATATGATTTGGGAACATCAGCAGCATTGCCAGATTTCATTACAACTAGCTGCAGAAGAACTATTCGATTCTCTGGACGACAGGCTTTCGCCTAAAGTGTTCCTGATTGGGGTATTGCTGAAACCAGATATGCACCTGCCTTTTGTAAGCCTGGAATGTCCGCACTGTGAATATTACAAAAAGGATTTTGTCTCTCTCAAAGCCTTAAGCATACAACACAGCCTTTTAGTGAAACAGGAAAATGACGAGCAAAAAGAGAGCCATACCGGAACTTTAAATACTGCCTATATCACAGAAATACAACATATTCTAAGATCACATGTACATGGTAAAAACAATGTGAATTTTATCTCTGAACCGGTTTTCATTAACGGATACCTGGTTTATACAGTCCTGGAACTCAGTAAAAGAATACTCAGTACATTTTACTATCTGACTAAAAACACCCTGCCTGGCGGTCAGTGTATAAGCCGCTCTTTTTTAGAGAGTATAATCAGGGTTTATCTTGATGCCAGTGCAAATGCCCTAAAGACCAAACCAAAATCAGATTTTAATGTGCTGGCCAAAAGCCGGGATGAACTGGTCAGCCAGGCAGGCCTTAATTTTCTGACCACAATTTCTCTTGCCGGACAAAATCCTGGAGGTTTGCATGTATTGTTTGATGCTTGTAACACGATCTCTTCGCTAAAATATGAAGGAGAAGAAGGGTTTGGAAAAATGGTCATTGCCCATCAGCAGCATCCTAATGTAAAAGTGACTATGCTGCTCGAAAACCCGATCCATATCAAAGATTTCAGGAAAATGAGGAAGTTTCTGGAACTGGCCGACAATAAACAGATGATGCTTTCTGATTCCGTCTGGATATATGGTCTCGGACAGTTAACCGGAAAATATAACTTTCACGATGAGTCTTTGTTTATCATCCATTTCACCAAACATTTCCACTGGGAAGTGCTGCATCATAACCATATCATGATGTCCGTTTCTTTCCGGATGCCGGCTTTGCATAATGAAAAAATCAACAGAGAAAAGTTCTATTCCAGCCTGAAAAGAGTTTTTCAGGGCATCGATAAATCAAGACTAAATGCACTATGGGAAGTTACCATGGAAGCAACAAAACAAAAACATGGAACCATTCTGGCTATCTCTTCTGAAGCCAGTGGAGAAGCACTCCGACTAAACAGTCAGTGTTTTAAGATTAAACCCATGCGGATCAATAAAGATATTATTCATCAGATTACCTCTATTGACGGCGCAGTATTAATTGATATTGATTGTACCTGTCATGCTATCGGTGTTATTTTAGACGGTGTAGCTTCTGCTAATGGCGATTCATCAAGGGGAGCCAGATATAACTCTGCTATCAGATATTATGAGCACATGATCAATAAGGCTCAGACTATATTGGTTGTCATTTCTGAAGATGGTCTGATCGATCTGATTCCCGATCTGAAACCACAGGTTAAACACTCGGTTATTGTATCTCATATCAGAGAATTAACCAGTCTCAGCCAGTCGGACAAATATCTAAGAAAGAACTTCAACCGGCTCATGGAGTTTTTCCAGGAACACGATTTCTATCTTTCACCAAAAGAATGCGGAACAGTAAACCGGCTGCGCCGAATTGTTGAATTTAAATATAAAGACAGCGAAGACGGAGTGAGAATGATCTGGAATAATTTAGTGCCAAATGCCGATATGAATATTGGTTATTATGTAAGAGAATAAAATTGTTTTTGCCTGAGCATTTTACAATTTTTAATCATATTTGCTGCTATGATCAGAATAGCTATTGCCTCTCCTCCATTTCCAAAATCTATCAGCGACGGTTTGTACTGGCTTGAAAAACTGGTAAAAAAAGCTGCTACTGAAAAGGCCTCAATCATCTGTTTCCCAGAATCCTATATCCCAGGTTATCCAGGAATGGGTTATGAACCGGAAGATCGTCTTGATGAAAAATTACAGGCAGCGCTCACTAAAGTTTGTGCAATTGCAGCTGATCATGCCATTGCGGTTATCCTGCCTATGGACTGGCATGAGCCCGAAGGAATTTTAAATGTTGCTCACGTGATTTCTGATACAGGCAAAATATTAGGTTATCAGGCAAAAAACCAGCTCGATCCATCAGAAGACCAACTGTGGATTCCTGGTGAAAAACGTCAGATCTTTGAAGTAAAAGGAATGAAATTTGGCATTACAATTTGCCATGAGGGATTCCGTTATCCTGAATCAGTAAGATGGGCTGCACAAAACGGGGCTAAAATAGTCTTTCATCCTCATTTTAGTGGAAGCAATACCGGTGGTATACAGCTCAGAGAATGGGGAGCCAAAGAGAACCCTTATTATGAAAAAGCAATGATGATGAGGGCATTGGAAAATACGATCTATTTTGCCAGTTCAAATTTCGCTTCTCTTCATCCTGAATCAGCAAGTGCTGTAATAGGCCCTGACGGGACTTGTCTGGTACACGAGAAATATGGAAAAGCAGATATTATTGTCGCAGATATTGACCCTGACCTGGCTACAGGTTTCCTGGCAAAAAGATTTAAAAATCATCTGTATAACTAAAAAAGGGGCTGGTATTCAATACCGCCCCTTTTTTAAAAGATATTATTTAACAGTTGCATCCTGCTGTTTCTGGCTTCTGGTCCAGATCTTATATTTTACCTGAAAACCTTTTGGCGCATAAACGATAATCGGCAATTTGCTGTTATAACGGGTCAGTTCTGTATTATAAATAAATTTATCTTTTAGCACTCTGTCCGGACATCCTCTCATCGTAGAGGTAGTTTTGCCATCAGAATTGTACTCAAAATAAGTGTAACCCCATCCTTTCAGATCTTTCTCTTCAAATTTCCCCATCAGATTGTGCAGGTTACAATCTACTTTCATGGTTTTACCTACAATGATTTCTACTTTAAAATCTGCTTCATTCTTTTTAGGGGTTAATTGAATAACCGAACGCTCAAATCCCTCTTTTGGTTCAGGATAGATCTTTAAATTCTGTTTGTCCTGAGCAAATGAGGCTGTTGTTGCTGTAATTAATCCGAATGCGATTGTGAGCAGTAATTTCATAATGTTATATTTTAATTTATCATATTCTACTTACAAGAAAGATGCCAGAAGGGGATTTTTTAGCTCCCAATGATATTATCCACAAAAATGACATACACCATACTAAATGCAATATAGTTGCTTTTATATTTGCATATCGTTTATCATACAGCATAGCATTTTTATATCACTCAATAATTTTCACGTATATGGCCCTATCAAAAACCTCTCAACAACTTGACCGTCTGGGAATGACTGCTTCAACTCTATGTGCTGTTCACTGTGCCCTGGTTCCTATTTTTTTAACTACCCTACCCCTTTTGGGACTCGAATTTTTAAGCAACGAATGGGTAGAAATCTCTATGATTATCATTTCAGTATTTCTGGGCGTACTTTCTCTGAGTATGTCTTACCGGAAACAGCATCATAAATTACTTCCGTTTTTTATCCTGTTTACGGGTTTCGCACTTATCGGTATTGGCCATTTTTCCGGAATTGAAAGTCTTGAGCCCATTCTGATTCCTCTGGGTGGGTTTACCGTGGCAGCTGCCCATCTGGTCAACTGGAGGTTAAATAAAGTTTGTACACATACTGCTAAACATTGATTCTGACAGTTCAGCTTCAGATATATTTTCCTTTCATCTCTCTGATTGTATAAACAATATGTTTATTTTGCCACTATGAAATCCTTAGCTAAGAAAACCTATATTTTATCAGCTGCAATGTCAATGTTATCTTTTGGTCTTCTGGCCCAGAAAACAGCAGCTAATATGGATGATCAGGTCTATATCAGATCCCATTATACAAAAATTGAGAAACAAATCCCTATGCGGGATGGCATAAAGCTCTTTACGATTATTTATGTGCCAAAAGACGGGTCAAAAAAATATCCGATCATGTACAACCGTACACCCTACAGCGCAGGCCCTTACGGACCCGAATTGTATAAGACCAGTTTAGGCCCGTCAATGGTTTTTGCAAAAGACGGATACATATTTGTTTATCAGGATGTAAGAGGCAGATATATGTCTGAAGGAGAATTTGTAGCCACCCGTCCTTATTTTCCGGATAAAAAGAAAAAGACTGATATAGATGAAAGTTCTGACAGTTATGATACCATAGACTGGCTGATTAAAAATGTACCATCAAACAATGGAAAAGTTGGTACCTGGGGGATTTCTGCTCCTGGCTTTTATACCACTATGACTACCATTGATGCACATCCGGCATTAAAAGCAGCCTCACCCCAGGCTCCGGTAACAGATTGGTTTATGGGAGATGACCGCCATCACAATGGTGCATTTTTCCTGATGGGTACTTTCTCCTTTTTGTCTTATTACGGTGCACCAAGACCAGAACCTACACCTGACCATGCGGTACCATTTACAGCATTCGGTACACCTGATGCCTATGAGTTTTATAAAAACCTTGGCCCGGTAAAAAATGTAAATGAGAAATACTTCAAAAGAAAAAATCAGGTCTGGAATGAGATGGTAGACAATGAATCTTACAGCGACTTCTGGGCTTCCCGTACACCTGTACCACACTTAAAAAAAATCAAGCCTGCAGTAATGACTGTTGGCGGATGGTTTGACCAGGAAGATTTGTATGGACCGCTTAAAACTTTTGCTGGTATTGAAAAAAATAAACCAGCCAGCCCAAACTATCTGGTAATGGGTCCATGGACTCATGGAAGCTGGACAAGAGGCAAAAATGACTTTTTAGGTAATGTACGCTTCTATTCAGAAACCGGCCCGTATTACAGGGAACAGATTGAACTTGCCTTTTTCAATCACTACCTGAAAGGCACAGCCAATCCTGATCTTCCAAAAGCCACTATATTTGAAACAGGTTCCAATCAGTGGAAAAAATATAGTGCTTGGCCACCTGCAGAAGCTAAGGAACAGCGTTTATATTTCCATGCCGGCGGAAAACTTTCTTTTGAAGCGCCTGCAGACAATACAAAAGGTTATGATGAATTTATCAGTGATCCTGATAAACCAGTTCCCTATACTAAAGAGATCAGAATAGACAGAGGTACTGATTTTATGTATGAAGATCAGCGTTTTACCGCATCCAGACCTGATGTACTGGTTTATCAGACTGAAGTACTGGAAAATGACGTGGTCATTTCAGGTCACCTGCTGGCCGACCTGTTTGTTTCTACCACAGGTACCGATGCCGATTTTGTCGTGAAGCTGATTGATGTATATCCTGGCGACGCGCCCAACGACAGTCCTGTCCATGAGACCAAAATGGGCGGCTTCCAGCAATTGGTCCGTGCCGAAGTGATGCGTTCCAAGTTCAGAAATAGTTTTTCAACGCCAGAAGCAATGATCCCTGATCAGATAACTGAGGTTAAATTTGACATGCAGGATGCAGCTCATTGCTTTAAAAAAGGGCATAAAATAATGGTACAGGTACAAAGTTCCTGGTTCCCGCTGGTAGATCGCAATCCGCAAAAGTTTGTTAATATTTATAAAGCTACTGAGGCCGACTTTCAGAAAGCGACCCACCGTGTATACTTTAAAAAAGGACAGGCATCCAGTGTAAAGGTTAGTGTATTGAAGGCTGATTAAGAATAATCAGCCTTATTTCAGAGGCAGATTAGAAAATTTCTACTGCCCAGCTTCGTTTCCAGTCAAGACCCGGCGATAAAGATTGTATTCCTTCTTTATCGCTGAGCTGCTGGTTATGATGAATGCCATCTGCAATACCACACCAAGGCTCCAGACAAACAAAATCTGCATCTTTAGCTGCCCAGATACCAAAAAACGGGAAATCTATAAAACGAAATGTCAACCCATGCTGATTTTTAGTGTTTCGAAGCTGAATTGACTTACTGTTCAGGTCTTTCATCACCAATGCATCATTATAAAACAAGTCATGCTGCAGATTTAGCTTCCGCTCATTTAACTGTATAACTACAGTTTTATCACTAATCAGGTTATCTTCTATTTCATGAACATGCAGGGCTTCATCCTGTGAAAAATCCAGATAATAGTCTTCATAAACTGTATCTGATGTTAAAGGCACAGCGAAAGCAGGATGTCCGCCAACAGAAAACAATAAATCTTTTACTCCGGGATTATGCACTTCATAAGTACAGGAAACCGAAGCGCCTGAAAGCTTATATCTTAAACTGAATCTGAATTCAAAAGGATAAACTTTTAGTGTTTCACTGTTATTGGAAAGTGTAAATAAAGCCTCCTGCTCATTGATCTGCTGAACCTCAAATTCAAGATCCCTGGCAAATCCGTGACGTGGAAGCTGATAAGACTGGTCTCCGATACTATAGGTATTATTCTTTAATCCACCTACAACAGGAAAAAGTACAGGACTGAATTTACCCCAGTATGCTGAATCCCCTTTCCATAAATACTCAAGGTTAGTCTGTTTACTTATAATATGCTGCATTTCTGCACCTTTGGCCGCAACAGCTACTTTAATATGCTCGTTTTCCAGTAAAATCATCATTTGGTAACTAATAATCTTTCTATTCTTTTAACTACATAATCCAGATCAAATGGCTTGCTGATATAAGTATCAGCACCCGCAGTAACACTTTGTTCTTTACTATCCGGATTTGCCGACATCACAATCACAGGAATATGTTTGGTAAAAATGTCTGTTTTCAGATCTTCGCAGATTTCTATCCCATTTCCATCCGGAAGCATTACATCTATAATAAATAAATCAGGAAGAGATTCATTCAGTTTACTTTTCAATTCTGCAAAAGTGGATGAAAGCTGCAATTCATAACCTTCATCTTTTAATAAAAACTCAATAATATATCTGATATCCTGGTCATCTTCCAGTACGTGTATTCTTTTCTTCATAATTGCTTTAAGGATCAAAATCTAATTCTCAGCAATATGCAAACATTGTTCCGGTTTCTTTAATTATTGCTATTTTATCTTAACTATCTTTCCTTAAGACTGCTAAAGGAGGCTGTGTAAGCACACCTCTGCTGCTCAGCATTCCTGTAATTACTACAATCAGGATTACTGAACTGAATAATAGCAAAACCGGAAAGAAAGAAGGGGTAAAATCTGTTCCAAAAAGATATACTGCCATGATCCAGCTTCCGGTCATCGCAATCAGTACGCCCGCCACAGCTGCAATCAGCCCCAGAAACAGATACTCTATTGCGGTAATGGACAGAATCTGTTTACCATTTGCACCTATAGTTCTCAGCAGAACAATTTCCCGGAGTCTTTGATTTTTACTGCTCCTTACAGCAGAAATCAAAACGATCCACCCGGTAACAATACTAAAAGAAGCCATAAAACGGATCACAAAGCTAATTTTACTCAGCAGCGTATCCAGTACCTGTAAAACCAGCCCAAGATCAATCACAGAGATATTAGGGAAACTCCGGACTACTGCAGCCTGAAATTGCGCCGAAATTTTAGCATCCCCGATTTTAGTCATCAGTACGTGAAACTGAGGGGCATCTTCCAGTACGCCTGCCGGAAATACAACCCGGAAATTAGTTTGTACCCTGCCCCATTCTACCTTTCTTAAACTTCCGATAACTGTTGGGATCATCATTCCCTGCACGTTAAAGAGCATTTGATCTCCCAATTTCACGCCTATGCGCTCCGCATAACGTTCATCCAGCGAAATATATATTTTATCTGCAGGAGATTTCACCTGCCCTGTCCAGGTTCCGCTGGTTACTTTTTCTGCACCAGTCAGCCGGGTCTGATAAGTAGCTCTGATTTCATTTTTAAAGACCGAAGCTGAACTTTCCCTTTTTTCATTTCCTTTATCAGCTGTTTGCTTATTTTTCAAACTATCAGCGACCGCTAGCTGGGCAGCAGTTTTGCCATTAATTTCTTCCAGACGCATAGTGACCACAGGAACCTGGTTCATCAGCGGCAGATGGTATTTTCCGGCAAGTGCATTTACCGCTTTAACCTGATCACTCTGAATATCAAAAAGAGCCATATCTGGCTGAACCTTTCCGGATGATAAAGTAACTTTATTAATCAGTATGCCCTGAACAAAATATAAAGTGGCAATCAGCGTAGTGGATAAACCGATGGCTACAATCAGCATCAATGTCAGGTTATTTGGCCGGTACAAATTAGAAAAACCCTGTCTCCAGGTATAAGCTATACCAGCAGGAAGTACTTTTCTGACCAGTGTCAGTAATAAAACTGATAACCCATAAAATATACCTGTGATTACGACCAGACTGACCGAGAATATTACTGCCTGTAACCAGCTGTTCATCTGCAAATAGGTAAAACCCAGTACAAATAAAAAGATGATCAGATAAACCATCATTTTTATCGGATCAGCCTTTTCTTTTGATTGCTCAAATGATACTCTTATCGCATTCAGCGGAGATATCCGTCTGACAGATAATAAAGATGGAAGGGCAAAAAGTATCGCTATGACCACACCGGTGATAATGCCCTGCAAAATTGCCATCCAGGAGATCTGCATATTAAAATCTACCGGCAGAAAATCCCGGAGTGCGTAAGGCAGCAGAAACTGTAATCCTGTGCCGGCTGCAGCACCTGCAACAGCCCCAATAAAACCAATAAATGTAAGCTGAATCAGATAGATAAAGAAGGCCTGCCAAGCACTTACGCCCAGACAGCGCAAGGTTGCTATAGCCGCCATTTTTTCGCTGATATAGACATGAATAGCACTTCCTACACCAATACATCCCAGTAATAAGGCAATAAAACCTGCCAGAGAAAGAAACTGCGTAAGATCCTGAAATGCACGTCCTGTATTTTGTTTTTTAGACGCTACGGTTTCATGATCAAGCCCTTCTTTATCCAGTACCGGCCGGATTTTTTTCAGAACCAGAGGAATGTCGCTTTGTCTGTCAAATTTATAGTAATAGGAATAGTGAATACGGCTGCCAAACTGCGCCAGCCCGGTACCAGCGAGATACTTAAAGGGAATATAAACGACCGGTGAAATAGAAGCCATAACACCGATTTGTCCGGGAGCCTGGTCCAGATAGCCTGAAATGGCAAAATTAAGTTTTCCTACCTGTATAGAATCTCCAGGTCTGGCATTAAACTGCAGCATGACTGTCTTGTCAACCAATGCATTCCGGCCCTGATCCCAGGTTTTGGCTGCCACCTTTGGCGTGGTTTCAATCTCCCCGTAAAACGGATATTTACCTTGTAAGGCTCTGATCTGAACCAGTCTGCTCCCCTGTCCTTTAATAAAATACAACATGGAAGGGAAACTCTGTTCCTTAGCCTGCTGATTACCCAAAGTATCCAGCATTGCCATCGCAGGTGCGCTGATCGCTTTACGGCTGTCAATAATCAAATCTGCACCGGTCAGTGTTTTAGCCTGTTCGTCAATGTCCCGCTGTAAATTATCCCCGAAAGAATATACGGCAACCAGAGCCGTAATCCCTAAAATAATAGAAGAAGTAAAAAGGAACAATCTGGAACGATTTTTACGGCTATCTCTCCAGGCCATTTTAAACAACCAGGAAACAGCGATCCTTTTTTGGAGATTGGGTTGTTGATCAGGCATATGTCTTTTGTTCATCAGCTATAATTACTCCGCTTTTCAATCTGATCACCCTGTCAGTACGGGCCGCGAGTTCTAAATCATGTGTTACAATTACCAGCGTCGTACCTGCTTCCTTATTTAAATCAAACAGCAGACGAATCACTTTTTCACTGGTTTCACCATCCAGATTCCCTGTCGGTTCATCGGCAAATAAGATCGCGGGCGTATTGGAAAAAGCTCTTGCAAGAGAAATCCGCTGCTGCTCTCCTCCCGAAAGCTGAACCGGGTAGTGATTTGCACGGTCGGTTAACCCAACTTTATCCAGTAGTTCCATGGCCCGCGGACGAATGTTTTTCTCTCCTCTGAGCTCCAGCGGAACCATAATGTTTTCTATAGCAGTCAGCGTTGGTAACAGCTGGAAATTCTGAAAAATGAAACCTACATAACGGTTGCGTACAGCGGCTCTTTCATCTTCTGAGAGCTGATCCAATACGATATGATTAAGTTCCACACTGCCCGAAGTCGCCCGGTCCAGGCCTGCACACAAGCCAAGTAATGTAGTTTTTCCACTACCCGACGGCCCGGTTATAGCTACTGTAGAGCCCTTATAAATAGAAAAATCAATATGATCTAGTATGGTAAGTGAAGCAGCGGCATTTTGATATTGTTTACTGATTCCTTTTATATTTAATATCGTTTCCAAAGAAATAAGGTTAAATGATGATATTTATTGATATTTGATACAACAACTGGTAAATGTTAACTTTTAAATATATCAAAAACCAATCTTTTTATATGATAAAGAGCAATAAGTTACGTTATAATTACATCGTTTTAATGATAGGTGCCTGTTTGCTGGCCAGTTGTGGAAACATGGAGAGTAAGACGGAGAAATCAACCCAGGTTACCAGTGGAGATTCTGCGCAAATCACATCTACGGCTAAAAAAGATCAGGTTAAACATATTCTGTTTTTTGGAACCAGCCTGACTGCCGGACTGGGTGTAAATCCTGAACAGGCTTTTCCTGCGCTGATACAAAAGAAAATTGATTCCCTGCATTTACCCTATAAAGTTATTAATGCTGGTTTAAGCGGAGAAACTTCGGCTGCCGGAAAAAGCCGTATTAACTGGATACTGAAACAACCAGTAGACATTTTCGTTTTAGAATTAGGCTCTAATGACGGCCTGAGAGGTATCCCGGTGACAGAAACAACGGCTAACCTGCAGGCAATAATTGATCGGGTAAAAGAGAAATATCCGAAAGCAAGACTCCTGCTAACTGGTATGCAAATGCCACCCAGCATGGGAGAAAAATATACAAAGCCTTTTGCGGCTATGTTTCCTGCATTAGCAAAGAAAAACAATATGGATTTACTGCCTTTTCTATTGAAAGATGTAGGCGGTATCACCCGGTTAAATCAGAAAGACGGCATACATCCTAATCCTGAAGGTCATCAGATCGTTGCAGCAAATGTATGGTCAAAATTACAACCTGAACTTTAATCTCAGCGAAGAAATCAGTTTATCCCCGAAATTCGATTTGATATGGATTCCAGTCTAGTTATTAGTCAGCTGACCGAGTTTTATAACAGCAACCAGTTTGCTAAAATATATACCTTGCTTGCTCCTGAATTCCGCCAGTATTTTTCTGAAAAATCAGTAATCAGCTTTTATAAAAATGAGATAAAGAGAGCTCTTGGAGAAATTATTTCCTGGGAACAGATTGATACCAATCAGGGAATCATTGAATATCTGGTGAATTTCAAGGATGGAGAACTATCCTTAAAAACAGGTATCACTCCAGATAACCTGATCAATTATCTGGAGTGGGCGCCGTTTCATAAAGAAGAGGTTATTTTAAACCCCAGAGACCCGCTTACCATATTGTCAGATAACCCGGGACAAACAGAGCTGCATCATTTCATCGCTCAGCTGGCTATCGAATATCTGAAAGACCCGGATAGCCGTGGACTCAGCATAGCTGTTATTAACGGAACCCGGACTGAAACATTCTTTTATGGTGAGACCCAGGGTGGAAATCTGAGCCTGTCCGATAGCCGGTCTCTCTATGAAATAGGATCTATTTCCAAAACATTTACTGCTGTGATGCTTTCTCATGCAGTTAATGAAGGGAAAATCAAATTAAAAGATGATATCAGAAAATACTTACCTGGTGAATATCCGGATTTGCATTTTGAAAATACACCAATAAAAATTATTGATCTCTGCAATCATACTTCCGGTTTACCCGGGCTGCCGGAAGATTTTGAAGATTACCCAGGCTATGATGAAGATAATCCGTACCGGAATTATACCAGGGAAATGATCTTTACCTATCTCAGAAATTTTGAAACCGATGAACTTCCGGGTTTAAGAGCTGAATATTCAAATCTTGGATTTGCACTGCTGGGGATCATCCTGGAGAATGTTTATCAGCTACCGCTGGAAACGCTGATCCGGAAAATTATTACTGCACCACTTAAGATGCAGGATACGACCTATGATGTTCCGGAAAAGAAAAAGATCCTTCTCACTATGGGCTACAATCAGGAAGAAAGCAAAGATGCCGGTTATTGGGATATGGGGGCATTTAAATCTGCCGGTGGCTTAAAATCGAACATCAATGACATGATTCTTTATCTCCGGGCCAATATGCAGGACTATAATCAGGATTTTTCTTTGTCACATCAGGAAACTGATCTCCAACCCGGTTTTGGACGGGGACTTGCCTGGATTGTACAGTTTCTCAACGAAGATGTAGTTATCTGGCACAATGGTGGAACTGCAGGTTTCAGAAGTTTTTGCAGTTTTGTGAAAGAAAAACAAACCGGCATTATTGTATTAAGCAATTCCGGCAAAGATGTAGATGAGCTTGCCATGGAAATTCTGCTTCACATCATTAAGGACAAATAAGCTATTTACTTTGAATATAATGCGATCTTTATACGCTTATGGTATAGGATAGTGCCTAAGTTGTGTTTGTGGTTTGTGTTGAGAAGGGGTTGATAAGGCCATGGCCTTATCAACCCCTTCTCAACTCCGAAGCTAAATGGTAGTTTTACAGTCTTTTTGTCCAGCTTCGGAACCAGTTGAATACGCTTTAAAAGCTATTAAATGATTATTTACTCAGCAATCCTTCAAAAGTAACCGCGGCATAATATAAAGCTCCGATTGTCGGACCACCAGCATACTGTAAAAACGGTCTGTTTAGAATATTTGTTCCGCCAACCTTTACAAAAGCACTGGCCTTTGGTATTTTCAAAGTAACCTGCGCATCAAAAGTGCTGATTGCTGCTACTCTGCCGGTAACCAGCGGACTTTCCCATAAAAAGGAGTTCTGCCATTTATAAACTACGCTAAAACCCAGATTTTTCACGATTTCCCTGTTTCCTATAGTCAGATTTGTTGACCATTCGGGTGTATTGAATCCGGTAACGAAAATATCATCCTGTGCATTGGATTTTATCTTATTATAACTTACGTTTCCTGCTACCGTATATTTCTTATAAAAATTATAAGTTATACCCAAAGCAGAACCGTAGTTTCTATACTTATTCTTAGCATTGGTATAAACTCTGTAACGATCCTGCCCGGCATCGCGGTTAGCATCCAGCATATTCAAAACAGCAGCATCAGAACCAACAATCGCACCTTTGGGTACATCAACCTGTACCTGTCCCAGGAATCCTGTATAAGTATTGGTATAGGCATCAATATCTACAAAAAGTTTATTTTCTAACAACACACTTTTATAGCCGATCTCCAGAGAGTTGATCTTTTCAGGACTTCCTTTTGCCAAATCAGCTTTAACCAGGATATCGCGGTTAGCTAAAGCTGCAGTATTTCTGTCTGCACCAGCTGCAACAGCAGCATTTACTGCTGCATTGAATAATACTCCGGATGCCCTGGTATAACTGTTATCCAGATAACCCAGGCCTTCATTGATATAAGATAAACTTCCAACCCTTTTTACACGGCCGTTATTGACATAAGAAAGGGCTTCAAATAATCCAGGAAAACGATATCCCTGCTGATAGGTAATTCTGAAATTATTGTGGCTGTCAGGAGAGTAAACTGCTGCAATTCTAGGCGTAAATTTAGGGTCAAACTCGGGATTATAATCATAACGGATAGAGGCAAACAGCTTCAGTTTTTCTTCAAAAAATGTTTTGGTGACCTGTGTAAATGCACCTATCTTTTTATAGTGAATATCTTTTCCAAAACTTCCGTCCGGTAATTCTTTTCCACGATCTGCAATCGGTCTGCTAAAATCAACAAAGCTGTTTCCATCCGGAATTATACTGTAGACCCTGGCATCCCCGCCAATCAGTAATCCAAAATATTTAGCCTGCTTAGAAAGGTCCCATTGCCCCTCTACATGATATAAACGACTTTTTTGGATTAACGCTGCCCCACCGGTAGTAGTCGCATCCGGAATGGTTGAGGATTTGATATCCCAGTTATTAATTCCAATAATCGTATTTTTCAATGTTTCAAAAGCCTGTGTCCCAGGCTCTACACGACCGGCATCTGCCTGCTGACGGGCATAAGCTGTTGCTGCAGCCAGATTTGCATCATTCAGCGCGCCTCCGTTTGCTGCTGCATAGGCATTTAATGCGTTTTTATATTTTCCACCCCAGACTGTTCCACTTCCGCCGCTTGCCAGATCAAGATTATCTGCCAGAGGTTTCACATTATAAGAGTCTCCTGAATTTTCAAGTGACATATAAGCACGAACCAGGAAATTACTCCCTTTGAGTTCTAATTTATGATTTTGTATGATGACGTTATCGAGCTGGATTTTATTACCACGCTGAAATACTCCCCCCATTTTTCCAATGCGGTAATCATAGGATAACTCTGCAAAGTTTCCAATACGATAATTTAGACCGATATCAAATTTCAGGTTATCTACTTTAGGTTTTACCAGATCTTTTTCCCAATAACCCGTTCTGGCTACGTTAAGGGTCTGATTCGCTTTACCATTAATATTTAGCCCACTCACTGAAACCGTATTACTCCCTGCAAGGACGTCGTCACCATATTTGTTCCATCCGTCAAATGCGACATTATTCTCCCCATTTAATGATGGGAAGGATGGATTTGCACTTTTCAGGTTATTCGGATTCTGATCTGTACGGGTGTCTGATAACCAGTCGGTTCCCCTTAAGTAACTCAGGTTAACTTTAAAAGCAAACCTATTGTTAAATGCTTTGGCATAACGGACAGCAGTTTCAGTCAGTCCACTTGCGTCCCTGCCTGTTCCACCGAGATGATTCAGTCCTCCTTTTTGATAAAAACTTAATCCCTGATAAAGAAAAGGACTCTTGGTAATTAAGTTAGACATTCCGTTAATCGCATTCATCCCATAAAGCGCAGAAGCTGCGCCAGGAGTAATTTCAATACTGGCAATATCCAGTTCTGTTGGTCCGATCGCATTTCCAAGAGGTACACCCAGGGTAGCCGCCTGCATATCGATACCGTCTACCAATTGCATGAATCTATAATTACTGGGAATATTAAAACCTCTGGTATTAGGGATTTTGAAAGTTAAACTTGCGGTAGTCATCTGTACCCCTTTAACATTTTCCAGTGCATCATAAAAACTTGGTGCCGGAGAATCCCGGATAGCCCTGATATCCAGTTTTTCTATTGCAACTGGCGATTTAAGAATATTTTCAGGTACACGTGAGGCAGTAATGACCACCTCATTCCCGAGAAGGGTTTGAGTAACCAGAGCTATATTGAGCTGTAACCCGGATTCTTTAACATCAAATTCCTGTGTCTGAAATCCTATACTGGTAAAGACCAGTTTAAATGGGAATTTAAGTTTGGAACGTAGTTTGAATTTTCCATTCTGATCAGTTGTGGTTCCTGCAACTGTTCCTTTGATAGAAACACTTACGCCGGGCAACGGGGTTTTTAGCTCCTGGTCATTCACTGTTCCGCTGACTTCGATCAGCTGACTTTCCTGTGCATGCAGCTGCTGAAATTGAATACTTAAAAATAAAAAAATTAATGCATAAAAATGCTTCTGGTAAAATAGTTTCATGTTTTTGTTTTGTGGTTGTCTGATTACTGCTGATTAATTGTGGTTCTCTAAAAACTGGATAAACAACAACCATAACAGACCTCATTAACAAGGACAAGCGTTCTTTCGGGCTGTAAAGAAGAGAGTGTTAGTTCAATAAATAACATAATGTCTATAGATTTAGTATACAAAACTAAATAATGACACCCGCATTACGAAATTTATTTTAGAATACCCTTGGACAGATAGAAGATTTCGGTGCTTTTCCGAAAGCTATACCGACGGTAATTTCATGGGTTCCGGATTGATATCCGTTGAGTTTAGAGATGGCGTAATCATAGGAATAGCCTATTCTGAAGCGTTCATTGACATAAAACTGGGCAATACCGATCAATGCTGCCTGGCTGGTTACATCAGTATTCTGATATTCTTTTTTAAATGCTTTGATACTGGTACGATAGCCTCCGCCAAGCCAGATTTTATCATTAAATATAGCCATGATATTAAAATCTGCATTGGTTGGTCCTTTAAAATCTTCTCTGATCATCATACTTGGTCTGATTCTCAGATCGGTTGAAACGTTAACCAGAGAGCCTGCCACAAAATAAAGATGCCTGGTGCGGGTGATATTATCGGCAATGCCTGCGCTTCTTCTGTAATCCTCTACCGATTTACTGTTATTTAACAGGTTTAGTGCAGAAACACCAATGTACCAGTATGGCGTGGTATAGAAAACACCGGCACGGAAGTCTGGTGAGATTTTACTGGAACCGCCGGTTGGTATGGTACCGTCTCCTCCGTCTACTGAGGTCAATGCATTTCCATTTAAGCCATATTGGGCTGCTCCTACTCCTAAACCAAAACTCAGCCTGCGGGTATCTGCTCCATCAAGCTGGATACGGAAAGCATAATTTAGTGTAACTGAACTGGAAGACTGCGGACCTAGTTTATCTGAGGTAATCTGAACGCCGACACCGTGTTTGGTGGTTTGAGGATCGAGAATACCATCAATAGAGATCTGACCGGTTTTAGGTGCTCCCTGTATACCCACCCACTGATTACGCAGTGCCAGCTGGGCAAACCATTCTTCTTTATATCCGGCATAGGCAGGATTCACACTCAGGGTATTAAATATATACTGAGAAAACTGAATATTTTGCTGCGCAACTGCCTGACCGGTAAATAAACCGATTGAGCTTAGGAGCATAAATATTTTACATAGTCTTTTCATTATTAATCTATCTTTTTATAAGTACCCAACCATTTTTAGAGGTTTTGCTACCTGCTTTTTTCAATGTGATGATATAGTAATAGGTTCCTTCGGTTAACCCCGATCCATCCCACTCATCCAGGTAATTGTTATTCCTGTAAACCTCATTCCCCCATCTGTTGAAAACCATTAATTCAATACCGTCAAAACTTTCTCTTCCAATAATTTTGAACGTATCATTTTTACCATCTCCGTTTGGCGTAATGGTATTTGGAATGAACAGAGGTATCGGAATGACTGTAATATTTACCTGCGCCCTGTTACTTCTGTTAGGGGTCACCGCTTTATTATCATAGATGTAGTAAGTAAAATCATCTGGTCCTGAATAGCCTTTATTTGGCGTATAGGTTACTGTCCCATCTGTATGTACTACGATCTGTCCGTTTGAAGGGTAACTAAAGATTTCTATGCTGGCTTTGTTCAGGCCGTTTAATGAAGCCAGATCATTACCTGCAACATTGATAGTCACAAACTCATTGATCTGAACATCTGCTTTATCATTAATCGCCTGTGGTGCATCTACAATAATATGAACGGTTGGATCATCGTTATTTGCCTGTGTACCTGAAATATCAGATACAGGATCACCTGATGGTGTATTTGCAGTAACAGTTGCCGTATTAATTACTCTTCCATCTCTTTTTTCTTCGTCAGTAACTTTATAGGTAGCGGTAACTGTAACTGAAGCTCCTGCAGCAATCTCATTTACACCCAGTTCTATTTTTCCACCAATTCTGGTATCCATTAATTTCAGATTGTAGAGCTTTACTCTTCCTGTATTGGTTATTTTGAAGGTATAAACTATGGTAGAAAAATCATTGCTCATCACTCCTGTTTTAACCAGGACAATCGTGCCTTTGGTTACAATATCTACAGTTGCTGTAGCAGATAGTGGAGCCGGAGCTTCTGCTGTGCTTACAGTTGCTGTATTGATGATTTTACCGGATCTGATATCAGGTTTTCCATTGTTGTCAATATCTTCCTGAGTAACCCGGTAAGTTCCGGTATATACCCATGATTCATTAGCTTCAAGAATTCCATTTCCATTGTCTCCGTAAGCTGGTCCTCTCAATATTCCTCCCAGAAATGGATCTTTCACTTGTACATTAGTATGATTTGCACTGGCCGTATTTTTTACGGTAATGGTATACTGTATCTGATCTCCGGGCACAGAAACCAGGCTTACATTAGCCGTTTTCGTTATGTTTAGTCCGCTGCAAACCGGTACATTAACTGTTACGGTAAAGCTATTCCCTGGACAGCCACCGGTAATTGAAGTTGGGGTAACAGTATAAATGACTTGCTGTACGGTATGGCTGGTATTAATTAATGTGGCATTAATTTTATTTCCGGAGCCATTACGAAGACCTTTAACGCTGGTATTCTGGGCAACCGTCCAGGTAAATGTTGCAGGTACTGCGTTTCCGCCACTGGTGGTTTGGCTAACATTGTCCTGCAGATCGTATTGAATACTGTTGTTTGTACAGGTCAGGCTGCTGATCACGTCATTAAAACCTATCGGAGATGGATTAACGGTTATTGTTCCATTAAGCTGCGGGGTCTGGCACAGCCCGGTGGTATGGACAGTATAGTTAAATACTCCGGAGATTAAAGGAGTTCCGGTGATTGTAAGCTGATCCCCTGCGTAAGTCCATGATAATCCTGATGGCAGACCGGTGACGGTTGCTCCTGTTGCATTTGTAGTCTGATAGGTAATGGCTTGCAGACTGTTACTGTTTATACATAAAGTCTGATTTGCATTTGCTGATATCAGCTGCAGTGTGGTATTTGGATTGACTTTAATCAGACCGCTAAGTGTAGCTGATGCGCATCCTCCGGTAGTAGTAATCGTATAAGGAAATACCCCTGCAAGTGACGGACTTCCTGTAATGGTAAATTCTTTGGTAGCCCGATCATAATTTCCGGTCAGGCCAGCTGGTAAAACTGAAGTAAATGCTCCTGTTGCATTTGTAATTTTATAAACTATCTGATTAACCGGGGTATTTATACATACTACTGGTTGATTGCTTCCTGCAGGAGAAACCAGGTTTATTTCTGCATTTGGATAGACATCAATTTGTCCATGCACCTGTTTAGTATCACAATCTCCTGTTACGGTTACAGTATAGTTAAATGTTCCTGATTGTGATGGCGTTCCGCTAATAGTCAGTAAGCCATCGGCGTAATTTTGAGTCAGACCCAGTGGAAGATTAGTAACTACTGCCGATCCGTTACTTACCGTATATACAGCATTTGAAATTGGAGTATTGATACAGGCTGATTGATTGTTACTGCCTGTGGTTAATATGATCTCAACATTTGGTTTGACTTTGATGGTACCGGCAATATCTGCTGGCTTACAATCCCCGGTAGCAGTAACTTTATAAGAGATCAGACCGCCTGTTTTTGGCGTACCGCTGATGGTAAATTTGCCGGTGACTGCATTGTATGATTGGGTTAGTTCTGTTGGTAAACCTGTGGCTGTTGCATTCCGGCCATTGGTTATCTGGTACTCAATATTAACTATTGACCGGTTTACACATAACTCCTGCTGATCAGTTTTTATGGCCGAAGTTAAGGAGATTGTTACGTCTGGTTTTACGATGAAATCTCCTTCGGCTGTTACTGGCAGACAATCACCAGTGGCAGTGATTTTATAATGTAATGCACCAGATATTGTTGGTGTACCGCTGATGGTAATTTTGCCACTTTCTCTTTTCCAGATTATCCCTGCAGGAAGATTGTCTACAGTAGCATTAGTTTCACCAGTAACGGTATAAACGATAGGTTCAATTGCACTGTTGATACAGATCACCTGGTCTTTGACACCCGATAAAAGGGTGAGTTTTACATCTGGTTTGACTTTGATTGTTCCACTCAGATCCGCTGATTTACAATCTCCGGTTCCTGTTATGGTATAGTTTATCAGACCAGCTGTTTTTGGTGTACCACTAATGGTGAACTTGCCGGTAGCCGGGTTGTACGATTGCGTTAATTCTACGGGTAAACCTACTGCCGTTGCATTTTTACCATTGGTAATCAGGTACTCAATATTTACGATCGGTTGATTTACGCAAAGCACCTGTGCATCGGTATTAACAGCCGAGGTCAAGGCTATCGTTACATCCGGCTTCACTTTGATTGTTCCACTCAGATCCGCTGATTTACAATCGCCCGTTCCTGTTACAGTATAACTAATCAGACCGGCTGTTTTTGGCGTACCACTAATGGTGAACTTACTGGTAGCCGGGTCGTATGATTGCGTTAGTTCTGCTGGCAAACCTACTGCTGTTGCATTCTTACCATTAGTAACCTGATATTCAATATTTACGATCGGTTGATTTACACAAAGTACCTGCGCATCGGTATTAACAGCCGAGGTTAAGGCTATCGTTACATCCGGCTTTACTTTGATTGTTCCACTCAGATCCGCTGATTTACAATCTCCCGTTCCTGTTACGGTATAACTAATCAGACCTGCTGTTTTTGGCGTACCGCTGATCGTAAACTTGCCGGTAGCCGGGGCATAAGACTGGGTTAGTTCTACAGGTAAACCTACAGCTGTTGCATTTTTACCATTGGTAATCAGGTATTCAATATTTACGATCGGTTGATTTACACAAAGTACCTGTGCATCGGTATTAACGGCTGAGCTCAAGGCTATCGTTACATCTTGCTTCACTTTGATTGTTCCACTCAGATCCGCCGATTTACAATCTCCGGTTCCTGTTACAGTATAACTAATCAGACCGGCTGTTTTTGGTGTACCACTGATCGTAAACTTACCGGTAGCCGCATCATAAGACTGGGTTAGTTCTACAGGTAAACCTACAGCCGTTGCATTTTTACCATTGGTAATCAGGTACTCAATATTTACGATCGGTTGATTTACACAAAGCACCTGTGCATCGGTATTAACAGCCGAGGTTAAGGCTATCGTTACATCTGGTTTCACTTTGATTGTTCCGCTCAGATCCGCTGATTTACAATCTCCGGTTCCCGTTACAGTATAACTAATCAGACCGGCTGTTTTTGGTGTACCACTAATGGTGAACTTGCCGGTAGCCGGGTCATAAGACTGGGTTAGTTCTACAGGTAAACCTACAGCTGTTGCATTTTTACCATTGGTAATCAGGTATTCAATATTTACGATCGGTTGATTTACACAAAGCACCTGTGCATCGGTATTAACAGCCGAGGTTAAGGCTATCGTTACATCTGGTTTCACTTTGATTGTTCCGCTCAGATCCGCTGATTTACAATCTCCGGTTCCCGTTACAGTATAACTAATCAGACCGGCTGTTTTTGGTGTACCACTAATGGTGAACTTGCCGGTAGCCGGGTCATAAGACTGGGTTAGTTCTACAGGTAAACCTACAGCTGTTGCATTTTTACCATTGGTAATCAGGTATTCAATATTTACGATCGGTTGATTTACACAAAGCACCTGTGCATCGGTATTAACAGCTGAACTCAGTGCTATCGTTACATCCGGCTTCACTTTGATTGTTCCACTCAGATCCGCTGATTTACAATCTCCGGTTCCCGTTACAGTATAACTAATCAGACCAGCTGTTTTTGGTGTACCACTAATGGTGAACTTACCGGTAGCCGCATCATAAGACTGGGTTAGTTCTACAGGTAAACCTACAGCTGTTGCATTTTTACCATTGGTAATCAGGTATTCAATATTTACGATCGGTTGATTTACACAAAGCATCTGCGCATTAGTATTAACAGCTGAACTCAGTGCTATCGTTACATCCGGCTTCACTTTGATTGTTCCACTCAGATCCGCTGATTTACAATCGCCTGTTCCTGTTACAGTATAACTAATCAGACCAGCTGTTTTTGGTGTACCACTGATCGTAAACTTGCCGGTAGCCGGGTCATAAGACTGGGTTAGTTCTACAGGTAAACCTACAGCTGTTGCATTTTTACCATTGGTAATCAGGTATTCAATATTTACGATCGGTTGATTTACACAAAGCACCTGTGCATCGGTATTAACAGCCGAGCTCAAGGCTATCGTTACATCTGGTTTCACTTTGATTGTTCCACTCAGATCCGCCGATTTACAATCTCCGGTTCCTGTTACAGTATAACTAATCAGACCGGCTGTTTTTGGCGTACCACTGACCGTAAACTTACCGGTAGCCGGGTCGTATGATTGCGTTAGTTCTACAGGCAAACCTACTGCCGTTGCATTTTTACCATTGGTAATCAGGTATTCAATATTTACGATCGGTTGATTTACACAAAGTACCTGTGCATCGGTATTAACAGCCGAGCTCAAGGCTATCGTTACATCTTGCTTCACTTTGATTGTTCCACTCAGATCCGCCGATTTACAATCTCCCGTTCCTGTTACAGTATAACTAATCAGACCAGCTGTTTTTGGCGTACCACTGATCGTAAACTTACCGGTAGCCGCATCATAAGACTGGGTTAGTTCTACAGGTAAGCCTACTGCTGTTGCATTCTTACCATTAGTAATCAGGTATTCAATATTTACGATCGGTTGATTTACACAAAGTACCTGCGCATCGGTATTAACAGCCGAGCTCAAAGCTATCGTTACATCCGGCTTCACTTTGATTGTTCCACTCAGATCCGCTGATTTACAATCTCCGGTTCCCGTTACGGTATAACTAATCAGACCAGCTGTTTTTGGTGTACCACTGATCGTGAACTTGCCGGTAGCCGGGTCATAAGACTGGGTTAGTTCTACAGGTAAGCCTACTGCTGTTGCATTCTTACCATTAGTAATCAGGTATTCAATATTTACGATCGGTTGATTTACACAAAGTACCTGCGCATCGGTATTAACGGCCGAGCTCAAGGCTATCGTTACATCCGGTTTGACTTTGATTGTTCCACTCAGATCCGCTGATTTACAATCGCCTGTTCCTGTTACAGTATAACTAATCAGACCGGCTGTTTTTGGCGTACCACTGATCGTAAACTTGCCGGTAGCCGGGTTGTACGATTGCGTTAATTCTATGGGTAAGCCTACTGCTGTTGCATTTTTACCATTGGTAATCAGGTATTCAATATTTACGATCGGTTGATTTACGCAAAGCACCTGCGCATCAGTATTAACAGCTGAGCTCAGTGCTATCGTTACATCCGGCTTCACTTTGATTGTTCCACTCAGATCCGCTGATTTACAATCTCCCGTTCCTGTTACAGTATAACTAATCAGACCGGCTGTTTTTGGTGTACCACTGATCGTAAACTTACCAGTAGCCGGGTTGTATGATTGCGTTAGTTCTACAGGTAAACCTACTGCCGTTGCATTTTTACCATTGGTAATCAGGTATTCAATATTTACGATCGGTTGATTTACACAAAGTACCTGCGCATCGGTATTAACGGCTGAGCTCAAGGCTATCGTTACATCTGGCTTCACTTTGATTGTTCCACTCAGATCCGCCGATTTACAATCTCCAGTTCCTGTTACAGTATAACTAATCAGACCTGCTGTTTTTGGTGTACCACTGATCGTAAACTTACCCGTTGCCGGGTCATAAAACTGGGTTAATTCTACGGGTAAACCTACAGCTGTTGCATTTTTACCATTGGTAATCAGGTACTCAATATTTACGATCGGTTGATTTACACAAAGTACCTGCGCATCGGTATTAACAGCTGAGCTCAGTGCTATCGTTACATCTGGTTTGACTTTGATTGTTCCGCTCAGATCCGATGATTTACAATCTCCGGTTCCTGTTACAGTATAACTAATCAGACCAGCTGTTTTTGGTGTACCACTGATCGTAAACTTGCCGGTAGCCGGGTCATAAGACTGGGTTAGTTCTACAGGTAAACCTACAGCTGTTGCATTTTTACCATTGGTAATCAGGTATTCAATATTTACGATCGGTTGATTTACACAAAGCACCTGTGCATCGGTATTAACAGCCGAGCTCAAGGCTATCGTTACATCTGGTTTCACTTTGATTGTTCCACTCAGATCCGCCGATTTACAATCTCCGGTTCCTGTTACAGTATAACTAATCAGACCGGCTGTTTTTGGCGTACCACTGATCGTAAACTTACCGGTAGCCGGGTCGTATGATTGCGTTAGTTCTACAGGCAAACCTACTGCCGTTGCATTTTTACCATTGGTAATCAGGTATTCAATATTTACGATCGGTTGATTTACACAAAGTACCTGTGCATCGGTATTAACAGCCGAGCTCAAGGCTATCGTTACATCTTGCTTCACTTTGATTGTTCCACTCAGATCCGCCGATTTACAATCTCCCGTTCCTGTTACAGTATAACTAATCAGGCCGGCTGTTTTTGGTGTACCACTGATCGTGAATTTACCGGTAGCCGGGTCATAAGACTGGGTTAGTTCTACAGGTAAACCTATTGCTGTTGCATTTTTACCATTGGTAATCAGGTATTCAATATTTACGATCGGTTGATTTACACAAAGCACCTGCGCATCGGTATTAACAGCCGAGGTCAGGGCTATCGTTACATCTGGCTTCACTTTGATTGTTCCGCTCAGATCCGCTGATTTACAATCTCCGGTTCCTGTTACAGTATAACTAATCAGACCAGCTGTTTTCGGTGTACCACTGATCGTGAATTTACCGGTAGCCGGGTCATAAGACTGGGTTAGTTCTACAGGTAAACCTACTGCTGTTGCATTTTTACCATTGGTAATCAGGTACTCAATATTTACGATCGGTTGATTTACACAAAGCACCTGCGCATCCGTGTTGACGGCTGAGCTCAAGGCTATCGTTACATCTGGTTTGACTTTGATTGTTCCACTCAGATCCGCTGATTTACAATCGCCTGTTCCTGTTACAGTATAACTAATCAGACCAGCTGTTTTTGGTGTACCACTGATCGTAAACTTGCCGGTAGCCGGGTCATAAGACTGGGTTAGTTCTACAGGTAAACCTATTGCTGTTGCATTTTTACCATTGGTAATCAGGTACTCAATATTTACGATCGGTTGATTTACACAAAGCACCTGCGCATCCGTGTTGACTACTGAGCTCAAGGCTATCGTTACATCTGGCTTCACTTTGATTGTTCCACTCAGATCCGCTGATTTACAATCTCCGGTTCCTGTTACAGTATAACTAATCAAACCAGCTGTTTTTGGCGTACCACTGATCGTGAATTTACCAGTAGCCGGGTTGTATGATTGCGTTAATTCTACGGGTAAACCTACTGCCGTTGCATTTTTACCATTGGTAATCAGGTATTCAATATTTACGATCGGTTGATTTACACAAAGTACCTGCGCATCGGTATTAACAGCTGAGCTCAAGGCTATCGTTACATCTGGTTTCACTTTGATTGTTCCACTCAGATCCGCCGATTTACAATCTCCCGTTCCCGTTACGGTATAACTAATCAGACCGGCTGTTTTTGGTGTACCACTGATCGTGAACTTGCCGGTAGCCGGGTCATAAGACTGGGTTAGTTCTACAGGTAAACCTATTGCTGTTGCATTCTTACCATTAGTAATCAGGTATTCAATATTTACGATCGGTTGATTTACACAAAGTACCTGCGCATCGGTATTAACAGCCGAGCTCAAAGCTATCGTTACATCCGGCTTCACTTTGATTGTTCCACTCAGATCCGCTGATTTACAATCTCCCGTTCCTGTTACAGTATAACTAATCAGACCAGCTGTTTTTGGTGTACCACTGATCGTGAATTTACCGGTAGCCGGGTCGTATGATTGCGTTAGTTCTACAGGTAAACCTACTGCTGTTGCATTTTTACCATTGGTAATCAGGTACTCAATATTTACGATCGGTTGATTTACACAAAGCACCTGCGCATCCGTGTTGACTACTGAGCTCAAAGCTATCGTTACATCCGGTTTGACTTTGATTGTTCCACTCAGATCCGCTGATTTACAATCTCCCGTTCCTGTTACAGTGTAACTAATCAGACCGGCTGTTTTTGGCGTACCACTGATCGTAAACTTGCCGGTAGCCGCATCATAAGACTGGGTTAGTTCTACAGGTAAACCTACAGCTGTTGCATTTTTACCATTGGTAATCAGGTACTCAATATTTACGATCGGTTGATTTACACAAAGCACCTGTGCATCGGTATTAACAGCCGAGGTTAAGGCTATCGTTACATCTGGTTTCACTTTGATTGTTCCGCTCAGATCCGCTGATTTACAATCTCCCGTTCCCGTTACAGTATAACTAATCAGACCTGCTGTTTTTGGTGTACCACTAATGGTGAACTTGCCGGTAGCCGGGTCATAAGACTGGGTTAGTTCTACAGGTAAACCTACAGCTGTTGCATTTTTACCATTGGTAATCAGGTATTCAATATTTACGATCGGTTGATTTACACAAAGCACCTGTGCATCGGTATTAACAGCCGAGGTTAAGGCTATCGTTACATCCGGCTTCACTTTGATTGTTCCACTCAGATCCGCCGATTTACAATCTCCAGTTCCTGTTACAGTATAACTAATCAGACCGGCTGTTTTTGGCGTACCACTGATCGTAAACTTACCCGTTGCCGGGTCATAAAACTGGGTTAATTCTGCTGGTAAACCTACAGCTGTTGCATTTTTACCATTGGTAATCAGGTACTCAATATTTACGATCGGTTGATTTACACAAAGTACCTGTGCATCCGTGTTGACGGCTGAGCTCAGTGCTATCGTTACATCCGGCTTCACTTTGATTGTTCCGCTCAGATCCGCTGATTTACAATCTCCGGTTCCTGTTACAGTATAACTAATCAAACCTGCTGTTTTTGGTGTTCCACTGATCGTGAATTTACCAGTAGCCGCATCATAAGACTGGGTTAGTTCTACAGGTAAACCTACTGCTGTTGCATTTTTACCATTGGTAACCTGATATTCAATATTTACGATCGGTTGATTTACGCAAAGCACCTGCGCATCCGTGTTTATAGCTGAGCTCAAGGCAACTGTAGTATTTGGCAAAATATTAATCTCTCCTGCACTGCTTGCCGTAGAACAACCACCCAGAGTAGTCACAGTAAACGGGAATTTACCAACAATAGCAGAAGTTCCGCTAATCGTTATTTGGTTTTTGTCAGCATCATACACACCAATCAGTCCCGGGTTCGGTTTATTAAAACTAACAGTAGCCATATCAGCATCTTTAACCTGATATACAATTGGCTTTATTGGCACATCAACACAGACACTCTGAACTGCAGTTCCGGAAACAGGAGTTACCCCTATTGAAGAATTGGGAGTTACAGTGATCACACTCTTGACCAGCTGTATATTACTGCAAGTAGAGTTAGAAACATTCACAATTTTATAAGTAAAAACTCCCGGCACATTAGTAGGATGATTTATTATAGCAGAGTTACCTGATCCTGCTGTAGTAATTGTCTGAATCGCACTGGTAACTGTTCCATCACTAAGCGTATAGGAAAAGGTATATGGCCCGGTTCCATTGAGTCCTTTGAAAGTAACCGGGACCACAGAACTCCCCTCACATACATTTTGAGAAAGTGGTGAAATTTCGGCTTTAGGCAGTTGATTAACCGTTAAAGTAATAACATCAGAAGTAACATTACATCCGCCCGGAGAAATGACATGCACTCTGTATTGACTCCCATTATAAGCAAATGGAACCATGCTAATATTAAGCGTATTTGTTTTTGCACCTAATGACCCGTCAGGATCTGGAAGATTAGCCCAGCCACTGCCAGAGTTGTAGGATTCCCACTGATAAGTGAGGTTGCTTCCAGTAGCAGTTACCGTAGTAGTAAAAGCAGAGTTTTCACAGATAGTACCACTTTTGGGTTGTGTGACAATGATTGGCGAACCGATATTAAAAGTAGCCGTTCCTATGGAAGATTTGGCGCCATAAACATCCATAAAAGTGAACGTAATTGATGCCGAGCTACCTGTAAACCCCGGAGCAGGTGTAAAAATAAGTTTCTTAGTATTAGCCAGGTCGAATTCAAAAGTTCCGGCAGATGTGGTTACTTTTTGCTCAATCGCCGGCGTGGAGGGATTAAGATCTACATTGTCCGGATTTGGCTCCCCCCCTGCATTTGGTTTAGTAGCGCCTGCCAGTATATCCAGAATGCCCTGATCCCCCTGACAAATATTCATTGACGGACTGGGCGCTTTAGGTTCGTCCAACACGCTTTTATCTACACTCAGAGACAAACCCCTGATTTCATGATAATTATTACTACCACCAGTCGAGGATGCAATTCCATATTTTAAGCCACCAGCCGGAACGGCTACCGGATATGGATAATCAACAATAATAGGTGTTACCACACCACCTTTCTGAATACTCACACTAATCGTCAGACCAGTACCTGGCTTAATAGGCTTTAGGCTGATAAAAACTTTCCGGTATTCGTTCTCTCCTGCCACAGCACCTCTTTTTCCGCCGGCAATAGCAAATGGCGAAGGCCTGGAAGTAATATATCCGTAATTATTTGTTGATGTCGAATAACCATCTCCCGCACCACGGATCACAACATAATCCGGAAACAAGGATGATGATGAACCAGACGGCGGTGTAAGCCCCCCGGATCTGTCTTCTAGAGCATTGGCAAAGTTCCCATATTCATCAAGACCAATTCCCAGATAACCTTTGGTTACACCAGGCAATTTAATTTTAACCCTATTTTCTGTATAACCTTTCTGCGAATAACCGAGTGAGCCCCCAAATGCCCCAATATTAAATGCCGGTACAGTTGCATCGAAAAGGAAAAAACAGATACCATCTGCACCAGTTCCGCCATAAGTATAATATTCAAACTCTATATTCAGACCATAGGTCCCCAGAAAAACATTATTTGAGTAAACATATCCCTTTTGATCACCATCAGTATTGGTTAATCTCAGGTACCCCTGACCAACCGGATCCAGTGCAGCACTACCGTTAGGTGCCTTACCAGCTGTTAAATATGCTTTGAGATCACCTCCGAATACAACATCTGGTTTATTTGTAGTTGCATTTCTAAATGTTTCATCATATGGAAACTGAGCATAGGAGAAAAATGGATTTAGTAATAATAAAAGAAAAAAGCCTATAGTAAGAAAAGGCAGGAAACCTTTTTTTGCCGAAATCCCCCTGCGACTCATAAGCTCTCCGGATGAGCGTATCAGCGAAGTAAACTTTGTTAAGAGTTTAAAACGGAGAGCTTTATTCATAGAATTGTTAGTGTAGATTTAGTACTATACTACCTGTTACCAATGCAAAAAAAACTTTCAAAATTTACCACTGACATTGAATAAGCCTTGAAAGTTAAAAACCGCAATTATCTCGGAATCAATATTTCACATTAGTTAATAATACAATTTACACTCACAAAATAGGGACAATTAATAGTATTATCCAAATTTTCACCCCTTAAAATTTTCTTTTAATAATTTCTGTGCCAAAAAAAATATTAAAAAACTTAATAAGCAGAATAAACACTCTTAAAAGTTGTCATCTCGTAAAACGTCTTAAATAAACCGTATTAATCACCAAATGAAGCCTATGAGAATAAGCATGATTAAATAGCATTTTTATTTTAAAAAGAAGAAAAATCGATATTAAATAATCATAAAGAAATACAAAACGAGTAACAAGTCTACACAATGGGCAATATATTACCCAAAAATAAAAAAACAAAGATCACATAAAAATAGCTTTAAAAGGGAGCAAACAAACAAAAACAGATATATATTACCAATTAAAGAGAATAACAAAAACTTAAAAGAATATTTATATCATATAAGTACTTAAAAAAGGATTCTATATCTATGCTTAAAAGAAAATTAATATACATTTATAACACACATCTGAGACATTCCCACCAATCAGCTAACCCGCACAATAGCATCTATACAACACACATTCGGCTGTTTACTTTTATAAATAGATTAATTTGTGTATATTTGCGGAGAACGGAGTATAAACACAGACTCTCTTAATACTTACTTGCTAATCACCAATTGATTAGATTCAATTTCTCCTGGCTCCCCTACCGTTGTTGCCCGGGAATTTAAGTTTTATTCGGGCTAGATCGATCCAGTAAATATTGTTTTTTTGGAACGCCTTAACAAGTAACAGCAGAGTAGAGTTATTTTTTTAACTAAATACGGAAATTTATGGCTAAGTCTCAGGCGACCTTCATGAAGAAGCAACTAGAAAAAAACAGGCAGAAGAAAAAAGAAGATAAAGAGCAACGCAAAGAAGAACGCAAACAAAATTCAGCAGGCGGTGATTTAGAAAGTATGATGGCATACGTAAATGAATTCGGTGAAATTGTATCCACACCTCCTGAAAAGAAATAAATAAAAAAGCCTGATTTATAAATCAGGCTTTTTTATTTATTTGTTGTATGCTGAAACAGATTCAGCATACAACAATCTATTATACTATAAGACTTGAATTAGTTTCTTGGCTGAACTCTCCCAGATTTCCTGTCTTGCCCACGACCGATCAAATATCCGGCACCGGCACCAGCGACTCCACCAATAAGCGCACCTCTACCCTTCTTTTTATCAATAAGTGCTCCACCCAGACCACCAGCTCCAGCTCCAATAACAGTCCCTAACGCTGCACTACTCCATCCTTTCTTTTTCTTTACTGTTGTCGTTGTGGTGTGATGCTCTACCGATTGACCACCTGGAGAAGCCATAGTAGCGGCCGGAGCATTTTCAGCAGCTTTAGCAGAAGCCAGCATTAATACTCTTTTTTCTTCCTGAATTTTAGCAGCCTGTTGTTTTTCAGCAACATCTGCCTTTTTGAAACTATCTAATCTCATGCTGTCCTTGACAGCTTTAATAGTAGCTAATTTAATTGCTTCTTCTTTTTTCGCATTAGAACATGCTGTAAAAGCAAGTGCAATACCTAATACCGCGAACATCTTTTTCATTTGTGTGTGTTTTAGTTAGTAGATCTTTAAGCAGAGAAATAATTACTAAAATTATGCCAAGATTAATTTTCCTGTTACAATTAAAACCAAAAAGGAGTTTATTTATCCATTAAAGGTGAATAACCAGGTTCTTCGGTAGTATTATGAGTATCATCTTCTCCATCCGGATTATGTGAAATCCGGTCGTTATCGTTGTTATAATTAGCCTTACCTGAATTTACAGAAGAGCCATCCGCATCTAATCCTAAATTATCCTTTTCATTATAATCATAATTACCCTTATTCGGTAAGGATGCCAGATCTATACTCCTTTTATTTGTTTTAATCTTATTTGTTTTCAAAACCAATTTTAATCTTTTATATTTTCTAACAACAAAAATCACACACAGTGGTTTTGCTCTATTCATGTAAAACTAGTATAATAAGCAATTAAGATTTTGGATATTAGTATTCAATTGATTATTTTCACAGCGAAATTTATAACAATAATATGCGTACAACAGGAAAAGTTAAATGGTTTAATTCTGCAAAAGGGTTTGGTTTTATAACTCCAGAAGATGGAGGAAAAGATATTTTCGTACATTTTTCTGCGATTGCAGGAGATTCATTCAGAGAATTGAATGAAGGTGACAATGTAGAATTCGAATTAAATGACGGTAAAAAAGGCCCTGAGGCTTCTAATGTAACTGTTCTTTAAGAAATTCGTTAAAATTTAAAAAAGGGGTGATGCAATGCATCACCCCTTTTTTTTATAAACTCTATGTACAGTAAAAATAAAATTGATACTACAGAACGAGAATCAGCAATGGCTCCTTTAAATAACAAAATCAGCATATTAGGTTGTGGATGGTACGGACTTGAACTTGCCAGAGAATTGATAAAAAACGATTATCTGATAAAAGGTTCAACCACAACGCCCGAAAAACTAAATAGTTTACAACAATCAGGAATCATTCCCTATCTCGTGAATTTTAAGGAGGAAGAAGATCAGTTTGATATTGAATTCTTCGATTGTGATCTGTTAATTATTAGTATTCCACCAAAGAGAAGTTCGGCTGAACAACATACATTCTTATCAAAAATTGAGAAAATATCAAAAGCCGCAGCAAGCCGGAATATTCCAAATATCATTTTCATTAGTGCTACTTCGGTATATGGAGATTATAATGAAGAGGTAAATGAACATACTTTACCAAACCCCGAAACAGAATCTGGTAAAGCAATTTTATCTGCCGAATCTGTATTAAAAAACAACCCCCGCTTCACTACAACAATAATCAGATTTGGAGGATTAATAGGACCAGGCAGAGATCCGGGCAGATTCTTCGCCGGAAAGTCAGCAATTCCCAATGGTAAAGCTCCTGTAAATCTGATTCACCTATCAGATTGTATAGGTTTAACATTGAGTATTCTTAAAAAACAAGCTTTTGGTTATACCTATAATGCCTGTACTACTGACCATCCAACCCGTGCTGTCTTTTACACAGCATCATCGTTAAAATCAGGATTTGACAAACCTCAGTTTAACGATGAGCTGCTCAACTGGAAATTAGTAAGCAGTATATATATAGCTGAAAAACTGGGGTATGAGTTCAAAGTAACTTTGAATTCCATAATATTACCATTCCTTAGCTTATAAAGTAATATATTGCAGATCTTTCTATCTTATAAAACTGATCAGCAATCATGGTCAATAAGTATAAATAGCTTGTAAAAGAATAAGAGTTTATCTGGCTTTACATATAAATTGTTTACCTTTTATCAGGTAAATTTCAAACAAGCCTTTAGGTTGCAGGAAAACACACACAGACATGAAATTAACGATTTGGGGAGCAGCGAAACAGGTAACAGGAAGTATGCATCTGCTTCAATCTCATAATTACAGTATACTGATAGATTGCGGACTTGATTATGAAAAAGAGACTTATCAGCAGGAGAACCAGTATTTCCCATTTGACCCATCCACTATCGATGTTGTTATTTTAACACATGCTCATATTGATCATTCCGGAAATTTACCAACGCTTTTAAGAATGGGCTTTAATGGTCAGATATTATGTACACCACCAACTGCAGACCTTACCGAAATATTACTGATGGATTCAGTAAACGTTTTTTTAAGTAAACAGCATAAAAGAACAAGAGGCAAACGCACATCTTCAGGTCCAAAACCATTGTATCTGCATAAACATGTGATGGATACCGTAGATCGTTTTGTCACTATCGCTTTTGATAAAGACTTTACGATAAAAGAAGGTATAACTCTTCGTTTTGTTCCGGTAGGTCACTTATTAGGTGCTGCAGCTGTTGTTTTAAGCATTCACGAAGACGGGCTGGAAAAAAGCATTGCATTTACGGGTGATATCGGACGTAAAAACTATCCGGTTCTCATAGATCCACAGCCAATTCCTCCAGTTGATTATTTAGTTTCAGAATCAACTTATGGGGGCAGACTCCATAGCAAAGACACGACTATTGAACAAAAACTGGTTGAAACCATTAATGAAACCTGTATTAAATTTCCTGGCAGACTGATCATTCCGGCATTTAGTATAGGCAGAACACAGGCACTGGTTTATTCCCTGAATAAAATATTCAGCGAAGGCCTGTTACCTCCTGTGAAAATATTTGTGGACAGCCCCCTGGCAAGTTTTGCGACGGATGTCTACCGTAAACATCATCACTTATTAAATGAAGAATCGCAGGATTTTTATAGCCGTAATGGTGATGAGTTTGAATTTGAAGAACTTTCTTACGTACAGGATAAAAGAGAAAGTCTTTCAGTCTCAAATTATCATGAACCCTGCATTATTATTTCTTCAGCTGGAATGCTTGAAGGCGGAAGAATCCAGGATCATTTATATCATAATATTCAAAATTACTATTGTACTATTTTATTTATCGGCTATTGTGCTAAAGGCACTTTAGGAAACCGACTACTTAGAGGTGATCCTATTGTTCGTTTACGCCATCGTGACCTGATGGTTTTTGCTACGATAAAACAAACTGATTTATTAAGCGGACATGGTGATCATGATGACCTGTTAAATACAGTTAAGCAACAGCAACCTGAAAAACTGAGAAAAGTATTCCTGGTTCATGGCGAAAGCAAAAGCCTGGAGAGCCTGGCAACTGCGGTGACAGAGGCTGGATATTCAGTATGTATACCGGAAAAAGGCGAAGTATTTGAACTCTGATTTCTGTTGAATAAAGTGATTTTGTATCAAATACTATACAGTTTATCGAATTACATCAAGTGTTTATTAAAATATGCCATTCCTTTAAACAACACCATAAAACGCTCATTATCAGTTCATTTTAAACTTAAATCTTCTAAAAGTTCCCGATTGGCAGGATTATTACGTGTTGCCTAATCATTCAGTAGAGAACTGATGATTTAATATCTAACTATAAATAAAGATGAACTCAAGAATTACAAAATCAGCGTTGATACTATCCTTAGTAGGACTATCAACTTCGTTATTCGCTCAGGATATTAATCCTGATACGACTAAACGTTTTGACAAGAAAAATTTCCGCACCTGGTCGATAGGATTAAACGGTGGTATGTTAACTCATTACACGCCTTTCAACAACAGAGCTAATGGTGATTTCAGTACACCACAAGAGAGCTGGGGTTACGGAGGTTACATTAAGAAACAAATTCTTCCTGGATTTGGTATCCAGGCTGACTTCCTTGCTGGTAAAGTAAAAGGTCTAAGAGCTAATAATCCAGATGGTACTACACAAGCTGGTACAAGTTTTACTACTCGTATCGACTGGTCAGCAGCTGTTAGTGGTAACTTTACAATTGCTAACATGAGCTTAAACCAAAAGCGTTCAGTATTATCACCTTATTTAACTGCTGGTGCTGGTTATATGTCATCAAGTGCTAATACCAATGCAGTAGGTGGAACAAGTACAGGTTATGGCGAACATTGGTTCATCCCGGTTGGAGCAGGTTTCAAACTAGGTCTGTCAAAAGGTGTTAATTTAGATTTAGGTTACACAGTTAACTTCATGAAAACCAACAACTTTGATGGTGTAGCTAGTGGTGCAAATGATAAATTCACCTATGCACACGCTGGTATAGAGGTTGCCCTTGGTAAAAGAGGAACTTCTCAATTGCAAAACTACAGCGCAGTTGCAGCAATTCGTGAAGAAAGTGCAGCTGAAAGTGCTGAGTTAAGAAGAGCATTATCTACTTCTGAGCAAAACAGACTGAGAGATCAGGAACAATATGCTAAAGATATGGGTGATGAAGATGGAGACGGTGTAGCTAACAAATTTGATAAATGTCCAGGAACTCCTGCAAACACAGTTGTTGATGGTGCTGGTTGTCCTTTAAAAACACCAAAACAAATTATCAAAGAAAAAGTAATCGTTACCGCTGAAGACCGTAAAGTTGTTGATGAAGCGATCAGAAACTTAGAATTTGATTTAGGTAAATCTACAATCCGTGCTACATCTTATAACACTTTAAACAAAGTTGCTGCGCTATTAGTAGAGAAAAACTTTAGCTTAAAATTAGCAGGTCACACAGATAATACTGGTTCAATGGCTATTAACTTACGTCTTTCTAAAGACAGAGCTGAAGCGATCAAAACTTATTTAGTTTCTCAAGGTGCTAATGCATCTCGTATCGAAGCTACTGGTTACGGTCCAAACCAACCAATTGCATCTAACAAAACTGCTGCTGGTCGTCAGAAAAACAGAAGAGTTGAATTCTCTTTATTTTAATCAGAACAGCATTAATAAATAAAAAAGCAGGTGTCTCCAATGGGCACCTGCTTTTTTTTATACCATTATTTCGGGTCTGGATCACTATAATGAGTCAGCATCACGCTCCGGCCAGTACTCTCCTTTCAATTCCAGTTCTCCGGTTAATTGATCAATAAAAATTGTTAAAGTCATCCTTTCTTTGTTCAAAGTATCTATTGCACTGCAGGCACTAAACTCTTCTAAAACGTATTGTATTTTCAAACGGATAATCTCAGGATTACTGAGATCAATACTATCAGGGACAACTTCTGCCCTGCTTACCTTTTCCCGGGGATGATAGGCCTGGAGCATATAAGCTATCTGATCTGCATCTTTAGCTATTATATGGGTAAGCTGTTCTTTTATAGTCTTATCTTTCAGATTCAATGAAATACTTAAGTCAGATAAAATGGCCAACCCTGAGGAAACTTTTAATTTTACAGATGATTGCATATACTAATTAACGCAAATAAAAAAATGCCCCCAAATCGTATTTAAACCTCAGGGGCATCTCTATATTGTTATTGATTTATACCAGTTCGGCGAGAGCTGCCGCAGTGAATCCTTTTAATTCATCAATACGTTGATCGCGAATTTTTTCCACCCAGGCAGGGTCAGCCAGTAAAGGTCTTCCAACTGCTACCAGATCAAAATCACCTCTATCCATTCTTCTAACCAGTTCATCAAGAGAACTTGGTTGAGAGGCTTCCCCTCTGAACGCTCCCATAAAATCACCATCCAGTCCTACTGATCCAACTGTAATAGTTGCAGCACCGGTTATTTTCTTAGCCCATCCAGCAAAGTTCAAATCAGAACCTTCAAATTCAGGTTCCCAGAAACGACGCTGAGAACAGTGCAGAATATCAACTCCCGCATCAACTATTGGGTTTAGCCAGCTGTCCATTTCTGCCGGATTAGCAGCTAGTTTAAATGTATAATCCACAGGTTTCCATTGAGACAAACGCAGGATAACTGCAAAATCATCACCAACTTGTCTGCGTACTTCTTTGACTACCTCAACGGCAAAACGACTACGTTCTGCCAATGTTTTACCTCCATAATTATCCGTACGATGATTTAACTGATCCCAGAAAAACTGGTCAATCAGATAACCATGAGCTCCATGTATTTCTACAGTATCAAAGCCTAATTTTTTTGCATCAGCAGCAGCACGGCCATAGGATAAAATAGCATCTGCAATATCACTTTCGGTCATTGCTTTTCCTTTTGGCTCTCCGGGATTTACAAAACCTGAAGGTCCTTCAAATTCTGCAGAAGGTAACCAACCGGATTTATGATCGGCTTGTATACCCATATGCCAGATTTGCGGGCCCATCTGTCCACCTGCAGTATGCACATCTTTAATTACTTTATTCCAGCCAGCAAGTGCCTGTTCTCCATGAAAGTGTGGAATACTTGGATCATTTGCAGAAGAAAGTCTGTCAATCACAGTACCTTCTGATAAAATCAGTCCCACATCACCTGCTGCTCTTTTGCGGTAATAATCTGCGACATCAGCAGTTGGTATACCATTCGGTGAAAACGCCCGTGTCATTGGCGCCATCACAAATCTATTTTTCATGTTCAATGTTTTCAGCTTAAAGGGCTGGAACAAACTTTCTGTATTCATAGCTATTTAATTTATATTGAATTCTCTATTAATTGTCTGATTTCGAGACAAGCTGCCTCATTTCTTTTATAATAGGTCCACTGCCCGATACGGGTTGATTCTATTAATCCGGTACGCTGGAGAATAGATAAATATTCAGAGATTGTTGATTGAGTCAGCTGTGCTTTATGCTGTATCTGACCTACACAAACACCTACCTCCCGAACATCTCTGTCTTGCGGAAGAAAATGTAGTTCGGGTTCTTTAAGCCATTGCAAAATCATTAATCTTGTCTTATTTGATAGTGCTTTAAATATTTCTACCTGATCCATGAAACAAATGTATATCGGAATTTCCCGATATACCAATTAAAACAACAGAATTGACACAGGACTGATGCTCAGACAAATAAATGACAATAAAAAAGGCTTAACCACCCCTATTCTGAGTAATTAAGCCTTTATATTAATCCGGAAATCAAATACCGGATCGTTATATAATAATTATACGCATTGCCATACTGTATCAACAAACCACTTCTTGTGATCAAAGAAATGAGTTACAGTTTTAAATCCAGATACTTTTGCAATATTTTCTGTTTCTTCGACACTATATTTTTGAGAAATCTCCATATAAATAACCTCGTTTTCCAGAAATTGAAATGTTTGATCAGCGATATTGACTTTCTGATTAGTTTTACTCACCAGGTAACTTTTGCAGGCACCAGTTATCGGATCATAGTTCGGATAATGTTCAAATTGTGAGATATCAAAATCTCCGCCTAACTCATCATTTATCCGGTGTAACAAATTCAGATTAAAATCCCGTGTAAATCCGGCAGCATCATTATATGCAGCAAGAATTGTATGCGGATTCTTTTTCAGATCAAAACCAATCAGGACTAAATCTCCTTCCTGTAAAGAAGCCCGGATTTTACGGCAAAACTCAATTGCACTTTCCGGGGTCTCGTTACCAATGTTACCACCTAGCATTAAAACAACCTTTTTCCTGGAAGAGATACGATTCGCCTTTTCAAGCATATCAAAATACTCACCATTTAAGCCCTGTACCTTAAGGCCTTTAATTTTTTCCGGCAAAGACTGTTCTAAATGAGCAATCATTGCAGAAGAAATATCAATTGGCATATAAGTAAAATCAACGTTTGTATCTACCAGTTCTTTGAGCAGATAGCTTGATTTTGTCGCATCACCTGCGCCCAGTTCTACCAGGTCAAAGGTGTTAAATCCGTTTTTCAAGGCTATAGCCAGATCCTTAAATCTTTCTCTGAAAATCTCCTTTTCACAGTTGGTAGGATAATATTCCGGGCAATTCATAATCTCCTGAAAAAGTTTATCTCCTTTACCGTCGTAAAAATACTTGGCATTTAAAGTCTTCTGTGGTTGACTCAGGTCTTGTAAAACCTCTTTTAGAAATTGATCCATATGATTATTTTGCAAGCCTGATACCGCTAAACATCCAGCGCATATCAGGGTGAAAGAAATTCCTGTAAGTATTTCTGCTATGATTTAAAGGTGTAGCAACTGATGCTCCACGCAATACTTTCTGATTAACCATAAATTTACCATTATATTCCCCCAGGGCTCCGGCAGCTTTAGAAAATCCCGGATAAGGGAGGTATGCACTTTCAGTCCACTCCCACAACTTACCCCATTCAAACAACGAAGAAGCGACCTCCCACTCAAATTCAGTGGGCAGGCGCATTCCTTTCCACTGTGCATAGGCAGCTGCTTCATAATAACTGATATTAGAAACCGGCGAATTCATTTTTAAGGCTTCAAGCCCGGATAAGCTATAGCGATGCCATTCTCCGTTAATCTCATACCAATATAAAGGTGCAGTAATATGCTTTTCGCACACCCAATCCCAGCCCTGGGCATGCCATACGCTAAAGTCCAGGTACCCTCCGGCCCTGATAAATTCCAGATATTCAGCATTACTGACCAGCCGGGTTGCAATACTGAAATTCTGGATATAGACTTTATGCCTGCCCAGTTCATTATCAAAATGGAAAGTGTTTCCCTGATATCCTACTTCATATACGCCTTCACTAAAATCAGCCCATCCTTCAGCAGTGAGTGTAAGTCCATTTTCTATATTATCTGCATCATAAGCAGGAAAAAGAGGGTTATGCCCTAAGATATATTTGATATCATACCATAACAATTCCTGATGCTGCTGTTCATGATTTAAACCCAGTATAATCAGTTCTTCTACCTCTTTGCTCACACCGCATAACAGGAATTTCTCCATGGCTTCATCCACATAAGCACGGTAATGAAAAATATCATCTACAGTTGGACGACTCAGATTTCCTCTGTCTGTACGGATAACTCTTGCCCCCACACTTTCATAATAACTGTTAAAAACATAGTTATAATCAGCATTAAACAACTGGTAGGCAACAGCATGAGGAACTAAAATAAAGGTTTCAAAAAACCATGTAGTATGACCCAGATGCCACTTTGGCGGACTGACTTCTTCCACCGGTTGCACCACGTAGTCTTCTTTTTGCAGTTTATCGCATATTTGTACACTATGCGACCTCACTGCGGAGTATTGCTCCCAAAGTGACATATTAATTTTGGTTTATATGGTTGGTTAAGTTTGTTATAGTTTCAATCTGCAAACTCTGTGCCTGTTCTCTCCTCATCATCAATGCATAGGCATTATTAAAACCTATAGGTTTAAGCCACTTCATATTAAATTGTTGTTTAAATTCATTACTTACATAATGATAAACACCATCAACATCTCCGGTCAGCTTGTTTATGGTTTTTGCGTCTGGTTTTAACAACACCAGAAAACCTGTTCCTGTATACTCAGGATAAAAATCTATCTGGTTATTATTCAGTGCATCAAAACATATTTTTGTACCACCTAATCCGGTTTTAGTAATAACATTCAAATTGGTATTACCCCTAATCAGTATTTTATATAGTTGAGTCAGTATGTATTGTTCTCCGAATATTTTAGATCCTATCCTGATTGTTCCTTTCCCTGCTGCTCTGGCAGGTTTATACAAATGATGAGCTTTAGCGAAATCCAGAGCTACTTTTTCGGGAGTTTCTTTAAGCTGGTCCACCTGATAATTGAGAGCGGTCATTGTGGAATCATTAATATAGCCCGACAGCAGATTTAATACACCTTCCAGTTCAGGATGCTCATCAAGGGTTTCCTGTCGAATTACAGGAGCTGCATAATAAGGTGGAAAAATGTGTTTATCATCTTTCAGAATAACCAGATCATAAGCTTTCAGTCTACCATCTGTACTGTAACCACTGATTACATCCAGTTTCTTCTCAAAAGCAGCCTTGTACATCACAGCATCGCTGATGACAACTGTCTCTATACCCAGCTTATATATCTTTTTCAAACCCAGATAACCATCTTCCCGGCCCATAAACTCTGGCGTAAAGCCACCTAACATCCGTCCGCCTATCTGAGTCGGCAGTAAATAAAAAGAGCATAATGTGATTAAAACAAAAGGCATTACCAGATAAGCAAGGCGGATACTCTTGAGGTTGATTTTTTGCACCAGCGACAACAGGAAGTCAAATAAAATAGCTAATAATGCTGCAGGAATAGCTCCTGCAAGAATCATATTAGAATTATTTAAAGCTATACCGCCAAATATAAACTCACCTAAACCACCCGCAGCAATATAGGCGGCTAAAGTTGCTACCCCTACATTGATTACCGTTGCCGTGCGGATACCAGCCATTAATACCGGAAACGCCAGGGGCAATTCCACTTTCATCAGGATTTGCCACCTGCTCATCCCCATTCCTTTGGCAGCCTCAACTACTGCAGGATTTACTTCCATAATACCGGTATATGTATTTCTGATGATAGGTAACAGCGCATAAAGAAAAAGTGCTAAAATTGCCGGTTTGGGGCCGATTCCCAGAAAAGGAATCAGAACTCCAAGCAAAGCGATACTTGGAATGGTTTGTAAAATACCGGCAAAGCCCAATATTATACCCGAGAGTTTTGGCTTTCTTGTGATAAGAATCCCTACGGGAACAGCAATCAGAATAGCAATAACCAGCGAAATCAGGGTAAGACCTATATGTGCCCAGGTCTGACTCCATAGCTTGTCAGACTGCTGAACTATAAATTGCCAGAAACTTTGTGCCTGCTCCATATTATCCTTTTTTATAAGCTGAAAAAGCACTCATCAGGCCTTCTATATCTACTGAATTATCCGGAACACTTTCATTATTCAACCTGTTTTCACCAGAGTGTCCCTCATGAAGAAGCTGTTCCATTCTTTCCCAGACGGTAATGTTACGATCTGAATAACCTGGTAATAACTCAGCAACCAATACCGATTTCAGTTCCAGCTGCAAACGCTGCTCTTTAAAGAAATCCGCCACAAAATCACTTGCAGGATGAAAAAGCAGCTCTTCAGGGGTTCCGATCTGTTTAATTTCGCCCTTGTCCATCAGACAAATCCGGTCTCCCATTTCAAAAGCCTCCTGTACATCGTGCGTCACCATAATTACCGTCTTTTTGACCAGTTCATCCAATGCTTTAAACTCTTTACGGATACTGATTCTTGTCAGGTTGTCTAATGCACCAAAAGGCTCATCCATCAATAAAACAGGAGGATTTACCATCAGTGATCTGGCCAGACCAACCCGTTGCTGCTGTCCCCCGCTCAATGCTGCAGGATACTGACCAGCTAAAGCAGGGTCAAGGTTTAATTTATGAAAAAGTTCTTCTGCTCTTTTTCTTGTATCAGCCTTGTTCCATTTTAATAACTGCGGCACAATAGCAATATTTTCGGCTACTGTATAATGTGGAAAAAGGCCATGACTCTGCAGCACATAACCTATTCCACGTCTTAGCTCTTCAGGCTGACGGGTCCGTACATCAATACCATCAATAAAAACAGTACCAGAATCAGGCTCTATCAGTCTGTTAATCATCCGTAACGTTGTAGTCTTACCGCAGCCGCTTGTCCCCAGTAAAATCAGATTTTCACCCTCTTTTACCTCAAAGCTTATATCGTTAACTGCTATTGAAGAACCAAATTTCCTGATCAGGTTTTCTGCTTTAATCATTTAAGCGATTGACATAAATAAATTGTTCAGTGACTCAGCATATAAAGGATGTGCAAAAATCGCAAATCTAATCTCCTCATAGGTGATTTTACCCATCATTGCCATTTGCAGAACAGACATAATTTCACCACCCTGCTCACCTATAATCGTTGCACCCAGAATCTGTTTGCTTTTTTTGTCCACCACAGCTTTCATAAAACCTCTGGTTTCTGCCGTCTCAATTGCTCTGGCGACATTCTTCATCGGAATTTTAGCAACCAGATAATCTAATCCTTTTTCTCTGGCCTGTGTTTCAGTAATACCAATCCTGCCCAACTGGGGATCAGTAAACATGCAATAAGGTATCATACGGTCTTTAATGCTCATTTTACTGTCTTCCAGAAGATTTTTAGCCACTACAATATAATCATTATAGGAGATATGCGTAAAAGCCGGGCCACCTTTTACATCACCCAGTGCGTATACCTGTGCCGCATTGGTTTCAAGAAATTCATTTACCTGAATAAATCCACGCTGATCACAGGTTACATCTGTATTTTCCAATCCTAAAGTGTCCGTTTGCGGACTTCTTCCGGACGCGATTAATACATGACTGCATGTAACTGTTGTATTTTTTCCATTCTGCGTTATAGTTACCTTAATTTTATCATTAGCCCCGGTTTCAAACTTCAGGACGCTGGCTTCGGTCAGCACCTCAATACCATCATCCTTAAAAATACCGCTCATAACCTCACAAACATCATTATCCTCTTTTGGCATCAGTTGTGAAGATTGCTCCAGAATAGTAACAGCAGAGCCGAAACGTTTAAACATCTGTCCAAATTCAAGACCAATATACCCCCCGCCAACAATCAGCAGATGTTCAGGAACCTCTTTAAGTTCGAGAATCGTGGTGGAAGTCAGATATTTGATTGCTTTTATACCTTCTATTTCAGGAATCCGCGGGCTTGCCCCGGTGTTAATAAAAATATGTTTAGCAGTATAATTTTCAATTACTCCATCCTTTGTATTCACAGCAACAGTATGATCATCCTTAAATTTAGCTTCCCCGTAAATCAGCGTAAGATTTCTGGTCTTTTCAATTCCGGCAATGGAGCCTTCACGGAATTGCGCTACAATAGCCGATTTGCGAGCCATAACAGCTTCAAAGTTCAGGCTATAGCCTGGAATATCAACACCGAGAATTTTGCTGTTACCAGCCAGATAAGCCATTCTTGCAGAAGCTACCATAGCTTTAGTTGGTGTACATCCATCATTGATACAGGTTCCACCAACCAGTCTTTTTTCTATCAATGCGGTTTTCCAGCCTGCATTAGCCAGCTTTTTAGCCAGCGGCACACCTGCCTGACCTGCACCGATTACAATTGCGTCAAATTCTTTCATTAGCAGAACAACAATTAAAAATCTAAAATGGCAACAACTTTTTCCAATTCTTCTGGTGTATTGAAATAATGAGGTGAAAGCCGGACTGCATTTTTAATCTTTTTCTTTGGAAAATTGATCATTGCAGAACCTATAGTGCTTAAAGAAAAATAAACGTTATGCTCACGGAGTCTGGCTGCAATTTCTTCAGTCGTGTGATGGTCCATGGTCAAGGTCAGAATACTGCTAATATGTGTCCCTCTGTCCTGTAAATGCAGTCCTTTGATCTGTCCTAACTGATTTCTGAACTGAGCCATTAAATCTGCATTATACTTTTCAATATTGGCCATGCCTATATGATTAGCATATTTCAAAGCTTCTTTAAATGCTAATCTTCCTGCAATTGAAGATTCCCAGAACTCAAAACGCTTAGCAGTAGGCACCAATGTATAAACATCAACCGAAGTCCATTCGGCACCAACCATATCAAAAATCAGCGGTGCTAAACCAGCTTCAAGAGCACGATCAGAAACATATAAAAACCCGGTTCCTCTTGGTCCGCGCAGAAATTTTCTACCTGTGGCTGTCAGGAAATCGCAACCCATTTTCTGTACATCGACAACCAGCTGCCCCACAGACTGACAGGCATCAACCAGGTACCAGACATTATATTTTCTGCAGATTGCGCCAACTTCATCAGCTGCCTGAATCAAACCTGAACTGGTTGGAATATGTGTCAGGGCGACTAATTTGGGCTGATGTACCCTGACCAGTTCTTCAAATGCCACCAGATCAAGATCGCCATCAGGCAGATTAGCAGCTCTGATAATGCGGATTCCAAAACGCTTCTTTAAAGCAAGAAACGACAGCTGATTGGAAACATAATCATCATCTGTGGTCAGAATAATATCCCCGGCTTTAAATTCAATGGAAGAAATAGCCTTTGCATAAGCGTCCGTGGCGCTGGTCTGAAAAGACATATTTTCAGGAGCACAATTAAGCAATTTAGCAGCTTCAATATAAAATTCGTCAATTCCCTGCTGATTTAAACCGGCCACTGCATACCCACCGATCTGAGCTTCTTCAGTCAGGATATTCATCATCTGGTTAAATACCGTATCCGGCACCAGCGATGAGCCTGCACTATTCAAAAAAATCTTGTCCGTACACCCTCTCGTTTCTTTCCTGATTGTGTTTATATCCATTGTTAAAAATGATTTACCAAATATGTTTCAATACTAATATCAGCTATGTTTTATGACAAAAAAACAATGCGTAAAAGGTAATAAAAAAGGTTTAAACCTGCCTTACATCAAGTAGATTTATGACCTGGATCACACATAATACCTGCTTAATTGTTTTAATTGCAGTTTAACATTACAATTTATGAGTCAACCTGAATATATCAGTGCAGAGGATGCAGTAAAACAAATCAGCTCAGGACAACGTGTATTTCTACATGGCAGCGCAGCGACCCCGGTGTTTGTGATCAAAGCCCTTCAGCAGAGACATGCAGAGCTTAAAAAAGTAGAATTAGTTAGTATTTCGACCCTTGGTGACGTTAATTTCAATCATCCTCAATGGCGGGGCAGTTTCTTTTTCAATTCCCTTTTCACCTCTGCCAATACCCGTGCAGTTGTCAATAGTGCCAACGGCGATTATGTCCCTGTTTTTTTAAGTCAGATCCCTAAATTATTCAGAGAGGGCTTTTTACCGATTGATGTAGCCATTATACAGGTATCCCCTCCTGATGTACATGGTTATTGCTCTTTAGGGACTTCTGTAGATATTGCCAGGGCAGCAGTGGATACAGCAAAACATGTAATAGCCCAGGTTAACCCAAATATGCCGCGTACACATGGAGACGGCTATATTCACAGTAGTAAGATCAATTCCTTTGTGTGGCATGAATCTGTTTTACCAGAGGTCGATTATTCAGCAAAAGTGAGTGAGGCGATGGTAACTATTGGTCAGCATATCGCTTCTTTAGTAGAAGATGGCGCCACATTGCAACTGGGCATAGGGGGCATTCCAGATCAGGTATTAAAAAATCTTGGCAACCATAAAAATCTTGGATTGCATACAGAAATGTTGTCAGACGGAGTTATCCCATTAATTCAGAATGGAATTATCAACAACAGTATGAACAAGATTAACCGGGGCAAATCCATTACTTCATTTATGATTGGAACCCGTAAACTTTATGATTTTGTCAACGATAATCCGAGTATCAGAGTGATGGATATTTCATATGCAAACGACACCAGTGTGATCCGTCAGAACCCAAAAGTTACGGCAATAAATTCTGCTATAGAGCTGGACTTAACTGGTCAGGTTTGTGCAGATTCGATGGGAACTTTTCAGTATTCCGGCATCGGCGGACAGATGGATTTTATTCATGGAGCATCACTGTCTCCCGGAGGAAAACCGATCATCGCATTACCATCAGTTACCTCAAAAGGGATCTCCAGAATTGTACCATTTCTGAAAGAAGGGGCGGGAGTAGTAACCACCCGCGGACACGTACACTGGGTAGTTACCGAGTATGGAAAAGTCAATCTTTTTGGAAAAAGTCTGAAGCAGCGGGCGAAGGCATTAATTGAACTTGCGCACCCTGATCACCGCGAAAATCTGGAGAAAAAGTGCTTTGAAAGGTTCGAAACTTATTTCGAATAGCAATTTTAACAAAACAGAACTAATTAATATTCAGAATTTAACACAAACCAGTTAAATAAAACATTAACATAATACTTTTACCTCTGGATTAGCTGATCCGATCCAGAGGTTTACGGTCGCCGCCGGGTTGCGCCTTGTATTTACTGGGCGTAAGACCGGTGACTGCTTTGAATTGTGTAGACAAATGTGCACTGCTGCTATAGCCCATTTGATAGGCAATCTCATTCAGATTAAGCTCTCCGTATTCGAGTAATTCTTTAACCCTGGTTACCTTCTGCTGGATGATATATTTTTCAATAGTGATTCCTTCCACGTCAGAAAAAAGTCTGCTGAGATAGACATATTCTTTGTTTAATTTGTCTGCAATTATGCTCATCAGACTCTGCTTCAATTCGAACAGATTTGAATAATGAACCAGTTCAATAACCTGTGTTTTCACCTGTTCAACCAGCTGGTCTTTATCCTTGTCAATCAGTTCAAAACCCAGCACCTGAAATGCCGAAGAAATATCCTGTAGTTTTGCCGGATCCGGATCTGGTGAAACAGTTACTTTTCCCAGAGAGATTTCACTGACAGAGAACCCAAGATTCTCCAGCTGTTGCCTGACGATAAGAATGCACCGGTCACAGACCATATTTTTAACGTGTAGTTGCATATCAGATTGATTCAGCCTGGAAGCCGGCCTTTTTTAAAGTTTCTACTATTTCGTCTTTCAGGTTTTCGTTATCAACTGTAGTTGTCAGAATTTTATCGGCAACATTGGTATCAACACTCCATTCTTCCAGTCCGGCCATAGCATCTAAATGAGGAGTTACCGTTGCGATACATCCGCCACATTTAATAGTTGTTTTAAATTTCAGAGTTTTCATAATTTCTATTTTTAAAGAGAGAGTGTGTTTAATAAAATTAGTTTATTTTAAGGAGTTTTAGTCTCAGGCTGTTTCCAACAACCGAAACTGAGCTTAATGCCATTGCAGCCCCCGCGATCATCGGGTTAAGCAGAAAACCATTGAACGGATACAGGATCCCCGCAGCTAAAGGTATTCCAATCAGGTTGTATATAAATGCCCAGAATAGATTCTGACGGATGGTTCTAACAGTGGCCTGCGAAAGTTTCAGTGCTTTGGGTACCTGTCTCAGGTCCGAAGATATCAGTGTCAGTTTCGCTACGTCAATTGCGATATCAGATCCTTTGCCCATTGCGATTGAAAGATCTGCCTGTGCCAGAGCCTGGCTATCATTGATTCCGTCCCCAATCATGGCTACAATTCTCCCTTCCTGCTGCAGGCTTTTTACAAAATCTGCCTTTTCTGCTGGCAACACGTCTGCCTTGTAGTGTAAAATCCCCGCCTGTTTCGCAATTGCAGCTGCTGTAAAGGCATTATCTCCCGTGAGCATATAAACTGTTATCCCTTGCGACTGCAGCTCTTCTACAGCCTGCTTTGAGCCTGACTTAATCTGATCAGCAATCGCGATAACTGCAAGTACCCGTTTGGTACTGGTAAAATAGATCACGGTTTTAGCACTTTGCTGAAATCCATGAACTACTTCCTTTAATTTTCCAGGAAGCTCTTCACTCACCTGATTCAGGATTTTATGACTACCTGCAAAATAGGTCTCCCCGTTAAAAACGGCTTCGACACCTCTTCCTGTCAGACTTTTAAAATCTGTAATTACAGCAGCGCTGATCTTCATATCCCTGATATAATTTACCACAGCTTCTGCCAGCGGATGTTCCGATTGCTGTTCCATGGCAAGAAGTACACCAGCCAATTTTTCATCATTTTCTACATAATTATCAACCCATTCAATACCAGTAACTAAAGGTTTACCTTCAGTAATCGTTCCGGTTTTATCCAGAATTACGGTATTCACTTTATAACCAGATTCCAGGGCTTCAGCATCTTTGATCAGCATTCCATGTTCAGCTCCCTTACCAATTCCGACCATAATTGCTGTTGGTGTGGCCAGTCCCAGTGCACATGGACAGGCGATCACCAGTACAGTAACCATAGCCATCAGTCCCTGACTCAATTTGTAATCACCGCCAAACAACAGCCAGATACCTAAAGTGAGAACTGCAATAAAAAGAACTATAGGAACAAATATACCCGCAATCTTATCTACCAGTTTCTGAACCGGCGCTTTTGAGCCCTGCGCATCCTGTACCAGTTTAATAATCTGAGCCAGTAATGTTTCGGAGCCTACTTTTTCTGCGTGAAATTTAAAGCTTCCCTTTTGATTTATTGTACCTGCAAAAACCTGCGCTCCGGATTCTTTGAATACCGCAACCGGTTCGCCACTGATCATACTTTCGTCCACATACGAATGACCTTCGTGCAGTACACCATCTACCGGAATCTTATCTCCTGGTTTAACCAATAACAGATTACCTGCTTTAACATCCGATACAGCTATTTCGTGTTCTCCGTCGTCAGTGATAAGTATCACTGTTTTTGGCTGAAGGCCGATTAACTTTTTAATTGCCGATGAAGTATTCGATTTCGCGTTCTCTTCCAGCAATTTGCCCAGCATAATAAAAACAATAACTACAGCTGCAGCCTCATAATACACATGAGGATGAATACCTTTACTATGCCAAAACTCAGGAAAGAAGGTATTAAACACGCTAAACAAGTAAGAAATACCAGTACTCAGCGCAACGAGGCTGTCCATATTTGCTCTTCCGTGTTGTGCCTGTTTAAAAGCGTTGATGAAGAAATTCTTGCCAAACACGAATAAAACCGGTGTAGTTAAGACAAGCATATAATAATTTGCATAAGGAATGTCCATCAGAAACATTCCGATAATGACTACCGGCAAAGTCAGAATACCAGCCAGAACAGTTCTTTTTTTCAATGCGCTATAGTTCTGTTGCTGTACTTCTTCTTGTTTTTCTTTTCCGTTCTGTGCGTCCAGAATGAGGTCATAACCTACCGACTGTACGGCAGCCTGAAACTTTTCAGGAGTGATCTTATCAGGCTCATAACTTACTTTGACCTGTTGTGTGGCGTAATTGACTTCTGCGCTTTTTACTCCATCCTGAGCTTCGATCATCGATTGTACACTGGAGGCACAGCCTGCACAGGTCATACCTAATACCGGAAGAGAAATGGTTTGGAGGTTTGCTATATCTGACATCTTATTTAATTATAGGACAAAGATAGCCCTCACTGGCTCCAAACACTTACATCATTTTGTTATAATTTTACAGAATAATGCATGACCAGTCAGTCTTACCCCTACCCTTTCTTTCTATTAAATTATCTTGCCGGGCAGATAACTAATTCAGACCAGCATATTGAAATTGCAGCTTAGTAATACAGCCCAGAGAATTAATTTCAATAAAAATGAATTTCGATATTTCCCTATATCTTAACAAGAAAAACATATTTATGAATAGAAGATTAATCCTTCTGTTGGTCTTTGGGCTTTTCTATTTCAAAACTTTTACTGCTGTTTTGATTTTTAAAGCGATTGAAGAAAAGAAGCTGAGTCTTACCCAACCAATTGATAAATATTTTCCGGCTATTAAAAACAGTAATAAAATTACAGTTGCCGATCTTCTGAGTCATCGAAGTAGAATTCATAATTTCACGAATGATGAAGAGTATTCCAAATGGAGTACGACAAAGAAATCAGGAGAAGAACTTCTGACAATTATAACAAAGGGAGGAAGTGATTTTGAGCCAGGCAGCCGTGCAGCCTATAGTAGTTCAAATTTTGTGCTGTTATCATTTATCCTGCAAAAGATTTATAATAAAGAATACGCTGAACTATTAAAGGGTAGAATTCTTGATCCCTCAGACTTAAAAAACACCTATATTGGTAAAAGAATTGACGTGAAGAATAAGGAGAGTAATTCATACAGCTTTGTGGGCAGCTGGAAAAAGGAACCAGAAACCGACATGTCAGTTAAGGTATCAATTATGGAGGCAAATGAAATTTAATATCACCGCGTATATAGAAGCAAAAAAACATAGCACAATAAAAACTGCTTATTTAGAATCTGATTGTTAATATTCATCAAATTAGCCCTACCTATTCTTTAATGATATTGGATACTCCTGATATAAAATTGGTATGATGATAACTTAGGTTTTCATCATACCTTGCAAAATAACAGGAAGGATAAATCAATATATGATTGTCCTGATATTACTCACAATTAAGCGATTAAAATGACTACAAAACAATTTACCTTTTGGATGATTATTGCCTTTTTGATGATCATTGTTAGTTTCAAAAAATCTGAACATTCAGCTCAGATGGACAATGGAGACTTTCAGAAAATTGACACATATCTTCAATCGATAATTGACACGGCAAACGTTTCTGGTCTGGCAATAGCTATAACAAGCGGACCGGAGGTAGTCTATAGTAAAGGTTTTGGGGTGACCAACATAGAAACCAAAAAAAAGCTGAAACCTGGATATAATTTTCATATTGCATCTATATCTAAGACATTTGTAGCAACAGCTGTAATGCAGCTTTCCGAAAGGGGTAAAATTGACATTGATAAACCTTTAATCACATATCTTCCTTATTTTAAATTGAATGATGAGCGATATAAAACCATTACGATTAAACAGATGCTCAATCATACTTCTGGAATGCCTGATGTAAATGATTATGAATGGGAGAAAGCAGTGGCAGACGAAGGCGCAGCAGAACGGTACACCCGAAGTCTGTCCGATCAAAAAATGGTTAGCAATCCGGGAGCCGAATTCCATTATAGTAATATGGCATTTGATGTGATGGGCGATTTGATCGCGAAAGTTTCAGGAATGTCCTTTGAAAAATATGTAAAGGACAATATTCTAACCCCTCTGGAAATGAAGGAAACTAGTTTTTATTTTCCTGAGACCAAAAAGAAACTACGTACTACTCCACATACAGGTAAACCACCGGTAGTAAGGCCAGTATATCCATATAATAGAATGCATGCGCCAAGCTCTACTTTAAATACAAATGTGTTGGATTTATCGCATTGGGCTATAGCAAACATATATGGTGGAAAATATAAAAACAAACAAATTATCTCTCCTTCTACATATGCTATGATGTTTGCACCAACCTTTATCATAGACCCAAATCAAAAAATATCAATAGGATTAAGCTGGTTTATGCGCCCCGATAATGGAGTAATGAATTACTCACATGATGGAGGTGATTTAGGCTATAGAAGTAGCTTGACTATAATTCCAGAAAAAAAAATAGGGATTATTATATTGAGTAACACGGATGAAATCCAGATACTGGAAGTACGTGATAAAGTACTCGATATTTTACGCTCCACAAGCAGACTGTAATCTATACTTGCAGAATTTTTGTTGCTATTGGCGTTTCAAGTTAGTTTATAAAGAAAAGCCATAACATTCTTACGATAATTCCAATGGTTCCAATTATGATAACAATAAGATCATGATTACCCTGTTAAACGGTGTTTACAATAAACCTCTCAAACTTCCGGATTTCACAACGGTTGAAGTTTCCGATCAGGATTTAGAACAATATTCCGGTATCTATTCCACTAAAGAGATCCCGGTAAAAATCACGATTACCAAAAAAGGAAAAATCCAGACTATACAGGCAACCGGACAACCTACATTTGTTTTAGATGCTAAATCATAAGTCAGATTTCTAGCTGAACCAACGGGATTTGATTTAGAGTTTAACCCGGCTAAAAATCAGATTACGCTAAAACGTAAGGCTGAAACTTATCTTTTCACTAAAGATTAAACACCTTTAGTATCATTAATCCCAGGATTAGTAATCCAGACCATACACCCCCCGAAGATTTTTCTTCGGAGGTTACAATCAACCCGGAAAGCTTACTCAAAAACATTCAAGAATGCGCTAGCCAAACAGGCTATCCAACCAGGCAACCCGGAAAGCTTACTCAAGAACATTCAAGAATGCGCTAGCCAAACAGACTATCCAACCAGGCAACCCGCTAGTTTATTCAAAAACACCCAAGAATGCGCTAGCCAAACAGACTATCCAACCAGGCAACCCGCTAGTTTATTCAAAAACACCCAAGAATGCGCTAGCCAAACAGACTATCCAACCAGGCAACCTGGAAAGTTTATTCAAGAACATTCAAGAATGCGCTAGCCAAACAGACTATCCAACCAGGCAACCCGCTAGTTTATTCAAAAACATTCAAGAATGCGCTAGCCAAACAGACTATCCAACCAGGCAACCTGGAAAGTTTATTCAAGAACATTCAAGAATGCGCTAGCCAAACAGACTATCCAACCAGGCAACCCGCTAGTTTATTCAAAAACACCCAAGAATAAGCTAACCAAACAGGCTATCCAACCAGGCAACCCGGAAAGTTTATTCAAGAACATTCAAGAATACGCTACCCAAACAGGCAACCCGGAAAGGTTATTCAAGAACATTCAAGAATACGCTACCCAAACAGGCTATCCAACCAGGCAATCATATAAACATCCAGTCAGGCTAATCAACCAAACAAGCCACCCAACAAGTAAACCAATTAGCCACCCAACCTCACCTCCCTGCCCAAATTCCCCCATTGAGGTACCCCCTTTACCTATTTGATATTCATTTACAAGTACTACCTGTGGTGAGAATTAAAAGAAGCTATACCTGTTTGCGGGCATTGTTCATCCCTTCAGATGAACGTCGACCGCAAACAGGTATAGCTTCTTTTAATTCCTCTTGTAAATAAATTTCAAATCCACGTAAGGGTAAACCTTAATCCCGTTGTCCCTAGATTAAAACAGCAACAAAATGAATATAAAATCTTACACAAACAGCATGTTAAAAGCTACCATGCTAACACTTTTAACCAGTACTACCCTTTACGCACAAAACAAACCGTCCAGAACTCATATCGGATTAGTCTATCCCCTTAGTAGTAACGGCAGACACGCACCCCTGGACAGCAACACCTTTTCCTTTAACCTGATTGCAGGAGTGTCCGCCGCAGAAGACGGCTTTACCCTTGCCGGTCTGACCAATATCATTCATCACACCTCTAAAGGCGTTCAGATTGCAGGATTCTCCAACCATATCGGTCAAAAAGCAGAAGGCGTAAGAGTAGCAGGTCTGCTAAATACTTCAGGAGAAAGTGAAGGCGTATCAGTTGCAGGCTTCCTGAACAAATCAAAAGATATGAAAGGTGCTCAGGTCGCCGGTTTTATGAATCTTGCAAAAAAAACCGATGGCTTTCAGCTGGCAGGCTTCCTGAATAAATCAAACGATATTTCTTTGCAGATTGCAGGATTCGCGAATCTCGCAGACGACGTACAGGGCCTGCAGCTTGGCGGCTTTATGAATAAATCCAAAAATGTTTCCTCGCAGGTAGCCGGATTCCTGAACATCGCTAAAAAAGTAAAAGGCGTACAAGTTGCAGGCTTCATGAATGTGGCAGATAGCTCTGATTACCCTATAGGAATAATAAACCTGATCAAAAACGGAGAAAAAAGTCTGGGGGTGACCGTTGATGATAACCTTACTACCCTGTTAACTTTCAGATCAGGCGGAAGAATTCTTTATGGAATCCTTGGAGCAGGTTATAACTTCAAAAACGACAAAGAAGTATACGCTTTTGAAGCAGGTGTCGGCGGACACGTATACACTTCACAAGCTTTCCGTTTAAACCTCGAACTGGCAGCAATATCTTTGGACAGCTTTAAAAGCGGAGAATACTTAAAAACTTCCATCAGAATACTGCCTGCATTTAAGATCACTCCGCATCTGGAAATTTTTGGAGGGCCGACTTTCAATTATGTAAATACCAATACAGCTGAAGGCAGAAAACTGACTGAGAAATTCATTTCCAAATGGGATAGTGAAACCAGTACCAGATTCCAGGGGATTTATGCAGGCTATACAGCAGGCATACAATACATATTCTAAGTAAAATCAGATTAACTATTATCATCAGCAAACCAGTATATGACCTTATTCGGAAAAGCCCTTAAAACTACTAAAATCATTATTATCGTACTGTTGACTATAATAGGCTCTTTAAGCGCACAACCATTGGGTGAAAAGACACCAGAATCAGCACGCATAGAAAACCTTTTGTTTTTTGTACAGAGAAACCCCGATGCCAATACTGTCATTTACGAATTGAATCTCAATGAAGACGGTACCCTTTGCAGTGAGAATCCCGTTAAAGTATCCTGGATCAGATATGCTGAAGACGGGAAAAGAGAAGAGCTGAGCAGTATAGAAAGAAAATATGTTTATGGCGTACAGAGTCAGCGTTTGGGGAATGATGAATATGAGATCCATCTGATGGCCTACAAACAACTCCCTTTATACCTGAAACGCTCTGAAACAGATAATAAATACAAAATCTATATCAAAGATGAAGGACAGCCCTATTTGCTGAAAAGAGTATTTATCAAACTGGACAGATGTTCTTTCTGGTACCCTAAAGTAAGATATATTGACTTGGTGGCAGTAGATACAGCTAACGGCAAAGCGATTTTACGAAGAATTAATATTTAAGATAACCCGATTAACAGATTGTACAAGAAGCAGAATTCTAATATATTTGGAGAAGAAATACCACGTGGAATTAACCAGAACTGTGACACAGACTACATCTATTCAATACGATGACGCCGCTTTTGAACAATTGTTCAAAGCGCATTACAAGGCACTGCATATCTATGTAAACACCATGATCCGTGATGATGAGATGGCAGAAGAGATTGTGCAAAACAGATTCATGAAATTCTGGGAAAACAGAGAGCTGCTGAATATTCAGACTTCAGTTAAAGCCTACCTGTATAAATGTGTCTATCATGACACCCTGAATTTCCTGAAACATGAAAAGGTAAAAACACGTTATCAGAATTATACAATGCACTCTTCTCAGGTAAGTGAACCTGCATCACACAGAATAGAATTAAATGAATTGGAATCCAGAGTACATGGGGCTATGGAAGACTTACCTGAACAATGCAGGCTTATATTTCATATGAGCAGGTTTGAAGAGTTAAAGTACAGAGAGATTGCCGACCAGCTGGGACTTTCTATCAAAACGGTAGAAAGTCAGATGGGTAAGGCTTTAAGAATATTACGCTTAAAGCTGGTTGATTTTTTAGCCCTTATTCTACTGGGAATAATGTTTTACAAGGATTTTTTGAATTAAGATGGGCGATAGAGATGAACTTTTAATAAAGTATTTATTAAACGAAACAAGTACCGAAGAAAATGCTGACGTACTGCAGTGGATAGCTGAAGATCCGGCTAATGAGACTTATTTTGACCATTTCAAACAGATTTGGGAAACCAGTAAAGGACTGGAACCCACCAGTCAGATAGACGAAGAACTGGCCTGGAAGAAATTTAAAACCAGAGTAGCTCCTTCAGCTCAGCAGCAAGCCGTTATTGTTCCGTTAAGAAATAAATATGGCTGGCTTAAAATAGCTGCCGTTTTCCTGATTGCTGCCGGTTTATGGAGTACATACCGTTTTTTTATAGCATCAGATTATATCGCTGTTGAAGCCGGAAAAGAAGTTATGGTTAAAACGCTGCCGGACGGTTCAGTATTAACACTGAATAAAAATGCGCTGATGAGTTTCGCCAGTGATTTCACCAATCACAGAGCAATCCGTTTACAAAAGGGAGAAATATTCTTTAAAGTAACACCAAACAAGGAAAAGCCATTCATCATCGATGCAGATAAGGTAGAAATAAAAGTTGTGGGAACTTCTTTTAATGTTAAACACGTCAATGAAGAAACAGAAGTCATTGTTGAAACCGGTATCGTTAAAGTAAGTATCGGATCTGCCAGTATTGAACTCCATAAAGGCGAAAAAGTCAATGTAAAAAAAGGCATGACAACCTTAAACAAGGAAACAAATACAGATCAGCTATACAATTATTACCGCAGCAAGGCCTTTATGCTGAATAATACACCTTTATGGAAAGTTGCAGAAACTTTAAATGAGGCCTATCAGGTAAATATTGTTATTGAAGACCCAAAAATCAAAAATCTAACGCTCACTACTACCTTTAAAGAAGACTCACTGGATCATATTTTACAGCTGATCTGTGAAACACTAAATGTTAAACAAGTACACAGTGAGGGCAAAATACTATTGGTAAACAAATCATAATGAATCTAAAATTACTTGTCCTGTGTCTTCTATTTTTTTTTAGCTGCAAAATTTATGCGCAGCATAGTCAGGCGGGAAATTTATCCAGAAAAGTAACTATACAGGTAAAACAAAAAAGGATAAGTGAAGTACTGAGCCAGATCAGTACTTCCGGTAATTTTTACTTTTCCTATCAGGGTAATCTGTTTAATGCAGATAGTCTGGTTAATCTTTCCGTACAAAATACTGCTGTAAACACTGTCCTTGACCAGTTATTTGCTGGCAGGATAGATTATAAAGAGAACGGTCAATATATTATTCTCCGCTCTGCGGGACTACATCTGACCATAGAACCCGACAATATCACTACTGCTGAACGTTTATACCTCATCAGTGGTTATGTCATTGATACTAAAACAGGGCTAAAAATCAAACAGGCCAGTGTTTATGAGAAGCGATTGCTTCAGTCCACATTAACCAATAATGACGGCTACTTTAAACTTCGATTCAAAGGTGATTATAACGAAGTCATCCTAACAGCCAGTAAAGAGGCTTACCGGGATACTACACTTATCTTTCTTTCTAATATTACCATCAAACCAGAAGGATATGAAGACACCACTTCGCAACGTAAAACCAGGATAAGCAACATAGTAGAAAATATGGGAATCGGAAGATTCTTTGTTTCATCCAAACAAAGGTTTCAGAGTTTAAATATATCCGGCTTCCTGGCAAACAGCCCGTTTCAGGCTTCCCTCACCCCTGGCCTGAGTTCACATGGGATGATGAGTTCACAGGTGATCAACAAAGCCTCTTTTAATGTTCTGGGGGGCTATTCTGCAGGACTGAATGGTCTGGAGATGGCTGGTTTATTTAATATGGACAAAACAGATGTGCGTTTTATACAGGTAGCAGGATTGTTTAATATTGTGGGCGGATCTGTAGAAGGCGTGCAGCTGACAGCCGCTGTAAACTCTGTGATCGGAAACATCAGCGGAATACAGGTTGGCGGCCTTGTGAATAATGTACGCGGAAATGCCACCGGCATGCAGTTGGCAGGAGTTGTAAATATGCTGAATGGAAACATGAAAGGATTTCAGGCCGCAGGTATCTACAACCTGACCAAACAGAACGTTAACGGTATACAGTTTGCCGGCCTTGCCAATACGACCAGAGGGACGATGAATGGCCTCCAGGTAGCAGCGCTGTTCAATTATGCAAAAACAGTTAAAGGTTTACAAATTGGTCTGGTCAACGTCGCTGACAGCTCTTCCGGATACAGTATCGGACTACTTAATCTGGTTAAAAAAAATGGTTATCATAAAATCAGCCTGTCCAGTAATGAGCTCATCAATACCAACCTGAGTATCAAAACCGGTACTCAAAAGCTCTACAGCATTTTGATGATCGGACAAAATTTCTCGGATACTGCCAAAATCAGAACTATAGGTTTCGGTGTAGGTCATGATTTCCTGATCAATAAGAGACTGTCTATCGGTACCGAATACACGGCACAGCTTATTTATACCGGTCTGGGGAACAATTTGTCAGGTCTGAACAAATTTCAGGCAAATCTGCAGTTTAAAATATGTAACGGACTGACCATTTTCGGAGGTCCGTCTTATTCCCTGTATGACACGGATTACCCGGATGGTTCTGGCGTAAAAGGCTATAAACAACATGTTGCACCTGATTATGCGCATGCATTCAGCAATAAAGTCAAAGGCTGGCTGGGCTGGAATGCCGGAATTACCTTATTTTAAAAAACCCCCTTTACCAAAATGGTAAAAGGGGGCACAACACACACATAAGGTCTTTATATTTATTGATGTGTTACTATTACCGAAGGGAAATAATAACCATCGTAAGAAACTGTCTTTTTAACCGCTGCAGTTACCGGATCATAAAAATACAAGTTGTTAGCTTTGAAATTTTCTCCGAAACCAGACTGCACAGTAGATACCAATAACTGATCCAATTTTGCATCATAACATAATCCGGCACCATAAAAAATCTTTCCTGCCGGTAATTTTAAAAATGCAGCCTGCAGAGAAGTCTGATTTCCCGGTATATATTTGTAGATTTCAGAACCACCGCTAAAAGATCCGTTTTTAGCAAAAAATACAGCATTTTCTTTAGCAGAAGCAGTAATGGATCCGGGATGCCATGCTCCCCATGAACCAAAAATGCTAAAAGGTACTGCAACCTCCTGAACATCAAGAGCTGCATTGACTTTAAACAATTTAGTTCCTCCTGCAGCCCATATACTGCCATCAATTGTACGGGCAAAACCTACAGATGCACCTGCAATTTTCTTTACTACTTTATAATCATTAGCATCTAAAACTACAACCCCATCAGTTGAAGAAAGTACGAAAACAGCATTACCTTCTTTGATCATATCGCCAACCTGTCCGCCTACATCTGCAATCTTCTGTCCGACAACCAGGCTATTCAGATCAAGCGGATACACTCCTTTTCCAGAGCTAATCAGACCTTTACTTTCGCTGATACCAACAAAAGAACGCCAGTCATTACCACCCTGTGAAGGAATACGTGCCAGTTCTTTCATACTATATTTATCCGTAACCACCATTGGTCCGCCTACCTTTGAAACCAAATAGAATTTTTTATTAAAAATAACGCCTGACTGCAGTGTAGAAGATTTAGGTTCCTGATCTTTACCAGGGTTTTCTTTAACAAAAACACTGTCCTCCATCTTGCTGGTATTGTACCGGTAAAAACTTACTGTTCCTGTTCCGTGACCAAACCAGCCTTCATTCACTATATAAAATCCATTTTCATATTTACCCCAAACGTGTATCTGATAATCAACAGTAACTTCACCGCCGCTTGTTGCTGCTTTGAAGCTGATTTTATAATCTCCCTGATCTGTCCCCTTAAAGGTAAAAACAGAATCAGATCCTTTACGTTCACCATTAACCGTCCAGCTATAAACTGCATTTTTAATATTGTTTAGTTTTGGATGCAGGAGTAAAGCATCATTCACTGTAATCGAATCTTTCCCCCCCTTAGCTAATTGTTCAGCCACTTCAGGCTTAACTAAAAGCTCTTTTTCATTGTCCTTTTTACAAGATGCGATTGCCAGCATAGCTAAACCGGCAAACACATACGGCATTGATTTTTTAAAATTCATTGTATTGATTAGTTATTAAAGATTTAAATCTGCGGCTCCTCTTACTTCAGTAGAAATTTCACCCAGCATCGTATTGCCCTTTTCATTCTGCCCTGTATAAACCTTTACAAAATCTATAGTACCCAGATTCACTGACTGTCCGCTGCTGTTTACTGCCCATGCAATATCAAATGAGTTATACATGTTATCAGCATAATTATCACCTGCTGACCAGCTGTCTGTATATCCCCACGCAAAAGGATTATTAATAAAGATTTCACCACTCTTACCCCAGGTAGACTTTAATAAAGTCCCGCTGAAAGTTGTGCTCACCTGATTTGGCGCAAACAAAGGATAATAATTATGATTATGGTATCTGTTGATCTCAACCTGTCCTGAATTTCCCTGATTATCTGTCCAGTTTACATTTGCAGTAGCATTCGGATTAGTATAAGTGATCTGATAGTTTTTGATAGTTCCTGCAGCATTATATTCACTACCTGCCAGTTCATACCACTGATCATCAGGTAAACCATTTCCGTTGGTATCCTGGCTTACCATTACGATACCTGGTTCCGACCATTGTAAAGTGGGGCCTAATGGATTACCATAAATAGCAAGATCATATCCCTGTCTGTTAGTAACAGAGTGATCAAATCCAAAAATAATATAACCACCATAACCCCCCAGAGAGATCATTCCTGTCTGATTTACATCGCCAATAATACGTTGCGCTCCGGCCAGGCTACCCAGGCTTTCATTGATAAACTGTCCCGGTGCAGGCAGATATTCAAATACTTTAGAAATGAATTTGCTGCTTCCAGCAGTAACTTCTCTTACAGGAGCTTTGGCATCAGGCTTAACGTCATCATTAGCGTCCTTTTTACATCCTGTAAACGCCAGAGCTGCAACCAGTGCGATTGCAAGAGGTTTTAAATTAGTTTGTAGAGTTTTCATTGGTTTTTTATGTTTTAAGATTGATTAATAAACAAAAGCAAAATGTGCAGGGATATCGCCCGTGGTTACCTGGTATTTCTTTTTACCAGCCGGGTCAAAACTGTATAAGGTACCAGGAGAAACATAATCCCTGGCATCAGTTACAAATACATCCTTTGTAAAAGGATTAACTGCTATTCCATAAGGGATACTGATTTCTTTATCCGTTCCGTCAGTAATGAATTTTTTATCGGTCAGCACTTCATTTTTAACATCAATAATACCATAGGCAATTACATATCCGCCGGTTACATAACTGAATTCAGTGCTATAGAAATAGGCAGAATCATCATCAATAGCCAAATTACTTACGCCGATATCAAAGGTCTTCTTCACTTTGTCAGTCTTGGTATCAATGACAAAAAGTTTAGAAGGTATATCATAATAATCACCTCTGGAAGTCACATATAAATCACCGTATTTATCGGCTTTAAGGCGATGCAGGTTAACCGCAACATCAATTTTATTGATAACCTGAAAGCTGTTTAAATCAATTACAGAGACTGTTCTTTCATAATTACTTGGAGTATAACCACCAGAATTGGCAACATATAATTTTTCTCCGACAACAGCCATTTCTTCCGGCTGACGGCCAACATCCACTCTTCTGGTTTCTGTCAGTGATGTCGTATCAATCTGTGCAACAATACCATTTGGAGCCGCCGGATCCCCGACCGTACCCAGATAAGCACTTACATAAGCTTTACCTTTACTGAAAGTAATATATCTGCAGTTTGTGATATTAATCTGCTTGATACGTTTACCTGTTTTCACATCCATCACTTCGACTTTATTGGAGATATTAACCACTACGTACAATTTAGATCCGTACACACCGATATCATTACCCACATCTCCAAGGCCTTTGACAACCTCTGGATTAGCCTGATTATAGATATTTTTGCGATAAACACCTGTTGTTAAATCCATGTAATCCAATGAAGCTCTGTTCATGTTCATGTTTCCTTCATTAACCAGGTAAAATCCTTTGGCGGGTGTAGGTTTTGCCGGAGGCACAACTACCACTTCTTCAGGAAGCGGCTGCGGGTCTTTCCTGCAGGCAAACAGAGATACTGATAACAAGACTGCCAGTGATAAACGATAAGTAATTTGTTTTTTCATTTCTTTTATATTTTGGTTTTAATAGGAATATGCTAAGGTGAACCGGTAAGAACGGCCGGGCATTGGAAAATTGGTGATCACATCATAATACTGGTTCAGCAGATTATTAACTTCTGCTGACAGCCGGAAGCGCTGTCTGCCCATGATCCTGGTATAGTGAAAAGCAATATCATGCGTATACCAGGCAGGTACATAATTATTGGCATTATTGGCACTCTGGTCATATCTCTGCCCGGTATAGATATAACTATAGTTCATCGCAAAGTTTTTCCAGTCTGCGCCTAAAAGAAAAGTACCACTGTTCAGAGGGATATAAGGTATCTGATTCCTGTAATTCAATTTGACATCAGTTACATTCAGTGCCTGCTGATAAGTATAGGTAAGCCCGGTATTCAAAAGTAAATCACCAGCAATCTTCCAGGCAGTCTGCACATTTACATCCAGTCCTTTAATCTCCACACGACCAATATTCTGCATACTCCAGCGGAACAGGTTGGCTCCCGGTACAGCAACAATCTTATCTTTAACCGTATTATAATAGGCATCTGTCTGAACGGAGATCTGCTGAAGGAGTTTATTTTCAAAAGCCCTGATATAAGTAAACCCTAAATCATACTGTTTTGTATATTCCGGCCGGAGAAATGTATTACCAATCTGAGTATAGTATAAATCGTTAAAAGTCGGCATCCTGAAAATGTTCTTATAGAAACTGCGGATGCGGAACTCTTTAGGATTAAAAGGCTGCCAGGAAACCATTACTGTCGGCGAAAGCATCTGTTTATTCCCGGCAGAATAATATTGTTCTACCTTATCATTGACATAGGTATTTAACAGATTGGCCTGTATATCTATTCTGTTAAAATGTATCTGTGAAGCCACTGCGGTCAACAGTGTATTCCTGGTGGGATACGGAAATCGTTCCAGATTAGCGTCCAGCGTATTACGCTGATAGTCACCAGATAATACAACATCCCAGAAGGAGTTGATTTTATAACGGTTAGCCAGTGATAAATAGAACTCCCGCTGTTTATAAACATTATTTAACAGTCCATCCTCTTTGACATAATCAGGATTCAGATATCTGCTGTAATCATTTGCAAATTTTGCAGCTACCATCAGATTATACCGGCCCGCTTCTTTTTTATAGGTGGTTTGCGCAAAGAAATTCTCATTCCATAAACGTTGGGTAAAATCATAAACACTGTTTACAATTGCCCCAGGCAGCCCCTGTTTATCCTTATAGAAATAAACTTTTGCCGTCCATGCACTGCTGTCAGGCAATTTGCCATTCAGCCCTGCCTCTATCCGCATGGTTTCTATATCCGCATTTTTCCGCACGAATACAGAGTCATATACCCCATTGGTATAATGAAATTTATATCTGCCATTGGCATTCTTATATTCTGTACTGACAGAAGCTGATACCTTCTCACTGATTTTGTGCTGCCAGAGTAACGTTGGGTTGATCAGACCAAATGAACCCGTTTTAACAGCAGCTCTGATATGATTATATTGCCCCTTTTCAAACTCTGGCTGTCTGGCATTCAGATAAACAGAACTTCCGGAAGCAAAACCTCTGGCTGATTGAAAAATATTGCTTTTCTGCCCGTTGTACAATTCTATCTCTTCAATATTATCTAATGAGAATTTTCCTAAATCAACCTGACCGTTCTGCGCATTTCCCAATTGCACCCCATCATAAAAAACAGCCGTATGATTAGTTCCCATACTGCGGACATTAATCGTCTTTAAGCCTCCTATCCCACCATAGTCTTTCAATTGTACTCCAGAAAAAAAACGGATAGCATCAGCTACAGATAAACTACTTATTCTTTCCAGGTCTTTGCCCGATAAAATTTGTAAAGGAGAGGCTGAAAGCTGGCGTTTACCCAGTTTAACTGCGCGGATAGAGACTTCATTAAGCTCTTTCGCTTTTTTAACAGAATCAGTCTGGGCAAAAGAACTGCAGGGCATAGCAAGTCCTAGCCATAAGATAGCAGAAAAGCCGAAAAAAGAATTACAGATGCCATCAAAGGCAAATTTTCTTTTGATCATTTTGTTGTGAGGGTTACCCACAGCAAACAGCAGATTAAGGAAATGATTACGTCAGTAAAAAGCGCTCACCCCTAGCTTCAATCCCCGAAAGCTATGAAATTATAACGCTAAAGGCAGGTCTTCTGACTTACTCCCGGATATTCATGCCTTCCCCATGTTTTATCATGAGTGGCTGGATATGAATTCCGTTACAGAGCTTACAGCTGCGGGACAGTTATGGATTTACACCATATTCCCTTTTAATCCTGATCGGTGAGACCAGGAACCAAAAGCAACGCAAAGGTATTAAAATAAGCGATATAGATTAAGATCCGATTAAAATTTAATCCTCTCCCATTAATTTTCTCTTGTACTCTTCCAGTTTAGCCATTTCCTCTTCAGGAAGTACAGGGTATTTGAGTTTCATCCCTTTAAAAGTTTCTTCCAGAATCTGACTGATAGTTAACCGGGCAAACCACTTTTTATCAGCCGGTATGATATACCAAGGGGCATTCTCAGTCGAAGTTTCGGTAATCGCATCCTCATAAGCAGCCATATAATCTTTCCAGAGTGCTCTTTCAGCAATATCGCCTGATGAAAATTTCCAGTTCTTTGTAGCATCATTGATTCTATCCAGAAAACGTATCTTTTGTTCTTCTTCAGATACATAAAGAAAGAATTTAAGAATCACTGTTCCATTTTCAGTAAGCTGCTGTTCAAAATTACGTATACTTTCATAACGCGCTTTCCAAAAATTTTTATCTATTTTTTTCACCTCATCATATCCGGGAATCCTTTCATTCAGAATATATTCCGGATGAACTTTACAAACCAGCACATTTTCATAATGCGATCTGTTGTGAATACCAATCTTTCCCCGCTGAGGCAGTGCGATATAATGTCTCCATAAGAAATCATGCGCATACTCACTGGCATTAGGTGTTTTAAAACTATGAACCTCACAACCCTGAGGATTCAAACCAGACATCACATGTGCAATCGCACTATCTTTTCCCGCAGCATCCATTGCCTGAAAAATGATCAGCACCGAATGCGAGTTTTCAGCATACAGCGTTTCCTGATAATCACTTAGTTTTTCCTTAATTGCTGTAAGTGTTGCCTTACCGACCTTTTTACCAGTATCTCCATCATAATGGGTACTATAGTCCTTTAATCTGATTTTCTGCCCTGCTGGTGCTAAAAAGCGGTCGGTTTCTTTACTCATGAGGTTTATAATTAAAAATATTTAGCTGATGGTCTTATTCAGCATAATTTATGCCAGTTACAATTGCAGGATAATTAAAACAAGGACTTTCATATTCTGATAATTTCATTGCTTTATTTCAACTTATTCCCTAAGCTATAGTTTTTAATGAAGATTTAACACATTCTTCGCCGGGAGATATTAATACGATCCATTTGTCTCCTTCAAAAATTCCCCTATAGATTTACATATCTGACAGATAGCAATAAAAAATCTATTTAAAACTCTCAAAATGAAAAAAAACATGCTGTTAACAGTACTGTTTGTAATTACAGTACTGGCTACAAACGCCCAGGTCGGGTTCAGACTTAAGCCCCGCACCTCAACTATTGAAGAAGGTATTACTCCTCTGATAACCATTAAGGATAATACAACTGGTATCAAAGATGGTATGCCTCCTTTGACCACTATCGGGAAGGATAAGTCCAAAGTCGTTTATAAGACGCTCGACATAGTAGATTACAATTATAAAACGACAATTAAAAAGGACAAAGATGTGGTATTGCAAAAATTAATACAGGACCTTTACGATAATTCTATCAAAAAGGATGGTAAAGCTCCTTTTAGTCAGACTGTCCTTCAAACCAAATCAGACAGTGTAAAACGACTTCAAAAAGAAATAGCAGGCCTGCAGACTACAATGGATAGCCTGTACTATATCTATGTAAAAGACCTGATGACCTACAGAAGTATTAATATGGGGTTCGGATCTTTACGCTCCAGAGCCTTTTTTGATCTCATTTATGGAAACCAGGGAAAGAGATTCAATGCACTTGGAAACGCTGGCGTCAACTTTGGCAACAACACAGGTTCCGTCTATTCTGAACTGGTAAATGGTAATCTGGGTCTGTTCAGGGTTAGTCTGGGAACCATGGTATCCAGTAATAGTACTACCGATAAAGATGAAGCTAAAAAAGAAGAGGCCTATCAGCGGCTGATTACTTACGGCGGTAATACCGTTTTGAATTTTGAATACCCCCTGGCCTATCTGCACTCCAAAAACAACCAGTACAATCTGGTTTCGAGATTAATCACTAAGGGTACTGCAGATTTTCCGGCATTTGGAACAATCACGGAGAAGTGGGCAGGCAGTGGTTCCCTGGGCATCGATATTTATGCTGATGCGGCTACAAGCAATAATTCCCTGCGGTTTTTCTGCAATTTTAATGCAAGTAAATTATACGGTACAGATGTTTTCAGGGACAATCTGGGCATTAATAAATCAAACTTCACCTTCGGACAAGTGTCATTGGGCCTTGTTTTTCTGGAAAGATTTAAAATTTCATTCATCATAGCTACAATGAGTTCTGAAAAAAGTTTACAGAACAGGCATGTTATTGCCGGAGGGCAGGTACTGAATTAGATCTGCATATCGTTTATCAGCTCAATCTATTTTATAATGGCAAAAATTTTAGTGATTTATTTACGTTAATTTGCACATAATGTTCTTTGAACCTTTTTGAATTTATAAGGTATGCAGATTACCGCTTATATTTGGGCGCCAAATCTGCTTACCTTATAAATTCAAACAGATTCCGGCAAGAATTTAAATAAAAGTTTCACTAATATTTTGACCATACCGTATGTTTAAAGAGATCCATAATAAATACCTGCGTTACTTTTCAGTATTTATTTTCTGTATCATCATTTTCTTTTGCGCACTTCAATTAAACTTTTTGTGGCTTTTTGGCTACTCCCCTTCTTACAAGGATATTAAACTACCTACGCAAAGTGTGGGTTCAGAACTATACACTTCGGATGGCAAACTGATTGGCAGATACTATAAGGAAAACCGTACACCTGTAATCTTTAAACAGATTTCACCAAGTGTAATCAATGCACTGGTTGCTACAGAAGATGCCAGGTTCTATAAACATATGGGTATTGATTTCCGCTCATTATTATCAAGTGGAATTTCAACCGCTACAGGTGATAAAAGAGGTGCAAGTACCATCACACAGCAGCTGGCTAAAAACATGTACCGTACCAGGTATAACAAATCACAGGGCTTTATTAAACATATTCCTGTAATCAGAACCATAGTTTCTAAATTAAAGGAATGGATGACAGCAGTAAAGCTGGAAGCCAATTATTCTAAAAATGAGATTATCACCATGTATCTCAATACCGTTTCATTCGGTAACAATGCTTATGGAATCAAAACAGCCGCAAGAGTATATTTTGATAAACAAACTGATTCATTAAGTGTGCCCGAATCCGCTCTTTTAGTAGGGATGCTGAAAGGAACCACGACCTATAATCCTGTTCGCTATCCTGAAAGAGCACTGGAAAGAAGAAATGTTTCTTTATCACAGATGAACAAATACGGATATATTACCGCTACAGAACTTACCCAATATAAAAACACCCCGGTTAAACTTAAAGAAGGCAGAGAAGAAGAAGGTAGTGATGGTGATTCTTACCTGAGAGCTGCAGTGGCTAAATATCTGGAAAGCTGGTGTAATAAAAATGGCTATGACCTTTATGAAGACGGGCTGAAAATCTATACCACGATCGACTCTAAACTGCAAAAATACGCAGAAGAGGCTGTTGCTGAACAGATGAAAGTAGTGCAGAGAAGATTTTACAGTGTATGGGGAAATGAAGATCCATGGGAGGATTCTGAAAAAAAGAAAGTTGATTATCCTGGACGCGCAATGAAAAACCTTCCGGTTTATGCCATGCTGGAGAAAAAATTTGCTAAACAGCCGGATTCAGTAGCAGCTTATTTTAATAAAAAGAAAAAGATGAAAATTTTCACCTACAAAGGTGATCGTGATACCCTTTTTTCTACGATGGATTCTATCCGTTATTACGGTAAGATCATGAATACAGGTATGATGACTTTAGATCCGTTTAATGGTAAAATCAAAGTTTGGGTTGGCGGACTGGATCATAAATTCTTCAAGTATGACCACGTCAATCAGTCTAAGCGCCAGGCTGGCTCTACATTCAAGCCTTTTGCTTATCTGGCAGCACTTGAAAGTGGCATGAGCCCCTGCGATACCTTTATTGATAAACCTGTTAAAATCAAATATGAGGAAAAAGGTAAAACAGAATACTGGGAGCCAAGAAATGCCAACTGGCAAAACACTTACAGAGAGACTTCTTTGCGTGCAGCAATGGGCCGTTCAGTCAACACAATCACAGCACAGGTCACTGAAAAGGTAGGCTGGGAAAATGTAGTTAAATGGGCCCATGAATGTGGTATTGACAGTCATCTGGAATCAGTACCTTCTGTAAGTTTAGGCCCGAATGACGTTTCTGTATTTGAAATGGTCAGAGCTTACGGTACATTCCTGAACAAAGGGGTAAGAACCGATCCTATTTTAGTAGAGAAGATTGCTGATCAGGATGGTAATGTACTGGAAGATTTCGTAGCTAAAACCAAGAAAATACTTTCTGAGGAGATTGCCTGGTTAATGCTGTATATGTTCAAAGGTGGGATGGAAGAACCCGGAGGAACTTCAAGAGCCCTGTGGGAATGGGACCTGTGGAAAGAGAATAACCAGATTGGTGGTAAAACAGGAACATCTTCTGACTATGTGGATGCCTGGTATATGGGAATTACAAAAGACCTGGTGACTGGTGTCTGGGTTGGTTGTGATGAACGTTCAGCACACTTTAAAAATGGTGAAACCGGCGAAGGTTCACGTACGGCTTTACCTATTTTCGCCAAGTTTATGGAAAAGGTATACCATGATAAGAGTACGGGTTATACTTATGGACCATTCCCGAAAGCGACTGTTCCAATTACAACGAAATATAACTGCCCTACCCCGGTATACAGCGTAGATACGACTAAAACCGATAGCGTAGCAACGGATTCTCTTCATGTGGCTGCACCTGCAGATGGCAATGCTCCTGTTGAAAAACAGGACGAGCTAAAAAGCGAAACTCAGAAAACACCTGAGCCGGCTATCAAACAGCTTGTTCCTGTAGTGCCTTTAACCAGAAAAGAAGAAAGAGAACTGAGAAGGAAAAAACGTCAGGAAGAGAAAGAGAAGAAAAAAGAAGAAGAAAAGAAAAAGGAAGACGAGAAGAAAAAAAACGAGGGTAAAACAAATTAAAATATAACGTAAAAAGGTCAGCCGGAAATTCTTCTTGCTGACCTTTTTACGTATCTGAGCCTAACAGCTTATTTTTAAACGTTTCCATTTCTCTGTACAGCTCAGGAAAATCCGGAAGTATCTGTCTGATCAGACTAAAAATCCGTATAATTCTGATATTGATGATGATGGCCTGTTTACTATGAAGCATTCCTGATAACATAAACAGGCCCTGTTCTGTAAAGGCAACCGGAGTAGCTTTTACCCTGGGATTTCGCTTTACAGTACTATCCTGATGAATTAACGAAAGCTCATCTTCACCATTCAGTTTAAACATAAAGTCATCCGGGAAACGATCAGCATGCTTTTTAAGTATATTCCTGATCCTGCTGCTATCAAATTCATATAGCCTGGCCAGATCAGTATCAATCATGACCTTTTGCCCTCTGAGCACATAGATATGATTCATAATCATTTCATCGGTTACCCTATCCTCCTGCATTGTGTTATTCTCCATATTGATTAACAAATTTCTGTTTCAAAATACCTACAGATTTTTATCCCTATGGCCAGGGGTATGATGAGTTAAGACATAATGCCCAGTGGTATTCTCACCTGCGTGGATAAAGGTCTGCTCATCGTGATATGCTCAAAATCAAGACCTATAGTCAGATCAACCCAATCCGGATTACAGGAGCGGACCAACCGTTCCTTCTGCATTCTGGTAAATCGGCTGATCAGCTTAAAACGGCTAAGCGCCTGCGCTTCTGTTTTGAACTCTTCAAAATAAACCAATCGGGTAAGTTGCTGCCCGCTGTCAAAAAACAGACTTGGCATTTGCTTATAAAAATCAAGCGTCTTAATTAAATCAGCGCTCATTCCAACATGTAAACTGGTACGGTTTCTATCGGTCACGATGTAGACAAATTTTCTCATTGCTTGTAGTTTAAATTTTTACCACTAATTAAATTAGTATATATATTTGCAGCACGAATAAATATTACTAACTTTATTGGTACAATAATACTAACTATTTTAGTAAAAACAAATTATTTCTAATCTTTTATTTTATGTCGAATATTTCCATAAACCTCAAATACCTCAGAAAGAAAAAAGGCCATACACAACAGCAATTTGCTGATTTGATGGGAATTAAAAGATCACTGGTGGGAGCTTATGAAGAAGACCGCGCAGAACCGAAATATGATTTGCTAAAAAAAATAGCAGAACACTATGAATTAACCATGGATGAATTCATTAACGAGATCATCAATGATAACTGGAAACCTAAACTAAAAAGCCAGGGTTCGAATTTAAGAATACTTAGTATTTCAGTTGATCAGAGTGACAATGAGAATATCGAAATGGTTCCGGTAAAAGCCAGCGCGGGTTATCTGAATGGTTTCGCTGACCCGGAATACATTAAGGATCTGCCTAAATTCCAGCTGCCCCTCCCCGCTTTAAAACACGGAACTTTCAGAGCTTTTGAAATTGTAGGAGATTCTATGCTGCCTATTCAGCCGGGAAGTATAATTATCGGTGAATACATGGATAACTGGAATGACGTGAAAACAGGGGAAACCTATGTAATTGTCAGCAAAAACGAAGGTGTGGTTTATAAACGTGCAGGAAACCGTTTTAAAGAAAATAAGGAATTGAAACTGATCTCGGATAACAAGCTGTATGACCCTTACCAGGTTCCTGCCGAAGATATACTTGAAATCTGGAAAGCAAAGGCTTATATCAGCTCTTCACTGCCTGATGCCACGCCGGAACCCACTATGGAGACCCTGACTAATATGATGTCTCAGATGCAGAAATCACTTTCTCAGATGAACAAAAACTAAAGCGCTTTTAAACCCTTTCTGTTTTTTGTACTCTATGTTTAAAAACAACATACAAATGAAAAGAATCGTTTTAACATTAGCCATAGCTGCAATCGGATTCACTTCCGCTTATGCTCAAACTACACAGACTGCCGTTAAACAAAAAATGACCGCAGAACAAAAAGCAGAGAAGAGTACTGCTAAACTGGAAAAGGAACTGACACTGACTGCAGATCAGAAACAAAAGATCTATGCAGTAGAGCTGGATAAGTACAAACAAACAGAAGCATGGCATAAACAAAGCCACGCAGACAGGAAAGCACAAAAAGATCAGCATATAGCTTCTAAAAAAGAAACTGATGCTAAAATCGATCAGGTACTAACTGCTGATCAAAAGAAAAAACTTGCAGATTTACGTGCAGCAAGAAAAACTAAAGCACAAGACAGAAAAGATAATAACAAAGGACCTAAACCGTCTGATAAAATACAGGAATAATAAAGGAGGCCCCGGCCTCCGAAATCTTAATCAAAAAAAAAGGGAGCAAAATTGCTCCCTTTTTTTTTGATGTTATATATTTCTATTTAACTGTATCAATTACTGCTTTGAAAGCTTCTGGATGATTCATAGCTAAATCAGCTAAAACCTTACGGTTTAAACCAACATTTTTAGCTGCTAATTTACCAATGAACTGAGAGTAAGAAATTCCGTACTGACGAGCACCAGCGTTAATACGTTGAATCCACAAACCGCGGAATTCTCTTTTCTTAACTTTACGGTCACGGTATGCATATTGCAAACCTTTTTCAACCGTGTTTTTGGCAACAGTGAATACTTTACTTCTTGATCCCCAATAGCCTTTGGCCATATTAAGGACTTTTTTCCGTCTTCTTCTCGAAGCTACTGCGTTTACCGAACGTGGCATAGTTTTGTTGTTTTTTGATAAACGGTGTTGCGTATTTCAGCAAACTTACTACCGGGTACCTGGTTAAAAAAAATTATTATTTACCGATAGCAAGCATACGCTTAACGTTGCCCATATCAGCAGCTGACACCATTGAGGTGTGACCCAAATTACGCTTACGTTTAGTAGACATTTTTGTTAAAATGTGACTTTTGTATGCGTTTTTTCTAGCGATTTTACCTGTTCCAGTAAGCGAAAAACGCTTTTTAGCACTGGAATTGGTTTTCATTTTTGGCATAACCTGTTCTTATTTATGTAATTTATTTATTTTTTTGCAACTTTTGGAGCAAGCGTTAAAAACATACGTTTACCCTCTAATTTAGGTAAAAGCTCAACTTTTCCTATATCTTCCAAAGCCTGTGCGAACTTAAGCAATAAGATCTCTCCCTGCTCTTTGTAAACGATCGCTCTACCTTTGAAATGTACATAAGCTCTTACTTTCTCTCCATTTTCAAGGAAACTAACTGCATGTTTCAGTTTAAACTGAAAATCATGATCATTAGTATTAGGTCCGAAACGGATCTCCTTAATAATGGTTTGTTTTGCATTAGCCTTAATCTCTTTCTGCTTTTTCTTTTGTTCGTAAACAAACTTGCTGTAATCGATTATTCTACAAACCGGTGGAACTGCATTTGGTGATATTTCTACCAGGTCCAACTCCAGTTCATCGGCAAGGGCTAAAGCTTTTGCCAAAGGATAAATCCCCGGTTCAACATTATCGCCAGCTAATCTAACCTCCTGGGCTCTGATAAACTGATTAATATTATGTTCTGCTTCTTTTTTCTTAAAAGGAGGACGTGGTCCCCTGTTAAATCCTGGTCTGCCTAATGCCAAATTTATATACTATTTAAACTGTTATTTCTTTAATTAATAATTCACTGAACGCCTGGATGCTCATTTCACCTAAATCTCCTTCTCCGTGCTTTCTTACTGATACCTTGCCTTCTGCCATCTCTTTTTCACCGATAATCAGCATATAAGGGATTTTTTTCACCTCAGCGTCCCTGATTTTTCTTCCGATTTTCTCATCACGAAAGTCAATCAAACCGCGAATATCGGAATTATTTAGTTCATCTGAAACTTTTTTAGCATAATCTTCATACTTTTCTGAAATTGGAAGGATTATAAATTGTTCAGGAGAAAGCCATAATGGGAAATTTCCGGCACAATGTTCAATCAAAACTGCTATAAAACGTTCCAGAGAACCGAATGGAGCACGGTGTATCATAACCGGTCTGTGTTTCAGGTTATCACTGCCGGTATATTCCAGTTCAAATCTCTCAGGTAAATTATAATCTACCTGTATAGTTCCCAACTGCCATTTTCTACCCAGTGCATCTTTCACCATGAAATCCAGTTTCGGACCATAAAACGCAGCCTCGCCATACTCAGTTACTGTATTTAAACCTTTTTCTGCAGCTGCTTCTGTAATCGCATCTTCAGCAAGTTTCCAGTTTTCATCAGTACCGATATATTTGGTCTTGTTTTCCGGATCTCTTAAGGAAATCTGGGCAGTATAATTTTCAAATCCCAGGGATTTAAAGACATACAGTACCAGGTCAATCACTTTCATGAATTCCTCTTTCACCTGATCCGGACGACAGAATAAATGCGCATCATCCTGAGTAAAGCCCCTAACCCTTGTTAAACCATGTAACTCCCCGCTTTGCTCATAACGGTAAACTGTACCGAATTCAGCTAAACGTAATGGAAGATCTTTATAGGATCTTGGTTTAACTTTATAGATCTCACAGTGATGAGGGCAGTTCATTGGTTTTAACATGAACTCCTCCCCTTCCTGAGGTGTTTTTATACCCTGAAAAGAATCTGCACCATATTTATCCCAGTGACCCGAAGTCACATACAGATTTTTATGACCGATATGAGGTGTAATTACCTGTTCGTAGCCTGATTTAGCCTGTGCTTTAGTTAAAAAGTTAACTAAACGCTCACGCAAAGCAGTTCCTTTAGGCAACCACAACGGCAGTCCCATTCCTACTTTTTCAGAGAAAGCAAAAAGCTCAAGCTCTTTTCCGAGTTTTCTGTGGTCACGTCTTTTAGCCTCTTCAATCATCAACAGATATTCTGTCAGTTCACTGGCTTTAGGGAAAGTAACCCCATAAATACGGGTTAATTGTTTTTTGGTTTCATCACCTCTCCAGTAAGCACCGGCAACGTTCATCAGCTTTACAGCTTTGATAAATCCTGTATTCGGAAGATGTGGCCCACGGCATAAATCAGTAAAAGCACCTTGTTTGTAAAAAGTAATTTTACCATCTTCAAGTCCCTGGATAAGATCTAACTTATATTCATCATCCTTTTCAGTAAAATATTTAATTGCATCTGCTTTAGAGACATCCTCCCGCACAAAAACTTCTTTTTGTTTGGCCAGTTCCATGAATTTCGTTTCTATCGCTTTAAAGTGATCTGAAGAGAATTCCTGATCGCCAAAGTCAACATCATAATAGAAACCTGTTTCAATAGCAGGACCAATACCGAATTTAGTACCAGGATATAAAGCTTCCAGCGCTTCGGCCATGATATGCGCAGAAGAGTGCCAGAAGGTCGCTTTACCCGCTGTATCATTCCAGGTTAATAATTTAACTGCTGAATCTTTTTCAATTGGCCGGGAAGAATCCCAGACCTCGCCGTTAACTTCGGCTGCTAAAACGTTACGGGCAAGACCTTCAGATATTGATAATGCAATCTGGTGGGCACTTGTTCCTTTTTCATACGGACGTACTGAGCCATCCGGGAGTGTAATGTTAATCATCTACAACTATGATTTATATGTGAATTTAATGAATTTTGGTATCCAATCACTTACAAGGTGATTTCCGGATACAAAGGTAAGTTTTTATGCTGCATTCAGGGAAATAAATTAAAAAATGAGGCAAATGTCCCTTCCTATTTAATTCTTTTATGATTGCTCACGATAATCAGGAAACCAGCGTAGCACTTTCCTGATCCAGCGGAACCATTTCTTTCTCAAAAATATCCTGGATTATTTTTATTTCTGCAGCATATATCGTTTTTTTCCGCATGGCGAAGTGAAGTGTATTTTCCATAACCCGGGTCCCCTCCCAAACTACTTTCACGCTTCCGTTAAGCACTTCATTCCGGCATAAAAAGTCAGGTAATACTGCAAATCCCTCCATTCCCCTGATACATCTTACAATAGAGCTCATATTGGGAACGATATAATTAGGTTTAAAATCCAGTCTTTTATTAAAATTAAGATGCCAGAATTTCATCAGATGTTCCATATCACCAGAAGTACCATACCAGATCTGATGTTTCAGCCACTCCTGCATCCCTTTCAGGTTTCCGTCCTTACGCATCAGCTCAAAATCTGCCGTATTATTTTTTGATCCTGCCACAAGCACTATTCTCTCTTTTGAATAAGCTTTATAAGCAATATTTTTCATTGTGCTCTCCATATGAGGGGTAATAACCATATCCAGAATCCCGTTATCCAGATCATTCAGCATCTGCGGATAATCTCCGAATTTCACAATGACATTAAATGACAGACCTGATAAATAAGGCTCAAGCATCAGCTGAAAAGTCTCAAAACACATACCCAGACTCAATGTAGGCTTTTCTTTTTCCGTACTTCTGTGAAAATGTTTCTCTGCTTCTTCAAGTTTAAGCAAAGGTTCCAGTACAAAATTATACATGACCTTACCACGCTCAGTAGGAACCATTTTCCTGGATGTTCTGTCAAAAAGTTTATATCCTACATAAGATTCCAATGAACTTAAATGTAAACTCACACCTGGCTGAGAGACAAAAAGAGCTTCTGCTGCTCCTGTAAGCGTACCTGTTTCATAAATAGCCTTAAAAGTTCTGTACCACTCGAGATTAACCATAGTATTACAAATATAATACAAAAACAAGATATACATCATAATTATAAAGTAATATAATCAGTTCAGACTGAATGCTGAACAGACAAGGCCTTTTACGGGCAAGTCTGAGAACTGTTAGTCATCGGAGTTGGTATAGGGTTGGTATACCCCTGGGGTATACCAACCCTATACCAACTCCGATCTCTTACCTATCCGTAACTTAAATTCCTGTCATGTACAATAACAGCCGTATAGTTTACTCCTATCAGATAGCAAGGCACGCAAAGCCGGGCGGAGTAATATCTCCGCCTGTAATTGTCTGATTTTGAAATTATTTAGGGTTTAATCAGGGAATAAATAACTGAATCCAGGAACTTGCCTTCGTAAAAGCAGTTTTCTTTAAAATGTCCTTCCTTAACAAAGTTTCGTCTGAGCAATACTTTTTCAGAAGCATGATTATCCGGATCAATTACAGCTTCAAGCGAATGAAATTTCAATACGTTAAACGAATAATCAATCAATGCTCCTAGTGCTTCATTGATTATTCCCTTTCCCTGAGCATCAGGATGCAGGATATAACCGACTTCTGATCTGTAATTCTCGGGCTGCATTCTGATCAGACAGATCATCCCAAGCAGTTTAGGTTCATTTTTAAATGAAATCCCCCAGTTGATCAATGTGTTTTCTTTCCTGGATTTGTCCGTGGTACTAATATATTCCAGTGCATCTTCCGTATTTTTAACCAGCGGTCTTGGAATATATTTCATTATCTCTGCATCAGATCTCATCGCAAATACTTCTTCCACGTCAGCCGGCACAACTTCTCTTAAGACTAAACGTTCCGATTCCAGTACAGGAAAAGGATCAAAGTTAATTTTTAGCATATATAATAGTTTGGGTTCCTTTCCCCATAATTACTTTAGAAGCGAGCTGTACAAACAGACCATGCGCAAGAACACCTTCTATCCTGTTCAGACTTTCGGCTAATCCGGTTGCATCAGTGATGAGTCCAAAATCAGCATCGACAATAATATTATGATTATCGGTAATAAAACGGGCATTATCTTTCATCCTGACCTCCCCTTTACCATTTAACTCAGCCAGTTGCTGCAATACATAATTTAACGCAAGAGGTACTACTTCAACCGGAACTTTAAATTTACCCAGCTGTTTAACCAGCTTTCCGGAGTCTGCAATGATAATTTCATTTTTAGTTAGCGAGGCTACAATCTTTTCTCTGAATAATGCACCACCACCACCTTTAACCAGGTTCAACTGTTCATCAAATTCATCAGCCCCGTCAATAGTGATATCAATGCCTTTGACTTCTTCCAACGGTAATAATTCAATGCCCAGAGAAACAGCCAGTGCTGCCGTATTTTCTGAAGTAGGCACGCCTTTGATCTTCAACCCGTTTTTAACTAACAGGGCTATTTCCTGAATGGCAAAAAAGGCGGTAGATCCGGTACCCAATCCAACAATATCATTCTGCCGGATAAATTTAACGGCTTCTCTGGCTGCGATCTGTTTTTCAAGATCTCTGTTATCAATTGATTGCTTGTCCAAGATATAAAGATTTAAAATGTAACTGATGACGTTAAATTCAGGCTAAAATTAGCTAAAAAAACAGATGGCGGCAAATCAGATTAAACAGAGCAAATCTATAAAAAGACAAAAAATCCGACCCCGGTTCAGGATACAGCTTCTTTGTCTTTTTATAAAATACAGCTTATTGAAATAAACTGATCGCAATAGTTTTTAATACGGACTTGTAGTGGTAACCGGTATTTCGATTAATAATGGCTTACGATTGAAACGGTCTTCACCGATGTTCCGCAGCTCATCTGCAAGCTCTTTTAAAGTATTGACTTTTATAGCACGTACTCCATAACCCTTAGCTATCTCTGTACTTTCTAAATGCGGCAGATCAAGTCCCGGTATATTTTTCAGGTGCATTAATCCCTCCAGATTATTCAATGCACCATAGGTTCCGTTACGCATAATTATCCAGGTTACCGGAACATTATATTGAGCAGCAGTCCATAAACCGGTAATACCATAATGTGCTGCACCATCTCCGATAACAGCAACCACTGGTCTTTCCGGATGAGCCATCTGCACACCAACGGCCCCTGAAAGTCCAAAACCTAATCCACCGGCACCCGGAAAATAATAACCACCCGGCACTACTAAAGGAGCGTGCTGCCAGAAAGGAAATACATTGGATGTTGATTCATTAACGAATGCAGTTCCCGTTGGCACAGATTTGCGGATAACTTCAAAAACAGCAGCTGGACTAAAAGGAGCACTAAGCTCTTCTTTCAATGGAGCGACAGGCTGAGTATGCTGGGGTTCCGCTCTGGATATAACAGGTATTTTTGCTATCAGCTGCTGCAAAGTGATCCCCGGGTCAGCAACGATCGCATGACCAAAACTAGCTCTCGCTGCTTCGGCAGGATCATCTACAACTGCTGTAAAATTAGTACCGTCCGGAATAAACTGACCAGGAATATCTTCCATATACCTGAAGACGGAAGTACCTATAGAAAGAACAAAGTCATAGCCTGTCAGTTTTTCAGCAAGTGTACGCACACCAGACGGGAGTACGCCTCTAAAATACTTATGATCTGACGGGAAGGCCCACCTGGAAGGCATAGGCCCCATCATAACCGGTATACGATAAGCTTCAGCAAAAGTGATAGCCTCCGCAGTAGCATCCATTGCATCTACACTGTCTCCGACTATCAGCAAAGGATTTTTAGCTTCAGACAATTGCTTAATAACCAGTTCCAGCGATTCAGGATTAGGTGCAAAACGACCTGATACTTTACGGTTTCCGATCAGCTCTGCATTTCGGGAATCATCTACCTCTTTATCCCAGTCATCCTGAGGAACAGAAATAAAAGCAGGTCCCTGCGGCAATAGAGATGCAGTATGAATGGCACGGGCTATAGCGTCCGGTACATCCTGTGCTCTGGCCGGTTCATAACTGAACTTAATATAGGGTTGAGTAAGCTGACTGCTGTTTGTATTACTCAGAATAGGTTCGGCTTTAATAAGTGATCTGGACTGCTGGCCAGCTATAATAATCAGCGGACATTTTGCTGCATAAGCATTAACCAGTGAACCCATAGCATTACCTGTTCCTGCAGCTGTATGCAATACCACAACTGCAGGTTTGCGTGTTGCACGGGCATAACCATCTGCCATAGCCAGTACACTCCCCTCATGCAATCCGGAAATATATTCAAAATCTGAAGGCCAGTCTGAAAGAAATGCCATTTCTGTAGAACCCGGATTTCCAAAAACTGTGGTTAAACCATGTTTGCGTAACAAATTAAAAACTGCCTCTTTTACTGTAATCATAAAATATTTTTTTTAGATAAATAATGACTGGTCTATAACCACATCATATTAACGCATCATAGTTGCTTTTAAGTATTAATAAACATTAATTTATAAATACTAATCAAAACCAACAGAAAAGCCCGGCCATGACGGCCGGGCTTCCTGGTACAAACTCAATTAAAGCAAAAAAAATCGAGTGTATTATTCAGCGATTACAGCTATTTCATTAACCATTAATCTCCAATGCTCATTTTCAGGTATACCTGGTTTACGTTTACCAAAAAACTGAACAATGATCTCACCGGACTGATCAAATACTTCAATACTGGTTACAATACCATCAGCAGTAGGCTTTTTAACCAGCCATACTGAATCAATAGCATCTTCACGTAAATGCATATTAAAATCAGGGTCCAGTACATTAAACCACGGGCCGGTTTGCAGTAATTTCTTTACCAGGCCGGTATGAATCTGTATACAGCCGGCACTTCCGGTAAAGACCATGATTTCCAGATCGGTTTCAGCCGCTTTTTCTATGACTGCTTTCAGCGATTCTTTGGTGATAGTCACTGCATGCCCCTGTGGAGCAAGTCTTAAACCTTGTGTCCTGGTTACGCCGAACTTCCTTAACATGCCATGAAAGTCATGTGTATCCTGTAAAGTAAGCCAGGTTTCTTTAAAACCCGCAGCATCAATCTCTGCATCTGGTTTCTCTGTGACTACTTTTTTATCTTTATTAATAACCAGCGCTTCATTTTGACTGGCAGCGGTAAATTTACTGACCAGTGCCTCATAGGCCTCCACCTCACTGGTTTCTGTGAGGTAAATTTTATGAATAGCCGCACCGTCTTTACCAAAAAACTGCAAACTTTTCCTGCCATTTTCATCTACTGCAAAGGCAGACGCCCACTGCATCATAAACAATCTTAGATCTATATCAGGGTTTACTGCCAGTCCCATAGGACCAGAAAAGGTTACATTTTTATAAACACCCTTACGTTCATGCACACAATAATCATTACGGGTCAGTGCCATTACTTTACCTAAGGACTCCACCGTTTTCAGGATTTCCTGAAAATCGCTTTCCAGCCGGATAACGGTATCACCAACAGCGGTAGCCAGTAATTCGGCCTCTGTAGTATCTAATTGTTTAGCTGCATCTCTGATTCTTATTTTAGGGTTTTCTGTTTTAAAAACTTCCCATTGACTCTTTAAGTCTATAACTTTTTCCATTGTTATTAAATTTTATGTTTGTATAGTCGCCGGAATAACCAGCGGACAATTATATCCCTCACAGGCCATTAACTTAACGTTAATACTAAAGGTTTCATGTATATTTTCACAATTAATTACTTCCAGAGGTGTCCCCAGGGCAACTTTCTGACCATCTTTCAGCATGAGGATCTGATCTGCAAAACGAGAGGCAAAATTGATGTCATGCAAGATACAGATTACACAGTAGCCACTGTCTGCAAGCCTGCGCGCCAGCTCCATAACCTGCTGCTGATAAAGCAGATCCAGACCATTGGTCGGCTCATCCAGAAACAAACAGGCATCCGGACAATCATAAATCTGAGCCAGTATGCGGGATAACTGTACACGCTGCTGCTCTCCACCTGAAAGGGTATTATAATCTCTGCCCGAAAGATGTGTAATCCCGGTTTGTTCCATGACTTTTTTTACGACTTCTGCGTCATGTGGACCCGGCTGATGTTCAAAATGAGGATATCTGCCCATCATCACCAGCTCACTGACGATAAAAGAAATGGAAATGGTATTTTGCTGTGCAAGCACTGCTCGTTGCCTGGCCAGTTCAGGTAGTTTATACTGTTTCAGATCCTGCCCGCGCAAGAGAATATTACCATAAACAGGAGAAATTTCCCTGCACAACAATTTCATCAGTGTACTCTTCCCCGCCCCGTTAGCCCCCAGCACAGCTAATAATTCGCCAGATTTCACTTCAAAACTCAAGTCTTTGACCAGTTCCTTTTTCCCAATTTTATAAGTAATATTTTTTACCTGAATCATAACTACAATTTATTTTTATTTCGTTCTGTAACGATAATGTACATAAATACAGGCGTCCCGATTAATGCAGTCAGAATACCAATAGGCAATTCTGCAGGTGCAACAATCGTTCGGGCAGCTAAATCAGCAGCTGCCAGTAAAGCGGCTCCCAGGATAGCTGCACCCGGAATAACCAATCTGTTATCTGCCGTAAACAGCATTCTCAAAATATGAGGAATGACCAGCCCGATAAACCCGATTATTCCGGCAACTGCAACAGATGCACCCACTGCCATAGTTGCCAGGATAATAATGATCCTTTTCATCATGACCACATCTACCCCCATATGAAGCGCCTGTGCATCGCCCAGAGCTAATGTATTTAAAGACTTAGCCAGGAATGGAAGTATCGCAACAGGTATAATGATAAATGGCAGAATACCATTTACAGTTTGCCAGCTGGCACCCCCCAGACTACCCAGACTCCAGAAAGTAATTGCCGGCAGCTGTTCATTAGTAGCCATATAGGTTAACAGACCCACAAAACCTGCTGCTAAAGAATTAATTGCAATACCCGATAGCAGCAATGTGGTAATTTCAGTTTTACCATTTCTTGTAGACATACGGTAAACGATAAAGGTGATCAGACATGCTCCGGCAAAAGCAGCAAATGAAATTGCATAAAAACCTGCAACTCCATTCAGCCTGGATAATACACTGGTTTCCAGCACAATCACAATTACAGCAAATAATGTAGCACCGGCCGACACTCCAATCAAACCGGGTTCTGCCAGCGGATTCCTGAACAAACCTTGTATGGCTGCCCCTGAAATACCCAGTCCGGCACCGATTAAAACACTTAAAACTACTCTCGGCAATCTGATATTCATCAGTACTGCTGCCTGTTGTGGTTTAAAGTTCGCTACATCCAGTATTCCGGTTTTGCAGGCAATGACAGACCAAAGCTCTGCCACGGTAATAGATACCGCTCCTATGCATGAAGACAGTATAATAACAGCCAGCAATACCAACAGGAGCAATAACAATATTATTTTTGTTCTTTTATTCAATTTATTTTAGCGGCTAATTCCTGAATTGCAATTCCCAGACGCGGACCAAAACTGCCTAATAACTCCCCATCCATGCTGATAATCTTTTTATTTTTACCTGCATTTGTTTCTTTGATTCCCTGAATTTTAGCTACTCCCTCAGGACCACCCAGACTTTGTAAACCTGAATCAAAAAGCAGAATAATATCCGGATTGGCTTTGACTAAAGCTTCGGCAGTCAGTGGTTTATAATCAGCAAATTCTGTTACCGCATTCTGACCTCCGGCCAGCGAAATGGCTGTTTCTACCTGTGTACCTGTACCACCAACCATGATTGTTCCGGCACCTCTGGCATAAATAAATAACACCTTAGGTTTATGGGTTGCAGGCTTAACCTTTGCCAGTTCTGTATCTACTATGCTGATCAGAGAATCGCCTTTGGCTGATACATGCAGACTATCTGTCAAGGTACGGATCAGTTGTTTGGTTCCTTTGACAGAATATTCCTGATCGACTAATAAAAGTTTCACACCAGCGGTTTTAAATTGTGCAGTAAGTGCAGGATTAAAGTCTTTTTTAAGACCAATAATAAGATCAGGACGTAAAGCAAGGATACCTTCGGCATTGATATTCCTGTTATGCCCCACTTTTGGTTTTACTTTTAATGCTTCAGGATAATTACTGGTAATATCTGTACCTGCAATATTTTTTTCTAAACCGGCACCTGCCAGTACTTCACTGATGGCGCCGCTCAGGGATACGATTTTAGTACTATCTGCAAAACCTGCAGACGTTGTCTCTTGATTTGTATGACAGGCCCCCAGACTAAGTACGGCCAGTGATGCTGCTAATAGGGTAAATTTCATCTGTTTATGATTTATTGTTTTTCTACTATTTAAAATAACCAAAGGCCGCTTTCATATCCATGAAAGCCGGCCTTTGCAACCTAAACTAACCAAGTTTATGCCTTTTTAACCAGTTTATATTCGATAACCGGTTTACCGCGAACTCCTGCATCATTTGCATGGAAACTCACAAATTTCAATTTATAGATATTACCTGCGCCATCTTTAACGAGGTAGAAACGATCTGTTTTTACACCTACCGGCGTACCTGAAGTAATTCTCCAGTTACCTGCAATTACTTCTCTTTTACCTAAAAATACTTTTCCCGATAAATTAGCTTCAGCAAAGTCTGCAAAACTCACTTTACTATCTGCAACAATCACCTCGGCTGCAGTTACACCGCCAACAAAATTGATCAGTACAAAATCAGAGAATGTATAGGGTATAGTGGCATTGGCTTTATAAGTTGCCAGTGTCCATTCAATATCCCAGTTTGCTTTAGCTGGTTCAACATCAACCGCTCCTGTTTTAAAGGATACATATCTAAAATTGAAAGCAGCATCTTTATTGATGTTCAGTGTTTTGAAGGTATTATCCGTGATTTTAGCATATTGCAAAGTATAACCGGCACCGGCACGGATTACACGGATTTTTTGCCATCCTGTTGTTCCGCCACGGTTAACGATATAAACTTTATTCTCTGCATCTGTAGCAGAAATAGTTTTGATTACAGTACCAGCTAAATAAGCTGAAGCATCACCATCTACCGGGTCTATATATTTAAAACCTCCTTCACCCTGACCAAGACTTAAAGTTCCGGCAGTTGCCAGAGCAACCGTATCAGCCGCTGTAATCTTAGTTAAATCGGTCTCTGCCAGCTCAATTGCTGTCGCACCTACGGTATGATTCAGAATCACTTTAAAATCTGCACCTGAATAAAATCCAAGATCCCAGGAATTACGCGCAACAGCAGTCTGTTTATCAGCACTGAAATCTACAAAAACGCTGTTTCCTGCTGACGGGCCCGGTTCGGAACCGATCAGTCCGTTTAATGTCAGCGTACTGCCTGTAGAAGCAGGTGTTTCAATAATAGGGTCACTATCTTTTTTGCAAGCTGCAAATGCTGTTGCCAAACATAGTAAAGTAATCAGTTGAGTAAATTTGTTCATCTTGTGTATGTTATTTTAATTGATATTCATTATTTTTTTGACCAGTTATAGCTTAATCCCACGATATAAGAGCGGCCATAACTTGCCGGAACCGGCTGCCCGCCAACATTATGCGCACCTGTACCTCCCGAAGCACTATTGCTTAATGTGGTGATATTAAACAGGTTATTTACTCCTGCATTTAAGTTGAGAGATTTAAACAGTCTTTTGGTAATCATCAGATCTGCAAAAGTGGACGAACCAATTTTTGCCAGTCTCAGCTTTTGTACGTTATTATCTGAATAATTCTCATACCGTCTTCTGGTCCCATTGAATTTAGCGGATAAGTTAACCGTGGTTCCCCACTCAGGAAGACTATAAGTCAGATTGGTATTCACTTCAGGTGACCAGACAAATTCCGGCGACTCGCCAAAAGTTTCTGCCTGTTCACTCAACCGGTTATAGGTACCAATCATGGAAAAACCAAGAGTGGCCTGGAAATTCCGCCAGATCAGCGTGTTCTCCAGTGTTCCGCCGGTAGTTTTAAATCTTTCGAGATTGATTAATTCTGATAACGTTGGATCTGTTGCTGAGCTTAAAAAATCAATCTGGTTTTTGATATTGTTATAGAAACCACTCCATACAGTTTTCGCACTGAAACCTTCGCCTTCTGCCGTAGTTAAGGACAAAGAGGCTGTAAAGTTATTCGACTGCTCAGCTTTCAGATTTTCATTTCCTAAAATCTTATGGTTTGCATCTATGAAGTCAAAATAAAGTTCACGTAAAGCCGGAGCACGGAAGCCACTTGCATAGCCAAGACGCAGATCCATTTTATCAGTTAAAATGATTTTCGCATTCAGGGATGGAACAACCGGTGGTGCATCATAAACAGAGTTTTTAATAAACCTGAATCCCGGACGAAGGGTTAAGCCGCGAATTACATTCAGTTCTGAAGAGATAAAAAATGCATAATCAGTGATGGTTGGATTCCCTTTGATTCTTTGTCCGGAGGCTCCGTCAATATTAATTTCTATACCCGGCTGAAAAGAAATCTGATCAGATAGTTTATAAACCAGTGTAGAACGTAAAGCACCTGATTTGAATTTAGCAACATCCTGCTGCCCCTGTCCATCAGTTATTCTATCGGTTCCTGTAGCAAAATCGTGTTCTGTTGTTTGAGTTGAACGGGTCAGGTTATTGTAGGCCAGAGATCCGCTTAAGAAAAGTCTGTCGTTAAAACGATACTCACTTTGTACCTGATGAATATAACGGTTAGTGATATATTGCTGATTGATTGATTTATTGGCATTGACTATATATCCGCCTCTGTTATCAATATTTTCATCCAGGTAATCCAGTCTGTACCAAATATTAAAATTATCATCCCTATAGCCAATTTTCCCGTTGGCCATCCATTTTCTCTTGGGTTTCCATCGGTTTGCGTCCGCAACAATCTGTTCCGGTGTAGCGAGTATTGCCGGTACATGAAAACCTCTGAAATCATCACGGGTCAGGCCAGCCAGTACACTCCAGCCTTTATTCCCCCATCCACCGCCTATATGCTGCATATGTGATCCTGTTTTCCCAAAAGGGGAATATTCTTTGCCTACGGTTTCTTCCTGCACTCTTGCATTGATATTCAGGGATTCTTTACCTGGTCTTTTGGTAATGATATTGATTACCCCTATCAGCGCATCTGAACCATAGGAAACTGAAAGCGGCCCTTCAACTATCTCGATCCGCTCTACCGTATTGATGTCTATCTGATTTAAACTTTCCCGGGCATCACTTCTGTCAATTACCGGTACGCCATCCAAAAGAATCTTTACGCTCCTGCCCGACATCCCCATCATCTGTACATCACTGGTACCTACAGTAAGATCATTGGTAAATCTGAAACCCAGTTCGGTATTCAGGACCTGCTGAATATTAGCAGCTGCTTTGAGGCGTATCCGCTCTGCGTTGATTATACGTGTGCGGTAAACTGAATTTTTTAATGATTGCGGCTGATACTCCCCCGTAACGACAACTTCTTTTAAGTTGTTCGCAACTGTATCTTTTTTCTGTTTACTAACAGCACTTTTCTTCTGCGCATTAGCTGTTGCAGTGAATATAATTATTATAACCAGGAGTAAACCAATTCTCATTAAAAAAACTATTTAGAATTATTTTAAATAACACTGCAAGTATAAGGAGTTATTTAGAATAATTACAAATAAAAATGCAAATAGTTCCTAATGGACTGATAATAAATCCAGTACACAATAAAATAGTGAATATAACAGGAATTTTATTTATTGGTCTTCAACACACTCAAACCCACATATTTAAAGAAAGAATCTTTATAGGTATTCCCCAGCTGCAGAATGGTTTTGTTCTTAAGAATGATCATATTCCCCTCTATATGACTGATTTTTTTGTGATTTACCACAAAAGATTTATGAATGCGGAGAAAACTGGTTTCAGGCAACTGAGGAAGCACATTTTTCAAGGGAATATAAGCTACATAATTCTCATTCTCCAGATTAATAATTACATGATTATCATTCGATTCTATATAATAGATATCATCAAATTCTATCTTAATAAGCCTTCCCTTCACCCCATGCTTAATGTAAATATAAGTGATCTCTGAGAATGTATTTACCGTCGAAGGTTTCCCTAACATAGGGACAAAACTGATCACTTTATGGATAGCCTGCATGAATCTTTTATGGGATACTGGTTTAAGCAGATAATCGACCGCGTTATGACTAAAAGCATCAAAAGCATAATCCCGGTAACCGCTCACAAATACAACCTTAGTGGCAGTAGTGATCAGCTGACAGAAATCCATTCCATCAAGCATAGGCATGTTTACATCGAGAAATACTAAATCCGGTGCTAATTTGTTTACCTCTTCGAGCCCTTTTTCCGGATTACTGTTAAACCCCGCAAGCTCCAGATAAGGAACCTCACTGATGTATTCTCTTAAAGTACTGATTACATGATATTCGTCGTCAACAATATAGCACGTTATATTCATTGGTAAATTCTAGGTTAATCATAGGTAAAATACAGATAGATGAATGTACTATTATAAACTGCTAAATCAATATTTCATTTGCTTAATTTTTTAACCCTCCTAAAAATTCCGTTTACCTCCCAAATACTTACTTTAACCCAAATTATTTTTCTAAGCCGGACTATATCAATAATTTCAGGAAGATTTATCTTTTCTACCTATGAAAAAAACAAGTCAGGAAGAGGTCTAGCTTTCTGGCTTGTTTTATTTTTTTGCTGGCTTACGTTGAAATGGAAAAAGAAATACAGTTGACAGAGACTAAGAAAAATGATGTAACCAACAGATCTGAAAAATGGATTTTCAGCTGGGGTGCTGTCCTGAGTGCACTTATCCTGAGTTCCTTAATTCCACTGGCATTTATGATTCCTTATAAAGACAGCATGTCTTTTAATGCAAGATTCCGTACGCAGCACAAAATAGTTCCGGTCATCAGTCCTTATAACGGAATTATCAAAAGAGATGTTTTTGATATTAATGATGCAATTACACCCAATACTTTCCTGTTTACGATTTTTGACTTATCAGCACAAAAGGAAACTTCTGTATACGCCAAAGAATCAGGATATTATATGCCTTATAAAATTAAATTCAGGAATAAAACCTATGTAAGTAAAAACGATACGCTGTTTTATATCATGCCTGATATTAAAAACAAAAACGAAATCTACTGTACTGCAGATGCTGATGAATTTGATATATCAAAACTGAGTATCGGCGACAAGGTTCAGGTATCTGTGGAAAGATATGGAGAGGATTTCAATATTCCGGGTACGGTGTCATCTATAGCTAAATGCCCGGACCGGTCTGGAAAATACCCTTTCCAGATAAACCTGGAGTATGATGACATCAGAGATCTTTCTGAAAAGGGAATGCTGAATTTTAATCAGGAAGGCAAAGCCCAGGTCAAATTTAAAACACAGAAACTGGGTTATAAGTTACTTAGCCTTTTATAATTTAGTGAATAATCCCTCTTAACACTGCGAATTTAATCAATGAAGCAGTATTTTTCACGCCCGTCTTTTCTATCAGACTCTGACGGTGTCCTTCAATTGTTCTTTTACTGATAAACAGCTTAGCCGACATCTGATTATTGGTCAGTCCTTCTGCTATCAGATCCAGGATCTCAATTTCGCGCATGGAAAATTCAATTTCAGCATCATGGTGACTTAAAGCCGGTGCACGGATAGCCTTATCCAACAGACGTATAGCCAGTTCAGCACATAAATATTTGCCTCCTGAATGAACATGTTTTAAGGAAAAAATAAGTTCATCGGAGCTAACATTTTTCAGCAGGTAACCAGATGCTCCTTCTGAGAAAGCCTGAGAAACATACTTCTCATTGTCCAGCATAGAAAGCATGACAATCTGTGTATCCGGACTGTTTAATTTAAGTTCTTTAATCAGAGAAATCCCATCCATTTCGGGCATATTAATATCTGCAAGCACAATATCTACTTTAAGCCCCTCACTAATTATATCCAGCACCTGCTTTCCATTTGTAGCCTCCCCTGCTATACTAATCTCCTTATCTGCCTCCAATAGCATACGAATTCCATTACGTACAATATTATGATCTTCTGCTAATATTAAACTTAACATAAATACTACTTATTTTTTTGAACATTGTTTTATCACAAAAATTCCTGTCATAGCTAAGACAATCCGCCCAGATCCTTTAACATTTTTTTCAGTCTGTCAGTATGTAGCTGAATTTCTTCAATTCTTTCATTATTTTTAGAATCAGCGTGCAAATTTATTTTGCCCGGATCATCTCTTTTCATATTCAGCAATAGATTTTTTCTTTCTTCCATCATCCTTATAGCAACCCAAAGCGACTCCTCTATTCTTTTCATCTGTTCATTCTCCAGTATCTTTTCAGTGAAGGAATGCCCGGTATAACAGCGATAACGGTTTATAGCATCATTGTTTATTTTAACCAATGCACCTCCACAGTCCGGACAGGTAAGATGACTGAATTCTCCTAATTTAGCCAGATCTTCCATACTACTTGTCATTCTTCTGGTAATATCAGCCTCCAGTTTTACATCAGCAGGTGCTTCTTTATTTTCGCAGACAGTATGCAGGAATCTATCAGTCAGAATATAACCCATTTCATTTACAGACACTTTGTAATCGACTTCAACACTCCTTAATACATTGTCAGGCATATCGCGGAATTCTGCTTCTTCAGGGTCCTGAACAATACAGAGTCCTCCGCTTCTTTTGACAGCAAACATGCCTGAAGTACCATCATCAAGCAGACCAGTCAGAATAATAGCTGCCACACAATCTCCATAAGCTGCAGCTGCAGATCTGAAAAGCACATCTATAGCAGGTCTCCAGTGATTTTCAAAAGCACCTCTTGTAATCAGAATCTGTCCCTTTACCAGCAACATATGGTGATCTGCTTTGGCCAGATAAATTGTCCTGTTCTCTATTGACTGCCCATTTTCAGGAATTATACACTCCAATTCAGTATGTTTCTGAATTGCCCCCAAAAGTACTTCAGTCATCGAACTCCTGGATAAATGAATCACAATAAAAACTGCTGCGTCCAGGTCTTTTTTAAAAGTAGACACCAATTTTGAAACTGCAGAAAGTCCGCCAGCGGAAGTTCCTATAGTAATGATATTTTTCACTTCTGTCTCCATACGCTTTGAATTGAATTTTTATACTGAGAGTTCAGGAGTATTGTCAAATGTAATAGTTACTGTCAGGCCTTTTTTTGAATTCTCAAACTTAATCTTTCCATTTAACAGGTATACTCTGTTTCTGATCCCGCTTAATCCCGAACCCGTGTTATTTTCCTGATCGTGCGGCTGACTGAGACCTGTTCCATTATCAGATACCCGGATAGATACTCTATTGTTTTTTAAACAGACACTGATCTCTGCATGACTTGCTTTTGAATGTTTAATACAGTTATTGACTAATTCCTGTATCATTCTGAAAATATACAATTGTACGTCAGGGTGTAGAGTATCTGCAGTTCTATCGATATAGGTATCAATCTGAAAATGAACTGTACTGGTACGCTGCGCCATTTCCTTTATTCCTGCAACAAAACCAAAATCTTTCAGTACTGATGGAGTTAGTTCATAGGAAATCTGTCTTGTCTCTTTAATTGCCTGATCAAGAAGCTGTTTAACATTCTTAAACTCACCCTTCAGCGAATTACTTCTTTCTACACTTTCCAGATTTAACTTTATTCCATAAAGTAATTGACAGACACTGTCATGCAAAGCGCTGCTGATGCTGTTACGTTCTTTCTCCTGTGCGGTGAGCGTTGCCGAAAGAACCAGTTTCTGCTGATCATTCTTTAAAATGGCAGCCTCCTGTTCCAATCGTTTTCGTTCTGTAATATCGGTTAAGATCCCTGCAAAATACCCTGACTCTTCCGGTATTTTAATCTCATGCCCTTTTACAGCTATATATCTGAAACTATTATCAATGTCCCCGATTCTGAATTCCAGATCTATATCTTTTATGCCATGCACAGCGCTGATCAGCTGGTTACCTACCTGCTTCTGGTCATCAGGATGAATAAGTTCGATCAATCCGGTAATTGTTCCGTTGAATGATGTACTACTTACCCCCATAATATTAAAACTATGTGTATCCAGGAAAACAGTATTGGATGCACAACCAATAGTCCAGGTACCTGTAGCTGAAGCCTTAAGGGTCATTTCCAACCGGTCTTTTGTTTCTTTTAAAACCTGCTGGGCATTACGGCTTTCAGTAATATCAATAATTGCAATATAGTATTTGACTTCAGTTACAATTATACTTGATACCGCACGTCCTTCCATACGGGCGTAAATAAACTGATCATCAATAAGTTTTAACTTAACTTCAGCAGTTTGTTTATGATCATTGTATTGCAGCCTGTGAAGAAAATTATAAAAATCTTCCCAGGACTGCGGCGAAATAAAACTCTGAAATCTTTTATGAAGAATGGTTTGTCTGGGTATATTAAGCAGGTCTACCGCATTCTGGTTAACTTCTTCTACTATGCCCAGATAATCCAGAATAAAATAACTTACGGGTGCCAGGTTATACAGACCAACAAATTTAGCTCTTTCCCGATCCAGCGTTGCATAGGAAGCTTTCAGTTCATCATTCTGCATCTCCAGCTCCAGCTGATAGACCTGAAGTTCATTAAGCAAAACATTAACATCATCAGGAGTCAGTCTTGTCTTCGCAGAAAAATCTTCATTCTTATATTTAAGCTTTCCTGATAACTTACTGATTAATGATATACTATTTTCTCTTTCTGAACTATGATCTTTATCCACTGCTTTGATTTCTAAAAGTGATTAATGATATCAAACCTACTTCTGATTCGGCCTTATTGACCGGCTGACTCTTTACAAACATATCTTTTAGCCCTAAACCCTGAAAACTATGCTGAATAAACATTTCTGTCGCTTCGGTCTCCAACAGCAGCTTATCGAGCTTATTTGTTTTCCATTTGTTGTGAACAATCTCCATGAAAGATTGTTCTAGAATTTCATCTTCCTTTAAATTAAATTTCTGTAAAAACTGGTTATTGGCAACCAGAACTTTTCGGTCTCTGTCCAGTACTACCGCAGCTTCAGAATTCAGGTTGATCATACCTTTTGCATAGTTAAGTAAAGATATTAATCTGTTCTCCATTGCTTTTACCGGGGTAATTTTAGTAAAAGTAACTACAGCGCCGCTTATAAAATTATCCATTGTGCGGTAAGGCATGATCCTTAAATTATACCACTCGTCTTTTTTCGTTGTAACCTCCAGCTCTTTCCCGGCCAGTTTTTCAATTACTTCTTTGATTGAATCTTCCAGGGAAGGATAATCAAAATTGGAAACGATATGGGTAATAGATCTGCCTACATCACTTGGAATAACATTAAACAGTTTAGTGACCTGAGGAGTAAAACGAACAATATTAAGCTGGTTATCCAGAAATATAGTCCCGATTTCAGTATTATCCAGCAGGTTTTTCATATCATTATTCAGCTGAGTTAATTCCTCTGCTTTATTCTGATACTGGAGATTGATGGTCATGAGCTCTTCATTCAGCGACTGCATTTCCTCTTTGGTAGTCAGGGCTTCTTCGTTAGTACTCTGTAATTCTTCATTGGTACTCTGCAGCTCTTCATTGGTAGATTTCAATTCTTCCAGCGAGGTTTCCATCTGCTCAATAGTACTGTGTAACTGTTGTTTGGTATAAATCAGCTCTTTTTCCAGCTCCTCTACCGCTCCCTCTCTTGATGGATCTATATTAAGGCCTTTGGTCACTCTCTTTTTCTTGAGCGGTCCCAGATCATAAAAGGTTACCAGCAGCAAATCCTGCAACGGCAACTCTGTCATGTAGGTGACCTTAAAACGCACCAGGTAAACCCCGTTTTCTTCCTTAATCTTTATATCAGAAACCTCTATATTCTCTTTTTGCTCCCAAACCTGATGCAGAGCATTCCCCAGGGCATATTTAAGTTCTTCTCTGGCCAGCCTGTGAATATTGAATATGGCCTCACCAGAGTTAATCTGCATAAACTTTGAGGTTTTACCATTAATATAAAGGATATCGCCACGTTCATTCAATAATAACGATGTTGGCGTATAGTTTTCCAGCAGGACTTTATGAAAAGTTTCTACTAAAGGATTCTTAATGTTTTTAACCGGCAGCTGCATCTTCACATTTTTATTATGCTGATTGGCAACATGAAATGGAAAATCAAGCATATTCCCGAGAGAAGCACCTTCTTTACGCTGGAAAAGCTTCCATTTCGTATCTAAGTTAGTAAAGCTATCATGAAAAGTCCCTACAGATTCTGCCGGGCCAAGGAATAAAAGCCCATTAGGATTCAGAGAATAATGAAAAACAGGAATGATTTTTTTCTGCAGCTCTGAAGTAAGATATATCATCACATTTCTGCAGCATAATAAATCCAGGCGTGTGAATGGTGCATCCTTAATGAGGTTATGCTGGGCAAATACAATCATTTCCCGAACCTCTTTTTTTACAATATATCCGTCATTCACCTTAACAAAAAATCGTTCCAGTCTTTCAGGAGATACTTCTGAACTTATATTGGCAAAGTAATTTCCAGACCGGGCATGATCAATAGCAATAGGATCAAGATCTGTGGCAAAGATCTGCAGTTTTGGTACTCTGTCTATCTTTGCTGATTCGAAATATTCTATTAGTAATATCGCAATAGAATAAGCTTCTTCACCTGTAGAACAACCTGCTACCCAGACACGAATAGGATCACCGATACCTCTGTTAGCCAGGTGGGCATATAATTTACTTTTTAAAACTTCGAATGCACTGTGATCTCTGAAAAACTTGGTTACACCTATTAGTAATTCATTAAATAATAAAGCTATTTCGTTAGGATTTTCTCTCAGGTAATTGATATAGTCTACATAATCATGTAATTGATTAATGGCTATTCTCCTTTCAATTCTTCTGATAATTGTATTTTTCTTATACAATGTAAAATCATGACCTGTATGGGAACGCAACAGCATTAATATCTTTTGCAGATGTGTCTGGTTAGTATTATTCATCGCAATATCATCAGCCGACTTAGCGTCCATTAATGCCGGATGATTAATATACTGTATCAGTTTTACGGGCATATCTTCAGGAGCAAGTACATAATCCACCATGTTGGATTTTATAGCTGCATTAGGCATACTCGGATATTCAGCTGTCGCCGGATCCTGTACCATTGCCATCCCTAACTTTTCCTTGATCATTCTCACACCGGTTTCTCCATCGGCACCCATTCCCGAAAAAATAATAGAAACAGCATTGCCCCACTGGTCTTCGGCAAGACTCTGCAAAAAATAATCAATAGACATGTGTGCACCTTTATAACGGGAAGCTTCCATTAACAATAAACGTCCGTTGTGTATACCCATATCTTTACCCGGAGGAATAACATAAATATGATCCGGTTCAACCTGCGTACCATCTGTTGCTTCATCGATAATCATAGATGACACCGGCCGAAGCATGGCTGCCACATTAATATGATGGGAATTATCGAGGTGCATAATAATCACAAATGCCATCCCGCTTTTGACCGGCATATGTAAAAAGAACTTTTCAAAAGCATGAAATGAACCTGCAGACCCACCCATCCCGATGATTGGGAAAGATGATTTATTTTGTTCGGTTGTTTTTGATTTGGATGTTTGTGGAATCATTATTTTTCTCTCAATAAATCTTATAAAGCTAAAATAAAGTTGCTAGTTTCCGGTTACAAAAATATATTAAAAGATAAACTTATTAAATCAATTTTGCATGAATCATCGCTAAATCGTTATTATTCTGTCAATTGACATCGGGTGAATCCTGCTCTTTTTTTTGTGAAATTTATCTCTGACAGGAAATACAAACAGGTATCCACCCGGATGAAAAAAATAATATAACAACAGATTACTTAATCGTAAGATTTAATTTCCTTTGGAAAGCATTGTTGATTGATCACTATAAGATATGGTATGGAGAAGTTTGCGGTGATTACTCTTGCCGGTTGCAGCATGCCTGATCAGGCGAAACATAGCAGTGTAAGTGTCATCCCAGGATAAAGTCCGGACAGTATCAGTATAGGGATCCACACATGGAAACGAATGTACATTGGCATGAAAAGTTTTCCTGTTATCATGCTGTGAATATCCTTGTGTAAAAACAAGATCAGCCTTTTCGACCAGTTTCTTTTCTAAGATGGTCATCTCCTCTGGTGAACGCCTGAACATGGAAACTTCATCCATGCAGTCAAATATGGTTAGTTTAGGTTTGTGTTTTTTAGTAAAGGCCAGAGCCGAAGAAGTATAATACCAGAATGTCCAGTTATCCAGATCTGCATTTACGAGAAATTCATCGATTAACCGGGTCATACATTTGGTGATCTGACCAGAACTTAATCCTGGTCTTAAATGAGGTACCAGTTTCCACAGTGTTTCAGATCTGGTTCCAAAAGATAAATAAGGGCCTTCCTTTGCATCAAAAACAGGGTTTTCGACAAAAAACACATTGGTATCATTAGCAAACCGCAGTAATAGCTGCTGCGGCCGCTGCAATAGAAAGTCCCAGCGAAGATGCGAGAAACAAAGCAAATTCTTTGGTGCCATACCCATATTCTGTTTCATAATATTGAGGAGAGATTAATTTTAAATCAAAATTAAGACGATTTTTCAACTAACCATCAGTATAAACACCTGAAAGTTCTGTGTTAAATACCTATTTTAAGATTGTAAGATCTTTTAATCTTTTTATATTCTTGCCTTCCCTTTGTTTTTCTTACCATACATCAATACAACAACAATTTAATTATACCATATTTGTCGTATAAAAAAATTACAGACATGAAAAAACTACTTGTATTATTATTTGCAGCCTCTGCTGCACTATTTGCTTTTAAGCCGGCGGCCAATACGTGGACTGCAGATAAAGCGCACTCAAAATTAGGATTTGTTATTACCCACCTGATGATTACTGACGTTGAAGGTTCCTTCAAAAACTTTGAATCAACAATTGTTGCTTCTAAAGATGACTTCTCTGATGCAGTTGTTACTTTAACAGCTGATGTAAATTCAGTAAATACAGAAGATGACAAAAGAGATGGTCACCTGAAAAGTGCAGATTTCTTTGACGCAGAGAAATTCCCTAAATTAACTTTCAAAAGTACTTCAGTAAAAAAATTAGCTGGTAATAAATTCAAAGTAAGTGGTCTGTTAAGTTTACATGGTGTAACTAAACCAGTTACTTTAGATGCTACCTTAAGAGGTGTAACTACTAACCCAATGTCTAAAAAAGCTACTGCTGGCTTCAAAGTAACCGGAACAATTAAAAGAGCTGATTTTGCTTTAGGTTCAAAATATCCAAGTGCAATGTTAAGCGATGAAATCACACTTAACGCAAATACTGAGTTTGTTAAAAACTAGTAAAGATATTATTTCAGGCAGACCTGACTGAATAGAAAAAGCCACTGCTCCTTAAGGGACAGTGGCTTTTTCATTTAAACTGGTATATGTTTACCAGATTTTCACTCTTTTATCAGGAGCAAGGTATAATGAATCACCAGATTTCACATTAAAAGCTGTGTAAAATTCAGGGATATTTCTTACCACTCCATTCACACGGAATCTTGCAGGAGAATGCGGATCTGTTCCTACCTGTTTTCTCAGTGCCTGTTCTCTTGACTTGTTTAACCAAACCTGTCCCCAGCCAATAAACACACGCTGATCACCATTAAAGCCATCCAGAACCGGAGCAGTTTTACCATTAAGACTGGCGTGATAAGCTTTCAGGGCGATAGTCAGTCCGCCAAGGTCACCAATATTCTCCCCTAAAGTAAATTCACCATTTACATTCAGATCGCTCAAAACTTTAAATCCACTGTACTGTGCTGCCAAAGCACCTGTTCTTTTCTTAAATTCGCTCAGGTCATTTTTTGTCCACCAGTTACGCATTACCCCATCACCATCAAAAGTACTGCCCTGATCATCAAAGCCATGTCCGATTTCGTGACCGATTACTGCACCAATACCACCATAATTAACAGCATCATCTGCATTCATATCAAAAAATGGTGGCTGCAGAATAGCTGCTGGAAATACAATTTCATTCAATGGCGGATTATAATAAGCATTAACCGTCTGCGGAGTCATTCCCCATTCTGAACGGTCAACCGGAGTACCTAGTTTTTTCATCATCCGATTGTATTCAAAAGCTGTTGAACGGGTCATGTTTCCATAAAGATCATCCTTAACTATTTTAAGTGTTGAATAATCTCTCCATTTATCAGGATAACCAATTTTAGGTGTAAACTTGCTGATCTTTTTCAATGCCTCTGTTTTGGTTTCCGGACTCATCCATTCCAGATTCTGAATACTTGCTTCATAAGCTTTAAGCAGATTTCCTACCAGTACAAGCATCCTTGCCTTTGCTTCCGGTGAAAAATGTTTCTCTACATATAGTTTTCCTACCATCTCTCCCAAAGAGCTATTGACTACACCTACAGCTCTGCGCCATTGCGGACGCTGTTTAGGCACCCCATTCAGAATAGTTCCGTTGAAATTAAAGTTTTCTTCATCCAGTGCAGTATTCAGCGAACCGGCAGCTCCATTAACCAAACTCCATTTCAGATAAGTCTTCCAGGTAGTAAGCGGAGTGTTTTTTATAACAGCATTCAGATCTTTGGTATAATTCACCTGCGCAACAACAACGCTATCTACGTTTTTCACCCCAGCTTCATTCAGCATAGCCTGCCAGTCAAAATCAGGCATTAAAGTATTCAGCTTGTTTACTGCATATTTATTATATAAACCAGCCATATTTCTGGTTTCTTCTTTTTTCATTTGTTTAGAAGCCATCAGGGTTTCCAAAGCCATTATTTCTGCTGCTTTGGGTTTTGCAGCAGCAACACCTGCCAGGATCAGCATTTTTTCAATATGTGCTACATATTTAGTTCTGATTTCTTTGGACTTAGCATTGTCTGTAAAATAATATTCTCTGTCAGGTAGCCCCAGACCACCCTGCCAGCTTAACAACATATAATTTTTAGGATCCTTAAAGTCCTCTGTAACTGCCACACTAAAAGGAGCCGCATTCCCTATTTTACTTGCATAAGCAAAGTAAGCGGCAAGTTCTTTCTGATTTTTGATTGCATCAATCTTCTTAAACTCTCCGGCAAGTGGTTTCACTCCTACTGCATCCCTTGCAGTCATATTCATATAGGAGCCATACAAATCACCAATCTTCTGTTCTTCTGAACCATCTGCAAACTTTCCTGCAGCTGCTTTTTCTATAATCTCTTTAACATCTTCCTGTGCCTTATCGTTCACCATCGAACCTACACTTGCTGAAGGCTTATCTGACGGAATTTCGGTCTTTTTAATCCAGCTACCATTCACATACTCCATGAAGTTGTTTCCCGGAAGAACCTGTTTATCCATATTTTCGAGAATTATCCCCGATTTAGGATCGTCTGTCGAACGAAACGAATGGAATGCTACACTGATCAGCAGGGAACCCGCTATCAATGGCACACCCAATGAGAGTTTTAAATTATTCATATCTTATTCTTTAGTTTAACCAAATCTACTAAGAATAGGCAGCCGTTTATAATCCATCTGATAATTTGTTTATGCTTCTCAGTTTTATTTCAATAAATTGCGCCCTGCTTGAAAAAGATTGCAGAATAGAAGATTATAGATGACAAGGATTGATAAAGACACACCTATAGCTGTTATTGGCCTGGGTTACGTTGGCTTACCACTGGCAGTAGCTTTTGCCAGATATTTCAAAGTAACAGGCTTCGATACTAAACAAAAACGTATAGAGGAACTAAATACCGGACACGATAATACGCTTGAAATCACTGAAAGTCATTTACTCAAAGTGAAACCAAGCCTATCGTTCACTTATAATGCTGATGACTTACAGCAGGCACGTATTTATATCATTACTGTTCCAACTCCGATTGACAAGTTTAATCATCCTGACCTGTCTGCTTTATATAAAGCAAGCGAAACTGTTGGCAGGTATCTGAAGCACGGCGACATTGTAATTTATGAATCAACGGTATATCCTGGTGTTACAGAAGAAGAATGTGCCCCAGTACTGGAACGTGCATCCGGACTCAGGTTTAATGAGGATTTCTTTTGCGGTTATTCACCTGAGCGAATAAATCCGGGTGATAAAGAGCATACACTAACTAAAATCTTAAAAATCACGTCAGGTTCAACACCAGAAACTGCAGATCGTGTTGACGAGTTGTACCGTACAATCATTACAGCCGGAACTTACAGAGCTCCAAGCATTAAAATAGCTGAAGCTGCCAAGGTCATAGAAAATGCACAGAGAGATATAAATATCGCCTTTGTCAATGAACTGGCTAAGATATTTAACCTGATCGGTTTAAATACTCTCGAGATACTTGAAGCAGCCGGGACTAAATGGAATTTCCTGAATTTCAAACCTGGTCTTGTAGGTGGACATTGTATTGGCGTAGATCCCTACTACCTTGCCCAAAAGGCGCAGGAAGCAGGTTATCATCCTGAAATTATCCTTGCAGGAAGACGTTTAAATGATGGTATGGGACAATATATTGCTGATGAAGTAATTAAACTGATGGTTCGTAAACAAATACAGGTAACTGCCAGCGAAGTTCTGATTCTGGGTTTCACCTTCAAGGAAAATTGTCCCGATGTACGTAATACCAGGGTAATTGATATTGTGACCCGGTTGAAAGAATACCACGTTAATGTATGTATCCTTGATCCATGGGCAGATCCCGAACATGTATATCAGGAATATGGCATTACCTGTCAGAATGAACAGATCACAGACCGCAAATTTGACGCTGTAATCGCAGCTGTTGCCCACACAGAATTTGAAGATCTTGATATTCAGCAGCTTTGTAAAGAAAACACTGTAGTATATGATATAAAAGGTATGTTACCTGAAGAACTTACTCATGGAAGACTTTAAAAATCAACTGTATCTTAAACCTTACCATAACCAGGATTTAAGTAAATCATCTTTTCTGATAACCGGGGGAGCCGGTTTTATCGGATCCAACCTGGTTCAGTACTTATTGAAATATGGTGCTGCGAAAGTCCGGGTACTGGATAATTTGTCAACGGGTTTTTTAAAGAATATACAGGAATTTGAATCTAATCCTGCTTTTGAGTTTATCCAAGGCGATATCCGTGATGCTGATACCTGTCTGACTGCCTGTAAAGACATAGACTATGTTTCTCATCAGGCTGCTTTAGGTTCGGTTCCACGCTCTGTTAATGATCCTTCAACAACCAGTCAGGTAAACATAGAAGGTTTTTTAAATATGCTTATTGCTGTCAAAGATCAGCAGGTCAAAAGAATAGTTTATGCAGCTTCTTCTTCCACTTATGGAGACAGCAAGGAATTACCCAAAACAGAAGATCGTATCGGTACTCCCCTTTCCCCATATGCGGTAACCAAACTGGTTAATGAATTATATGCGGATGTTTTTAGAAAAACTTATGGAACAGATAGCATAGGTTTAAGATATTTTAATGTTTTTGGCCCCAATCAGGATCCAGAGGGAGCTTATGCAGCAGTTATCCCACTATTTATGAAAGCTGCCTTAGCTGGTCTGCCGCCCGTAATCAATGGTGACGGAAGTCAGACGCGTGATTTCACTTTCATAGAAAATGTAATACAGGCCAACATCAAAGCGCTTTTATTTACTGGCAATTCACCACATTCAATCTACAATGTTGCCTGTAGTGAACGTATCTCGTTAAACCAGTTATGGGCCAGCATAAAAGAACTAAATGGCACAGATCCGGGACAAACTTACGGCCCCTCCAGGACAGGAGATATTCATGACTCACTGGCAGACATCAGCAGAATCCGCCACGATCTTGATTATGAACCATTATTTGATGTAAAGAAAGGCCTCCAATACACGCTAAACTGGATGAGGAATAAGTTCTAAATACTTATTCCTCATATTTATCTTCGATCTGGCTGGTAATAATTTTCTCAACAGATCTCCAGTAAAATCTGGTCATCAGATCTTCTGCCCTTGACATAACTTCCGTAAATTCATATCCTGTAATCAAGTAATTATCTTTTGCAAACAGTCTGAATAACAATCTCTGTTTACGTTCATTTAATTTACGAAGCTTGATATTAGGCATAGTTTCTCTATGCATCGCGTAATTTTCAGCCAGATTCGCTGTAATTAATCCCGTTTTAGGGTTCTTATATAAAAGAATCTCCCTGGAACTGGTTATCGCAGAAAAACAGAACCGACTATATAAATCAGGATGCAATCTGTTATTGTGTTTATTTAAAAATCTGGTGATTTCCAGCACAAGTTCAAAATTTCCATCGGGAAAATTCTGAACAAACTCTTCCTTAAAGCATACAAATAAATTTTCCGCTAGTCTCTCACTCTTGAATATGGCTAAACATATAGATAAAGCTGTGGTATAGGAAGCGTTTTGCCCCAGTTCACCCCATTCAAAATTACATTCATAAAATGGGCGTACTACACCAGCCTGCTCAGGGAATATTTCAATTCCGTTCACCCACATTCTCCTGGTTGTTTTAACTGGCAAGGAAAGATCATCAGTAACAACTATAGCTCCCCTGATATGAAAAACTGTTTCTGCCATCCCAATATCCCATTTGGTTTTCTTAGATCCTGCATAAATATTCATAAGCACATTTTTAATTTAGGAATAAACTAAAAAGGAAAGGCATGGCGGCCAGCATTATGCGTTGACCAGGAAAATTCGCCGGCCGCACATACCATTTTCCCAATTGGTGGTTTGTGTTAATATGGAGCTGCGAAAACAAATAGGCTGGATCTAAAAGAAATAGGGTCGGCTACTTGCTCGTCTAATGTAACAGTGGTTCTGGTAAACCCAATATTTTTTTCAAAATATACCCTACAATAAACTTAAGCAAGCAACCGACCCCATATTTATGAGTTCAGGCTGCTTGACTTATCTCGTAGGGTATTATTGAAATTTACCAGATTTCTGTTACGAGGCTCATCAAGCAGTGCTTCATGTCGAGTTGAAGAACTGCTAAATTAAAAATTTTGTTTAAATCTATTTTTTTATAGCATAATAATTATTGGCATCAAGTGAACAAATATGTTGATTAATTATTCAAATTCTATTAATATTCTACATTATAAACACTAATATCAACATTATTGTAGAATAATACTAATAAAATGTAGAATATTTTTAAACATTATTGATTTACCTTGTTTTTAGTGAAAAAAGAGGATTTTAAGAAACATAAAGGTGAATATTTAGACTCCGTTGTCCGTAAAACCGGGATAACGATTAAGGCATTAACTGCATCTGCAGGATTTGACCGGACTACCTATTATCATCATATTATGGACCCTCATCTACCTTATAAGGTAATCGCTAAATATGGCGAAGTACTGCATCACGATTTCTCTGATGAGTATCCGGAAATAAGATCCTCCAGAGTTAATGATACCCGTGAAATTACGACATTCGAAGAAATGGAAAAAGACAGAAATTACTGGCGCTCCAGATTTCTGGATTTAGCGGAGAAAGTAGCAGATAACTATAAGAAAGAAAAGCCCTAGGTCTATCAGTTAAATCGATTATTCAGATTCTCTTTGTGCTGCCGGATTAATAAAGTCTACCGCAATCTGCGTAAGATAAGTATCTGCAGCTCTTTCATCGGCAAGATTCTGTTTCAAAATAAACTTGGCCTTAGAATGATCCAGCTCGGCGAGCAATGAAATCAAACTTCCATAACTTGCAATTTTATAATGCGCTATGAGCTGTACTGCATAGATTATAGCCGCATCACGCAATGCAGTACCTGTTTCCACAGTTTTTACTATAGAAGCAGCTTTATCACTTAAGATTTCGATAATATTACATTTCCCTTTTCCAGGCTGCTTATTCATCATATCAAATACAGCATCTAACTGCCGTACATGCCTGGCCGCTACATCCGATTGTGAAATTAATGCACGTTGTAATTCTTCCGTAAATGCGGCAATAGACAATGCTGCTGCACAATTGACCAGTTTTTTTTCTGCTATATATAAATCCTGCAAACACTGGACAAAGAAATCTAATAAGCCTTGCTCTCTGAGTTGATCCACCATAAGGCGATGATTTAATTTCTTGAAGGAACGTCCCCGTAAGGAATAACAGGATTAAAACAATCAGAACTGAGAAAAGTTTACATAAATTGCTTTTAGTTCATAGCTTTGCAGAGATTTAAAATTTATTATGGCAGTATTACATAGAAAAGAAGAGAAAATAGAAGTTGTGCTAAGTAAGCTTCCAAAAGATTATACCGATGAACAGTTTGTGGAAACTTTCATCCAGCTTTATTCAAAAGACTGGGGAAAAATCAAAGCTAACTATATCAAACAGTCGCAGGATAAAGAACCCGGCACGGTGATTACCATGCCTAAACCTGAGCTATATTTAAAAAGTATTTTAACAGTATATCTGAAAAATAAAAAAGGCTAGAAATAATCAGGAGGACGGAGATCAGACAAAGATCTGTGTCCTCTGTTAATTTATGGCCTGCATTAACTCCGGCCTGTTATTAGCCACACCTTTCACTACCGTCGCATTTACGGCCTTATCTACCCTGTAACAATCCATCAGTTCATCAGGATAAGCTTTGCACAGATTAAGTAAATCAGGAGTCCCCAAATCCTTGCTTAGCCATAGTGCTTCTTCTTCCCTGTTTAGTATGACAGGCATTCTGAATTTCGGTGCATGAACTTTACCAACTATTTCATTGGCCTGGGTAGTCATAATGGTAAAGGAGCGATATACATCTCCGGAAAACTGATCCTTCCACTGGCTCCACAGACCAGCAAAGGCAAATAAATCTCTGTCTTTTAACACAAAACGGTAAGGCAGCGTATCTCCTGTTTTTTTATCCCATTCATAAAATCCATCAGCCAGTACCAGACAGGTTTTGCGGTGCGTAATTAAAGGAGCAAAAGTTTTCTTCCCCATAATTTCTTCAGAACGGGCATTGAGCGTAGAAAAATCAAGTTTCGTACTCTGCGCCCAGTATGGGACAAGTCCAAAATGCATCAGCTGTGCTATATCAGGTTCGTCCGCAGTAATGACTAAACCCTTCTGTGTAGGTGCAAGATTATAATTCGGCTTATAGTCTGCTGGTAATTTCACCTGGTAACGGATCAGTAATTCTTTCTGGGCCTTAGTCAGCGTATAGCGTGCGCACATGATTCTAAATTTATTATATTTGTTCAATGAGTTATAAAGTAACCAAATTTGATCTGGTTTTTGAAGGAAAACCTGTTGCTGTTGCTGTACATGCAGTAACAGATGGCGAGGAAACAAACCATATAGTTTCTATAGACGACTATGAAAATTTCGAGATCAGAATGACTAAAGACAACAAATGGAAAGCTGACAATGGCACAGGAATAAACGAAGATCTGCTTACACTCATTACCGGACATTATCAGGCTCCCTAACTCAGACGGCCTTTATCAGATGAGTTTGTTTTCTTCCATGTAATCCCTTGCTTCCCGGAAATCAGTAAAAATATGATCTGCACCAGCTAATTTAGCGTGACTTTCCCTATCGCCCTGAATGGCAAAACAAGTTAGACCAGCATTTTTCGCAGCAAGCAAGCCATTCAAAGTATCTTCAAATACCAGGCATTCATTCTTCTGGAAACCTATACCCTTAACGGCGAGATCATAAGATTCAGGGTCAGGTTTACTTTTTGTCACATCGCTCCTGGTTACGAGTAATTTAAAGTATTTTCCCAGCCCGTTTTTCCTGAATAATTCATCTACATCAGCTCTTTTACTTGCCGTAACCAGAGCCATTGCAATTCCTTTAGAAAAAAAGTAGTCCAATATTTCTTCAGCATATGGCATCAGTTCAATCGTACTGGTAATCAGCCGCTGGTTGGTCAGTTCTTCTTTTTTTGAAATTAAGATCTCAAGAGGCGATGCTATCTCATATAATTCCTTTAACCTTTTAGCGTTTCCAGGCAAAGGAACACCGGCAAAATTTTTAAGAAAATCAGTGTATTCCAGCTGAACATCAGATTCTGCCAGGATTTCGTTCCATACACTATAATGAAAGTGTTCTGAATCAACAAGAGTACCGTCTAAATCAAAAAGGAGTGCTTTAAATTTTGTCATTAAGATTTGCTTTTTATCCAGGCTACCAGATCATTAATTAATGTTTCAGATACGTTAGAAGGAACATCGTACTGACTTACAGGGCCTTTTTCGACCTGAGAACTTAACAGGTGATTCAAATCAGGATATAATTTCAAAGTGACATTACGTTTTTTATTCAATGCGGCACTCCAAAGCTCATAATCATGGGTTGATACCTGGAAATCATTTCCTCCCTGTATAATCAGCATACGTTGTTTACTGTTCTTTTTCGCAACCTCTACCTGATTGTACTTATTAAGGTCCACCCAGTATGAAACCGGCAACCCCAGAATCACAGAATCTGGCTTCATATTCCCGGCAGCGGTCAGTTTACTTCTATCGAGCTCTTTAATACGTGCATCAAACTGGCTTTTAATTGACTGTGTAGTATCTTTTGCCAAATCAAACATGTATTTATTTTGTTCAATAAGAATATCGGTTAAAGTTCTTGCTGGTGCGGCAGCCAATATCATCCCGTTTAATTCAGGTGCTAAAGCGGCGATCCTTGGAGCCAGCATCCCTCCCAGACTATGTCCCATTAAATAAATCTGTTTCTTATCAGCATCAGGAATAGTACCGGCTAAAGCAATAGCTGCCAGTGCATCATCAGTCACCTCCTCTTTCACGGTAAAAGCACCTCCAAATTCACCACTATAAACCATTGTTCTTTTTACATAACGGATGCTGGCTACTCCTTTAGCAGCAAAGCCAGCGGCAAGATCTTTGAAGGTCTTATTAGGCCCAACAGTTTCATCCATATCTGCTGGTCCGGAACCATGTACGAGTACAACCACAGGGAAGTTTTTTACATTTTTTGGTATAGTTAGTTTTCCAACCAGACTATGTCCCTGAGTTTTAATATAAACCTCTTTTTCTGTATACAATGTCGTATCAGCATAAACAGGATTCTGATAAGCAGAAGCCGATTTATTTGGTGCAACAAAAAAACCAACCATATTCCCGGCTTTATTATAAGCCAGTAAAAATGACTGTGTAGTTTTTGCAAATTTCCCATCAACTGTGACTACAAAAAAATCACCTTTAGTCTTGCTTTCAACGCCACTTGCAGATTCAAACTTACCCAGCTTATCATTGAAGTTCTCCCACATTTTCTGCAGATCTCCGGCAGAAATCTTTGATGACACACTTGCATCAAAATAAGCCTGCGCTTCAGTAAATTTCTTCTGATCCAATAAATCAAAAAAGTCACTCGAGCGGTTAAATAATTTAATAATATCCTGTGAAAAACAAAAGTTTGAGCACAACAATACAAAGAGTAATAAGGTAATTTTTTTCATGAAATTTATCTGGCGTTTAAATCAAAGCTAACATATTTTTGACTTAAACATGATCACATCGACTGAAAAAAAACATTAGATTGGGGTAAATAATTTTTCCTTATTAATTAATAATCCTTAAAGATGACGAAAACAAAAAAAATACAGATATGCGTTGCAGGGGCAACTGGCTGGGCCGGCTCTGAACTCTGCAGAGGAATTGTTTTAACAGAGGATCTGGAATTGGTTTCTGCGGTTTCGCGCACCAATGCCAACAAAGATCTGAATGTTCTCCTAAACTTATCTCAGGATAATAACATACCGGTTTTTGGAACAATAGAAGAAGCTTTAGCTGTGCCTTGTGATGTTTTAGTCGATTATACAAAACCAGATATCGCCAAACACCAGGTAATTACCGCAATCCATAAAGGAGTAAATGTAGTAGTTGGTACATCAGGTCTTTCAGACGCAGATTATCAGGAGATCGGATCAATAGCTGAACAAAAACAACAATCTGTACTCGCTGTCGGAAACTTTGCAATCAGCGTTGTACTCCTGAATAAATTTGCAGAAATGGCTGCGGGCTATATGCCTCAGTGGGAGATTATAGATTATGCAAGTGACCGTAAAATTGATTCACCGAGCGGAAGTGCACTGGAGCTGGCCAACAGATTATCAAAGGTGAGAGAATCAGTTAAAACAATTCCTGTAGAAGAGACTAAAGGAATTAAAGAAACAAGAGGTGCAGACATTAATGGCATGCAGGTACATGCAGTAAGATTACCCGGGTTTATCATTTCTCTGGAAACGATTTTTGGTATGACCGATGAAAAACTGATCATCAAACATGAAGCCGGAGGCAGTGCAAAACCTTATGTACAAGGTGCTTTACTGGCCATCCGGAAAGTAGATTCTTTTACCGGTTTAAAAAGAGGGTTAGATAGTGTAATGGATTTCAACTCACAAATATGACTAAAAATCAATACATAACTTATCAGAAATTTAGTGATTACACCACAGCTTCTGAATTTGGCACTTTATTTAAAGATAACCAGATCGATTATATCATTGAAGATACTTCTCTTCAGTTTGACTCATTTTTCTCAAGTAATGAACCAGCTAAAGAATACAGCATCAAAATCAAACCGGATGAGTTTATAAAAGCAGACAATCTCCTGCTTCAAAACCCGACCGAAAATCCACGAACAATAGGTGAAGATTATTATTTAGTCCATTTCACTAATGAAGAGCTCTACAATGTGATCGCAAAACAAAATGAATGGAATGAATTTGATTTTCAGCTCGCACAAAAATTATTAAAAGAGAGAGGTGCAGAAATCAGACCAGAGACAATTGAAGAATTAAAAAAACAAAATCTGATAGAACTAAGCAAACCATTGAAATTAGAAAAAGGATGGATATATATAGGGTATATAAGTGCCATACTGGGAGGATTATTTGGGATATTGATAGGATGGCATATTTACACCTACAAAAAACTCTTGCCAGATGGTGGAAAAATCTATCACTATGAAGAATTTGACAGAAAAAACGGGAAAACAATGCTTGTTATCGGAGCAATCACATTTTCCGTATTTCTGATTATTAGAATGATTAATTAGGTTACCGGGATGTTTTTACATCAACCCTGTTCAGCAAATTCACTTCCTGAAAAAATTGATCATTTAAACGTGATTAAAAAACAAGCATAAGACAATCTTTATTAACTGTCAGAAAATAAGCCGGAATATTTGGTATTACCATTCTTTTATAGCTAAATTTATGATATCAATTTAATATCATTTAAATACTATACATATGAAAGTAGAAAAGATTGTTACGCCCTTTAATGGTTATCTGGTTATTTTCCTTTTAGTCGTTACCGCAGCCGTATTAGCCTTTGCCGTTAGCGCACAGCAAATCATTTTAATCATTACCTGTATCCCCGTTTTCATCATTTTAGGGAAAGGTCTGATCATCGTCAGCCCCAACAGCTCAAAAGTGCTTTTACTTTTCGGGAAATATAAAGGAACGATCAAACAAAACGGAATGTTCTGGGTCAACCCATTATATACCCGATTCACTTACTCCCTGCGTGCCAGGAACTTTGAAAGTGAAAAGATCAAAGTAAATGATAAAATGGGGAATCCTATTCTGATTAGCGTAATCCTGGTCTGGAGAGTGAAAGATACATTTAAAGTTGCCTTTGAAGTAGATAATTATACAACTTTTATCAAAATCCAAACAGACTCAGCAGTCAGGAAACTTGCTGGCTCTTTCCCTTATGATCATTTTGAAGACGAGACTGCTACAATCACTTTAAGCACCAACTTTGATGATGTGAACATCGCATTGGAACAAGAGCTGGCAGAAAGACTGGAAATTGCAGGTATAGAAGTTATAGAATCCAGGATTGGCTATTTAGCTTATGCTCCGGAAATTGCTCATTCTATGTTGAGAAGACAACAGGCGTCAGCCGTAGTTGCTGCCCGTCATAAAATAGTTGAAGGGGCAGTTGGAATGGTGGAGAGTGCACTTCAGCTTTTGGCTGATAAAAAAATCATTGAATTTGATGATGACAGAAAAGCAACTATGGTAAGTAATTTAATGGTTGTCCTTTGTGGAGATAGCGAAACAAAACCCGTTATCAATACCGGGACATTAAATCAATAAATATGTCAGAAAAGAAATCATTTGCGTTAAGGATAGATTCAGAAACAATGAAGGCTATAGAGAAATGGGCTGCTGATGAATTTCGTAGTGTTAATGGACAGATTGAATGGATGTTGAATCATAGCCTTAAAAGTGCCAAAAGAATCAAAATTAAAGGAATACAAAAAGATAACCCGGAGAAACAAGATCCGGTTTAAACCCTAATCAAGAATAAAACAGAAAATATATGATTGCCCAATCTATTCAGAGATTACATTTTTTATGCGAAACCATACCCCAGCTTTTAAATGAGATTGATGATCATATATTTTCTTTAAAACCTGCCGCTCATCAATGGAGTAAAAAAGAAATTATCGGGCATCTGATTGACAGTGCGATTGCTAATCATCAGCGTTTTGTCAGGGCGCAGTTTGAAGACACGCCTAAAATAACCTACGATCAGAACAACTGTAACACATTCAACTATTATAATCAGATTGATTCGAATCAGGTGATCTCCTTCTGGACAGTTTACAACAAACAGCTTCTGGAATTAATCCGGTTAATACCACAGGAGTTATTAATGAGAAGATGTTTTGCCGGTGGCGATGAAAGTGTAACACTGGCTTTTATATTTAATGATTACGTCCAGCACCTGGAACATCATTTAAAACAGGTCGTCTCTTACCAGTACTTATAGCCTTTGCAATACACCACGGTATATATTTTCATTTTTTAAATACCCTTGCAAACCCAAATTCACATTGATAAAACGTTTGTTCACGTAATAAAATCGCACAAATTATATTATATACTTATTATTAAGGAAGACATCGGGTATTCAGATACTGTTAAACACTGATAATATCCGATTAAAAACCAAATAATTTAAGCCTATTAATTATAACAGTGCATACCTAACGGATACTGAACATGGGAAATCTATCAAAAGCTATCTTAATTACAGCCATTATAGAAGTTGCTCTGCTTTTATTATCATTCTTTGTTAAATTCACTGGTGCAATGTTCCCTCTTTCCCATTTGGTACTCAACATAGGAGAAGTAATTATGGTAATATTGATTGGACTTATAGGTCTTCTGGTTATAAAATCTATGAAATCAGATTTCAACATTGATAATTAAATCACCGGTACGGTCATCTGATCAAACAATCCAGCTTTAAATTCGCTAAATTGCAGTACCAAACAAATGTTTGGCCTCATCATGACTGGAATTATACATTTTGAAACCTTTTTACTTGCTTCAATCTTACTAAATCTTACTCCGGGCAACGATACTATTTTTATTCTTTCCAAAAGTATGGGACAAGGTAAAATGGCCGGAATCGTTTCAGCATTGGGCATAGGAACCGGGAGTATAATACATACAGTTTTAGCTGCATTTGGTCTTTCTGTTATCATAGCCAGATCATTACTCCTATTTAATATTATAAAGTACGCAGGAGCAGTTTATATACTTTATATCGGTTACAAGATGTTAACCAATCAGACAGAACTCAATACAGACCTTGCCGAAGAGAATAAAGCTGCAGACTATAAGAAGATTTTCAGGGACGCAATTATCACCAATGTCTTAAATCCTAAGGTGGCTTTGTTTTTCATCGCATTTCTGCCTCAGTTCATTGAGAAATCTTCGAAAGATACCGTCCTGCCATTTCTTACTCTTGGGTTAACCTTTATTACAACCGGAACAATCTGGTGTCTGATACTGGCTTTCTTTTCATACACTATACTAAAAAGGTTAAAAGGGAATAAAAAGGTATCAAACTATATCAATAAGATATGCGGGTTAACATTAATCGGTTTGGGGATTAAAGTTGCATTGACAGATAACCGGTAATAGTGCCCTGATCAAATTAATCATCTCACAAAATCATCAATGAATCGTTACAATTACAAAGGCCTGAGAATTGAAATACCCTCAGCTGCACAAGTAAAAGAAGAAGGGATTGCCATTAGTGAAATGAACGCAAAACTGTTAAAGAAAATTGAAGAACTGACTTTACATCTGATCAAACAGGAAAAAGAAATGAATATACTTAAAAATGAAGTTCAGCTGCTGAAAAATAAAAAACACTGAAAATATCGTGAATACGTATCTTTAAGATAAAACTGGATAACTGAATTAAAAACGATTGATCTGTGAAAAGAACCTGATAACCTGGTTTACAAAAGGTCTTAAAAAAAGAAAGGGTTGTTCCATCCAGACACATCCCTATTCTAACCAAATATAAACCTGTATGAACGGGTTTTCTCTTTAAATTTCCAGTAGGTTGCTGTCACCTCTGATGACTCATCCTTGATCCGGAAAATATTTATGACTTATTTTCTGATACAAATATATACAACTTTTGTATAGTGTACAAATTACACTAACAAATATTTTAAATAAAACACTTCTATGACGATTTATCGACAAAAACAGCCATATTAATCAGGAAATAAACATTAAAAAATTTCAGATCAGCCTCTATCAGCTACTAATAATTGAAATATATCATCTTCTGTACCATCAAAAGGTCCGTAAGATTCCATTTTCAAACTCGCCATGGCCGCACCAAACTCACCCGCCTGTTGTATACCTGCTCCTTTTACTCTCTGATATAAATATCCGGCCATATAGGTATCGCCACAACCTGTAGCATCAACTTCGGCAGAAGGTCTGAAAGCAGGAATATCATAGAAAACACCATCAGCGTAAATCACAGACCCTAAACTTGCCCGGGTAATTACAATTTCCTGAACTCCCCAGTCGCTTAGAATCTTTACCCCCTCAGGAATACCAGTAACGCCCGTCAGAACCTCCAGCTCAGCCTCATCAGCCTTTACAGTATGAACATACTGCAACGCTTCCATTTTCTGTGGCCAGTCTACTGCACAGACGCACTCTCCCCTTACTTCACGCAGGTAACCTTGTACATCCAGTGAAACCTTACTCCTGCCTGCCAGGTCACGTATGAGCTCAACAGAAATATCATTTGATAATAGAGGCCCCAAATGAAATATTTTCGCCTGAACAGGCTTAAGCTGTTCTACAGTAAAAGGATCAGCTTCCTGTAAAACCCTTTGTGTACGGTGATCCAGATTTCCAGAGTAGATATTCTCGAAATAAACGGTTTTTGCACTTGGAAAAACATTAACCTCTGCACCCATTGCACGTAACTCCAGTACAAATGGCATTTCACTTTGTCCTACAGCCGTTACCAGACCATAATTTACTCCCATTTTACGAATAGCATTTGAGAAATAAAATGACGTTCCTCCTGCCATATGCTTTTCCGTTGTGGGTGTAACCACTCTGTCAAGCGTAATATGACCTATACAACAAATATCGTACATATACCTTTTTTAATAAAAAAACTGATCAGCCTAACCGCTGACAAAGGGCAAATGTATCAAATGATTTAATTTGTATATGTAATTTTATTTAAACACTTCGAAACTCTGTGCTGCATCACACCAGAATTCATCAAGAGCAATGATCCTTGGTTTAAAAAAAGAAATCAGCTTTGGCCAGTCCTCTTCTTTAAAAACACTGACATCAGGTAAAGTTGTAAAAATCCGGCTTACTATTTTATGATTTTCATCAGTCATGTGCAACTGCCATTCCCAATCCTCATTTAAATAACCATTCAAGATATTTCTGAATTCCTTAAACTGTTCAAATAAGAGTTCCTGTACACCAGTATCCGGATGAGAAAGCTCAATTCCGATAAAAGCTGATTTTTTGTCTGCGTGCAACTTAAAATGCAGATGTTTAATTCCTGTTTTATAGTTTACCCAGTTCACTCTTAAACCCTCAGCAGAAAGCTGAGGTGCAATATACTGGCCAAAGGCTGTCCAGAAGGCCTGCTTCAATTTTGAAGCCTGATCTTTAGAATACATTAAAAATCCTTATTATTCGTTTTATTATAGTTTTAAATCTTTTCCTCCTGCAGAATCAGTAAATCCTCCACCTGTAAAAGATCAATTTCATCTTCCTCTATAGCAACCTTATTATAATGTGTCTCCAGAAAATCGGTTTTAGAATCTTTGAAAGACTTAACCGTTCCGATAGCATACATAAAACGGATATAATACCAGGCAATATCTACCTGATGTGGTAAAAATCCTGTTCTGGCACTTTTCGGATATAAATGATGATTATTATGCCATTCACCGGCCACTATACCCGGCCATAACTGATTAATAGACATATCTTCTCTCGAAAAATCATAATTATCCCGGCGCATATCCTTTCCCTTACCATGTCCTTCGTAATTGAAAGTTCTCACCCCTACTGCCCAGATACCCGCTGCTCCAAAAACCGTACAGGCCAGTGCATGACCACCAATAAAGAATAATACAACATACCAGAATCCCCAGTTTAAAGTCCAGGCCATTAAAGTTCTGGCCGGGTTAGCAATAGATCCCCAGTTCAGGTACTGCTCATAAGTATTAGGCTGTACACCCGTATGTTTCATCAGTCTTGTGGCCCGGTGATAATTCCGCTCACACAGATCTTTCGCAATCGGCTGATGATTGACATCTGCAAGAAAACAATATAGAAATCCGCCTGAAGCATTATAGGGATCACCCGGAGCATCAGATTTAGCATGGTGCACATGGTGCGAAACCACATAAATTTCTTCCGGAATCATAGATATAGTCAGGTTCTGTGTAAAGAACCTCCAGAATTTATTACGAAACACATAAGCATTATGTGTACAAAACCGGTGATGCCATATAGTCCCATGCGTTCCCATGACTATCATACTATATAAGAAAGCAACAATTAATAAGCTCCAGCTAAAATACTCGAAAATAAAAAAATAGAGAAAAGGGATGGTCAGAACAACTTTGGACCAGCTCATTAATGGCAGCCAGTTTTTCCGGGTTTTAAAAATATTCAGACGTTTAAAGAATTCCTGCAACAACTGCCCAGTCGTCGGCTTCGATAGATTACCATTAGTATCAGCCCATCCATAAGCCGGAGGGTCCAATACTATACTCAAAAATGCCATAGACTGTATTTAGTTTTTTCAGTGAAAGTACGTTGGATTTTTTACATATCAGCTACTATATAAAAAAATATTGCATCTAATGGTCACTTTCAGGTAATTTCCCCATTATTTTCTAGTATTATTTTAAACATATACCTACTTTCGACCACTTATTAGCTACCAGGAGTATTCTACTCCTGCAGCATAACAAAGATCAAGGATACACACACAAGATGAACAAAGCAACAAACCGTAAACAGGACGCATTAGATTATCACTCTGATGGCCGGCCAGGTAAGATTGAAGTAGTCCCTTCCAAGCCCACAAATTCACAACGAGATTTAGCACTTGCCTATTCACCAGGGGTAGCAGAACCCTGCATGGAAATATACAGAAACCCTGAGGATGTATATAAATATACTGCTAAAGGTAATTTAGTAGCAGTAATCAGTAACGGAACCGCTGTTTTAGGTTTAGGAAATATCGGTCCTGCAGCGAGTAAACCAGTAATGGAAGGTAAAGGTCTGTTATTCAAAATCTTTGCCGATATTGATGTTTTTGATTTAGAAATCAATGCCACTACTGCCGATGAGTTTGTCAATGTGGTTAAAGCACTGGAACCAACTTTCGGAGGTGTTAACCTGGAAGATATAGCAGCGCCGATGTGTTTTGAAATCGAACGTCGCTTAAAAGAAGAAATGAATATCCCGGTAATGCATGATGATCAGCATGGAACAGCTATCATTACCAGTGCAGCATTACTGAATGCCTGTGAGTTACAGCATAAAAAAATAGAAAAAATAAAGCTTGTGGTAAGTGGAGCCGGTGCTGCAGCAGTATCCTGTATCAAACTATACCTTAAGTTAGGTGTGAAAAAAGAAAACATGCTGGTATTTGATAAGGATGGTATCGTCAATATTGATCGTACTGACCTTGATCCAATGCGTATGGAGTTCGCTACACCAAGAAAAGACATCAGTACACTGGCCGAAGCAATGAAAGGTGCGGATGTATTTTTAGGTCTTTCAGCTGCCAATGTGGTATCAGTAGAAATGGTACAGTCGATGGCTAAAAATCCAATCGTATTTGCACTGGCTAATCCTGACCCTGAAATTGCTTATGATCTGGCAATTAACAGTCGTAAAGATATCATTATGGCTACAGGACGTTCAGATTTTCCTAACCAGGTAAATAATGTATTAGGGTTCCCGTATATCTTTAGAGGTGCCCTTGATGTACGTGCTACATCGATTAATGAAGAAATGAAGATCGCTGCAGTAAGAGCTATTGCCGAGCTGACTAAACTTCCCGTACCTGAAATCGTAAACCTTGCCTACAAAGCCAAGAACCTGAAATTCGGAAAAGACTATATTATTCCAAAACCAATTGATTCTAGATTAATCTGCAGTGTTTCAACAGCTGTTGCCAAAGCGGCGATGGAATCTGGTGTTGCCCGTAAACAGATTACAGACTGGAATGCTTACCAGGAAGAATTGCAAGTCAGATTAGGTGCTGATGATAAGATCTTAAGAAATCTGGCTAACAAAGCAAAATCGGCACCTAAGCGTGTGGTATTTGCAGAAGCCGATAACTATAAAATATTAAAAGCGGCTCAGATCGTTAAAGACGAAGGTATCGCTACTCCTATATTATTAGGAAACGTTGCCAGAATCGAGAAAATCATCCAGGAACATGGAATTGAATTCGGTGAAGTAGAAATCATTGATCCATGGCAGGGAACAGAACTGTCTGATAAATTTGCGGAACATTTATATCAGAGACGCCAGAGACGTGGTATTACCCTTTACGAAGCTAAAAAACTGGTGCGTGACCGTAACTATTACGGTGCAAGTATGGTAGAATTCGGACAGGCAGATGCACTGATTTCAGGATTAACTAAAAACTACAAATCTACTTTAAAACCTGCATTACAGGTTATCGGTACAAAACCAGGTGTTAAAAAAATCGCTGGTATGTATATGATGCTGACTAAAAAAGGACCTGTATTTTTGGGTGATACTACCGTTAATCCTGATCCTACAGCACAAGATATGGTAGATATCACAGGAATGATTAATGAAACCGTCAAAGGGTTCAATATTACGCCGAGAATCGCTTTATTATCTTATTCTAATTTCGGTTCCAACAGTGGTCCGGTTCCTGAAAAGATGAGAACTGCAACTGCACTGTTGAAAGAGAAGTATCCTGATATGATTGTTGACGGTGAAATGCAGGCCAATTTTGCAATGAATGCAGAATTACTGCAAAGTAATTATCCGTTCTCCAGTCTGAAAGGAAATCCGGCTAACACACTGATCTTCCCTAACCTGGAATCAGGAAACGTTGCCTATAAATTATTACAGGAACTGGGAAATGTTGAAGCCGTAGGTCCTATTCTCCTTGGTCTGAACAAACCGGTACACGTTTTACAAATGGATAGTTCTGTCAGAGAAATCGTGAACATGATCACCATTGCTGTCGTAGACGCACAATAAGATCAATTTAAATCATAAAAAAAGCCTCAGCAGATTAATTTCTGCTGAGGCTTTTCATTGTTCTCTTTTAAACGGCTATTTATTTAAGAACAAGTCACTGCTCAGATACCGGTCTCCCCTGTCGCAAGCAATAAAAACGATTACCCCTGAACTTAACTCAGCAGCTAACCTAAGCGAACAGGCCAGCGCTCCACCACTGCTCATGCCGGCAAAAATACCTTCTGCCTTTGCCATTTTCCTGGTTGCTTCCGAAGCTTCATTCTGCGAAACATCCATCACCCTGTCAACTCTTGAGGCATCAAATATTTTAGGCAGATACTCTTTCGGCCATCTTCTGATTCCAGGGATTGAAGATTCTTCAGTAGGCTGACACCCTACAATCTGAATTTCAGGATTCTGTTCCTTTAAATACATGGAATTCCCCATAATACTTCCGGTAGTTCCCATTGAGCTTACAAAATGAGTAATCTGATGTGCCGTATCAGTCCAGATTTCTGGTCCTGTAGTTTTATAATGCGCCAGATAATTATCCGGATTTGCAAATTGATTCAGCAGAAAATATCCAGGTTTAACTCCTTTTTCTTCCGCATAGTCCCTGCATTTCTCTATAGATTCAAGCAAGGTAACTTTTGCACCAAAAGCCTCCATCGTCAAAGTACGCTCCTGCGTAGAATTTGAAGGCATGACCAATTCAATATCGAGTCCATAAATTGAAGCTATCATGGCCAGTGCAATTCCGGTATTTCCACTGGTAGCCTCTACGAGTTTCGTTTCCTTTGTCACCTCGCCCCGCTCCATCGCACTGCGGATCATATTTAAAGCAGCACGGTCTTTTACACTACCCCCGGGGTTATTACCTTCCAGTTTAGCAAAAATCCGGACTGCCGGATTAGGATTGAGTTTTGTAATTTCAACTAAAGGTGTATTTCCTATACAATCTATCAGTGTTCCCATTTTAAATTTTGCTTTTAGTTTCTATAACTTTCATTGCCGACTGATGATAAACCGTTGAATTTGCCGGAACACTTTTTGTCAGCCAGACATTTCCACCTATCACACTATTTTCACCAATCAGTGTATCACCACCTAAAATTGTTGCTCCCGAATAGATAATTACATAATCACCAATTGTAGGATGTCTTTTGGTATTTGCCATATACTTCTCTACACTTAAAGCACCAAGAGTTACTCCCTGGTATAACTTTACATGATCTCCGATTTTTGTTGTTTCACCGATAACCAGACCTGTACCATGATCAATGAATAAATATTCACCAATTTCAGCACCGGGATGAATATCAATACCGGTTGCCGAATGTGCATACTCGGTCAGTACCCGTGGAATCAGCGGAATACCAAGTTTCAATAATTTATGGGCGATTCTGTATATAGATATAGCCAGAAAACCAGGGTAACTTCTGATAATCTCAAATTCACTTTTTGCTGCCGGATCGCCACTTAAAGTAGCAGTAATATCCGTATTCATCTGGCGCAGCAATTCAGGCAGTTCATTATAAAAAGCCTCGGCAATTAAATGATGATTAAAAGTTTTGCAGGCCTTTGTTTTTTGCAGAATATTCAGCAACTCCTGCTCCGAATGCGCAAAATAAGCTTTGATTTCGTCTAAAGTATGCGCCGGATTAGTCAATCGCTCAGGATAAAGCAGATTCAGGAGGCTAACTGCCCATTCTGCTATTTCAAGATTAGACGGTATGGCTTCAATCTGGCTTTGTTTGTTGTAGATATGAAGATAAAATTCTTCGTTCATTATAGATGGATTTTAAAATGTTTAAGATACGCGATTTGCCATCACATATATTTCCGCTTTTTTTGATAAAATTATTTGATTTTTTTCCAGTGCCTCTTTTATTTTTTGATAATTAGCATGATAAACAGGCCAGAAATTCCCGTTGGCTACCCAGGCTCTGACCAATAATACAACTGCACTGTCCTCCAGTGATGACACCAATATCACAGGCTTAGGATCTTTAAGTATCTGCTCATCACTTTCCAGCACAGCAAGTATCACCTTACGCGCCGTATCAATATTGGTATCAAAAGAGATACTTATTTTATATTCTGCCTGGCGGTTTTCATTATCAGATGTATTATTAATTACGGCATTTGCCAGCGGCCCGTTAGGCGCATAAATAGTTGTACCATTACCCGCCTTTAAGGTAGTATATAAAATATCTATCTTCAATACAGTACCCGATACATTGTTGGCCGAGCTGATAAAATGCCCAACCTTAAAAGGCTTAAAAAGCAAAATCAATACCCCACCAGCAAAATTAGAAAGACTTCCCTGCAGCGCCAGACCAACAGCAAGACCACCGGCACCCAGAACCGCAACAAATGAACTGGTTTGAATCCCGATCATTGAAGCGCACGAGATAATCAGCAATATATAAAGGACAACCCTGATAATACTGATCAGGAATTCACTCAGAGAAACATCTACAGTATTGCGCTGAAACCGGCGGTGAATAAAACCAAGGAACCACTTGATTAGCCATATTCCACCCAGAAGGGTTATTACAGCGAGGATGAAGTTGGGTAAACCACTGATAATTTTATCAGAAAACACTTCAATATAACTTTCAATTCTATTCATTTTTGAATAAACGTAATGTTGATTAGAGGTTAGACTAAAAAGAGCCTGCTTGAAATTTATCAGATAAAATCAAGCAGACTCCAATATTTTTTAAAGATACATATCTATTTTTTTGTTCAAAACGAAAAGGTATCATAGCTATGTCAGATCAGAATCTGATTATACCTGATCACAAAAATAACCGGCCCTTTCAGGCATGAAACTCAACTTCGAAAGAAGTTCCGGGATTAAGCACATAGAAATGCTCTTTCAGGCTCCCGTCAATGGCATCATCAATTTTCTGCCAGTCAAACTCAGCAACAGTTAGATCGCTGGGCACTTCGGTCATTCCACTTTTAAAGACCATTTCCTTACCGGAAAACAAAGGAATAAACTCTTTGCCATCCCTCACAAAAGTCTGGAAATCGAATCCCCTGCCCAGCGGATCAAAATCCTTAAAAAGTGAGGTTACTTTGGAGGTTTTAATCTGCTCTACAAAACTCTTTTTAAAAGTAGGGTCAAACCACTGTTTCATGACCAGTATATTTAAAGGCTGTGGTTTTTCTTTTATATAGAAGGGAAAATTAGTTTCTTCAATAAAGTGCAGTAATTCCGGCTGGTCATCAGTAGAAGTATAATACATTGGAATATCAGGTAAAAAAGTCTCTTTGATAAAATGAGTCATTTTTTTAAGGCCATTAACCTCTCCCATATAGTCAATTGCTAAAAACAGATCATTACCATCCTTTTCTTCATCATACAACAAACCAAAATAAGCTTTTAACACAGCTGGCTTGGTCGTAAACAAACTAACCAGGTTCTCTATAAATCCCATGTCAGTACCTTTAGAATAATTAGAACGTTCATCTCCGCGTTCGCCAGCATTATTTTCATTGGTATTTAAAAAATCGAATAATCCCATATAAATATATTTTCAGGCTCAAAGCATAGCCTCAGCAACAAGACAAGATTACCAAACAATCAGGTCTAATATATGGAATTATAAAAGGCAATAAAAAGAAATCATCAAAAAATTATCTTTTGAGGATATTTTAAGAAAAACATAGTAGAATATAAACTAAAACAATTTTGCAAACCTTAACCTTCACTAAACTCCCATGCACTGTGATAACCACCGCACGCTTCCGCGTAAGTTATAAAATCACCGTAAAACGGGGATCTTGCCAGCGTTGCGCTGTCGCCTATCACTACCAGTTTCTTCTTCGCCCTTGTAATAGCCACATTCATCCGTCTCACATCAGCAAGAAAACCTATCACTCCATCATGATTACTCCTGGTCAGACTGATATATACAACATCTCTTTCCTGTCCCTGGAAACTATCAATAGTATTCACGGATATCTTATCAGCATACTGCTGCAACTCTGTAGAGTTCAGTAAAAGCTCTTTCAAAAGATAAACCTGTTGTTTATAAGGTGAGATAACCGCTATCGTAGGAAAATCAGCTACTGCCACTCCACTTTCTCTGACCTTATCTGCCAGCCCGGTCAGATGCCGGATTAAAAATACTCCTTCTTCAGGATTGGTTGTACTGGTACCTTCAGTTTTCTCTTCAAAACCACAGCCAGCAGTATCTACAAACTCTACCGGAGCTTCCCCTTCCATCAAAACACGGTTCGCTACCGAATCATGAGCCTTCATTTTATTCTCATAGAATACCTTCGATGAATAACCCATAATCAGTTCATTCATTCTGTACTGCTCTTCTAAAAGCACGACAGCATCAGGATGCAGATTTACACATTTCTCCAGCAGAGTAGTGCTTAACCCGTTTCTGGCCGCAGCATTAGACTTTATAGTGGGCGACAACTGACAATGATCCCCCGCAAAAATCACCTTTTTAGCTTTCAGAACAGGTATCCAGCAAGCAGGTTCCATGGCCTGCCCCGCCTCATCCACCACAACGGTATGAAACTTACGGTTTCTGACTGTATAATGATTAGAACCAACCAGCGTAGCAGTTATGACCTGAGCCTTTGTAACCAGATCATCAATAATATACTGTTCAGTATTGCCTACCTCTTTCATGATCTTATGCGCCTCAGTAAAAAGAGCCTTACGCTGTTCCTGTTCAGCCCTGCCAAAATTCCTTTTATATTTATGCGCCAGATTTTTGTACTCATTAGCCTGCTTTTTGAGATTCTTCATCTCCTTCATACTGCTATGTTCAGCCATCTTACTATCCAGCGTTAAAGCAGTCAGTCTTTCAGAAACCCTGGCCGGGTTGCCCACACGCAATACATTCAACCCTTCATCCGCCAGTTTTTCACTCAGTAAATCCACTGCCGTATTACTAGGTGCAACCACTAAAATCTGATGATGATCCTGCTTAATCAGGGCTTTAATGGCCTGAACCAGCGTAGTTGTTTTGCCCGTACCGGGAGGGCCGTGAACAATTGCCAGATCAGTTGCAGAAAGAATTTTATCCACTGCAGCCTGCTGCACAGTATTTAAAGAAGGAATCGTATAACGATATTCCTGATTATTGAACGATGGTGATAAAGCCCCGGTGAGGATCCGAACTATACGGCCGTCCTCTTCTTTCTCGAAAGGTGCAGCAGCCGTTTTCAGTGCATTTTGCATTTCATCATAACTATTGTTATCAAAAAGCACATCCAAACCCAGCTTTCCGTCCCGCGACCAGTCCGGTAGCTCATCCGTTTTTAAGGTAACTTTAATTTTATTTCCAGACTGGTGAGAAACCACTCCTTCTATCCGGTCTGCTTTAGGGTCATGATTAGAAAACAAGACTACCGATGCTCCAAACCGAAGCTGATGACTGACATCCTGATGAGAAGTCCGCTCCATTTCCACGGTCAGATAATCCCCCCGGCTCATTTCAGATCCTCTGATTGCAATAGGATACCAGGTTAAACCATTTTCCCGGCGATCTGCTACAGAAGAAGATTCAGTCAGTTTTAGATAAGCGTTTTGATCTTCTTCACGTTCAGTTTTGAGTAAATCAAGAAGTTTTTTGAAATATTCCATTGCTGCAAAGGTAGCAGTTTACCTCAATTTTGACATTCACTTGAATTGCCGGTCAGCCAGAACCCCTATATTGCCATCATTCAATAAATTCAGGATGAAACACTACAGACAAATCTATCAGCAGGCAAAAGACCTTACACAACTGGACAGCGCAGCGATTAATGATTTACTCTGGAAACTGATTTGTTATGCACCAAAACTGCCCTTAAGACTGGCACAGGAAGAATTATTAAATAAGGCCACTCCATTTCAGCTTACCGTTACCGACACCTATTTCAGTAAAAAGCAACTCGTTTTTAACGGATTTAAATGGGGTAACGGCAAAAAGAAGATCCTGTTAACCCATGGATGGAGTTCAAAAGCAGCCGATTTTTCTGCTGTTATTGAAGAACTGCTCAAGCTCGATGATGTCGAAATTACAGCATTTGACGCCCCGGGAAACGGAAGTTCACCTGCAGAATTATCAAATCTGATCCTTTATATAGAAGCTATCAGAGAGATTATCAATCAATATGGAAGACCAGCAATAGTTATAGGACACTCTTTAGGAGCAATGGCAAATGTAATCGCTTTGCAGCAGGCCGGTATCAAACCAGACCTGCTTATCAGTATTGCACCGGTGATCAGACTGAAAGCCCTGTTCTGTAATATGATGAACAGCGTCAGTGTCCCTGAACACCTGCAGGCAGACTTCTTCAAATCATTTGAAGCTGTTTTTAACCGGCCTGCTTCAGATTATGACCTGGATACCTATTATAATTTTGATCAGGATCTGAATCACTGGATTGCCTATGATGAAGATGACAGCGTTGTGGATTCGACCTATCTCCTTGCCTTTTTAAAAGACAGACCCTGGATAAAATCAGAAAATTATAAAGGAGCAGGGCATGAAAAATTAATTAAGCATCCTCCACTCCTTCATGAGCTGATCAGACACTATTTCCCTATCACTTTATAGGAAACCTTTCCTCCATCAAAAATCTGTTCATAATAAACTCCATAATCAGAAACATAATATTTATTTCCTTTAACCATTACCTCCTTATAGTTTTCAGGTAGCTGACTCACCACATCTCCAATCTGGGGACCATTATCAGCCTGATTATCATTTCCGTTATCCGTATTCAGCACCCCATCTTTCCCGGCAACGATATAAACAGTTTTTCCATCTGCATTCTGCGATTCACTGTAATAAACTCCTTTATACTCATAATAAGTCTGACCGTTAATCACAACCTGCTGTGCGTCTGAAGGAAGACTCGGAACAGAAGCCCCGATTGGCGGCACTACTACCTTATACTGATCATCATATTGTCTGTAAAACAAGCCACCTGAATAATAAAACTGATCAGCTCCGTAAAAGAACGGGTAATAACCAAAAGGCAGTACACTGATACCAAAACCCAGATAAGGTCTGTAAAAACTGCGGTATGAATAATATGGTCTTCTAAACCCCCAACCAACCGGACGGTAATGATAACCGGCACGAACGCCGATATGCACTGAGGTTCCGCCTCCAAAAGAACCTCTTGAGGGACCATGAAAAGACCTTCCGCCACCACGCCCGCCTCTTTGTGCAAAAACACTTGTTGTAAAACCACTAAATATCAATATAACAGCTACAACTATTAACGATTTAAAATTTGAAGTTTTCATTTCAATATATTTGACTCTATGACTTTCAGCAAATCAAAAGGATTAACCTTATTTTCTATCAGCTATTTTTTAACTAAAAGCTGACACAATAATGATAATCTGATCCATTAACCTGCTGATCAGCATCAGATTGTAGCGTGTTTTTTACAGAAAACCAGACAATTGATTTTTCCTGATCAGCTTTGGTAAACATAAAAAAACTGTATTTTACCGCTATCAATCTAACCAACCAATGAAATTATTCAACAGACAGCACTACTTAATTTTATCAGCTCTGCTATGCTCAACAGTTACCTATGCCCAGCATTTAACTGATGCTCCTCAGCCCTATGGGGCAATTCCTACAGAAAGACAGCTCAAATGGCATGAAATAGAAATGTATTGTCTCATTCATTTTACTCCCACCACCTTTCAAAATAAAGAATGGGGTTATGGAGATGCAGCCCCTTCTCTGTTCAACCCTACAAAATTTGATGCTCTACAGATTGTCAGTGCAGCTAAATCCGGCGGATTTAAAGGGATCATATTTGTGACTAAACATCATGATGGTTTTGCCCTCTGGCCAACCAAAACTGCTGCTTATAACATTAGTGAAAGCCCCTGGAAAGAAGGTAAAGGAGATATGGTCAGAGAATTTCAGCTGGCAGCCAGACAAACAGGACTGAAATTTGGAATTTACTGTTCTCCATGGGATAGAAATAATCCCAACTACGGAACACCTGCCTATCTTAACATTTACCAGAATCAGCTCAGGGAATTATATACCAATTATGGCGATTTATTTATGAGCTGGCATGACGGAGCCAATGGCGGAGACGGCTATTATGGCGGTAAAAAAGAAAAACGCAAAGTTGACCAGTCCAGTTATTACGACTGGATGAATACCTGGGCAATCACCCGGAAACTACAGCCGGACGCCAGTATTTTCAGTGATATTGGTCTGGATGTACGCTGGGTAGGTAACGAAAAAGGAATTTCACCAGAAACAAGCTGGTCGACTATAACCATCAGAGGAAACGAAAATAAGCCCGCAATGCCAGGTTTCATGGATGATTCGAATCTTGGCAGTGGTACAAGAGGAGGCAAACAATGGATTCCCTTTGAAGGTGATGTTTCTCTCCGTCCGGGATGGTTTTATCATCCTGATCAGGACGGACAAGTAAAAACCGTTGCTGAATTATTCAACATTTACTGTAAATCAGTAGGCCATGGCGGATCGCTGGATCTTGGCCTTTCACCAACTACCGAAGGCATACTACACCCCAAAGACGTAAACACCCTGGCCGCATTTGGAAAACTGCTTAAACAGGTATTTGCACACAACCTGGCTAAAGAAGCTAAAATAAGCCTCTCTAACGTCAGAAATAAACAGCAGCAAGCATTCGGATCACCCAACCTGACAGACGTCAGCAGATACAGTTATTGGGCTACGGATGACAATGTTCATCAGGCCACTGCTATACTTGATTTTAAAAAGCCTGCACATTTCAGCATTATCCAGCTGCGGGAAAACATTAAACTCGGACAACGGATAGACAGCGTAGGTATCGATATCTTTAAAAATAACACCTGGCAGGAGCTGGCCCGGGCAACCAGTATCGGTGCAAACAGAATTATCCGTCTTCCGGAGCCGGAGACAGCTGCAAAGATCCGCATCCGTATCTACGCTCCTGTAGCCATTGCCTTAAGCGAAATCGGTTTGTATCTGGAACCGCAAATTCAATCAGCAGAGACAAAATCCACTGGAAACAGCTACCCTAAAACAAACTGGAAAGCAATAAATTCTGCATTACCAGCTATAGAAGCACTTCAGCTGAAAAATTTAACAGATAATAATCCATCTACCATTTTTGAGACCAAAACCAGCAACTATATTGATCTGGATTTCTCCCGGCCTCTTACCTTTTCCGGCCTTGGATATCTGCCTGCACAGGATGACACCAGCGCCGGTGCTATAGAAAAATATGAGTTATTTACCAGTGAGGATGGCCAGAACTGGAAGTCGGTAACCAGTGGCGAATTTTCGAATATCAAAGCCAATCCTATTTTACAGCGTATTTCATTAGCCGGAAAAATCACAGCAAGGTATGTAAGACTGGTAGCCGGACAGACAGTAGCCCTGCCAGGGCAAACCAGCTCAGAGAACAAAAATGCCAGTTTACTGCGGATTGCGGAAATTGAAGTTTACCGTTAAGCCTATACGAAATAATAGCGCAATGCTTTTACAGCAAGCCTGATTTTAGATTTTACTGTACCCAGGGGAATATGAAGCTCATCAGAGACTTCAACCTGGGTATAACCCTGAAAATAAACCATATTGACAATCTGCTTCTGCGAATCAGACAATACCGCTATCAGCTCACGTAAACCGATAATATCAGTATTATACCGGAAATAATGAGCATCATTAACCTGGGCATATACACTGTCAATATCATCATTTTTGCTGCTCTTGGCGAAATTTTTGCCCTTGAGGTAATCTTTTGCAGTATTACGGGCCAGGCAGGACATCCAGGTAAATAATCTGCCTTTATCAGCATCATACTGATCAATTGATTTCCATATCTTAACAAAGGTTTCCTGTAAAATATCCTCAGCGGCCTCTCTGGAGGGTACCAGCTTTAAGATCACCCCGAACAGCAGTGAAGCATATCTCAGATATAACTTATTAAAAGACTGTTGAGTCTGTTTTTTAAGTTCCCTGACAATTTCAACATCAAAGCTGTCCCGCTGACCCGGGTTCTGGTCACCATTGGCAATTACCATAACTTTATGACCGTGCACCCTGTCCATATCATTAATTAATTTAACCTGAGAATCTACTTAAATTTACCCTCTTGAAAGAAGACTCACAAGAGTATGTTACCATTCATTCCATTCATTTTCTATAACGATAATTCTGAATCCGGATAAAACACACAGGTTGTGATTTTTACACTAAAAAAACAACAATAATATATAGGTTAAAAAATATTTCTCCTTAGTGACTTAAATCACATTATTAATTTACAAAAAATTTAACTGAATAACTACTGATTTTACAGAATTAAAACCATTAAATAGTAAAATGAACCTAACTTTGTTTGTTCAGACAGCATCAGGATCAGCATGGAAAGATTAAGCACTAAAACCTTTAAAAACGAATTTGTTACCACCTTTGACGGAGATGAAACCGGAAACCTTCAACCCCGTCAGACTCCGGGTGTTTTGTATAGTAAAGCCATTCCCACCCCCGTTAAAAAACCGGAGCTATTAGCCTGGTCTGACGAACTGGCCGCAGTACTTCAGATCAGTAAGCCCGATGAAAAAGACATCAGTATCCTTGGAGGTAACCTCACTACCCCTTCTATGTACCCTTATGCGGCATGTTATGCAGGTCATCAGTTTGGAAACTGGGCAGGACAACTGGGTGACGGAAGGGCAATCACTCTTGGTGAATGGAGCGTTCAGGGCGCTTCTGACTATGAACTACAGCTCAAGGGTGCAGGCCCCACCCCTTATTCGCGCAGAGGAGACGGCAGAGCCGTTCTCAGGTCATCTGTCCGCGAATACCTGATGAGCGAAAGTATGTTTTACCTTGGCATCCCTACCACAAGGGCTCTGGCTCTGGTCACTACGGGAGATCAGGTCATGCGTGATCTTTTTTATGATGGCCGCAGTGCCTACGAGAAAGGAGCTATCGTAATGCGCACCGCACCGAGTTTTCTCCGTTTCGGAAATTTTGAAATGCTGGCCGCGAGACAGGAAGTTCCACAGCTGGAAAAACTGGTCTTATGGACTATCGGGAAATTCTTTCCTCATATCACCGGAGCAAACAAGATCATCCAGTGGTTTGAAGACATTGCAGAGAAAACAGCAGATTTAATGGTGCACTGGATAAGAGTAGGTTTTGTACATGGGGTAATGAATACGGATAACATGTCCATCCTCGGTTTGACTATAGATTATGGACCTTATTCTTTTCTGGATGCTTATGATCCGGAGTTCACACCAAACACAACAGACCTTCCCGGCCGCAGGTATGCTTATGGCAGGCAGCCAGCTATCGGTTACTGGAATTTAGGCTGTCTGGCAAGTGCCATTGCTCCTCTGTTTGAAGACACCGAACAATTGTCGGTTGCCCTTGAAAAATACAAAACTGTTTACTTTGCAAAGTACCACGTCATGATGGCCGGAAAACTCGGACTCGATGAGTTCAGGGAAAGTGATCAGGAGTTGATTGAAGAGGTCGAAAAAACCCTCACTCTGCTTAAAGCTGATATGACAATTTTCTATCAGCTGCTCATGAATCTTTCCGCTGAAACTACTTCGCCGGAAGACATTACAACTCACTTTTCTCCGTCATTTTATGAGCCTCACAACAAAGAAACACTACAAACACTCACAGACACTATAACACATTATCAACTGAGGCTCAAAGAAAACAAGATCTCATCTAAAGCTTCACAAGATATCATGAAAAATAACAATCCCAGATTCATACTAAGGAATTATTTGCTTCATCAGGCGATACAGGAATTAGATAAAGGAGAGCAAACCCTGTTTCTAAAACTGCAGGAAGCTATCAAAAATCCTTATTCGGCAACAGCCGATGAGTTCTTTAAATTAAGACCGGAATGGGCAAATGATCAGCCCGGAAGTTCTACTTTATCCTGTAGTTCATAACAGGTTTCAGGGGTAATTATTTACCCCTGAAATTGAATTTACCAGACAAAATCCTTCTGCAAAAGATAAACAGAAAGAATAATTTCATTACATAAAATACAATATTTTAACATAAAAATTATCCGGAAATACAGCTCAGCCTATAGATAATGCTTGAAAAAAATAATATACCTTGCATTAAAAAAACACCAATTATGGAAGCGCTCATTTCTAATTATTACTGGGTCATTTTAGCCCTTTTATGTCTTGTTTTATATAAATACATTCTTCGTTTTCTGTTCGGAATGGTTATCGTTCCCGAAGACAAAGTAGGCTTGATTACCAAGAAATTTGTTCTTTTCGGCTCAGACAAAGAGCTACCTGACGGACGCATTATTGCCCTTAAAGGTGAAGCTGGTTTTCAGGGAAAAACCCTTGCCCCAGGTTTGTACTTTGGCATGTGGTTCTGGCAATACAGTGTAACGATGGAACAGTTCACAATTATTCCTGAGGGAAAAATCGGCTTAATCATGGCTAAAGATGGCGCAGAGATCCCTACCGGGAATATTTTGGGTCATCGGGTAGATTCCGATAATTTCCAGGACGCTGTCAAGTTTCTGGAAAACGGAGGACAGCGCGGTCGCCAGACTTCTTATATCACTTCTGGCTCGTATCGTATCAATACGATGTTATTCCAGATCTCTATTACCGATATGATTCGTATCCAGGAGAGTATGGTGGGTATCGTGACGACATTAGATGGTCTGCCAATTGAGGCCAATCAGATTGCCGGTAAGCTGGTAGAAGGCCATAATAACTTCCAGGATTTCGATAGTTTCATCAAAAATGGCGGTAATCGTGGTCTGCAGCCACAGGTAATACTTGCCGGTTCCTATAACCTGAATCCATGGGCCATACAGATGGAAGAGATTCCAATGACAGAAATTGCTATTGGTTACGTCGGGGTTGTTATTTCTTATATCGGAATTGAAGGCAACGACCTGACAGGTAGCGACTTCAAACATGGAAACATTGTAGAAAAAGGTTCCAAAGGAGTTTGGCTTGAACCACTTGGACCGGGTAAATACCCGATCAACAAATATATCATGAAAGTAGAACTTGTACCAACAACCAACCTGGTTCTGAACTGGGCAAGCGCACGCAGCGAAGCGCATAACCTGGATAAGAACCTGTCTACCATCACAGTACGTTCAAAAGACGGCTTCCCGTTCAATCTTGATGTATCCCAGATTATTCACGTTCCAACCACAGAGGCTCCAAAAGTAATTGCCCGTTTCGGTAATATGGTTAATCTGGTATCCCAGGTTCTGGAGCCTACCATTGGCAATTACTTCCGTAATTCAGCTCAGGACAGCGATGTAATCGCCTTTTTAAGTACACGCAAAGAACGTCAGGAGTCTGCTAAGGAACATATCCGCAAAGTACTGGACGAATACAATGTGAATGCGGTAGATACCTTAATCGGAGATATTGTACCACCGGAATCACTGATGAAAACATTGACTGACCGTAAAATCGCAGAAGAGCAAAAGGTCACTTATAACACCCAGAAACAAGCACAGGAGACGCGTCAGGGCATGGAAAAGGAAACTGCCATTGCTGATATGCAAAAAGATATAGTTAAAGCACAGCAAAGCGTGGAAATCGCGGAACGAACCGCAAGTGCAACGGTTAAAAAATCAGAAGGTGATGCAGCCGGAGTAAAGCTGGCAGTTGGAGCAGAAGCAGAAGCGACTAAAATGCGCGCGCATGCTGAAGCAGAAGCTACAAAAGCAAGAGCGCAGGCTGATTCAGAGGCTATTAAGCTCAGAGCATCTGCCGAGGCTGAACTGATCTCTCTGACCGGTAGTGCTGAAGCAGGGAAAATTCTGGCAGTCGGAAAATCTACTGCCGAAGCGTATGAGCTTGCAGTAAAAGCTTTAGGTGGCGAGAACTTTACCAGGTATAAAATCACTGAAGAGCTGTCAAAAGGTAAAATCAAACTTATTCCCGATGTCCTGATAGGTGGAAACGGGAATAGTGGATCTGCCATAGACGGACTGCTGGGCTTGAAGTTAATGGACATGATGGATCCGGAAAAACGTAAGGAAGTCATTGTAGCAGAGGTTATTGATACAAACACCAAAAGTATCAATCCTTAACCAGCCAAATTAAGGCTATCCGGCAAACTCTTTGATTTAAGGGGCCTGAAATTAAAATTTCAGGCCCTTTTCTATGGACCCAATTTATCATAAATAGCACACAAACTGCTATTTACATAGACCAAATATAGATTGGTGTAATAATTAAGAACGAAGCAGACGAATATTAAGTTTAAAATGCAACTTTATTGCAATTAATCTATTATAAACATTAAACCTAATTCATTCTACCAATGAAAACAAACCAAAAAATTAAATCAGGTCTGGGCCTGATGTTGTTGTTAACCGTATTATCGTTCGGTTCCTGTAAGAAAAATGCTCAGGATGAGACTTCTAGTCCCGATCTGTCAGACAGTAATCTGAAACAATCATTCTTCTCAGGGTACATCCCTACTCCACAAGCAATTATGGATAAAATACCAAAACTCGGTGTTGGACAATTACCAAAAACAGAAGCTTATTTCCCAACCAGATTTACCATGACTACCCCACCAATCGGAGATCAGGGAAATACAGGAACATGTGTAGCCTGGGCCACGAGTTATTCGACCTGGTCAACGGAACAATATTACAGAACCGCAAGCACCAGTTATGCCAACAACAAAAACGTATTCAGCCCGAATTACGTGTACAACCAGCTAAGTACAGATTGTAATTCAGGACTTTACATCACAGAAGCACTAGATCTGATCAAAGCACAGGGCTCATGTACTTATACTACTCTGCCCTTCAGTGACAATTGCAGTTCTGCGGTTAGTCAGTTACAAAAAGACAGTGCAGCTTTACATAAAATAGCTAATGCGGAATATTATTTATTGGATAAAGATACCAGAAAAAACACTACTGCTATTAAAATGCTCCTTTTCCAGAAACATCCGGTTATTTTTGGTTTTGACGTAGATGGAGATAATATGAACAACCAGGCAGTCTGGAATAAGTTTGGTACGCCAAGATTATCCTATGACAACAGCTTCCTTAAACAGTCGAATGTTGGAAAAAGCATACCTGTAGGCGGACATGCCGTAGCAATAATTGGTTATGACGATGACAAACATGCATTTAAAGTACAAAACCAATGGGGAAACACATGGAGGGATCAAGGATTTTTCTGGGTTGATTATGATTTCTTTGGCTCAGGAACCCATCCAAATTACGTTCTGAAATATGATGCTGCTAAAAAGAAATATTCTTATGCCAATGGCACTCAGACTGAAGATGTCTTCACTGAAGCTTATGTATTCTTAAACTAGCTATTTAAAACAGGCAATAAAAAAACAGGTTATATCATTGATATAACCTGTTTTTTTTATTAAATCCGAACCAGCCGGAATTCTGATCAGATAAAAACCTAGCTCATTTTTAGTTTTTTCTGAATATCAGTTACATAACCTTTAAACTTCTTATCTGTATCAATCAGATCTTCCACAGTCTGACAGGCATAAATCACTGTAGAATGGTCTCTTCCACCATAAAATGCACCAATACTTTTTAAAGAAGACTTAGTCAGACTCTTTGATAAATACATAGAAATCTGGCGTGCCTGCACAATTTCACGTTTACGTGTCGCTGATTTCACCATTTCTACCGGCACTTCAAAATACTCACAAACCAGTTTCTGGATATAGTCCATAGAAATCTCTTTGGTTGTATTCTTGATAAAGTTCTTCAGCATGGATTTAGCCAGACCAAGATCAATATCCTTTTTATTCAATGTAGACTGAGCTAAAAGCGAAACCATTGCTCCTTCAAGCTCACGCACATTGTTATCAATGTTATTTGCTACATATTCAACTACATCTGATGGAAGTTCAATTCCGTCAGCATACATTTTCTTTCTTAGGATAGCTACTCTGGTTTCCAGATCAGGAATCTGTAAATCAGCTGAAAGTCCCCATTTGAAACGGCTTAACAAACGCTCCTCCACACCTGAAAGATCTTTTGGCGCTTTATCAGAAGTAATAATAATCTGTTTACCAGACTGATGCAGGTGATTAAAAATATGAAAGAAAATATCCTGAGTTTTCTCTTTTCCGGCAAAATTATGGACATCATCCATGATAATTACGTCCATTGCCTGATAAAAATTCACAAAATCATTAATGGTATTATTCTTTAATGACTCTACAAACTGCTGACAGAACTTTTCGCAGGATACATAAATAACCAGCTTATCCGGTAAAGTACGTCTGATTTCATTGCCTATTGCCTGCACCAGGTGGGTCTTCCCCAATCCTACTGCACCATAAATCATCAGGGGGTTAAATGAGGTTGCACCCGGCTTCGCGGCAACTGCAAAACCTGCAGAACGGGCTAAACGGTTACAATCACCTTCTACATAACTATCAAAAGTATACTGAGAATTTAACTGAGGATCTACATTTAATTTTTTCAGGCCCGGTATAATAAAAGGATTCTTAATATCCTTATTAATTGATACAGGAACCGGCATCGATTGTGTTTTTGAGGCAGCGCCATTTCCATTGGATGGCATGCTTGTCGTATATGGTGAACCGCTGTTTGATGACTTATCCACCACAATATTATATTCCAGACGTCCTTCTTCTCCCATTTGCTGTTTAACTGTCTTACGCAATAAACCGACATAATGTTCTTCCAGCCATTCATAAAAGAATAAACTTGGCACCTGTACAGTCAATATATTGCCTTCCAATTTTAGTGCCGAAATCGGCTCGAACCAAGTTTTAAAACTTTGGACCGGGATATTATCCTTAATAATCTGGAGACAGTTATTCCATACTTCGGTACAAGTTTTTTGCATAGTTCTTCTATAAATTAATGGTATTCGACTTAAACAACGACCAAACACTCTGCCGTTTTGGGAGGGCGAAGATCCTAAAAATTACCAACAAAAAATCATAAAATCTCACCTAATTCATAAGTCGCTAACAGGCAAAAAGATAGCCTTTCGAAAAACGGCTTTTTTGTGGATAACTTATCCACATCAAAAATTCAGTGTTTATAACTATTGCTTAGACAAAAGATTTTTCAATCCTTAATTCAGGACAATAGTACCAAATAAACATGACTTATTCAGACCTGATTACAGGACATTTTTTTCAGCTCAAAATACGATAGCGACATTTTGTCATTCATTAATTATTTATATAGCGCACATATAAATCTCATTATAAATTATATATAAACAAACAAAATCCAAATATCAAGGGGCAAATAAAAAAAGATCAGTAAAAAACTGAACAGAGTGAACAATTAAAAGCCTGCTAAAACAGCATCAGGATTATTTACACTTGACAGAAAATATGAGCCCGAAAAAAAACGGGAAACGTTTTACACATTATCAGAAAGCCCATGGTCACCACGTTGTTTTTTAAACGAAATACGGCAGCTGCAGGCATCGCTTTTTTCTCAAGACCATAGTCCTTAATTTAACCAGATCGTCCCGCAGAAAAGAGATTAAGCATGCTTAGCGGAAAGGAATAACAGCGATGCAATTAACAGCTGGAAAGCACCCTCTTTTAAGGGTTTTTACAGAAACATGGCTTTGGGCGGAAATCCTGCCTGAAAAAAGCGGTATGAATCACGGCTGAAAGGACATTGGAAGGGGGTTGAAAGGACGTTGGAAGGACCTTGGTATGACCCTGATCCTTCCAACGTCCTTTCAACCCCCTCTCAATGCCTTTACAACAGCTTTTCAGGACCCAATCTGGAACGTTTTGAAAGCCCAATCAGCTATTACTACCATTTAGTACTCAGACATTCTCCAGTTCCACCTCAATATTGCCTCTGGTAGCATTTGAATAAGGACATACGTGGTGAGCTTTTTCAGTCAGAGCCTGCGCAACATCAGCGGTAACTCCCGGAATAGCCACTTTCAGCTTTACAGCCAGCTGAAAGCCACCTGTAGTATTCTTACCAATACTGACCTGTGCTGTCACTTTAGTTTCACCTGTCTGAACTTTTTCTGTTCTGATTACTAAATTCAATGCACTGTCAAAACAAGCTGCATAACCCGCAGCAAAAAGCTGTTCAGGGTTAGTATAGGCTCCTGCCCCACCCCCAAGCTCTTTCGGCATCCTTACTTCGAGGTCTAAAACGCCGTCTGATGATTTTACATTTCCATTTCTACCACCAGTAGCACTAGCTTCAGCAGTATACAGTTTTTCGATTTTATCCATGATGTTTGTTTATTGTATTTAAAATTCCCGTTAATTTTTGCTGAAGACCAGCCATTTCATTCTCAGTGATATCAAGCGCACAGAATAATGCACCAGGTATTCCTGCTGCTGCATACTTCAGTTTCAGTCCGCTTGCAGTCAGTTCGATCAGCACAATGCGCTCATCATCTTCACTTCTTTTCCTGGTCAGGTATTTTTTCTGTTCCAGCCTTTTCAGCAATGGCGTTAAAGTTCCGGTGTCAAGCAAAAGTTTTTCACCGATTTCCCTGATACAGATTTTATTGGTTTCCCAAAGCAAAAGCATGACTAAATACTGCGGGTAGGTGAGATCCAGTTTCTCCAGCAAAGGCCGGTACAAAGCTGTAATCTGTCTTGACAAAGCATAAATCGGGAAGCAGAGCTGCTGCTCCAGTTTTAACATTTCCATAGCTATTAAACGAGTCTTACGCAATTATATTGCGCAAAATATAATCGTGCAAAATATAACAATCAACAAACTATATATCAATAACTTAATCAAAATATAAACACAAAAAAAGAGGGCTCTCAAAGAATGAGAGCCCTCTTTAAAAAGGTTAGAACTGAATTAAACCAGACCGGGTACTTCTACCATTTCATTAGTATCAGCTTCATAATCCACACCTGCAACGTCAAAACCAAACAGGTTAAGGAAGTCATGTTTGTAACCGGCAAGGTCACCAATAGCCGGTAAACTTTCTGTAGATACATCTGCCCATAATCTGTTAACTTCAGCCTGAGTTTCTGCATCCATCTCCAGATCATCCACACGAATTCTTCCATTCGCATCAGTAGGGACTTCAGCACCGGAATATAATCTGTCCTGAAATAAACGCTGAATCTGTTCGATACAACCTTCATGAGTTCCTTTTGCTTTCATCACTTTATAAAGCAATGAAATATACAATGGGATAACAGGGATTGCAGAGCTGGCCTGTGTTACCAGAGCTTTGTTTACAGAAACATAAGCTTTACCATTCAGGTCTTTTAATTTTTCAGTGATACGGAAAGCAGTTGCTTCCAGATCATCTTTTGCACGACCAATAGTTCCTTTACGATAAACCGATTCAGTAACTTCCGGGCCGATATAGGAATAAGCAACAGTAGTAGCGCCTTCAGCAAGTAAACCGGCAGCTTTAAGATCTTCGATCCAGAAACCCCAGTCCTCCCCTCCCATTACGGCAACGGTATTCTCAATTTCTTCTTCATTTGCTGGTTGAATTGAGATATCTGATACCACTCCGGTATGAAAATCCACCGTTTTATTAGTAAAACTCTGACCGATTGGTTTCAACACAGAATTATAAACAACTCCTGTTTTAGGATGTGTTCTGCGTGGCGAAGCCAGGCTATAGATTACTAAGTCAATCTGACCTAAGTCTGCTTTGATCAGATCTAATGTTTTTTGTTTGATTTCATCAGAAAAAGCATCACCATTGATACTTTTAGCGTATAAACCAGCTTCCTGAGCTTTAGCTTCAAAAGCAGCAGTATTATACCAGCCTGGTGAAGCAGTTTTACCTGGTGCAGGAGGTTTCTCAAAATACACACCTATGGTAGATGCGTCTGATCCAAAGGCACTGGTAATTCTTGATGCTAAACCAAATCCTGTAGATGCGCCGATAACCAGCACACGTTTAGGACCTGCAATAGCTCCTTTTGATTTCACGTAGTTAATTTGATTGACAACATTCTGCTCACATCCTTCGGGATGAGCAGTCAGGCAGATAAAACCACGTATTCTTGGTGCAATAATCATAAATTGTTCTTTAAAGAAGGTCTAAAGTAAGTAATTCTTTTTTATTTAGTGTTTTTAGGAATCTCTTTCAGGATGGTAAGCAGGTATCCCCAGAATTTCTGAACAGAAGAAATCTGCACCCTTTCATCCGGAGAATGTGCTCCCCTGATGGTAGGACCAAACGAAATCATGTCCATTCCTGGTAAATGACCACCTAAAATACCACACTCCAGGCCGGCATGACAGGCATCAACTTTAGGTTCTTTACCAAAAGCATCCTGATACAAACCGACCATTAATCTTAAAATATCTGAATCCGGATTCGGTTTCCATCCGGGATAATCTCCGGCTTGCTTAACCTCACTGCCCATATTTTCAAAAGCAGCACGAATCGCATTTGAAACATCAATTTTAGTGCTTTCTACACTACTGCGCTGTAAAGACTGGGTAATAAAAACACCATCCTTAACAATTACCCTGGCCAGATTGCTTGATGCTTCAACCAGATCCTGAATATCAGGACTCATTCTGAATACGCCGTTTGGCATCGAATAAATAACATTCATGATCTTTTTAAAATCAGTGTTAATCATCACTTCTGCCGGCAGGGCCGTTTCCCTGATCACAACAGCCAGTGCAGGTTCTATGGTCTGATATTCTTCTTTAAGTTCTGCCGCAAACGTTTTGATAAACTCTTCAAACCATGTTTTTTGAGCATCAGCAACTACGACCACAGCAGTAGATTCTCTTGGAATCGCATTTCTTAAACTTCCGCCATTGATTGTGCTCAGTTGCAGATTTATCGTTTGAACCGCTGTATAAAACAACCGGTTCATCAGTTTATTTGCATTCGCTCTGCCTTTATGGATATCCATCCCTGAATGTCCGCCTTTTAATCCCTTAATCGTGATTTCAAAGGCTGTAGCAGAAGCAGTAACAGCTTCCTGCTGGTAATTATAACTGGTATTGGTATCTATACCACCGGCACAGCCGATAGTTAACTCATCGTCTTCTTCTGTGTCCAGGTTCAACAGAATTGAGCCCGAAAAATTAGCCGGATCAAGCTCTTTAGCTCCTGTCATACCAGTTTCTTCATCAATAGTAAACATCGCTTCCAGCGCAGGGTGTTCAATCGTTGTGGAGGCTAATAAAGCCATGATAGCCGCTACCCCTATTCCATTGTCCGCACCAAGTGTTGTACCTTTTGCCTTAACCCAGTCCTGATCAACAAACATTTCGATTCCCTGTTCGTCAAAATTAAACACGGTATCACTGTTTTTCTGATGTACCATATCCAGGTGAGACTGTAAAACCACTGTTTTACGGTCTTCCATTCCCGGAGTTGCAGGTTTTTTAATAACTACGTTACCAATAGGGTCTGTGATTGTTTCCAAACCAAGGTTATTTCCAAAGCCAACCATGAAGGCAATGACACGTTCTTCTTTTTTTGAAGCACGCGGTACAGCATTCAGCTTTATGAAATTACTCCAAAGTTCCTGAGGTTCTAAATTTTCGACTTCCATTTAAAAGGATATATGAAATAAGCCTGCATGGCAAATTCCCGGATTAAAATTATATATAATGTAATGAATTGACCAACTTAAGTTATATCCTTGTTACAGTTCTGCCCAGATACCAGAATATATAACTGAATACCGGTGCGGCAAGTACATCTGCAGTATAGTGCACATGCTGAACTAATAATAAGACACCTAATATCCCGGTGGCAATGAAAATAATCATCTTTTCAGTCTTATTTTCCAGACAAAGACCAACCAGACATAAAGTAGCTGTATGTCCTGAGAAGAACAGGTCTTTAGTAATAAGGTTTGATCCGTAAAAAATGATAGAAAAAGGATCACTGAGATGAACCAGGTTCAGCGGTGCATCCAGTGGGATCAGCGAAATGGTGATCATTCTGGCCAGACAGAGAAAAATATATCCCCATAAAGCAGTAATACAAATTGAAGAATTCTTAATCAGCTTCCAGATAAAAAAACCTGTTGCCGGATAAAGAATCAAAAATATATAGTGGGAAACATCATGCGCCGGTAAACGGCTCAGCACCCAGTCGTCCATTAAAACTCCGTTTCTGGCCTGTATAAACAAGAAAAAATCCTGCAAGTAAAAAAGTATCAGGAACATCACCAGGAGTCCTAATATGAATTTTACCCTGAAGGCCGGATACTCCCAGGCGAACTGCCAGGTCAGCTGTTTAGTCTGCATTAATATGAATCAGGTTAGATTTTGTCGCAACAAATATAATATTACTTTTCCCGCCTTTATATTTTTGGAGCAAATATTGATGAATTACGAATAAAAAACCATGCTTTATCCTAATCTTTGTCCAGATTACATCCTTAAAGAAACCTATTTTTCAATCTGATACTATGCGTATAAAAGACATTTTTATATTTTCGGCCTGTGTATTTATTCTGCTGATTAATGCCTGCCAGGACAAGGTGATCAATTATGGTCATAATAAAAAAACAGGAAATTACTTCAATATCCGTGGTTTTAAAATGTATTATGAAACCTATGGTTCAGGCAAACCTTTACTGATGATTCACGGAAATGGCGGGGATATCAGTTCATTTGCCGGTAATATTCCTTACTTCTCCAAAAAGTATAAAGTCATTGTGGCTGACAGCCGTGCACATGGTAAATCTGCAGACCTTCGTGATTCGCTGAGCTTTGAAATGATGGCAGATGATTATGCCGAATTACTGGATTCTATGCATATAAATTCAGCTTATATAATCGGCTGGAGTGATGGTGGCATTAACGCTTTGCTTCTGGCTATGAGACATCCGGACAAAGTAATTAAACTGGCTTCAACCGGAGCAAATCTCTGGCCCGATTCCACAGCCCTGAAACCTGAATTCTGGAAATCTGAACAGGAAACCTTTTTATCGGGCAAAGACAAGATTTATCAAACACCAAAGGAAAAGAATGACTGGAAGGTATTTCTGCTGGACTGGGCCCAACCTAACATTCCTCTCACAGCACTGAAACAAATTAAATGCCCTGCCCTGATTATTGGTGGCGATCATGACTTAATTAATACGGAACATACGGTAGCGATTGCCAAACATATTCCACAGGGCCAGTTATGGATTGTTCCAAAATCCGGTCATGCCACTTTAATTGAACATAAGGATGAATTTAACCAGAAAGTGGATGAGTTCTTTCAACCTCCTGCCAGACAATAACATATATTCTCAGGAATTAATATATTTAACATATGAAACTAAAGCTACGCTCATTTCTTCCTCTTTCAGGTTCACCATTTTTGTTCCTGATACTCCTCAGCTCATTGTTTTTAGTACAATGTCAGCGTAAAGAGGCAAAAAAAATAGCCAGGGATATAACCATTACGCCCAAAAACGCAGTAACCAAACTATTAATTGATAGTATGGAACTGGAAAAGTATATCACTGATACCAAACTGGAAGACAGCACAGCCTTAAGGCTGAGAAATTTTTACAACAGCAGAAACTTTCAATTTGCCTGGTTAACTGAAAAGGGGCTCGCAGAGCAGACCCGGGTATTTTATGAACTGGACAAGAGTTATGATTCAACTGCTGTGGACAGCACTAAAAATGACCGCACGCTACGCAATCAACTCAGTGGATTAATCAATAAAGATACATTGATCCGTCAGTCATCCCCCGCCCTGGTTAAACTGGAACTGGAACTTACCCAACACTTCTTCAGCTTTGTAACCAATGCTTATGCAGGCAAAGTAGATCCGGCAGCATTACAATGGTACATTCCAAGAAAAAAAATTGATGCAGTAGCTTTACTGGATTCACTGGTTGCGAAAAAAGGAAGTGGAATAGAAGAATGGGCACCCGTAAACAACTATTATAAAACCTTAAATAAGGAGCTCATCCGCTGGTATAGTATCCAGAAAAGAGGTATCTGGCCGCAGATTGATGCTGCTGAACTTAAAAAAGTAAAAGAAGGAGATTCAGGACTGGTTGTCTCCAGATTAAAACAGAGATTAATTGATTTTGGAGATCTGAGTGCTCAAGATACGACTTCGGTGTATACACCCGGGGTAACCGCAGCTATTAAAAAAGCACAACTTCAGTTTGGTTATGGACAAACAGGAAAACCTGACCGTTTATTGCTGACAGCCTTAAATGCACCTGTCGAATCCCGCATTCAGCAAATGCTGATTAACCTGGAAAGAATCCGCTGGTCTCCTCTGATGCCTGATGGCAAACTGATTTTAGTCAATATTCCAGAATATAAACTGCATGTCTTTGAGGCAAAAAAAGAGGTATTGAATATGGGGATTGTGGTTGGAAAAGCAGCTAATAAGACAGTTATATTCAGTAATAATTTAAAAAATATTGTATTTAGCCCATACTGGAACATCCCTCCAAGTATCGTACGGGCAGAGATACTACCGGAAATGCGCAAAAACCGCAATTTCCTGGCCCGGAAGAATATGGAACAATATGGTTTTAGTGATGGTTTGCCGTTGATCCGCCAGAAACCGGGTAATACAAATTCTCTGGGGCGCGTAAAGTTTCTGTTCCCCAACAGTTATAATATCTACCTGCATGATACTCCGGCAAAATCTTTGTTTGCTGAAAGTAAGCGTGCATTTAGCCATGGTTGTATCCGTCTGGCCAAACCAAAAGCCTTAGCTGAATATTTATTGGCCGGTCGTACAGAATGGACCACAGATAAAATTGATAAAGCCATGGAGTCCAATAAGGAAATATGGGTAACCATGAAAGTTCCTGTTCCGGTCATCATAGCTTATTTTACCAGCTGGGTAGACAAAAATGGATTGATCAATTTCAGGGAAGATATTTACGGTCATGATCAGAAAATGGCCGAACAACTATTTCCTGCCAGGTAAAGAAAAGCCCCGGAAGCATTAATCGCTTTTCCGGGGCTTTTTTACAGTAGTCTGATCAGCATGATACTTTTTCAGATGTGCAGCCTTCATTTTTTCCTGATTACTGGCTGCATCTATAGAATGTGAATGATGAATATCTTCTTCCTTTTCTGAAATATCAGAAAGTTTCTGATAATACTTCCTTAACACATTCAGTTCATCCTCTGTAAGATCTTCTATATCCACCATCCTGTTGCTCGCGTGGATACTTGCAGCTATCAGTTCGTTTAATTTCAACTGGATAGCTTTGGAGTCTTTGTTCTGGGATTTCTGAATTAAAAAGACCATCATAAAGGTGATAATTGTAGTTCCGGTATTAATGACCAGCTGCCATGTATCAGAATATTTGAAGATTGGCCCGCTGATTCCCCAAACCACAACTACAGTCAAAGCAATACCAAACGCTGCTGAACTACCTGTCCAGCATGTAATTTTTGTGGCGAGTTTTTCAAAAAAAGACTCTTTCTTTTTTTCCATGAGCTATGAATTTTAGTCTTCAGACAATGTTATGGGTCATAACAAATACATCGCTCTTCTGTTTTTGGCTAACGGATAATCTTAAAAATCCGGTTCCATCTGATTTGATTAAAGAATGATCCTGCGGTATCATGGCTCATCCAGACAAACAATGCTTTTCCTACAATATGATCTTCAGGAACAGGTCCCCAGTACCGCGAGTCTGATGACCGATGCCTGTTATCTCCCATCATCCAGTAATAATTCATCTTAAAGGTATAACTGCTTGCCGGTTTACCATTGAGCAGCCATACTGATCCTTTCTTTTCTAAACTATTTCCTTCATAGATACGGATAGCACGTTCATAAAGAGGCATAGAAACACTATCCAGTTTGACTGTCCAGCCTTTTTTTGGCACGACAAAAGGCCCCATATTGTCTATATTCCACTTCCGGTTAGGATCATAGGGATAAATATCCGGGTCTCTCTCCCCCGCCGGGGCATATATCTCTTTTACCTGGCTAACAAAGTCCAGTGCTTTCACCTTGTTCATCTGTTCTGGTGATCCGGTAAACTGATAAGTATTTACCGAAATTGCAGCAATATCTTTGTTAATTACAAAGCCCAGATCTTCAAATACCTCAAAATTTACAGCTGCACTTTTCAGGGTAACGATATAATCTGTCTGTCCTGTATTTTCCAAAGGAACCGCTTTGCCATTCACATAGACCAGTCCTTGTTTAATGGCCATGACATCACCGCCTGTGGCCATACAACGTTTGATAAAGTTCTCTCTTTTATCTACAGGTCTTGAAACAATGGTATATTGAGCATATACAGCAGCACGCCCGGAATGTCTGAGCAGTTCATAATAATCTGCATCCTGATTTTCCAGCGCACAAGTATCACCCTGCGGATAGTTAAAAACAACAACATCGTTTCTTTGGATAGCACCCAGACCTGGTAACCTTCTGTATTTCCATTCTACGCCATCCCAATATGCTTTTGTTCCGATCAGAGGCATAGTATGGTGCGCAAAAGGAAAAGCTACCGGTGTCATTGGGATACGTGCGCCATAATTGACTTTACTGACAAACAGATAATCTCCGATCAGCAGTGACTTCTCCATAGAACCTGAAGGAATTACATAGGCCTCAATAAAAAACACCCGGATTATAGTTGCTGCAATTACTGCGAATATAACTGCATCAGTCCATTCACGGGCTTTGGATTTCTTTTCGCCAGGTTTTAGCTTTTTCTTTTTAAACCACATATCTCATTTTAGGATTAGATAACCAGCCGCTTTTATTGTTACAATATCACAAAATGTGATACCGGTGGTTAATAATTTGAGATTACAAAAAAACAGGTTATGTTTATGGCAGAAACCCTCATTTCAAATGAAACCTATTTTAAGAAACGTATCCATTTTATTACTGGTACTGGCCAATGCAGGATGTGATCAGCTTTCAAAAGATGTCGCCCGTAAAAACATAGCTTATCATGAAACTATCAATGTTATCGGTAATCATTTTATATTGACCAAAGTTGAAAATTCAGGCGCTTTTTTAAGTACAGGAGATTCCATGACTGATTCTGTAAAGTTCATCTTTCTGTCTTTAATTCCACTGCTGGCTCTTTGTTATGGGATCTATTATCTGCTAAAAAACAGCCAGCTTAACACCTTATTAGTCCTGGGAATTTGTTTTGTAATTGGCGGAGGTCTGGGTAATTTATATGACCGGTTACTTTATGGTTCAGTAACAGATTTCCTGCATATAGACTTTTATTTCCTGAAAACAGGTATATTCAATCTTGCTGATGTTTCTATTATGATTGGAATGATAATGCTCGTTATACATTTATATGTTAAACGGACACTTCAATTCACTTAACAGCTTTAACTCAGTTTATCTGTCAAATTTATTAAATTATTCCCTGTATGAGATTATTATCCCTGTTGACTATTTCGCTGTTTTTCCTGTCTGGCTCCATTAAAGCCCAGACTACCTTTGTGCGTTTATCGACTTCAAAAGGTAATATCCTGATTAAGCTTTATGACGAGACTCCTCATCACCGGGATAATTTTGTCCGTCTGGTAAAAAAAGGTCTGTTTAGAGATCAGGAATTCAACCGGGTAATTAAAGATTTTGTCAGCCAGGGAGGTGAACTGGATGAGACCATATTAAAAAGAGAAAAGTTAAACCCAAATGTTCCTGCCGAACGTCTGGCTGCTGAAATAAGAACTGAGCTTTTCCATAAAAAGGGAGCCTTAGGTGCCGGAAGAGATGATAATCCTGAAAAAAGTTCTTTTCTGGATCAGATTTATCTGGTACAGGGTAAAATTCAGACTGATGCAGAACTGGATGCCCTGGAAGTAAAAAAAGGAATTAAGTTTTCTGCATCCCAGCGCGAAGTGTATAAAAAGATAGGGGGAATACCACGTCTTGATAATGATTATACTGTATTCGGAGAGATTATTGAAGGGCTGGCAGTTGCTGAAGCCATCAATGCCGTAGCTACTGATAAAAATGACCGTCCTTTAAAAAAGGAGGCTTTCACCATTACTATTCTTGATAAAAAAGAGATCAGAAAGCCAGTAAAGCAGTAAGCTCTGCTCTCTCTTCTTCTTCCAGATCAACAATATTTTCCAGCAGGTGGAGCAGACTGGCCCGCTGATCGGAAACCAGCAAGGCATCAATCAGGGCAATCAATGTTTTTTTCTGATCTATACTCAGATTACTAAATAACTTCGGCTGGATTTCATAGATGGCCTTCAAAGTACCAAGCAATATTTTTTTTCTTTCAGGGTTCAGGGGTTCCCTGTCACTCAGAGAAATTACACCTTCATTCTCAAAACGCTGCAGCAACTTACCAGAATACTCTTTCAGAAAAAGTTTTCTTTTGGAACGAAGCAGCTCATTCACTTTTTTACTCAGGAACTTATATTCTGCGGAAGATTTTGAGCGGTTATATAATTTGACCTGCGTATCGAACTCTGTTCCGCTGAAGTCAAAGTCCGTGAAAAATTCACTTTCTATATAAACACTGTGAAAATATTCGTCAGCTTTTTTATTCAGCGTGGTATATTCTTTAAACATCTCCTCGCCCATTTCATTGATATAATATACTTTGGAGAGTTCTTTATGCAAAGATTCTTTCCATTGCACAAACTTTAGTTTAAATACGGTCTGACTACCTTCATCTTTCAACAGAATATCTTCTTCATAATACTGGATGTTACCACTATAATCCAGCGGAATACCATTTACTATAATTGTATAGTTCTTCTTTTTATTCAGCTCCAGAAACCAGCAAAACTCTGCCCTTAGAAAAGGAATAATCTCCTGTTCCATATTTTCTGCAAGGATCTTAATATTCGAAAACAAGACTCTTGTTCCCTGTTTATCACTCAAAGGCATATCCAGTAAACCCGCCTGATAATTATTCAGTGCAGATACCCCAATCCTGATTCTCCCGCTTTTAAGTTCATTATTATGCAAAAAAGTAGTCTGCCACTCTGCATCATTAGCAAATTTGAAGAAAGTTAATCTTCCAACTCCATTTTTACCATGCATCACAGATCTGTTGCGGTTAACGGCTAACTGCAAGGCTTTTTCTGACTCGTAAAACGGGTCAAATTTAACTTTCAGGTTTTTGAAGTTTATCCCGTAACCATTGTCATAGATTTCAAGACTATCCATGAACCCCAATTCATTAGCTGTGTAGTTGATTTCTACAGTATCAGCCTTTGCGTCGAAACCATTCCAGATATACTCAGCAAGCGCCTGCTTTTCATTATAATTCCGCAAAACCTTTTGTATGCCGCTGGAAGTGATATTTACATTATTTGCCATAGAACCGGTAGGATAAAATTGGCCTCAAAACTAAACAAATTATCAGATGATTTTTAAAGGACAGTTTAATTAGCCGCTTTAATCTCTTCTTCTATTCTCAGACTTTCTCTGTGAATGGCATTCATCATCTCCGTGACAAAAGTAGCTGAAAGCCCCTCTTTCTGACCTGCAGCTATACTTTTTTCCAATACCTGCTTAAAACGGTCTGCCTGTAAAGAGGGAATATTATTCTTGGCTTTATACAGACCGATTTCCCGGACTACTCTTTCCCTTTCCCCAATCACTTCCATTATTTTTTTATCCAGCGAGTCTATTTTCATTCTGCTAAGCTGCAGGGTATTGAGTGGTGCTGTCTGTGTTACAGTTTGTCCTTTAACAACGGTATGCGCAAACAGACACATGGTTAGTAATAATAATATCCGGTTATGTAATTTCATTTCAACTGATTTTAAGATTAATTTTTTCTATGCTAACACTATAATTTGATAAATTCTGCATCTGTTTAAAAAAAAATATAGTGCTCATACAATAAAGCTTAAATATGAGCGTCTGTATATATGAGAGCGTTAATTTAGATAGCGGGGATGAGTCGGAGACTTATCCCCGTTTCTTTTTACAACCCCTTTATAATCGCTCTGGTTACCTGAGGAATATCGTCGTCGAAACGGTGAGAGCCCGGAATGATAACTTTATGTATCTTATCAGTTGCTTTAATAGCTTTATAAAATTCACTTTCTTCATCCTTCCCGAAAATACACCAGACCGGAATTACAGATTTCTGCAACTCTGGATTCACTTTGTATTTTTCTTTATCGGTAGAACCGAAATTCAGCAGGTTTTTCAGTTTCACTACGTAACCGGTAGAAAAGCCTGGTGAGAGCAATACCAGTGAATTTTGTTTTTCAGCCAGCTGATCTGGTAAACGGGATGGTACAAATGCGGCAACATCAGCCCCAAAGGAATAACCAATCATAGAAAAAGACTCCTTATTCCATGTTTTCAGATAGGAAGACAAAATCAACTGCATGTCTTTTGCAAACTGATCCGGGGTTTTCTGGTTCCAGAAATATTTACGGGTATCTAATGCAATAGTGGCATACCCGTTTTTAACCAGTTCTTTTACTGTTGATTCTGAAAATTTGTTCCAGCCTCCATCGCCGGTTAGAAAAACCAGCATGGGTTTTCCAGAGCGAACATGATGTACATGTAATGGAAGTTCTGATAATTCCTTTGCGGATTGTGCATTGACATTCATCAGACTGCAGGTTAGAATCAGGAAGCAGGAACTTAAAATGGTTGTTATCTTCATTGTTTTGGTTTTGTCTGAAGACCAGAGTCTCCTCCATCGCCAGTAAGACAAAGTTAAGAAAAAGCCACACAGATGCGATTAAAATCAATATGTGATTTATATCATTTTTTACAATTACAGGTAATTTTAACTTTGGACAGATAATTTATTCCATACCGGTGGATGCCGGTTCTCATTCAGGGGGTTTTACCGGGAAGTTCAACCCCCTTTATCTTAAATCAGACCATTCAGCCTTTCTATCAGTGCACCCTAATGTCTGCTTATAACCCCGCTTAAAAAAAAGATAACAATTAAATGAAGATAAAAATGTCTTTTAACTGGGAAAACCATTTATTTGGTACAGGGTTTGTCATCTATGCTCTCAATAGTATAAGCTATCAGCCTGCGATCAGTATTTAATCTAAAAACAGGCTTATTTCTATTAGAAACCTATTGAAAGATGATGAAGCAAATACATGTTGTTGAAGATGATCAGGATATAAGACAGATTATAGAATTCATTCTGGAGGACGAAGGTTATAAAGTAAAACTTTTCCCTGATATTTCTTCATTCCACGCTGGAATGACAGAAAGTATTCCCGATTTGTATTTACTGGATGTAATGCTCCCTGATGGCAATGGGCTGGAATTATGTCAAGAAATCAGGACTGGTCAGAAAACAAAAGACATACCGATAATTGTAATGTCAGCTCATGCTTCGGCTGATACTATTTTTCAGCAGTGCAGCGCCAACGACTTTATCAGTAAGCCTTTTGATTTAAATGATATCCTGTTCAGAATTAAGAAACAGATAACATTACATTAGCTTCTGCTATTTCACCTACTAACTGATCAATCTGATGTTTGGTTACATTAGGCATACAGATAATATGACACCAGCCATTTTCTAATGCCAGCTGCCATTTCACTCTGACCTGTGGCGCGGGCTCAGGTAAATTAACTGTAATTGAATCCGGATTTCTCCAGGCATTGACTCCTATTTCCTTCAACCTCATTTCTGCATAAGCTGCAATCTCCAGACTATGCAAAGCTCTTTTCTTAAATCCTTCCAATCCAAGACTTTTAATCATATACCATAAAAACAACGGTGTATGTCCATTCCTGGAACCGGTTATTGTAGTATCCATACTCCCGGTATAGGAAACCGAACGGGCAATACGGTCACGATTGTTCTTTTTAACTACAACTACTCCGCAGGGAATAGGTGAACCTATAAATTTGTGTCCGCTGATTGCTATACTGTCTGCGCCATCTGCAAAATCGAATGCGGGGCGGGGTTCTATAAATGCACTGTAACTACCCGACAGTGCACCATCAGCGTGAATATAATAATGCTGGATAGCCAGCTCCTGTAAAATCTGCTTAATCTTGCTGACATCATCACGTGCTTCAGTCATTGTAGTACCAATATTGGCAAAAATAATAACAGGCATGTGTCTGTTCATTTTTATAGTATCCCGCAGATCTTCATAATCAATCTCCCCGCTAGCCTGGGTACGGATCACTATATTAGGCATATTCAGCAAATGCAGGTTTTTCTGCACACTGTAATGTGTAGCCTGCGAAAAGTAGACCATTCCCTTTGGGTGAATTTCCCTGGCAAGATACAATCCGTAAAGATTACCTTCCGAACCTCCATTGGTTACATAACCCCACCAGTTATTTTGAGGTGCCCTGAACAACTCTGCAAAAAACTCCAGCACTTCTCTTTCCATTTCTCTTGTACCAATATTATAAGTTGATGCAACAAACGGGTCTCCAAGGTTATTAATAGGAAAATTAAGAAACCCGGCCAGTTCAGCATAATCAAAATCTTTTGATACGGGATATCCAAGCATTAAGGCCGAATCAGCTATTAATCTTTCCATCAGGTCTTTTAGTTTCGCTGCATTTTCTGCGGACAGGTTATTCAGTTCCATTTTACAATTGCTATGAGTTTAAATGATATGTAAAATAAGCAATCCTGATTCTTTAAAACTATTATTTGGCTTAAATAAGAAAACAAACACTATTATATCGATATTCGCAGTCTTTATAAACCTTTCTGGAGGTACGATTTAATTAATACAGTATAAAAAAACTACTATGGAGGCGTTTGACCCTATTGATAAGAAGATTTTAAAGGTTTTACAGGCTGATGCCCGGCTTAATACCAAACAGATAGCCGGCAAAATAGGTCTGACAGTGACCCCCACTTATGAGCGGCTAAAAAAAATTGAACAATCAGGAGTTGTTAAAGATTATGTAGCCTTATTAGATCGGGATAAAATAGGAAAGACAATTGTTGCCTTTATCAATGTTTCTTTGCAGCTACACTCCAAACCACTGATTAACGTATTTGAAAAAGCTATTGCTAAAATACCCGAAGTCATGGAATGTTTCCATGTGGCAGGAAATTTTGACTACCTTTTAAAGGTTGTGGTTAAGGATATGAACAGTTATCAGAACTTTCTTTCCAACAAACTCGCTACTATCGAAAATATAGCTCATGTTCAGAGCTCCTTTGTAATGACCGAAATTAAATACCAGACAGCCTATACCCTGGATTAATTCTGCTATTGTGGAACAGCAGGCGCCATGAGTATTAACCTATCTGATTTGGCCCTGCTGATCCTTTTCCCCCATGCTAATCCGGGGGCTCTTTGATAAATTGATTAGAATGGACAATTAATTCTCGCATATGGTTATATAATTACGCAGATTCCGCATGCTTTATTTAATAGACAGTTATAAAAAACCGATTAATCTCCTAAGTATAAAATCATATTTACATATATAGATGTAGACCCGATTTTTACTGTATGTACTAGCGAAGCTCTTATCATACTGATAATCACGATAATATATTTATAATATGTTTACATTTACACAACAAAATATGTTATAAGAATAATTATTAATTACTGTAAACATTTATTTTACATAAAAATAACATTGCATATGATTGAAGACAATTAATAATTATCACCTTGCACCCGTGGCAGAAAACGATAAAAGCGCATTAAAAGAATACGGCAACAGGGTAAGAACCTTTAGAAAAGAAGCAAATATATCGCAGGAGGCATTGGCAACTTTTGCACAATTGTATCAATCTTATATTGCTTCCATTGAAAAGGGGGATGTTAATATAGGAATATTGGCACAGCAGACACTGAGTAATACCTTCGGGGTTAAACATTATCAGCTGTCAGATCCTGATTTCCCGATTCCACCTAAAAATGTTTTAAGGGAAAATATCAGACGGTATATAACGTCAAAGAATATAGACCCGGCCTGTTTAAAAGACAAGATGCCTAATTATGTCAAATACATGGATGATTTACTGCAATCAGGTTTCCTGAACGAAGCCAGAACGAGTAAACAGATCGCTGAAAAGTATAAGCAGGAATATAAGCTGGAAATTACTCCCGCCCGTATTGCAGGTATATTGGAACGGGGTCCCAGAAGCAGCAGAATCATTAAAATTAAATCTGCAGACGGAAAACAGAATAAATATAAATGGATTGGTAATCAGGCAAATTCTAAAACAAATAACAGATTAAGTTAAAAAACAGAATCCGGATCCTGTTTTACAGATTTAAACAGGATCTGAGATTCGGAGTCTTTTAAGAAGATTTTCTCTTAACCTTTGTCTGTTAAATTTTTCCGGTTTAAAAGCTCCTTTATAGCTTCCAGGTCTTTGGAAAGAATATCCACTATAGCTTTCACTACCTGAGGTTCTTTTTCCAGTTTACTCACCGATTTTTCTGTCGTTTTGTTTTCCATGATTATTGAATAATATCATTTAAATGACTCGAAATTGTTATTTGACTGGTCTAATATAACAAAATTATGTTTTGTTGTATTGGTTTTGTTTTCAATCACTTATAGATTTATTCAAAAAAACATCCTTCGTAAACCAATATTATTTGGCTATAGTGTTAAAAACACACAAAAAAGCAATAATTATCAAAATTCACAAGGACCAGAAGTGTGTTTAAATCAGCTAAAAAAAACGCCTTAAGCAAATGCTTAAGACGTTCGTTTTGAGAAGCGGGTTAACTTAAAAAAGGCTTTTAGAAATTTGGTTTATTTACATCCCACCATAATCTGGTACCGCCATTATCCGGGCCATTCAATAACTGAACAGCTTTTGCAATTTCAGCTCCGTTGGTAGAATATTCATTCTGAGGGAATGCCAGTCTGCGGATCTGGATTTGTGAATCAATAGTTCCATTACTGTTATTAGTTACCACAGGGAATAATTTAGGGAAACCTGTACGACGATATTCTGTCCAGGCTTCCTGACCTTCAGGGAACATTGCAATCCATTTCTGCGTGATGATACGCTCTAATTTCTGCTCATTTGAAGCCCCTCCATCCCATTTAATAGTGATGGTAGAAACTGCAGGAGAATTGTTAGCTGCATTGGAAGGATCAACATAAGCAATTGGCAAACTTGTACCATCATTGATGTAAGTACTGCCAGATACCCCCCACTGATCCATAGAAGTCTGAATACCGGTGGTGTAATTAGTTTGTGCATCACCGGCGCCGGTCCAGCCACGTAATGCTGCTTCTGCTTTAAGGAACCATACTTCCGCAGCAGTCATCATCATCATTGGTGAATTGCTTTTTACAATAGTCTTGCTATTCAATACAGAGTAGCCATTATAACCTGGTTTAGCAGTTACAAGCGAACCTATACGGATACCTTTATACTGACCAGCAAAACGGGGGTCTGTAGCCGGTGTAGCATAAATAGCTAAACGGGGATCCTTATATCCGACAAGATAAGATTCTATAGGTGCTCCCAGAGCAATATCAGTCCAGCTTGTTGTGATGACTTCTAATGGATTATGTGTTCCGCCACCAGAAATACCTGCATTGTCTGCATTTACAGACAATACACCTCCATTAGCCGGATCCAAAGCTTTTTGAGCCTGTGCCTGTGCTGTAGCAGCATCTGCTTTAACAATATGCATGGCCAGACGTAAACGCAGTGAGTTTGCCAGCTTAAGCCATTTGGTATAATCACCACCGTAAACCAGATCATATTGAGAAAATGGTGTTTTGCCCGGATTAGCTTTAATAAAAGTATTCAGATTGGTCACTGCAGTATCAAGCTCAAGGAAAAATTGCTTGTAAATATTTTGCTGTGAATCGTAAGGAGTACCCATTAAAGTCTGCCCGGCAGCACTATAAGCAACAGGACCGAATTTATCAGTCACTCTGTTCATTGTTTCCACTTTAAGAATTAGAGCTACTCCCCAAAAATCCGGCTGTGAAGTTCTTGTTCCTGCTTTCGCAATTGCATTGATTGCAAAAAATGAGTTGGTATAGGAAGTCACAAAAATATTCTGATTCCATCCATCCACCAAACTGTAATTCAGGTTATTGATATTCCCTCTGAATGGATTTGGAGACATCATATATCCTGAATAACAATCAGCATTTAAGTTCTGGTTTAATTGATAATCACCTTCTCCGCCAAAAATAGCAGCCTGAATACCAGGATAGATCAGACCTACCTGGAATTTTCCATTCCCTATACCCGTATTATCAGTATTGTATTTTTCAAAATCTTTTTTGCAACCGGAAAATGTAAGTGCAGCCACCGCAAGAATAGCAGAGAGTGCATACTTATAACCATTGCGTATCATATATTGAGTTTTCATCTTTTTAATTTTAATGGTGAACATTTTACAGTGTAAGATTCAGGTTGAAACCGAAACTACGGTTAGCAGGCTGGCTAAATACATCTACACCAGATAATCCATTACCTGTAGACATAGTAATTTCCGGATCAAAAGGAGCTTTTTTATAGAAATACAACAGGTTTCTGCCTACAACAGAGAATCTCATACTCTTAATTGCTCCTTTGGTAAATGGAATAGTATAACCCAAAGAGGCCTCACGTAAACGGACAACGGTCGCGCTATAAATATAATTCTCTGTAATACCATCACGACCACCAACAGAAGTATACCACGTTTTGGCATCAACGCTTGTAATTGGTTTACCAGTCACGGCATCTACGCCATTGATATTTACACCACCCTGGTTTCTTGCATCACCTGATATTTGTGAAACACCATATTTATCAAATACAGCTTCTGTAAGCGATAATACCTGACCTCCGAATTTTCCGTCTACCAGGAAGCTAAATCTGAAACGTTTGTAATCAAAACTGTTGCTCCATCCCAGCTGGAATTTAGGATTTGGATTTCCAATATAATTATAACCAGCATTAACCAGTGGTTTACCATCTGCGCCAATCATAATACGCCCCTGATCGTCACGTTTGAAAGTAACCCCAAAGATATCACCGAACGAACCGCCTGTTCTTAACTCAGACTGGTAGGTGTTATTACGGTTAGGTGTTAATATAAATGCATTGATGCCATCTTTTGAATCCACATCAATTACTTTGTTTTTATTGGCAGATCCGTTGAATGAAGAATTCCAGGTCAGGTCTGTGTTTTTGATCACATCGTATCCTAACATAAACTCAAAACCTGAGTTCTGAATATTTCCGGCATTAACATATCCTTGTGAGAATGTAGTTGTGAAGGAAGGAATAACCTGAATATACTGGTTTTTAGTATTAGACTTATAATAGGTAAAACTTAAGTTCAACCTGTCTTTAAAGAAACGAAGGTCTGTTCCCAGCTCAAAAGAATTCGTTTTTTCCGGCTTTAATTCAGGGAAAGGAGCAACAGCATTTAAACGAACACCACCACCCGCATTAAAATGCGTATAAGGATTGGTTACATAATTTGGTACTGTATTACCAACCTGAGCATAAGTACCTCTTAACTTTGCATAAGAAATAACCTCAGGTAAACTCAGCGCCTGGTTCAGAATGAAAGACAAACCTGCTGAAGGATAAAAATAAGAGTTATTAGGTGTAAATGCCAGATTTGACGACCAGTCATTTCTTGCAGTAAGTGTTAAAAATGCCCAGTTTTTGTAACCAATGTTTGCGTTGGCAAATATTGACTGTATCTGGTTACGATTAAATGGTAAAGTTGTAATTGGAGGACCACCCGGGGCAGTAACAATATTCTCCGGAAGAAACACATTAGGTACAGTTAAACCTGTACCGATATAAGTATTATCTGCATTCGGACCTATAACGGTACCAAAAGTATTGTTATCAGTTATACTGGTACCCAATACTCCATCAACTTTGAAATCCGATTTACTGGGTACGGAGAAGGTCAGCAGTAAATCTGCATATTTTTGTTCAGTAGTCTGGTTACTTAATAACAACTGTCCTCTTTCCTTTGCTAAAACAGCGTTGGTACTTGCATATAGATTCTGTTCATAAACATCAGTGAAACGATCTATGTTTCCGCGTGCCTGCAGACTTAACCAGCTAGTAAAATCATATTTAACACTTGCGTTGATGAGCATACGGTTACGCTTGGATTCATTCAGATTTCTGTTAAGTATCCACCATGGATTCTGTTGCACATCTTCATTAAAAGGCCAGTTTTGTTTAGGTACCGGAACACCTTCTATAACCCCAGGCAATTCAAACTGATTCCTGTAAGGAGCAATATCTCTTCCTCTTGGGAACAGGTACAGACCAGTTAAAGGATTCAGGTAGAAACCAAGACCGGGACTGTTGTTTACTTTTTGAATGATATAGTTAAAGTTTCCGTCTACAGTTAATTTATTATCCAGGAAACGGGCTGTTTCACGGAAGTTGATGTTATGACGGGACAATTTATTGGTTGGCTCGGTTCCTCTGGCAGCAGTATTTGCATAAGAGAAATACGATTGCGCAACTTCATTTCCACCCGAAAGACTGATGGAGTTAGTTAAGTTTGTACCTGTCTGGAAGAATGAGCTTACATTATCCTGTGCAGAAGGTATTTTATCTCCCCAGCTATCAGCTCCGCCGGTTGTCTGGCCATAACTATTTTGAAACTTAGGTTTATAGGCAACCTTGTCGATATTAAGTGAAGATGAAAAACTGATTACAGTTTTTCCTGCTTTTCCTTTTTTAGTGGTAATCAGGATCACCCCGTTTTGTGCCTGGCTACCATATAAGGCAGAAGCCGATGCACCTTTTAAAACAGTAAGACTCTCAATATCTTCAGGATTCAGGTTGGATATACCATCACCACCATCCTGACTTGCACTTACTGCAGTATTACCACTGTTACCTTGTCCAACGTTACTTCCAAAAGTGTTGTTTGGTTGTCCGTTAGCATTCGAACCATTAGAAATCGGAACTCCGTCGATTACATATAATGGCTGATTGTTTCCACCAGCTGATTTGTTACCCCTTAAGATAACTTTAGCTGAACCTCCTACTCCCGATGCACTTGGAGAGATCGTTACACCTGATACCTTACCGTTCAGGGAATTCATCAGGTTGTCACTTTTCACTCTGGTCAGCTCTGAACCATTTACCTGCTGGGTAGAATAAGTAATGGTTTTTTCTGATTTTTTAATACCCAGTGCCGTTACCACAACTTCCCCAAGTTGTTTGGAATCTTCAAGCAGGGTAATATTCACTACCGATGCGGTAACATTTGCTTCCTGACGGGCAAAACCGATATAAGAGAAGATCAGGACATCGCCAATATTGGCTTGTATAGCAAAATTACCATTGGAATCTGTTTGTGTACTGGCTTTTGATCCTTTAACCTGTATACTCACACCAACTAATGGTAATCCACCTGCATCTTTTACCGTTCCTTTAATGACCGCTGCAACTTTTAATGCATTTAAAGAACCTGCATTATGCATAGGCCAGCTAATTAATGCCGGATTGCCTGCGTTGGTGAGATTTGCTCCCATTGCCAGGCCCGGCATTAATAATGTAAATAGTAATAATTTTTTCATGTTTGGTTTTTTTAAATTTTAGTTGAAATATTGTTTGCTTATTTTAGTTTTTCTGAAGTCTCTCCATATCTATTCGTTTAGTGTTTATCGCTAATTGTTCATTTTCAAAATTCTCCATAACCAGGGCTGCTGCACCGATAATCTCACCGTCAAAACCAAGACTTGAAATCAGTAATTCGGTATTGGCGGCCAATCTTGGAATACAGTATTTATTCAGCGCCTGCTGCATTGGAGCCATCATGATTTTACTGGCTTTTGCTCCTCTCCCACTTAATACAATGGTTTGCGGATTCATAATATGAATGAGAATAGAAAGTGCTTTTCCAATCTTATAACCAGCGTCTGAGAGTAATTCAATCACAAACTGATCGCCATGATTAGCGGCTTCGAAAATTGCATCACTCATTAATTTCAAAGGGTCATCAATAAAAGAGTGTAAAGTGGATAATCTGCCTTGTTTAATACCTTCAATAGCTTTTTTAACAACCACAAGCATTGAAGCTTCTGCCTCGAGACAACCTTGCTTACCACAAATACATAATTCTCCGTCTTCAAACAGGGGGATATGGCTAAATTCTCCTGCAAAACCACTGTAACCCCTGAAAATATCCCCGTTAACGATCATTCCAAGACCGATTCCCCAGCCCAGATTAATTACCATTACCTCTTTAAGAGATTTGGCCACTCCAAATCGTTGTTCGGCCAGTGCAATGACACTGGAGTCATTATCTATATAGGTAGGTAAACCAGTCGCATTAGCGATATAATCTGTTAATTTTTCACCATTTGCATCCAGATAGGAATAGTTCTTCCCATCTTTTACACTGACAAAACCCGGCATGCCTATCCCTATTCCAAGGATACTATCTTTATTAATGCCTGATTTCAGAATGTGACTTTCTATATAACTGATCAGCTGGGAGAGCGCAACTGAGTTATTATTTAGAACCATCTCTACAGTTTCAATCCCTGCTACGGGTTTATTATTCAGATCAACAACAGCAATCCGGGTGGCAAGCTGATCCATTGCAATCGCCATGATATACATAGCATCTGGTTTAACCGCATACATGAGCGGTCTGCGGCCACCACTGGAAGGCGCGTACCCCACCTCGATAACAAATCCTTCTTTAATTAATTCATTTATTGTTTTAGTTATGATTGGTATGCTTTTATTAAACAACACACTCATTTCAGCACATGAAAGCGACTTTTCAAGATACAATTGTTTTAAAATCTCACTTTTCAACTCAGTGCTTTTGACTAGCTTCTCCGTTACTTCCATTATATATTTGATTACTTAGTAAACTTACTAAAATGTTTTAATAAGTTTTACAAGTAATTAAAATAAAATAAAAATATTCTAATCTTTATTATTTAAAATAGACAAGATTCAGTTTAAAGAAATAATCATTTATTATCTTTAGGAAACAGAAAAACGTTTTAGCTAAATTAACACAGAATTAAATTTTGCGAGTTTAGCCGGATATAAATTGAATTCACAAAGTTTGGGGGCAATAGCCGGACTGCGTTGGCAGATTGATATAAACAGGAGTTAAATTAGCACCACGCCAGCGGAAATATTGTATAGCGAGCATTTCTGCTGGCTATACAATAATATTTTTTTTATAATTCAGACGATTTTACAGCAGCTTTGGTTGTAACGGCTTTTTACCAAAGCGGATTCCCACAGAGATTTCGTGAGATCCTTTACTGATTCTGCCGATATTGGCATTACCAAAACCAGTTTGATAACTATACCCGAATTTGAGGCTATTGTTAAAGATGACCGAAACGACACCAGCAACTTCGTCTGTAGTCTTATAATTTACGCCAAAACCGAATTTATCCTTCAGATATACTGTAGCCGAGATATCCGCTTGTGTATCATAAGTCCTGCTGTATGCAACCATGGTGGCTGGTTTTAACTTCACATCTTCATTCAAAGTAAAAAGATAGGCACCGCTAAAATAATAGGTATTGCTATAATTTCTTTTTTCATCAGCAGATGCCGTTCCCAGACTCCGGAAACTCAACCTCGGCAATGAAGCACCTATATAGTATTTTTCAGGGCTGTATAACATAACCCCCAGCCCTACTGTCCCAACAGTTTCCCTGATATCCGTACGGAAACTTATATCATTAGGGTCTACCTCTGAATAACTTGCAATGTAATTTCTAAAACCCGCACTCAGCGAGGCTGAAAAGAAATTCTGATCTGAAAGCTGAACTGCTTTGGCAAAAAAGGCAGATACTTCTGTTAATTTTTCAATATTAAACTTATCATAGGTCAGTGACAAACCTGCCGCACCATTTATCTTTTCGATAGGCAAACTTCCATTCAGTTGAAAAGTATAAGGAGCACCTTCTATTCCCGCCCATTGTCTTCTGCTGTTCAAATTAACTGATCCCGCTTTATCTAATAGTGAATAGGCAGAATTGAACGGAATCTGGTTATCATGATATTGAGTGAAAGAAGTAGTTTGCTGCGCCTGGCTTACGCTGAAAATCATGATCAACGCAATGGTTAATAGTGCCTGTTTAAAGAGTTTCATATAGCTGTTTTATATTTTGATAAGGCCGGAAGCAAATTCCGGCCAGTTTAAGAATTAGTATTTAAGGATAAAATAACCCGTTTTACGCTTTACATGGCTGTCTGACTGATACTCAATCAGACAGAAATAAGTACCCTGCGGCAGATTCTCTCCGGATTTTGATTTACCAAGAAATACATGCTGATCATTATCATAACCTTCTATATCAAATACTTTAAGACCATTGCGGTTAATAATTGTCACCTTGTTTAAAGGATAGTCTTTTATACCGTCTATAGTAAGAAATTCATTGACTCCGTCTCCATTGATGGATAAAGCAGGATGAACTTTGACAGCTTCGCCTGCTGCATCTGTGATCTGTACTTCCTGAACTACCATCCGGGCAGCTGCATAACGGTTATCTCCGGCCTGAACAGCCGTAATTTGTGCTTTCCCAATTCTCAATCCTTTAATACTGGTACCTGTCAGCGAAACCAGTTCTGGGCGGCTGACAGTATAGGTTACCGGTAAACCAGCACTTGAAGATGCTTTTAAAGTATAGGTTCCATCAATCTGCAGAACCGGTATATTTTCAAAAGTAATAGTTTGTTCAACTTTGTTCACGACCAGCAAACGACTGGCGGACGGGGTTGTCGCATAGTTTGAATTAACCGGAGCAGTAGCTGTAATCATTACATTCCCTGCACCCACCAGATGAACTTTATTATCTATAATAGTAGCAACTGCAGGATCTGAGGTACTAAATACCGGAGTTTCACCACTGGTCAGGATAGCATCCGGAGTAAAGTCAGCATCACCAACGAATTTTGTACTGATTACATCCAGGGTAATTGTACGGGTCGTAGAAGTGATCGTTAAAATACCGCTGGTGTAATTAAAGGTATAGTTATCAGCCGAAGCACCTGACAAAACAATTGGGTAAGTACCCGCAGCTGAACTTTTCACAGCTACAGTTGAGGCTACAGGAGAATTACTGACAACCGTTTCTCCTTCAGCATTTACAAAGCCGCTATATTTAAAAGTAAAAACAGGATTATCAGTCCCATACGTTCTTGTTTTATTGTCTGCTGTAACATTCAATACAGCTTTACCAACTGATAAAATTCCTGCTTCGTAACTGATCGTATAATTCAAGGCGGAAGCTGCACTTCCGGAAATCGTATAGGTACCTGCAGGGGATAATGGTTTGGCAACCGTAGTTAATAAAGCCGGAGCGGATACAGCGGTAGCTAAAGTTTCTCCGTTTACAAAGCCATCATAAGTGGCGGTTAAAACAGGATTCGACTGTCCGTATAATCTGCTTTTATTATCTGCTCTGACAATCAGTATTCTTTTGGCAACGGTAAGAGATTTGGTTGCTATGGCAGCTACGAAATCAGCTGTTGCTGCAAATGAGGCAGTAATATTTGCTGTTCCCGTCCCTACAATTTTTACTCTTCCATTCTCAATCACAGCGACACTTAGATTATCTGAGGAATAAACCGGCTGTACACCTGCATCTGAAGAAGCTGCAGGGTCAAAATTTGCATCACCATAAGTAACTGCCGGCAAATTGGCATAGGTAATAACCGGTAAACTCCTGATATGTAATTGTCCTTCTGTATAGCTGATAGTGTAATTTGCAGCGACAGCATTACTTACCGAAATCGGATAAGTTCCTTTTCCTGAGGCTGCAGTTGCTGTGGTAGTTGCCAGTGGGGCTGTGGTTAAACTGGCTGCATTGTCTCCATTTACAAAACCGGTATAAGTAAAGGTAAAAACCGGATCGGCCTGCCCGGCTCCGCGTTCCGCATTATCAGCTTTGATGTTTAAAGGCGCAGGTTTAACGGTTAATATACCTGGCTGATAACTAACCTGATAATTTGTGGTTACTGTTAAACCCGAAACAGTAACCGGATAAGTATTTACACCTGAACCAGCAACGGCAATTGTACCCACTACTGCTTTAAGGTTTAGACCTGCTACATTATCCTGTGGAGCCAGCCCTGTATAGCTAAGGGTAAGTTCTGGATTTGCCTGTCCGTATACTTTAGATTTATCGTCAGCTTTGACAGCTAGTGCAGCACGTGTTATTGTCAATACACCTTGCTGATAACTGAATTTATAGTTTGAAGCAACAGCAGAACCCGCATTGATTGCATAGGTCCCAACAGCTGAATTGATAGTTGCTGTGGTTGATATCTGTGGTTTTACGGTTAAAACACTTTCTGTTTCTCCATAAGCCAGACCACTATAATTAACGGTTAACAGCGGATTTTCCTGTGCATATATCCTGGTCTGCGGATCAGCAGTTATTACAACTGTCTTCTGGTCAACATTCAATGTTGTTGTTCCGGTAGCACCTGAGGCAAAAGTTGCAGTTACAGTAGTAGAGCCTGTTCCTTTTATTTCCAGTAAACCAGCAGGATTAACTATAGCTACTGCAGAATTGGCCACTGTATAAACTGGTTTACCTGCAGAACTGATTGCACCAGGATCAAAAGCTGCGTCACCATAGGTTTTGCGGATAGGTGCAAATGCTACAGAACCCTCTGTGAGTTTTCCATTTACAAAAGTGATCACGTAATTAGCAGAACTCAAACCTGCAGGAACAATCAGGAATCCGGTTCCATCAGCCTGTTTAGTAAAAGCAAGTGTACCTGTTAATTTGCTGACATCATCACCATTCACAAAACCTTCATAACGGGCTGTGAATATTGGATCTTTTTCTCCTGTTAGTTTAGATTTATCTTCTGCGATTACCTTTAACGGGACTTTAGCAATACTAATATGCTGACTGACTGTTGCCGGACCATAAGCAGCATCTTCTGCCTGCTGAGCCGTAAGATCAACTTCACCTGCGCCAATAATTTTCACTGTCCACTCTCCTACTATGTCCTTTTCTACAATGGCAATATCAGGATTAGAGCTGGTAAAAGTAATCAGGTTTGCGGTATTACTTGTCGCCTGAAAAAGCAGTGGCTGATTACCATAAGCTGCTGTTGCCGGCAGATTATTAAGCGTAATAACCTGGTTTGCTTTAGCTACAACAGTTAATTTTCCATTTATCGGGTTAAAAGTGTATTTGTCTGAGGCTAATCCGGAGACATCTACCAGAATATCATATACACCAGCCACAGATGCGGCATCAGCCTGGATTGTCAATGCCGGGGTCCCCGTGATAGCAGTTGCATCATCAGTACCTTTAAAGGTTCCGTAAACAAATGTCGCTACCGGATTCACACTGCCCTGTGTTTTCGTTTTATCTTCTGCTGTAATATTGAGCTGCGCTTTTGTAATTGTCAGTGTGCTGGTTACCTCAGCCGCCGGAGAATAATTTGCCCCTCCTGCCTGATTTGCTCTGATGATTACAGTACCTGATTTTTTAATATTGATCTGATTACCTGCAGTAATCTCAGCAATTGCCGGATCATCTGAGGTATAAACTACTGCGTTCCCGCTAGCTCCGCCAGTAGCTGTTAAAACGATATTGGCATCACCATAAACTGATGAAAGTGTAGAAGGCAAGCCTGTAATTGTCTGTGGAGCTGCGGTTACGGTAATACTTTTTGTAGCAATCCCAGCTTCTGTGGTTGCATTTCCGGGCTCAGTTACTGTGATTACGGCCGTTCCACCTCCTATTATCTTTACAGTACTGCCTGTAAGCTGAAGAATTCCTGCAGGAGCTACCGAATATTGAAAAGCAGTTAAACCTGCGGTACTGTTTGCTGTAAGCGTAAAATCGGGATCACCTACTTTGAATGTAGCAGGAAAAGTATTGGTGAAAGTAAGAGTTTGAGGTGATTTTTGCAGTGCGAGTGTAACTTTAGTTCCATCAATTACTATACCCAAAGTTCCTGCAGAATTACCACCAACTCTTGTTAAAGCAGTTGGCACAGTACCTCCTGGAGTTGCACCATCAGCCCAGACTCCATCCGGCGAAGTATTATAGCCAACAATTGATCCGTCCGCAAGACTCCGCTGCTCAATGCGGCGGATACCATTTGCTTCTGAATTTAATATGATAGTTCCCCAGGTTCCTGATTTTCCGTTTACATTATTAAAATAGAATGCGGAGAGCCCGGATATACCACTGATCTGTTTACTGGCAACACCATCATCTTCAATAAATGTCCCTGCAACCGGCCGGCCTGTTCCCTCTTCATTATCATATAAAAACACCATATTTTTAGCTATACCTGAAGTAGCTGCAGTACTTCTGATTGCAGTAGCAAATTTTGGAGTCCCAGCCACATTTTGGCTCTTACTTACCGCAATCACCACTAAAGGCTGATCATCAGGAGAATGAAGTGTATAGGCAATAGCAGTAAGATCTGTTGCATCAGGATCATTAAGTGATAGCCTGAGAAACACCTTCCCTCTAAAAGAAGCCTTCACTGTTTCCTGTATAAACCATCCGGTATAACTACCATCTGCACCAGCGGTGAAAACTCCATAATCTGACTCCAGTTTACCCAGATCAGCAGAGCCATTCGTATCATTAGACCCGGCAATGGGCGGCATAAAATAATCACCAGCGTTATAATTTGGCGTACCCGGAATCACATTGGCAGGCGGCAGAATATACATGTATCTGGGCGCACTGACATTCGATTCTTTAAGACTGACAATCTTGTTCTCATATCTATAGGTCTTACCTGGCTTTAGCCCTGTAATCTTAGCTCTGAAAGTATAAGGAAACCCACCACTTACGTCACCAAATGTCCCCGTTGGCCCCTCTATGTATTTCGGAAATATCAGCATTTCAAGCTTGGGCTCCTGTCCGAATACCTGTATGGAAAACAAGGTGAATAAAAATAGTAAAAGCTTTTTCATCTATATTAGTTTAAAATGAGTCTGTTTGAGAAGAGCATTATTTGCTCATAAGTGTAGTTACCTTCAGGCTGGATAGATTATCACCTGACAAATAAAGCAGGTAAACATTCTTTGTTTCTACAGGTAAGGTAAATGTACTGGTAGCCAGTACTGTTTGATCTGCACGATCTTTTATCGTCAGCAAAAAATCTTTTACTGGTCTGGAAGCCTGATCTTTTCCCAGTAAAAGTCTTTTAAACCCGGAAAATGAACCGGAAGCATTTAGAAATTCACCTATCTGGATTGGCTGATTTAAATAAGGAATATAAGTAGTTGTAGATACATAGACATTTATCTTATCAGGTAAAAACTTAGAAAAATTAGCCAGGCTGATTTTAATAAATCCAGCATCCGGTTTTTCCTCCTTGTCAAAATTATTCAATTTGGCATCAACGATTCTCAGGACAGAATTGGCATTTGACATGAACATAAAATATGGATGAAGTACAAAGGCTTCCACTGAAATAGAAGTGTCCAGCAGCAATACATCTTCTTCATAGAATCTGAAACGATTCTGACCAGAAACCAAACTAATATTCTGATCTGCATCACTACCTTTTCCACTTAACGGAAATTTATAGTTATCACCCTGTATCACACTGATATTGGCATTAGTACGATCGGTTATAGACACACTGCCAAACCGAGGATCTTTAATCACCTCTCCTTTTGAACAGGAAGAAAGACTAAAAATTATGGAAGTAAATAAAATCAGGTAAAAGATTATTCTCATTGTTTAGGAATAATGAAAGAGCAGTCCCCATAATAACGGGACACTGCTCTTTCATAGATGATAAATTTCTTATTTAATAATCTCAGTATTAAAATATTAGTCCTGAGGAGCAAAGTTAGCCCATCCTGAATTCCAGTCTGAGTAATTTGACTCTAATACAGCACCTTTAGTACTAGCTGCATCACGTGGATATAAATTCAATAATGAATAAGTAGCACGTAAATCTGTAGTATAGAAAGGACTTAAGTTAGCTTCACCATCAGTACCTAAACCGATAAATGCATCAGCACTTGCAGATGCAAGAGTTGAGTTTACGCTTCCAGTTAATGAAACTGCAGTTGCAGGAGAGAATACTGTTGTGTATGAATGTACAATGTTATTAGTGAAACCACCAGCAGTTGCATTAGTTTCAGTTCCGCTTTGGAATTCAGCACCTGTATTGTAACCAGCAATGATTGAATTAGTGATTGAAAGATCAGAATTTCTTCTCCAACGGTTACCAGCACGTAATCCTGTGTTAGCACTTGAATATCCAAGTAAAGTGAAGTTTGAATAAGTTGGTTTTGTTCTAGGTGAAGCTGTTGAACCAGTTCCGTCGTTATCAGACTCAATACCATTTGAATCAGAAACACCACCACTTGTACTATGAGTAGATTGTGGATCTTTTAAACTGATTGCATATTGAATAGTTCCTGAATAACCGAAATCAGTATCAAAATCATCATCATCGTTACCTAAAGCGATCAGATATTTTGGACTAACTGTACCACCAAAGAATTCAAATGCATCATCAGCACCAAAAGATACCTGTACGTGATCGATAGTAGTTCCTGAACCAACTCCACCCATAGTTAAACCATTGATTTCATTGTTTGGAGCTAATAAATAACCAGCATACTCAATACGTACATACTGAAGTTTACCTGAATTATCAGCAGGTACATTTCCACCGTAAGTAAGGTCTACTCCTAATGAAACACCATTTGCATCATAACCTGGTAAACCTTCAATAACTGTTGTAGATGGTTTGTTGGTAGTTGAATTACCTAATATAATTACACCACCGAAATCACCTGCAGCACGTGAACCTTTAGCTTTTGGAGTTGTAAATACGATCGGATTTGATGGAGTACCAACTGCATCAATTTTAGATCCTCTTGTAATTACCAATACTCCTGCGATTGAGTTAACTACTGAAGTTGAAGGATCAACTTTGTAATTTACTTTTTCTCCTGTAGTGATGATAGTACCTGGTTTAATAGTAAGTTTTGCTCCGCCAGTCACATAAACTACACCATTTAATTTGTAAACTTTTCCAGGACTTAGTGTTCTGTTTGCGGTAATATTACCGGTGATTACAGAATCCGCTCCAGGAAAAGGCCCGCCAGCGCCAGTTGAACGATCAAAATTTCCATCATTACTTTTTTTACAGCCTGCGACTGCGAATGCGGCAATTGCTACAATTGCGATCGCTTGTTTTGTGAATTTTTTCATTGTTTTTTTTAAATGGTTTATGGTTTTTTATTATGTAATAAAGTTAACAGTTCAGTGTTTTTATAAGTACTATTTTATGTTAAGTTTTTATTAATAATTAATTGACTAAAAGATATTTACAAAAATTACATACAGTAACAGTTGATATTTTAACATCAACGAATAACCAGTCTGTCCTGGATTTTTTTCTTCTAGAATTTATAGGTAAATGCCATACTTACATTGGTACCTGATTTAACCTGGTAAGTGATTTTATCACCGTCACTTTCTTTATATTTATCTGTATGTCCTTCCTTTAAAGTATAAGGTGTATCTCCGCCGCCGCCATCATATCCGTTGATATTTTTATAAAAACGGGTTTGAGCATTCAGCAGATTGGAAATATTCAGTTTCAATTCCCCTCTTTGTTTAAAAAGCCTGGTGAATACCTGAAAATCAATTAGATCCCGCCCCATTTCATACTCAATTTCCAAAGGGCTGAAATGTATTGTATTGGTTCTGTATCCTGATTTGTTATAAACTACGTTTACACCGTATTTATCCTGAGTATAAGATAAACCAACATTCACAATCCATGGAGACTGGCCATAAAGGGCTCTCTTTGATTTAACTTCTTTAACAATTTCATTATTGGCTCCTTCATAACTAAGTGCAACTACATTGGATTTAATAATAGTTCCGTTTCCAAAAACAGAAAGATTACGCAGCCATTGTTTGTCTGCAATAAAACCCAGTGACTTTCTGACCTCCATTTCCAATCCGTAGTTAACAGCAGATTTCTGGTTTTGGAATGCATACTGATCTACCGCCATATCCTGAATAAACACCAGCTCAATTGGCTTATCAAAATGTTTATAAAATCCTGATAAAGAAACAATTTCACCCGGAGAAGGATACCACTCCAGTCTTAAATCTGTATTATTAATCTGTGTACTTTTCACATTGGAACCTCTGATCCTGGCATCAAGAATCGGATCGTATAAATTAAAAACAGAAGTCTCTCTGAAATCCGGTCTGACTAAAGTGGTAGCATACGACCCTCTGATATTGATATTATCTGTGATACTGTAGGTTACATTTACTGAAGGAAGAAATTTCTTATTATCATCTGTATTGGTTTCTGCATCCTTCGTTTTCAATTGGGTATTGGAAAGTTTATAAGCATCATACCTGACTCCATAAACCAGTCTTAATTTTTTTAAGAGATGCTGATCCAGCATTACGTAGGCACTCTGAGAATTTGCCTTACCAGTAAACTGGCCACCCATATCATCAGGAACACTATAAAAGGCCTGAGTTGCGCCACTACCAACTTTATCCGGAGCAAGACTATATTCATAAGGAGCAACAAACAGAATTGGATTTACTGCATTGTAGATCTCAATAGTATAGTTGGAAAGATTTCTTTTTTTATAAAAGCCGCTATAACCAACTTTAACTAAGCTTTTATCATTCATAAAGTCAAAAGACCGGCTTAGATTAACTCCCCAGTTATAGTCCTTTTCTCTTGTATCTGTGTACAAACGATAATCAGGGTTACCATCGTTCTGCTGGGAGTTTGCAACCAGATAACGTTGAAAATAAGGAACTCCATTTACTGAACCAGACCCAAACGCTGTGAATTTACGTCTGTCATCTATAGTCTGACTTACATTTGTAAAAGAGCCGTTCCAGGTTAGCTTAATCCCCGATTCTCCTAAAGTATGTTCTCCTTCCAGTTTATGCTGCAAAACTGTCGTGTTCTTTGGATCCTGAATATTGAACTGTCTTCTGTATTCTGGTCCCGTCTTCTGCTCATCTGTAGGATCCCTGCTTTCTGAGGTAATGAAATCATTGTTATATACATGAGAATACATATTTCTGAATCCCAGCTTAAATCCTTTACCTTGAATACCAAGATTTAATAAGGCACTTATAGTGGAATTGTATTTATAGATTTTCCCATTCTGACGAATATTTACACTATCAATTGATGAAGGCGTAAATCCCCCTCTGGTACTTATGAAATCATTAATTTCCTGACTGTTACGTAAGGTAGCCCCTCCTACAAATCCAAAACTCAGTCCGTCTTTCAATGAATAAACCCGGCCAAAAGATAAACGATAATTCTGATTCGGCTCAAAACCATAACGATACAACCTGAATCCTTCCGGATCAAAAGCTTTACTTTGAGCAATCATATAATCCGGTGGCAAACCATTACGATCCCAGCTTCTTAAGCCTAATGGCAATTTGTGACTGTTATCCATAAAGCCAAAAACTTCAGCTCCACCACGTTTTCCAGCCTGCCTGAAATCTTTACCAATGGTATTGGTATTATAACCTGTTCCAATCTGAAACTGTGTAAAATTTTGTACAGGAATATCTAAGGTATTTACAATCACTTGTCCTCCGGCAAATTCTGAAGACAAATCCGGCGTAGCAGTTTTATTGACTACGATGTTACTTACCATCTCTGCCGGGATTGCATCAAAAGAGAAATTTCGGCGGTTCATATCGGTACTTGGCTGTGTTACCCCATCAATTTGCGCCTGGTTATACCGATCACTTAATCCTCGTACCACAACATACCGGTTATCTACTACATTTAAACCACTTACACGTTTAAGGATGGCCCCGACATTATTATCAGGAGTTCGTGAGATCTGTGCTGCTGAAATCCCGTCGGTAATACCAGCTGCATTTTTCTGTTTTGCATACAAACCTGCTGCAGAAGCTTTTTGATAACCCGAAGTGACTACAACTTCTTTTAATGCATTAGCCGAAGGTTTCATAGCGATATCCAGCTTCGTGATTCCCCCGGCTTTTATTTGCACACCCGTAATTTTTTGTGTCTGATAAGAAATATAACTGATCTCCAGCGTATAAGTTCCCGGAGGAAGTGACAGCGTATAAGTTCCATCAATTGCACTTTGCATTCCTGAACCTAATTCTACAACTCTGATACTGGCACTTGGAAAAGTCTCACCTTTTTCATCGCTGACTGTGCCGGTAATTTTTCCCGGCTCCGGCTTTTTTACCGGATGCTTTACAATTAAACGGACTGAAATATTTGAGTTTAGTATAGAAAAGTCAAGATTAGTCTTTTTTTCAAGATCATCCAGAACCTGTTTAAGGGGTAAATGATTATAGCTAATGTTCTGTAACTGAATCCCTCCCATCTGAGCAGGATCAAAGACAAAAGTAAAGGAAGATTGTTTGTCCAGCTCTTTTAATAAAGCCTGAGCAGTACAGTTTTTATAACTCAGGGTAACAGTTGCATTAAGGTTCTGAGCTTTGGAAGTATTATAAAATGATAGTAAAATAACAAGGAAACTAATGAGTAATAAGGGTTTAATAGGATATACTGTATATTTTTTTTTGGACAGTAAATATATAATCATACTTTTGGAATGGTTTATTGCGCCTGTGAATCGTAATTTATCATTGTTTTTTGCCGGTCTTACCGGTAATCAGGAGAAGTACTGCCGCCAGCGGTACTTCTCTTTTTTTTGTACATCGTACATGGTCTATTAAGCGCTCAATTCATAATAACATACCCCTCAGGGATTTTTTTAAACTTTAAATGGTGAGTAAATAAAAGCGTATGGATTACATCTTTAACAGGTTCATTTCTAAATCTGCCACTAATTGCAAAACCTTTCAGGTCTTCTTTATCAAATTGCAGGGTAATATTGTAATAAGAGGCTATACGGGCTAAAGCTTCTGTCAGACTGGTATTATCAAACTCCAGCGTACCATCTTCTGTATAAGATTTGATTTCTCCTGCCGCAGCAAATACACCCTTTGTCCCTTTATTACCAATCTGACTATATTGCTGACCAGGAATAAGCCTCAAAGGCGCAAAACCTTTCTCCTTACTTCCTATTTCAACTTTACCAGTGTATAAACGTACTTTCTCCAGCTGATAGGCTTTGTAATTTTCTACGGTGAAAGAGGTACCTAAAGCTGTAGTAGATAATCTGGCAGAATAAACAGTAAATGGTCTGTGCTTATCTTTTGCAATTTCAAAGAAACCTTTTCCTCTGACCAGAAACACTTTACGGTTGTTTGGAGCAAACGAAGCCGGGTATTTGAATACCGAACCGGAATTAAGCGTAACAACGGAATGATCTGCCAGTGTTATAATCTTCACTGACCCGACAGGTACACTCACGGTAGTATAGATGGATTGCTGCTTCAGATTCTCTGTCTTACGATAAGTTAAATACCCTATTGCAGACACCAATAGTAAAGAAGCTGCTACAGCCAGTCTTACAAAAAGTTTGAATACAGATCTTCCTTTAACCTGTGGAACTATCACAGGTTCTTCTGCTATTAAAGGTTTTTCTGCTTTAACGAATTCGCTGATCATTACCGGTTCTTCTACTGCAGGCATAAGATTCTGATAGTCATTATCAAATTCTCCATTTTCTACCAGCAGGAAAAATGCATCCAGTTCTGCTGCATTCAATTCCTTTTCAAGAAACCTACGGTATAGATTCTTTTTCTCACTCGACTTCATACTACTATATACTATCAGGTGGGATACTTAGGGGGGATGATAATTAAAAATAATTATCCAGAGAAAAAAGAAGGGGTAAAAGAAGGTACAGATAATCGGCTGCATCAGCAAGCTTGCTCAGATCTCTCTTAGCTAAACTCATATGTTCTTTGATCGTTTCCTTACTCACTGAAAGCATATTGGCAGCCTCAGCATAAGTGAACCCATCAATTTTACACAATTCAAAAGTTTGCCTTCTTTTGGAAGGTATCCTGCCCATAATTTTACGAAGCAAAGCGAGATCCATTGCTGCAGTAATTGCCACATGCTGACTAGCCTCTTCCTGAGCAGAAAGGTAACGGCTGCGAAAAACACTCTTCATCTTCTGATCAGTTAGCATACGCTTTAACCAGGTAAAAGTCACGTTTTTTGTAATCGTAAAAAGATATGGTTTGATTTCCCTTTCAGGGTCAAGATTTTCACGTGCCTCCCATAGACGCAAAAAAACGTCACTGGTTAATTCATCAGCCAGTTCAGCAGAACGGGTATGCTGTAGACAGTAAGATCTTATATCTTTATAATACAGCCTGTAAATCTGGGTAAAAGCATATTCATTACCATTAATGAAATCCTGAATGATACCTTTTGTCAACACTGTCATACTGTACAAATCTAAGTTTCAAAATGATGTAGTATATAAACCACAGATTAATAAAATGTTAACTTAAATGAATATATATTAATAAGGTCTTGTAATAGTCAGACTTGATTTCAAATCAACAGGAACCCGGGAATCATAGATTACTCTAGGTTTTTCAGCAACCGATTCAACTTTCAACCGGCTTGTTGTCGTAACAGTACTTCTTTCCAGACAACTCTGAACTAGCGGATCTGCGGGATCACCAAAAGGCTTCAGCGGAAGCGAGGACAATTCATCAGCCAGCTGATCAGGCATCAGCCCATTACTATAATCCCCTTTACCAGCAGCATTAAATAGCTTAAAAATCATTGGATAGATTTCCCATTTGGGTACAATCTGCGGATTCCTGTAATCTTTAATTACAAAACTGGCCATATCCTTTCCAAGAGTCTGCTGTCCGGATTGAATAACGGTTATATAAGGTCTGAGAGAATTGATCAGTAATTCTGCTGCCGATGCAGTATGAGTTCCTGTTAAAATAAAAACCCTGTTCAGCCCCAGACGATAACCGGAAAGCTCTATGAAATCTGTACGCAAAGCTCCCTGGAGTCTCTGTATTTCTGTGCCGAAACTACTTTTTCTGGAACCTGCTTTCGAATTACCACGGTATTCAACAAATAATGCTCCTGTGGTTGTATTAGATGCAATCATTGTCGCTAACGCAGCTGCAACTGGTACACTCCCCCCCGGATTATAGCGCATATCCAGGATAAGTTCCTGCGCATGTTGTTCTTTGAAATAGGTAAAGGCCTTTTTTATTTGAGCCAGAGCAGCATCTTCAAAGGAATTCAAAAATAGATAGGCATAGTTTTTTCCAGCAGATTGAAAAACCTTATAAGTATAAACCGGATCTTCAGAATTAGTTAATCTGGAAATTCTGACAACACCTGTCTTTCCTTCAATTTCCAGATCAGCACTTTGCTGTGCAATGCTGTTTGAAGTCAGGACTGCTATATTATCTGCAGTAGGTATTGTTCCATTAATTGTTTTAATCATATCTCCTCTGACAAGACCTTTACCAGCTGCTCTGGAATCTGGTACAACAAGACTAACCACAGTCTGTACCTTTCCACTTCCGGTTTGTAAAGTAATCCAGTCAAACCCTAATATATGCACTAGAGAAGGAGGATAACTTTCAGGAAAGTCGGGGTTTACCAGCGCAGAAAAACGATCTGATCCGTTTTTTATTCCTTTAAAAAAAGTTACGGGATCAACTGCAAGACTGGGGTTTGCCGGCAAACTTGTATTCCAGTAATAATAAACTTTCATACTATCCAGTATCCAGGAGTTGATATTTTCCTGACTACCGGCAGGATAATCTGGTTTATTTTCTGATTTTCTGCAACCATACAGAGAGAAAACCAAGAAATATAATAGCAGCGTTTTGATAAACAGAGAGCATGTTTTCATAAAAACGTTATCATCGGTGTGTGGTAAAAGTAACCGCTCTGTGTAAAGTTTATATTAAGATAAAAACATATAATCCTGCTAAAAGGCATTACTACATCTCTTTAGCACATTATCATTATATTCGTCATATTTATTTAACAGCGTATTTTAAGCAGAAACAATGAACAGATTTAGCACGATTAACATCAAAGTCGGAAAAACCAGTATTACAATCCTTTTTCTTTTATTTTTAAACACACAACTTTTTTCACAGCATCTTATTATCGGAACTTATAATCTGCGTAATGATAACCAGGGTGACATTGGAAATTTATGGGTACAGAGAGCACCGGTTGTAGCTAATCTATTACGTTTCCATCAATTTGATATATTCGGAATCCAGGAAGGATTTAAGAACCAGCTAGAGGATATCAATACTGCTTTACCAGAATATGCACATTATGGTAAAGGACGTGATGATGGAAAAGAAGGCGGCGAACATTCTTCTGTTTTCTTTAGAAAAGATAAATTCAAACTGATCAAAGCTGGTGACTTCTGGTTATCTGAGACACCTGATAAACCCGGACTGGGCTGGGATGCCACCTGCTGCAACAGAATTTGTACATGGGTCGAACTTCAGGATATAAAAAGCGGTCGCAGATTCTTCTATTTCAATGCTCATTTTGATCATCAGGGGAAAATTGCAAGGGTAGAAAGCAGTAAACTGATAGTCCGTAAAATGAAAGAGATAGCCGGGAATGAACCTGCTGTATTTACAGGTGACCTGAACGGTGGGCAAGATAGTGAATGGTACTTAACACTGGCTAAATCAGGTTACCTGAAAGACACTTATAATCAGGTTGCCCATCCTTATGTAAACAATCCTTCTTTTAATGAATTTGGTAAACACCTGGAAGGAACTGAAATTATAGATCATGTTTTCGTAACCAAAGATTTTAAAGCAGACAGATGGGGTATTTTAACAGATTCCTATCATGGTAAGTACCCATCTGATCACTTCCCGGTTTTGGTGGAAGTAACTATTAAAAAGTAGTATTTTGTGTATGGATTCACGTAGAGACTTTATTAAAAAAGCAGCACTCCTTTCCGGAGGTGCTGCTATAATCAATACATTACCGCCTGTAATTCAACGGGCACTGGCAATTGACCCTGCTGCCGGCAGTACTTTTTACGATGCTGAACATGTCGTTTTCTTAATGCAGGAAAACCGCTCTTTTGATCATGAATTCGGTATGCTGCAAGGTGTGAGAGGTTTTAATGATCCAAGGGCAATTGATCTGCCCAATAAAAATAAAGTCTGGCTCCAATCTAACAGGAATGGTGATACCTATGCTCCTTTTCATTTGAGTATAAAAGATACCAAGGTTGCCTGGATGGGCTATTTACCGCATAACTGGACTGATCAGACAGATGCCAGAAACGACGGAAAATATGACCAATGGCTTAATGTAAAAGAGTCTCCAAATACCACCTATGCACATATGCCTCTTACTATTGGATATTGTAAACGGGAAGATTTTCCTTTCTATTATTCATTGGCAGATGCCTTTACAGTGTGCGACCAGAATTTTTGTTCGGCCATTGCCGGCACACATCCCAACCGTTACTACTGGATGACAGGAACAGTTCGTGAAAAGAACAGTGCAGAAGGAATGGCACATTTGTGGAATATCAGTAATTACGACAAGCCCACTTTAAACTGGAAAACATATCCGGAGCGTTTAGAAGAAAATAATGTTTCCTGGAAAATATACCAGAACGAACTGACACTGGGTTTTGGCCTTAATGGCGAGTCAAATGCCTGGTTAAGTAATTTTGGCACTAATGTGATGGAATATTTCGAGCAGTATAACGTCCGCTATCATCCAGGCGCAATCGCTAATCTGAAAGAGAAGAAAGAAGCTCTACTCGCACAAATTGCAGTAGCAGATCAAAAAAATCTGTCCCTGGAAGAGCAGAAAAAATTTGAAGCACTCAAAAGATTGCTCAGCAAAATTGAAAAAGAAGAGCAGGAATATACACTGGCTAATTATGAAGCACTGTCAGAAAAATCCAGAAACATGAGTGCCAGAGCCTTTGGAATTAATTCCGGCGATCCCGACTTCCATACACTGAATGCTTTAAAATATAATGAGAATGGAACGGCTAGGGAGCTGAATATCCCAAAAGGTGACATTCTGGATCAGTTCAGAAAAGATACAGATAATGACGCCCTTCCAACCGTTTCCTGGTTAATGACTCCTGCAAATTTTTCAGACCACCCGGGTGTACCCTGGTTCGGTTCGTGGTTTGTAAGCGAAGTAATCGGAATTCTGACCAAAAACCCGGAAATATGGAAAAAGACAATTTTCATTCTTACTTATGATGAAAACGATGGTTACTTTGATCATATCCCACCTTATGTACCTCCACATCCTTACAAAGAACATTCTGGTAAAGTTTCAGCAAACATAGACCCTAAACTCGATTTTGCTACAAAGGATTACCAGACAAATCCATCCATGAAAGAGGATCGTATCAGAGAAAGTCAGATTGGATTAGGCTATCGTGTACCGATGGTAATTGTTTCGCCATGGACGAGGGGTGGCTATGTTTGTTCTGAGGTATTTGATCATACCTCTTCACTTCAGTTTCTGGAAACCTTCCTGGAGAAGAAACTGAATAAAAAGATAACAGAAGAAAACATTACTCCATGGAGAAGAACTGTTTGTGGTGATCTGACTTCAGCTTTCAGACCTTATAACGGAGAAAAGATTGAACAACCGCAACTTTTGGAAAAGACAGATTTTATTGAAAAAATATACTCTTCAAAATTCAGGGAATTACCTGATAACTATAAAAAACTAACTGCAGAGGAGATCTCCCTGATTAATAAAAATCCTGCTGCATCTGCTTATTTCCCTAAACAGGAAAAAGGTGTTCGTCCGGCATGCCCGTTACCTTATGAGCTATATGTTAATGGCTCCCGGCAACAGAATAGTTTTAGCATCAGCTTTAGTGCTTCTGATCAATCTTTTGGCAAGAAATCTGCAGGTTCTCCTTTTACAGTATATGCCATGAATCCCTATCAGCAGGAAGTATTACGCAGCTGGGATTATACTGTAGCTGCTGGTGACACTTTACAGGACGAATGGTTATTAAATAATTTTCCGGAAGGAAAATATCATTTGAGAGTATATGGCCCAAATGGTTTCTTCAGAGAGTTTTCAGGCGACGACAAAAACCCGTTATTAACAGTATCCTGTAGTTATGAAAAAGACAAATTATCCCCTCTGAAGTTAAGCGGAAATATTATAGTAACCATCAGCAATCATGGAAAACAAACACAGGATGTAGAAATCAGAGATATCAGTTATAAAACCGGAAATAAAATTTTGAAAGTTAAGGCAAATAGCAAAGCAAGTCTTATATTGGATCTGACAAAAAGCTATAACTGGTATGATTTCAGTATTGTCATTGCTGGTAACACTCTTTTTATGGAAAGGTTTGCAGGCAAAGTAGAAAATGGAACAATCACTAAAACGGATCCTTTAATGGGTAATGTAATAAACGGATAAGATGAACAAATCAAACAGAAGAAAATTTATTGCAACAGCTACAGTTCTGGCTGCTGGAACTGCCGTTACAGATATACCTTCAATTGCAGCAGAAAAGAAAGCAGAAGATTTCCCGGTAGTGCATCATGTTTTCTTCTGGTTGAAGAACCCCTCTTCAAAGAAAGATCTTGATCAGCTGGTTGCCGGCGTGAAGACATTATCAGCCATAGAAACAGTACATAACCTTAGAGTAGGCGTCGTAGCCAGCACAGAAAAACGTGATGTAGTGGACAATAGCTGGGCTGTCTCCGAACTGATTTTCTTTAAAGATCTTGCCGGACAATCTGTTTATCAAACTCACCCCATACATCTGGAATTCATTAAAAACTGTGGCCATTTATGGGAAAAAGTAATAGTTTATGATGCTGTCAACGTCTGAGAATTAATCAGACAATTTATTTATAATTTATTCTGTAAGAACATCTTCTGTCTCCGGAAACAATGTGATCTAAGCGGTTAACATCTACATTTTCTCCCAGTACAAATCTGAATACATTGAGTTCACCAGAACAAAATCCCTGACAAGAGGTTGCCGCAGCACAAATTGGACAGTGATTCTCAACAAATAAATATCCATCGTCATCTTTACTATACTCTGCCATATATCCTTCCAGGCTTCTGATTTCTGTTAATTTAGCAACCCTTCCTTCCAGATCGTTGATAGAACTTAATTCATTCATATATCTATCCTTTCCTGACTGCTCTCCTACATCCATAATAGCCTGTAATGCATTATCTCCCAACGTACTCCTGATCATACTGATTAGTTTTACCGTAAGTTCTGCATGCGTATCCGGAAATTTAGAGTTGCCTGATGCAGTTAAACTAAATAACTGTTTAGGCCTCCCTACACCACTGGATTCATTTTCTGATTGAATCAACCCTTCATCTGTATATTTCAGTAACTGTAACCTCGCTCCCTCTTTGGTCATGCCCAGCTCCTGAGCAATTGCTGAAGCTGTTAATGCACCACGGGTTTTAAGTAACATTAGAAATCTGTTTGTCATCATAAATTAATAAAACAAGTGTTTAGTTGTTTTATTAACAAAAGTACTAACTTTGCTGAACTTATCAGGGATATTCTGATCATTATTATAAATTTTTAATGTAAAACTGGTCTATTTATTCATATTATTAAATAATAGCTATGCTTTTAAAATTACAACAAAACATGCCCCTTCTGGAAAAACACACAGTCTTTGTAGTTCCATATTGGAATGTACTGCGAAAGACCTTATAATCATTGCATCCAGGCAATTGATTTTTCTTAAAAACCTTCTGTAAAGAATAAAAAACGAAGAAATAAGCCTGCTTATTTTTTAATCCCTTAAACATGAATTATGCGGACCGGGATTTCTATGTCCAAAATAAAACGAATCTGCCAAACAAAAAAGAAATGGAAGAAATCATTAATAAAGTAGATCTGAGCGGTATTGTCACTCTCGATCTGATTAATTATAAGCCCTTAAAAAATGAATACATCGCCTTTGACCTTGTACCATATTTATTCAAGGGTTATCTGTTAAAAGAAAAAGTTTTCCGGGTAGACATGATCCAGATTGACTGGAGCCGGTTTACGGCTAAAGAAGTTATTCTTTACTGCTCAAATGACGCCATAGTTCCCTACTGGGCCTATGTATTTATTACCTCTCTGCTTAAGCCATATACCGAAAGAATCAGCTATGCTGATCTGCAGGATCATGAAGAAAAGATCTGGATGGAAAGGATCAAAAGAATTGATTACAAAGTATTTAATGATAAAAAAGTAGTACTCAAAGCAAGTACGATAATTCCTCCTCAATTGTATGTATGCGCCTCTGGCTATCTGATGGACCATGTTCAAAGCCTGATGTGGGGTGAAGCGGGATCACCAATCATGATTTACAAAAAGAAAAAAAACTTATAAAACTCCAACAATGAAAACAAAGTTAATTTATTCCTGCCTGTCAGCCTGCCTGATTTTATCTTCCTGTGGAACTTCTAAAAACCCGGATCAGCAGGAAAACATACAGGAATTCCCTGTACTATCACTGGCTCCGCAAAAGACCAATCTGTTTGCAGAATATCCTGCTACGCTCCAGGGAGAGCAGACAGTAGAAATCCGTTCTAAAGTAGATGGTTATATCGAACAGGTATATGTAGCAGAAGGTGCAGTTGTCAGTAAGGGGCAACCCCTGTTTAAAATAGATGCAAATAGTTATCAGCAGGAAATGAATAATAAAAATGCAGCGGTACTTGCTGCAATTGCCAACCTGGAAACTGCAAGTATTCAAACTGAAAGGACAAAGATTCTGGTAGAAAAGAAAATTGTGAATTCCTTTGAACTGACCTCTGCCAAAAACGTAGAACAAGTAAAAAAAGCAGAATTAAACCAGGCAAGAGCAGATCTCTCTGCAGCAAAATCAAAACTTGCTTATACAAATATTGTCAGCCCTATCAATGGGGTGGTAGGAAGTTTACCTTATAAAATAGGCAGTTTGGTTAGCAGCACTTCAGAAGCTGCATTGACTACTGTTGCCAATACCAGACAAATCTACGCTTACTTTTCACTTAGCCAGCAACAGCTGGGCACATTTTTAAGTCAATATAATGGCCAGAAGGTAAGTGATAAGTTCAGAAACATGCCAGAAGTATCTCTAATCATGCAAGATGGCACAGTATATCATGCAAAAGGTAAAATTGAGACACTGAGCGGGGTACTTAATGCTTCAACGGGCGCAGCAAACTTCAAGGCAGTATTCCCTAACCCTGATTCTCAGTTATGGAGTGGTGCGAGTGCTACTATCCAAATTCCAACTCAGATAAAAAGTGCCATATTAGTTCCTAAATCAACAACTTTCGAGTTGCAGGGAAAATATTTTGTCTTTAAAGTCGATCAGAAAAACATCGTCCACCATACACCAATTGATATCATGGATGCCGTAACAGACAAAGACTATGTAGTTACTACAGGATTGTCTGCAGGCGACAAAATCGTTACCGAAGGTCTGGGTAATTTAAAAGACGGTATGAAAATCAAACCAAATCATCCAACCTCGAAATAAGAAACAGCATGTTAAAGAAATTTATTGAAAACCCGGTATTATCAACAGTTATATCGATCATTATCGTGATCCTGGGGATATTAGGTTTAACCTCCTTACCCATTTCCCAATACCCCGATATTGCGCCCCCTACTGTTTCTGTCACAGCAGCTTATCAGGGAGCTAATGCTAATGTGGTTATGAAAAGTGTGATTGTGCCTTTAGAGGAACAGATCAATGGGGTAGAAAATATGACTTATATGACTTCTACGGCAAGTAATAATGGAAGTGCAACAATCACTGTATTCTTTAAACAGGGCACAGATCCTGATCAGGCAGCTATTAATGTACAGAACAGAGTTACCAAAGCAACCAGTTTACTTCCTGAAGAAGTAATTAAAGCAGGAATCACAACCAGCAAGGAATTAAGCAGCCAGGCTTATAGTTTTCTATTATACAGTAACAATCCTGCCTATGACCAGAAATTCCTTGACAATTATCTGAGGATAAATATTATGCCGCAGATGAAACGCGTAAATGGTGTTGGAAGCACACAAATTTACGGAATGCAGGAATACTCCATGAGAATCTGGTTAAAACCAGATGCAATGGCGAGTCAGGGCTTAATTCCTGACGATATAGTTGCTGCATTGAAAGAACAGAATATTGAAGCAGCTCCGGGTAAACTAGGAGAAAATAGTAACCAATCTGTTCAGTACACTTTAAAATATACCGGCCGGCTGGAAGAAGTCAGACAATTCGAAGATATTATTCTGCGAAGTGCTAAACAAGGCGGCTTATTGCGTCTTAAAGATGTAGCAAATGTAGAATTTGGTGCACAGGACTATACAACTGCGCTTCTTACTCAGGGAAAAGTATCTTCTGGTGGTGCAATCAGCCAGACTTCCGGAGCAAATGCCAGAGAACTGATTATAGCGTGTGAAAATATATTAAAAGAAGCTTCAAAAGACTTCCCTCCAGGAGTAGTATATCATACTTTTTTAAATGCGAATGACTTTCTGGATGCTTCGATCGAAAAAGTGATCTCAACTCTGGTAGAAGCATTTATATTGGTTTTTATTGTGGTATTTATTTTCCTTCAGGATTTAAGATCCACCTTAATTCCGGCAATAGCTGTACCAGTAGCCATTATCGGAACCTTTTTCTTTCTTAAGTTATTTGGTTTTACAATCAACCTGCTTACATTATTTGCATTAGTCCTGGCGATTGGAATTGTAGTGGACGATGCCATAGTTGTGGTAGAAGCAGTACACGCCAAGCTGGATCAGGGTGCAAAATCGGCCAAAAACGCGACCATACATGCTATGAGTGAAATCAGCGGTGCTATTATATCAATCACACTGATTATGTCGGCTGTTTTTCTTCCGGTTACTTTCATTACGGGTTCTGCAGGGGTATTTTACAAACAGTTTGGCCTTACGCTGGCAGTTGCAATTGTAATCTCTGCAGTGAATGCTCTTACGCTAAGCCCGGCATTGTGTGCTATATTTCTTAAACCGCACCATCCTGATGAGCATACTGGTCCAACTGGCTTTCTCCCTAAATTCTATGCAGGTTTCAATACTGCATTTCAGGCCGTGACAGATAAATATATTGGGGGAGTTCGCTTTCTGATACGTAAAAAATGGCTTTCCATTGCGGGAATTGCAGTATTTGCCGGCATCTTTTATTTCCTGATCAAAACCACTCCCACCGGATTTGTTCCAAACGAGGATAGTGGTGCAATTTTCGGGGATGTCATTCTGCCTCCCGCTTCCACACTTGCCCGTACTGAAGAAATAACTAATATGGTAGACAGTATTGCCAGATCAATACCTGAAGTAGAGCTTTCTTCAAGGCTGGCTGGTATGGACTTAATCAATGGCTTTGGCGGCTCTTATGGTGCCTTATTTATTCGCCTGAAACCATGGGATCAAAGAAAAAACAAAAACCAGGATGTCACAAGTATCGTCAATGAGCTATTTGCAAAAACAGGTCATATTAAAGGAGCAAAAATCATTTTCTTCGCTTCACCAACTTTACAGGGCTTTGGTAATAATAATGGTTTTGAAGTTCAGCTACAGGATAAAACAGGTGGTAATTATGCAAATTTCGCAGAAAACATAGGAAAATTTATGGCTGCTTTAAACCAGCGTCCCGAAATTATGTATGCTGCTACCCCATTTAATATTAGCTTCCCTGAGTTAGAAGTTAATGTAAATGTAGCCAAATGTAAAGATGCTGGTGTAAATGTAAAAACAGTACTCAACACACTACAGGGATACTATGGAGGTCTGTATGCTTCTGATTTCAACAAATTTGGCAAACAATACCGGGTAATGATGCAGTCACACCCTGATTACAGAGGTAAAGAAGCAGATATCAACAAGGTTTTTGTCAGAACTGACAAAGGATTGATGGCTCCCATTACAGAATTCGTGACCCTTAAAAAATCTTATGGCCCTGAATTTATCAACCGTTTTAACCTGTTTACTTCCACTACCGTAACCGGAACACCGAACAAGGGTTTCAGCTCTGGTGACGCAATTAATGCAATTAACGAAGTAGCAGCACAGACTTTAGGCCGTGGTTATTCACATGAATTTTCTGGTCTGACCAAAGAAGAGCTTTCCAGTGGCAGCCAGACAACTTTGATTTTTGCCCTGTGTCTTATTTTCATCTATTTTCTGCTTAGTGCCCAGTATAAGAGTTATATATTACCTTTTGCTGTGTTACTTTCCTTACCCATAGGATTGGCCGGGGCCTTTATCTTTGCCAGAATATTTGGTGTAGATAACAATATCTTCCTGCAGATCAGCCTGATTATGCTGATCGGCCTACTAGCCAAAAATGCGATTCTGATTGTTGAATTTGCTTTAATGCACAGATTAAGTGGCAGAAGCATTACACAATCGGCTATCTATGGAGCAAAAGCAAGATTAAGACCCATATTAATGACTTCTTTCGCCTTTATCTTCGGACTGATTCCATTAATGCTGGCTACCGGTGCAGGTGCATTAAGTAATAAATCGATCGGAACAGCAGCTGTTGGAGGAATGCTGATTGGTACCATATTCGGTGTATTTGTGATTCCAGTATTATTTATCCTTTTCCAGGCATTACATGAGAAGATTTCCGGTGTCCATCCCCCTTCTCACCAACCGTCACCTCTTCCTGAAATAATTTTAAATTAAAAAGATGAAAGCAATATATCGTCAGTTTCTGATTCCTTTAGCAGTAGTTTCCGGCTTATGGAGTTCTTGTAAAATAACTCAGCCTTATCGTAAACCTGTTATTCATCAGGCAACAAATTACCGGGATAAAGACATCTCGGACACTACAAATATGGCAGGTTTGAAATGGTCCGCAGTTTTCACCGACACAATATTAAATCAATTGATTGTGCAAGGTTTAAGTGCAAATTTCGACCTTAAAATGGCCATTGAAAGAATTAATGAGGCGAAAGCAAACTTAAGAATGAGTAAGTCAGCATTCTTACCCGGAGTAAATGCCAGCGTTTCGGTGAAACAATCTAAACTCGCTTATCCGCAAAGTTTCGGCATATTTAATAATTCTACACAATACGACCTGGGTATTACCACTGCCTGGGAAATTGATGTCTGGGGTAAATTAAGTAGTGCCAGACGTGCTTCATTAGCCGATTTGCTTGCCTCTGATGCAGCTAAAAGGGCTATACAAACACAACTGATAGCTAATATTGCAAATTATTATTATGATTTGCTTACTCTGGATGAACAACTGATTGTAACGCAGAAAACAGCCTTAAACAGAAAGGCCGATGCTGAGGCAATTAAACTGCTTTTTGAAAGTTCAGTCCAGAACGGAGTTGCGGTTGTACAAAGTGAAGCCAACTATTATGAAGCTGATCTTGCCATTCCTGATATTGAACAAAAAATCAAGGAAACCGAACATGCTTTAAGCATATTACTGGCCCGGTCACCCGGAAAAGTTGAAAGAACCACTATGCGTGAACAAAATATGAATTATGATCTGAAGCCGGGTATTCCAGCCCAGTTACTGGCTAACAGACCAGACATACAACAGGCAGAATACCTTTTCAGATCAGCATTTGAACGTACCAATATGGCAAAAACAAACTTTTATCCTGCATTAACTATCACCGCAGCAGGAGGCTTTTCCAGTCTCTCCCTTAAAGACTGGATTAACAGTGCAGGTCTGTTTGGTAATATAGCGGGCGGCCTGGCGCAACCACTGTTTAATAAAGGGATTAATAAAGCCAAACTAACGACTGCGCAGTCACAACAAAATCAAGCCTTATATAATTTTGAGCTATTACTTCTAAAAGCAAGTCAGGAGGTATCAGATGCCCTGTCAGTCTATCAGGCAGCCATCCAGAAAGAGAGTAAAAGAGAAAAACAGTTAACTGCATTAAGCAAAGCTGTATCGTTTAATAAGGAGCTCCTCAATTACAGTAAAAACACCAATTACACCGATGTACTGACTGCAGAACAAAATCTGCTGAGTGCAGAGTTAAAATCAATAAACGATCGGAGTCAGAAATTACATGCAGTAGTCAATTTATATCGTGCATTGGGAGGTGGATGGAATTAAGTTGCTCAACCAGTCGGCAGGCGCAATCCCAGGATAGCGTTTGCTGATTGTTTAACCAATCAGGTTTTCCAGTTCATTCTCTTCCAGAACAACCCTTTTTACAAAACCCGAAGTATCAGACTTCCATTTAATCAGCTTTATCTTTCCATCTTCGAGTTCCATACCCGTTATATCTCCATCACTGAAACAGCAACAACCTGCATTAAAATAAGTATTTTTTGAATAATCCAGTCTGGGAGAAACCTCTCCGCTGATTTTTCCGGTCATAAATTCTCCTTCGATCTGCTTCACCACTTCCAGGTCATTATTTTTCCTCGCAGCTTCCAGTCTGATATACATCCGTTCTAAATGTGTCAATGAATTAAATACGGGCTGATGTGTATGCCCGGTAATCAAAACCAGATCTGACTGTTTAGCTGCCCAACTGTACATCATTGCATTATGTGCAGATTTCAACTGGGTATCATATGCCGGAGTATTGGGATTAATTCTCAAATAGGCCTGAAATGGCCCCCATAGCTTAGACACAAACCACTTACTAAACCAATTCCCATCACTCTGCAGATCACCCTGATGCCCATGAGTCATCAATATGGAAAGGGGCCTGTCCTGAATCATCATTTTTAAAACAACTCCTTCGTATACCTTCACTTTTTGTCCGTAAAACTTTTCCAGGCTTAAACCAGCCAGCGGATCATTGTCCCAGTATAAGTCATGGTTTCCAAAAATCTTGATAAAAGCATTTCGTTTTAAAAATTGTGTTTCCAGTTCAAAAACTTCTCTGTTGTGTTTAAATACTGCATCCAGCTTATTTTTCCAAAGTTCTTCACTATCTCCCAGACTGCAATACAGAAAATTCTCTTTGTTATAATAGGCTAAAGCAGCAAGGTAGGTTTTTTCTGACATGGCAAAGTCATCTGCAAAGTCCCTGATTCCTTTATGCTGATCTGAAAAAACAATCACTTTGGATTGTTTGTCAAAATCAACGATCAGTCCTCGTTTCCCGGGAGATTTCCGGATTTTATCAAGTAAAGCAGTTAATGCCTCATGTACACGCTGCTGATCGGGTCTCGAAGAACATTTATTGGCCAGCCTGATAATAGGCTTGGTTAGTAGCTTTTGTAAAAATTGGCGCATAGTTAGGTAACAGAAAAATTAAAGGTATTGTTTATCTTTATACCTATGAACATGAATCAGCCAGCCAATCCATATTACTCCAGAACAGACGACACTAAACTTGATGTCTCAAATGCCGAATGGAAAAAAATATTACCTGCTGATTTATACCATGTGGCAAGAGAACAGGGTACAGAACGCGCATTTGCAGGTAAATACTGGGACAGTGAAGAAATTGGCACTTATTATTGTGCCGTTTGCGGGAATATTTTATTCAAATCGGATGCTAAATTTGCCAGCAGTTGCGGTTGGCCAAGTTTCTTTGAGACCATTAAACCTGGCAGTGTAATCTATAAAGAAGATATCAGTTATGGTATGCGAAGGATTGAAGTAACCTGCGGCCGCTGTGATTCACATCTGGGTCATATATTTAATGACGGACCTGCACCTACCTACAAAAGATTCTGCATGAATTCCGTATCGCTCGAATTTGAACCCGACCAGCAATAACTGAAGACACAATCTTGTTACTTTTCAAAGGATAAATGCTTTTATGGTTACCTTGTGATTTTGAATTACAATCAACCCTAAATTAATGAAAGCTATCCAAAAACATGCTTATGCAAAGCCACTTGCAAAGGCTTTACTGATGTCCCTGCTGCTCACGGGAAATATCGGCTATGCCCAGACAAAAAATCTGATTATTGACAATATTGTAAAAGAAGCCAATGAAAACTCTCAGTTAGAGAGCCTTGCTCATGAACTAATGGATGTGGTTGGACCACGTCTGGTGGGTTCACCACAGATGAAACAGGCTAATGACTGGGCAGTGGCAAAATATGCAGGCTGGGGAATTACGGCCAAGAATGAAAAATGGGGTGAATGGCGTGGATGGGAAAGAGGAATTTCTCATATTGACATGGTATATCCCCGGGTAAAATCTCTGGAAGGAATGCAGGTTGCATGGAGTCCTGGTACCAAAGGAAAATCTGTAATTGGAGAGACAATTGTTTTCCCGGAAGAACTAACTGACTCCTTAGCTTTTAAAAACTGGCTGCCGAGTGTGAAAGGTAAATTTGTCCTGTTCTCCATGAACCAGCCAACAGGCAGGCCAGATTATAACTGGGCAGAATTTGCTACTCCCGAATCTTTTGAAAAAATGAAAAACAGCAGAGCTGCACAGACTACAGCATGGCTTGCTAATGTTAAAAGAACAGGTTTAACATTAAAAACTCTGCCTGCTGCATTTGAAAAAGCAGGTGCTTTAGGCGTAATAACCTGCAACTGGTCAAATGGTTTTGGTGTAAATAAGATTTTCGGAGCCAACACTAAAACAGTCCCTACTGTAGACATTTCCCTGGAAGATTATGGTCTGTTATACAGGCTCTCTACCTCTGGAAACAAACCCAGAATTAGTGTTCATGTAGAATCTAAAGAACAGGGGTTGGTACCAACTTTCAATACTATTGCTGAAATAAAGGGTACCGAAAAACCAGATGAATATGTGATTTTATCTGCACATTTCGATTCATGGGATGGTGGAACCGGTGCTACAGACAATGGTACAGGAACAATTACTATGATGGAAGCTGCAAGAATTCTGAAAAAGATATACCCTAATCCAAAAAGAACAATTTTAATAGGACACTGGGGCAGTGAAGAACAAGGTTTAAACGGATCAAGAGCCTTTGTCCAGGATCATCCTGAAATTGTAAAAAATATACAGGTCGTATTTAATCAGGACAATGGAACAGGAAGAGTTGTTAACCTTGCAGGACAGGGTTTTCTGAATTCTTATGATTATCTGGGACGCTGGTTATCAAATGCGCCTGAAAGCATCAAAAAACATATCACAACCAGCTTCCCGGGTGCTCCGGGTGGTGGTGGCTCTGATTTTGCATCCTTTGTTGCAGCTGGTGCTCCGGCATTTTCTCTTAGCTCTAACAGCTGGTCTTATGGTAATTATACCTGGCACACCAACCGGGATACCTATGACAAGATCGTATTCGATGACATACGTAACAATGCGACATTAACAGCAATTCTGGCCTATATGGCCAGTGAAGATCCGGAAAAAACATCCAGAGAAAGAGTAGTACTGCCTGTTAATCCCAAAACTGGTGAACCTGGTACCTGGCCTCCGGTTGTAAAACCTACACGTAAAGGTGGTGTGAACTAAACAGATTCAACATAAAATGGCAAAAAGAAGCCGTTTGCTGATTAGTTAGCAACCGGCTTCTTTTTGCCATTTTATTTTTATGGTAACTTTACCTGCATGAATTACATGCAAAAAAATTTCCGTCATTATCTTTTATACTTCTGCTTATTCCTGTCGGCAGCGTGCAGCCCGGGAATCCTTAAAAATTCAGCAAGCGGTTCAGATCCGGAGGTTTTAACCAGTTCGGATCTCAGAGTCGGATCTACAGGGGATTATCCTCCTCTGACCAGCTTTGACACACTCACAGGCCAGTTTCAGGGTGAAGATATTGATCTGGCCTTACGCTTGGGTAAACACCTGGGAAAAAGGATAATCTTTGTAAAAACAACATGGAAAGAACTCAGTGCAGATTTACTGGCAAAGAAGTTTGATATCGCGATAGGTGGAATTTCTGTTAATGCAACAAGAGAAAAGCTGTTTAATTTCTCTGTCCCCTTAATTATGGATCGTAAAGTTGCCGTTTTCCGTTTAACAGACCGTGCAAAATTCAGAGATTTTAAGACTATAGATCAACCGGGTATCAGAGTCCTTGAAAATATAGGTGGTACCAATGAAGTATTTGCTAAAAAACACATTCAACGGGCAACCCTGAATGTCATTCCAGATAATCAGCTGGTTTTTAAAACATTGTTAAACGGTGGTGCCGATATTATGTTTACAGATGAGACAGAAGCAAAATATCAACAGAAAAAGCATCCTGAACTTTACTGGATCAGGTTGGACGAACATATCAGTCCCAGCTATGCCAAGGCAATTATGTATAACAAAACAGATACTGTTCTGCAACTTAAAGTGAATAAATGGTTAAATAAATAAATGCATCTGTTTTTATGGAATTAGTCAGATCAAAGCATCTTACTGGTATTTAAATATAAGACTTATGAGAAATCACCTCCTAATCTGTACAATACTGGCATCAACCGTATTATACAGCTGTAATCAGAATCATGGTTCAGACAAATCATTGGAAAAAGCGATTTCTACAACCTGTTATATGGCTGTAGATGGAAAAGATACTGCCCGCATGGAGCTTGGCACTTTCAATAAGGAAAAGATCAAGGGAAATCTTGTAGTCAGTTATGATAAAAAAGACAATAATCACGGGGAATTTGAGGGTTCATTCAAAGGTGATACCCTCACTGTTATTTACACCTTTCAAATTGGAAAAAATCCCACAGTTTATAAAAATCCACTGGCTTTTCTGAAAAAGGATGGTAAACTGATAATGGGTATCGGGAAAATAGAAAATGTATTAGGCAGAACATTCTTCAGTAAAGGCGTACCAATTGATTTTGCACAAGGCAGATTTACTTATGCTCCTATAGCATGCAAAAAGGAGCTTAAATAGCTCCTTTTTGCTCATAGAATTTTTATTGTTTTTCTAATACATTCTTTAAATTATCTAATCCGGTCTGCAGATCCGCACCCAATGATTTATCCATATTCATAAACAAGCACATAATATTCATCGGATAGTTCATTTTCCCTTCAAATACCCATCTCACTTTAGTCTGATTGGCAGAAGGTGCAGTTGTTTCCAGGTAAGCCGTAGCATTTGCATCAAAAGGTTTTATAAAATGCAGATTATAGTCTATCCTCTCTCCATCATTTATTTTACTGATTGTCTGCTCTCCCTTTCCTACATTTTCCATATTACTGTCCCATGAAGAAGTAAAACCAACTGTTCCATCAGTTCCTTTAAATTCTTGTTTCATTTTTGGGTCCATACTTGCCCATTTTGTGAAATTATTATGATTTTTCAGTAAAACGAGATAAGCAAAAACCTCTTGTTTTGGTTTCTTAATTGTAACATCCCGTTCTACAGAATAATCCTTTTTCATAAATGCCGCCACTACTAAAACGATCACAATCAACAGAACGAGGATGGTAAGAATAGTTTTTATAATTTTCATATTATCAAGTATTTAGTGAATAAAAAATTAGATAAACTTAATAATTTTTTCAATCAAACACGGAAATACAAAAAATAATTCCAGCCAATATTCAGCTCTATCAGAGCTGGCCTATAAGACCGTGTTCCCAATAGTATCGGAGTGCAGAAAATATTTTTGCAAAGGCACAAAACTATCATCCATTTCATAAACCAGAGGAATTCCAGTTGGTATTTCGTAACTCACAATATCCTCTTCAGAAAGATGATCCAGATATTTAACCAGCCCCCGGAGTGTATTGCCATGAGCTGCAATCAGAATATGCTTACCACTTTTAAGTGCCGGCGATATCTCATTCTGATAATATGGTATAACTCTTTCCATCATAGTTTCCAAACTTTCTGTTAGTGGCAAAAGCGAAGGATCTATAGCTGCATACCTTATATCTTTTAAAGGTGACCGGATGTCCTCTGCTGTTACAGCTGGTGGCTGAACCGTAAAACTTCTTCTCCAGGTAAGCACCTGCTCCGGACTGTATTTTTCTATAGTATCAGCTTTATTAAGGCCCTGTAGAGCTCCATAGTATCGTTCATTGAGTTGCCATGCTTTGACTTCCGGAATCCAGAGTAAGTCCATTGACTCCAGTACAAGATGCAGAGTTTTTATGGCTCTTTTAAGCATCGAAGTATAGGCTATATCAAAGGTAAAACCTGCCTGAGCCAGTAGCTTGCCGGCTTGTACTGCTTCGGCTTTCCCCTTTTCGCTTAAGTCCACATCCTGCCACCCTGTAAACCGGTTTTCAAGATTCCATTCACTTTGCCCGTGTCTGATTAAAACTAGTTTATTCATGAAAAATAATTGATTATAATTACAGAACATAAAAACAAACTTTTTGTTTAATTTCCAGCTATGGTAAAGAAAATAACAACAGTTTGTATACTGGTATTATTTCTAACCGGCCTTATCCCGGAAAAGCTTCATGCTCAGAGATACCTTCTCCTGCATAATAACAAAACTATAAATCAGACGTATATAATGGAATTATGCCCCGCTATAGGGTCTGATTATTTCTATTGGCATAAATGGAAGAAATCTCCAGATTCAATGCCAGCATCTGATCAATCAGATCATGCAGAATTGCCACATTATTATTTGAAGTATCCATAAATTCGAGCTCCTGTGATCCTTTTCCATGTAAACCATCTTCCATTAAAAATTCCTGATCAATCTCCTGATGAATGATTAGTTTGCATAAAAAGAAAAGTGTATTGGCTGTGGCAAAAGGTAATTCTGTAATGGCCTCTTCAATATCACTTTCGATCAAACCATCTGCATAATTAAAAAGATCAAAATATAATGAACTTGCCTGTTCATGAATTTGCTCATTTGAATAGAGTTCATCCAGATCTATATTATATAGCAGACAAAAAGTATCAACAGTTGTATCAATAAGCGCTATGCATTCCAGAATTGCTTTTGATATTTTATCGTCAGATGCCTCCAGAAGTTCAAAATACATAACCGGTTTAATGTCATTTTCAGCCAAACCTTTTAAAGGTGTCACCTCATTTTCCACTACAGAATGATAACCATATTCTGCAAATTTCATTGTAGAAAAACTCAATACATGGATAATTAAAGGAATGATATCCTCCTTAGCATACTTCGTTACTGCCATATTTAATCTTTAAATGATAATCAGCTCAATCTCTTTCCGCTCATCAATCTGTCTACTGCCTCTTTAAAAGATCCTGCTCTGGTTACTTCTCCCGAATTAATGAAGAAGATTTCATCTGCATTTTCAATTGTATTTAACCGGTGTGCAATTACTACCAGTGTTGTTTCCTTTGGTAAATTATCCAGAATCTGCCCCAGCAGCTGTTCTGTGATCGTATCTATATTAGCAGTTGCCTCGTCCAGAATCAGCAATTCTGGTTTACGCAAAACTGCCCGCATAAATGCAATCAGTTGTTTTTGTCCGATACTTAAACTATTTCCAGCAGATAGAATTGCGGTATCCAGTCCTTCATCAAAAGTAGTCAGCAGCCCCTCAAGTCTGGCATCTTTCAGTATCTGCAAAAACTGCTCATTGTTCATCTTCTGATACAGCGCATTACTGTATAAAATATTTTCCCTGACTGTTCCTGTGAACAGGAAAGGTTCCTGCAGGATAAACCCTATTTTTTCCGCACGTTCCTGTGCACTGTAAGTTCGTATATCTTTACCTTTCAGCAATATCGTTCCCTCCAACGGATCATACAAACGGGCCATCAGGGAAGCAGTGGTTGTCTTACCCCCACCAGTCGGACCCACCAGTGCATAAGTCTTTCCACGCTCCATGGAAAAACTGATATTATGCAGGATTTCATATCCTCCAGGATAACCGAAATGTACATTTCTGAATTCCAGCACAGCATCTGTCGGATTATCAGTATCATCATAAGATATAGTTACCAGATTATTACTAAGTGACAAAATCTGAGAAATCCTGTCCCATCCGGCAAGTGCTACCTGGAAACTGGTCCACAGAGCGGCTAACTGTCTTAAAGGATTATAAAAATTTGTTGCATAGGAAAGATAACTTACCAATAAACCAATTGTGAAAAGCCCCTGTGTGATCAGATAAATACCAAAAGATAAAACCGTTAATTGTGCGATTGAGGAAAACAGACCAAATACAGGTAAAAATATATTATTAGCCAACCCCGCACCCACTGCAGTTTTATAATTCTGCTGATTAGCCAGATCAAATCTTTTCCTGAAATAATCCCGTCTGTTAAAAGCAATAATAACTTTAAAGTTATTCAGGCTCTCCTGAATTTCGGCACTCATAGCGCCTGTACTTTTTAAGTTTAAAGCATTCTTTTTCTTTATCCAGGGAGATATTAGTTTAGTAAAAATCAAGATAAAAACGGCAGGTACCAGGGCAGCCAAACCGAGTTCAGGATTTATGATCAGCAGAAATATTCCCGCTCCGGTCATAATGACAATATTACTGATAAACTGCATTAATGCCTGCGAGAAAAACTGACTCAGCTTATCTGTATCATTATTTACCCTGGATATCAGATCTCCAGCTTTATTTTCATTAAAAAATGCAAGTGGTAGCTGCTGAATCTTATTAAAAATAGCATTACGCAATTCAAAAATGATCCGCTGCCCCAATCCTCCCATTAACTTGGTCTGGAAATAACTGCATACAAAAGCAGTTACGTACATAGTTAAAAGTATTCCTGAAAATACAAGAACACCATGATATTGTTTAGTCAGAATATACTTATCGATGGTATGTCCAATTAAAAAAGGTCCTAACAGATTCAGAAAAGCATTCATCAGAACTGCACAAAGTGCAATAATCAATGTCTTTCTTTCCTGTTCGACCAGTTTCAGCAGACTCTTCACTCCTGACCAGGTAGAACTTTTAGACTCTCCCTCAGGCAGGCTGTTCAGATTATAATTCATAGTTGGCGGTACTTTGTTGAGAGTTAAAAATCTGTACGTATTCAGGGCATTTGGTCATCAGTTCCTGATGGGTTCCTGCAGCCAGCAATTCGCCTTGCATTAACAGAATAATTTGTTCGTAATGTTCTACTGCCGCTATCTTCTGCGTAACAGAAATTAATGTCAATCCCGGATAATTTGCCGCAATATTAGCTAATATTTTCTGTTCTGTCTGCGGATCTACCCTTGCAGTAAAATCATCAAGCAATAGAATCTTAGGGTTTAATGCCAGTGCTCTGGCCAGCATAATCCGCTGTTTCTGCCCACCAGAAAGACTTAAACCCCGTTCTGACACCTTTGTATTTAAGCCATCAGGTAAAGTATTGATGAAGTCTTTCAGCTCTGCAGTTGCAATGGACTTTTCCAGTGACTCATCAGTTACAATGTCACTGAAAGCTATATTTTCCCGGATGCTCATGTTAAACATAATACTATCCTGAAATACGAAACCTACCTGTTCATAAAAAGCTTCAGATTTATATTCTTCAATAGCATTGCCATCATATAAAACTTTACCGGTACTCGCCTGTATAAGACCTGTAAGAAGATAAAGTAATTGTGATTTTCCTGCTGCAGTAGGTCCTATAATGGCAATTTTGGCTCCTGGTTTTACACTGAAAGAAACGTCTTTCAGCGAAAACTTCTCCCCATAGGCGATACTAACATGCTGAACTTCTATAGCCCCGGTCAGATTTTCTATGATGGTTCCGGTTTCTTCCGGATCTTTTGCATCCAGCACCTGACTAATTCTTCCAAAGGATGCTGTTGCCTGTGCAATTACATTACTCATAAAACCTATAACCAGGATTGGAAAAATCAATAAGGCAAGATAACTGTTAAATGCAGCAAAATCACCAATGGACATACTTCCCTTAATTACAAAATGCCCACCTAAAGCCAGAATAGTCAATCCGGCCATGTTTGCTGTAAAAACTATAATTGGAATAAGCCATGCAAATAAACGAAGTATAGAAACACCAATATTTTTCGCCTGTGTACTGGCATTGAAAAACTTGTCATATTCCAGCTGCTGGGAATTAATGACACGAATCAGTGCAGCACCAAGGATACTTTCATTAATCACCTTGTTTAACCAGTCAATAACTTCCCTGCTCTTTTTAAACAAGACTTTTACTTTTCCCAATACAACATAATACGCACCACCGATGATTGGGATAATACAAATCGTTGTTAAACCCAGTTTCCAGTTAATGCTCAGCAGTAAAACCGTGGCACCGATAATAATAAAAACAGAAGAAATTATAGAGACAATAGCCTGTGAAATAAAAAGCTTTACTGAATCAACATCAGAAGTAAGGTTAGTCAGTAATTTTGATGGATTGGTCTTTTCAATAAATGCAAAACTCTGATCCGAAATTTTCCTGGTAATTCTGGTTCTCAGATCCTTTGCTACCTTTTCAGATGCAAAAGTTTGTACTATCCCCTGCAAATAACTGAATATAAAAATGATCACTGCCACTGAGGTAAACTCTGCGATGATAGTTTTATAAGAGAAGCTCCCTGAATTATACGCATCAATGCTGTGACCAATCATCCTGGGCAGCCATAAGTTTAAACCATTGCTGAATAAAGCAAACAGAATAAGCAGGATGACCATCGCCCGGTAGGGTTTTAGCAGACTGAAGATACCCGGAGAATTCTTTTTATCAGTACCGATTTGTTCTTTCATTTTAAAATTTTATCCCTTCAGCCATGATCAGCATAATGAGCCGATGAAGTTATAAATTTTCTATCAATTAAAGATCTCCTGTTCTTCTGTATAATAGGTCTTTCTCGCTCCGGTTTTTACAATGATGATGGGGACACCGGACGGGCTATGAGTTTTCTTTGAACTATGAATTTTCAGGAAATCTCTGACTTCACCACTTATAATTGCCGGATGTGTTCTGGAAATCTGTTCTACAGCATTTTTCAGGACATGCCTTACAGCCTTAGCTAAATCTTTAAGCTTTGCGTCAGGTATTTTACTGGCTGCAGAAAATGGAGAAATTCCTGCTTCCCATAAGATCTCATCCGCATAGGCGTTACCTATTCCACGGATGATATGCTGATCTAACAGTACATTTTTGACTGCTGCTTTTTTGGAAGCAAAAATCTTTTTGAAAAAATGTTCATCTATCTCATTCGCTAATGCATCAGGAGCCTGATCTTCAACCGGATTTAACGCCGCCTTTGCCATACCCTGAAAATCAGATAAGCAAAAACGCATACCATCCTGAAAATGCATCTCCATAATTACGTGTTTTGGGCTTTCCTCTTTTTTCAGCAAATGAAGCTCTCCTTTCAGCATCATATGTAAACTCAGGATGGCGTTGTTTTCAAACTCAAAATACAATTCTTTGCCAGAACGGGATACATTTATGATCTTTTGATTCTGAAGAGAAAGATTCAATTCCTTAACTGAGACATTCAGTTTCTTACTATTTTTCACAACTATCTCTTTCAGCTGCTTTCCTTTTAAATGTTGCTCAAGATTGCGGCTGAAAATTTCTAAATCAGGTAATTCAGGCATATCGTATCATTTATTTTAAAATAGGCTAAAATATACGTGAAATTTTCTGAATTGAGAGCTGTTAAAGTCAACTTATCAATTCAGGCAAGTGCTAATTAAGGAAAAACAGGCCCCTGCATTCCTAAAAGGAGTTGGTATTTTATTTTTAACCAATAAAATATTTATATTTAATAGATCATCAAATGCTCTCAAACTCATTTTTTGATATTCACTAAAATGAGTCCTGATGAAAAAAGTAATTGTACAGGATACTGACTTTGACTTGCTCGAAACACTGACTTTTCTTTTAGAAGATGCCAGTTTTGAAGTGCTTCCCGTACTTCACTATAAGGATGTGGCCTCAAAGATCAGCACCTTTAACCCACAACTTGTTTTACTTGACTTCAGACTCTCAGGAACAGAATGTACCTGTTTATGTGCTTCTATAAAAAAGGAATTCCCACACCTTCCTGTATTGGCCCTCAGTTGCAACCATAATATTGAAAAAGAGTATGCACTTGCTGGTTTTGATGATTATGTCTGTAAACCTTTTGATATAGATCATTTACTGACCATACTTAAGAAGTACTAAAAACCGACCAGAAAAGTCAGTATTTTGCCGTAACCATATTATTACCCGCTAAGGATCAGGCAAATCAAATAATTATCCCGATTTTATGTAAGTTCGGCTAAACCATTTATAACCGATCATGAATAAAATATTTGTCATGCCCCTTGTAGCCATTATTGCCGTTACGGCATCCTGCGGAAACAATAACGATAAATCCGGAAACAAAAAATCTTCCAATCCTTTTGCTGAAGCCAGTAAACTTGCTTATCAGACTCCTGCATTTGATCAGATCAGCGATGACGACTTTAAGCCTGCGCTTGAAGAAGGGATGAAAATTCAACTGGAAGAAATACAGAAAATAGCAGATAATACAGAGGCTCCCACTTTTGAAAACACAATGGTTGCTCTGGAAAAAAGCGGGCAAATGCTAACCCGCGCAAGAAATGTTTTCGATGCACTGACAAGCGCAAATACAAATCCCAAACTGCAAAAAGTTCAGGAAGAAATTGCACCAAAACAAGCAGCACATAGGGACGCTATCTATCTGAATTCAAAACTCTTTAAACGGATACAGGTGATTTATAATAATAGTGAACAGTTGAAACTGGATCCTGAATCCAAACGTCTGGTTGAGTACTACGAGCAGCAGTTTGAACTGGCTGGTGCTAAATTATCAGACGCGGCTCAAAGCCAGTTGAAAAAACTGAACGAAGAAGAAGCATCTTTAAGCGCCAGGTTTTCTAATCAGTTACTGGCCGCAAACAAAGCAGGTGCATTGATAATTTCCAATAAAGATGAACTTGCCGGTCTTTCACAGGGAGAACTTGCTGCTGCTGCACAGGCCGCAAAATCAAATAAACAGGAAGGTAAATGGCTGATCCCGTTGCAAAACACCACTCAGCAACCTCTTTTACAATCCTTAACAAATCGTACAACAAGGGAGAAATTATTTAAGGCTGCGTGGAACCGTGCCGAGAAACAGGATACTAATGATACCCGAAGTACCATTATACGCATTGCAAAAATCCGTGCAGAAAAAGCCAGACTGATGGGTTTTCCGGATTATGCTACCTGGAAACTACAGGATCAGATGGCAAAAACTCCGGCAGCTGTAGATGCCTTTTTTGCCCAGCTGGTTCCTGCTGCAACTGCAAAAGCCAAAATGGAAGCTGCCGATATACAAGCACAGGCTGACCTTGAAAAAAGCGGATTTAAAATACAGCCATGGGATTGGGATTATTATGCAGACAAAGTAAGAAAACAAAAATATGATCTGGACGAGAGCCAGGTGAAACCTTATTTCGAATTGAATAAGGTATTGGAAAAAGGTGTTTTTTATGCCGCAAATTTACTTTACGGAATAACTTTCACTGAACGTCATGATCTCCCAGTTTACCAGAAAGACGTAAGAGTCTTCGAGGTATTTGACAAAGATAAATCTACTATTGGTTTGTTCTACTGCGATTATTTTAAACGTGATAACAAATCCGGTGGTGCATGGATGTCTAATTTTGTTGGTCAGTCTGAATTAATGGGCACCAAACCAGTGATCTATAATGTCTGCAATTTCACTAAACCAGCTAAAGGACAACCAGCTTTAATCAGCTTTAGCGATGTAGTAACCATGTTTCATGAATTTGGGCATGGACTGCATGGTTTATTTGCCAGCCAGAAATATCCTGCCTTGTCGGGTGCAAATGTAGCAAGAGACTTTGTGGAGTTTCCATCTCAATTCAACGAGCACTGGGCATTGAGTCCGCAGGTATTTAAGAACTATGCCGTTCATTACAAAACAGGACAACCGATACCGCAGGTTTTGGTTGAAAAAATAAAAAAAGCAGCCACTTTTAATCAGGGATATAACCTCACTGAGATCTTATCAGCTGCCTCTCTGGATATGGCATGGCATAAACTCAAGCTTGGAGATCCCGTACAAAGCACTGATAATTTTGAACAATCCTCTTTGCACAGACTAAATCTGGATCTTCAGGAGGTTCCACCACGTTACCGTACCTCATATTTCTCTCATATCTGGGGAGGAGAATATGGTGCTGGTTATTACGCTTATCTCTGGACAGAAATGCTGGATGATGACGCTTATTCCTGGTTTGAAGAAAATGGCGGTTTAACCAGAACAAATGGTCAGCGTTTTCGTGATATGATCCTATCTAAAGGAAATACTGAGGATTATGGAAAGATGTTCCGTGATTTCAGAGGTCATGATCCTAAGATCGGGCCAATGGAAAAAAATCGCGGTCTGATTACCAAATAGATTCATAGCTGCTCACAGGATTGCTTATTACAGCAGCAATCCTGTTTTTTAAGTAAATCAGCTTCTTGTTTACTTGTTATAAATATTGTTCTTATTTTAGCCAGACACACAAATAAACTCAGATGAAACGTAATTCTTTTTTTTTGCTGATTGTACTCTGCTTTTTTGGCACGACAATCAATGCTCAGACTAATTATCAGAATAGTGGCTGGTTATTCTTACTCAATAATACTAAAATTAATAAAAAATGGGGTACACATCTCGATATTCAGCTCAGAAGTGCAGATAACTGGAATAATGTCAAAAACTTTCTTTTCAGACCGGGGATAACTTATTTCCTGAATGATAAAAATGATATTACCCTTGGCTATTTACTAAGTGAAACCCATAATCAGGTGGATGACTTAGGTGAACATAAACTAACTGAGCACAGAATCTGGCAGCAGTACATTCATAAACATAAAATCAGCACAATTAATGTAAGTCACAGGTTCAGACTGGAACAAAGATTTGCAGAAAAAATCCGGAACGAAGACATATTTGCACAACGTTTCAGATATTTTGTCCGTTTTATCATTCCCTTGAAAAAAGAAGTTAAAAACTTTGAAGAAGGTTTATTCGCAGCTCTGCAAAACGAACTTTTCTTTAATGTTCAGAATAAAGACAAACTGAATGGTCATTTCTTTGATCAGAACAGGGCCTACGGTGCTTTAGGATACCGGTTTAGCAAGAAATTCGATCTGGAGGCCGGCTATTTAAACCAAGCTGTAAAAGGAGCCAGTAATAACTCTGTAAATAATGTAATTCAACTGGCTGTATATACCAGGTTTTAATTCGCTGTTTTTTAACAGGTGATTATCCATTGATCACCTGTTAAAAAACAGCTAAACAAACTGATTCAGGATAATTACCCCTAACAGCCCCATTACTGAGACCAGTGTTTCCATAACCGTCCAGGTTTTAAAGGTTTCTTTTAAACTCAGATTAAAATATTCCTTAAACATCCAGAAACCTGTGTCATTGACATGAGAAAACATCAGACTTCCGGCACCAACTGCCAGAACCATCAACTCAGGTGAAGCACCGGCAGTAATAAACGGGATGACCATCCCCGAAGCAGTAAGAGCGGCAACAGTTGCAGAGCCCAGTGTGACACGCAGTAAAGCAGCAATCAGCCAACCCAGTACCAAAGGTGAAATATGCAGACCAGCGGTCAGAACTTTCACCTGGTCACCAATTCCGCTATCAACAAGAATCTGTTTAAATGCACCTCCGGCTGCAATAATCAGGATAATCATAGCTATACTCTTAACACCTTCCACACAGGAATCCATTGCCTTTTGCATCGGGATATGTTGTATAAATATCGTAATGATGATAGCCATTGTTAAAGCTACCGTAGGATTCGCAATAAAGGTGAGTATATGCTGTACAGCAGGATTTGTAGTCATTAAAATACCAACAGTACCAACCACAATAAAAAATATTGGCGAAAGTGCAATAATAAAGCTTTTCAAAGCCGAAGGCAGATTCTCTTCTCCCTGCAGATCAATTTTCTGCTGTTCTCTTTTTCCTGCAGGTAATTTAATAATTGCTTTAGGAAAAAATACCCCGGCAATTATGGCGACAGGAATACTGATGATCAGACCATATACCAGCGTACGGCCAATGTCCGCATGAAAAATACTTGCTAAAGCAACCGGTCCGGGATGTGGGGGTAAAAAACCATGTGTAACAGACAATGCTGCTGCCATTGGGATACCTACGTATAATTTAGGCAGTTTAGCAGCAGAGGCAATGGTAAATACCAGTGGAATCAATACAACAAAACCCGCATTATAAAATAATGGAATTCCGACCAGTATACCCGTCAGTAGTACTGCCCATTGTATGTTTTTAATCCCGAAAGTCCTGATCAGTACAAATACGATTTTCTTTGCAGCACCACTATCCTCAGCAAGTTTACCTACCATAGCGCCTAATGCAAGTACCATAACCATATCTCCCATAGTACTGCCAATACCTTTGCTCACCGAAGTCATGACATGCTGTACAGGTAAACCCAGCATCAGTCCAGTTACTACTGCTACAATAAGCAGTGCAAGCATTGGGTTTACTTTTTTAAGGATCAGGATCAGCAGGATAATGATCCCAAACAGTACCAGTAATAAGTCCATAGAAAAGTGATTAGATAATTCTTGTTTTCGGTAATAATCAAAATATAAAAAGCCGTTTAAAATCTGAGTTTTAAACGGCTTCTTAAGATAGCATTTTATTAGTTATACCACAGCTTTCAGCTGGATATAATCAGCCATTACCTTTAGTGTTTCATCCTCCTGAAAATCAAAATTTTCAGCTTTCTTAATCTTATCTCCTTTTTTAACCGGTGCCAGGCCTCTTGAGGCTCTCAGCCTGTTAATTTTTTCCAGCGCCTTCACTTCCAGACTATCTCTTTCAGCTTTTAGTTTGTTCTCATTTAAAGTAACCGATGTTTCCAGACTTCGTTTCTTCATATCAGCAAGATCCTGAATAAGAGTTTTATAATCCAGAGATTTTTCCATTCTCGCATCATGAAGTTTAACCAGTTCTGCTTTCATTGCTGATAAATCAGCAACAGCCACAAAATCTGATTTTTGCACCTCATCCCATGGCAGGGCCGAAGATTCAGTATCCTCTCCTACCTTATCCATTGGATAAAAAGATGGTAAAGTAATATCCGGCATTACTCCTTTATGCTGAGTACTACTGCCATTCACGCGATAAAACTTAGCTATGGTTAAATTAATCTGCCCCAATTGCGGGATATCATTTTCACCCTTTACCGTTTTACCGGAACCAGGTTTACCTTTCTGAACAAAACTGGCCAGACGCTGCAGGATAGAAGGATTAACCAATTTGTTTAAATCAATAGGTTGTTGTACAGTTCCTTTACCAAAGGTCTGTGTACCAATAATTATTCCTCTTCCATAGTCCTGTATGGCACCAGCAAAGATCTCAGATGCTGAAGCCGTTGTACGATCTACCAGAACACCAAAAGGTCCGCTCCATAATGCTCCCGGATGTTCATCACCATTTACTTCTACCTCCCCTTTTACATCTTTAACCTGAACGACAGGGCCCTTATCAATAAATAATCCCGTAAGGTCAATGGCTTCCATTAATGAACCACCACCGTTTGAACGCAGATCCATTACAATGGCATCAACTTTATCCTTACCTTTCAGTGTATCAATCAATAATCTGACGTCCCTGGTTGTACTTTTATAATTAGGATCACCGGCAATAGCAGCTTTAGCATCAGCATAAAAAGCAGGAACAGTAATGATCCCTATTTTATAAGGTTTGCCGTTAGATTGTATCGTCTTTACTTCTTTTTTAGCCGATTGATCTTCCATTACAATTTTCTCTCTTATAATCTCTACGATAACAGGTTTTGAGGACATATCATGCCCAACAGGAATAATTTTCAGTCTTACTTTGGTACCTTTCGGACCTTTTATTTTAGCAACCGCATTGTCCAGTCTCCAGCCAATAATATCTTCAAAGTCTCCGGTTTCCTGTGCAACACCAATTATTCTGTCACCTGCATGGAGCAGTTTACTTTTAAAAGCCGGTCCGCCCGGAGTAACTTCAGCAATCTTCAGTACATCATTTTCTGATTGCAGATAAGCCCCGATTCCTTCTATAGAACGTGACATCTGTTCATTGAACTCACTTGCATTAGCCGGGTTAAAATAATTGGTATGCGGGTCTATAGCTCCGGTAAATGCATCCATAATAACCTGGAATACATCCTGATTATTTAATTTTGAAGACTGCAGTTTAAGGTTCTGATATCTTTTGGTCAGCGATACGGCAGCTTTAGCTTCATCTGTTCCGGCAAGTCTGAGATTGACCAGTTCATACTTAACCTTTTTTTTCCAGACATCATTTAATGCAGCAACTGACGTTATCCACGGCATATTTGCCCTGTCAAAAAAGTAAGTATCCTGCTGATTAAAATCATACTTGTCCTTAATATGAGCTATCGCATAATTAAGCGTCTCATTATATCTTTTAGAATAAACATTAAAGATATAAAACGGAGCACTCAGGTCTCCTGTTCTGAAAGCATCATCAAGTGTTGTACGGAATTGCTCAAAATCCTTAATATCAGATGCCAGGAAATAATTTCTGTATGGATCCAGTGCTTTGATATATTTATCCAGCACGAGCGAAGAAATAGAATCATTTACCGACAGTCTTTTATAGCTGTAATTTTCTATCAGAGCAACTACCTGTCTGCATACCAGACTTTGTTTCTCATCAGGTTTAATATTGGGGATACCTTCAACCAGCTTTTGCGGTTTTGGGGTAGCCTGACAAGCTAATACGGCAGCTGTAAAGATTGCGAGTAATATTCTTTTCAACATCTCTTTCAATAATTTAAAATCCATTTTTATTTCTGCGACTAATATAATGCCAATTTCTTCTACTATACCCTATAAAATTCTTAACTATCAAAAAAGGGACAAACTATAAAGCTTATCCCTTTGTGCACAGGTAAATGAAATTTCATTTTACTCAACAACTGCTCTGAACATCAATGCACCCACTGTTAAATTGGTACGTCCGTCAATCAATATTGCAGAGCCATTGGCTTTATTATCCGTGTATAAATCAAAGGCCAGTTCGTCAGCGGTCTTAATCACAACACGGCCTATATCATTGAGTTTAAACTCATGTGTTTCCTCTTTTTCTAAAGTATTGATGTTCACTTTATGCAGAATCTCTCTGATTTTACACTTGGTTAGTTTACTGTTATGCTGTAAGAAATAAGTAATAGAATCATCCATCGGCTTATTATCCATCCAGCAAAGATCAGCCTCTATCAATTGAGAACGTTGTGGCAGATAGGCTGAATTGACCAATACGTCACCTCTGCTGATATCAATATTATCTTTAAGATGTAAAGTAACTGACATGCCTGCGGTAACCTCTTCAGGGAGCTGATCAAAGACTTCAATTCTGTCAATTACCGAGCTGTTTCCGGAAGGTAATACAGTTACCAGATCATTAACTTTAAACGTACCGCTTAGTACTCTTCCGGCATATCCTCTGTAATCATGCAGTTCTTCAGTTTGTGGACGGATAACCCATTGTACAGGCATCCTTGCATAGTGCAGATCCTGGTTGGCAGTCACTTCTACAGTTTCCAGAAAATCCAGTAAACTGGTTCCTTTATACCACGGCATATGTTCAGAAGTATGAACAATATTATCGCCTTTCAGGGCACTTACCGGGATAAAAGTAATGTCCTGCAAATTCAGTTTGGCAGCCATTTTTTTATAATTATCAGTGATTGTATTAAAGACATCTTCACTGTATCCTTCCATGTCCATTTTATTTATACAAATGACTACATGACTCACGCCTAAAAGAGAGACAAGATAAGAATGTCGGATTGTCTGCTCAACCACTCCATTTCTTGCATCTACCAGAATGATAGCCAGATTTGCGGTAGATGCTCCGGTAACCATATTACGTGTATACTGAATATGACCAGGTGTATCGGCAATAATAAACTTCCTTTTTTCGGTTTGAAAGTACTTATAGGCCACATCAATTGTAATCCCCTGCTCCCTTTCTGCCCGGAGTCCATCAGTTAAAATGGCCAGATCAATCGTGCCGTCATCATTTTTACGGTTTGACTGCTGTAATGCTTCCAGCTGATCGGCCAGAATAGAATCTGTATCATATAATAATCTGCCGATCAGGGTACTTTTCCCGTCATCAACACTTCCTGCTGTAAAAAACTTAAGTATATTCATTAAAAGTATCCTCCTTTTTTGCGGTCTTCCATTGCTGCTTCAGACACTTTATCGTCCAGGCGGGCACCACGTTCACTTATTTTTGATGCGCTGATTTCATTTATAATATCATCAATCTGATCAGCTTCAGACTCTACTGCTGCAGTGCAGCTCATATCTCCTACTGTGCGAAATCTTACTTTACGGTGCGTAACCACATCAGCCTCATCCATATTCAGAAATGGAGATGCAGCCATCAGCTGTCCGTTTCTGGTAATACAGTCCCGGTTATGCGCAAAATAGATAGACGGTAGTTCCATTTTTTCTCTGCGGATATAATTCCAGACGTCCAGTTCAGTCCAGTTACTTATCGGAAATACCCTTACATTTTCTCCTTTATTAATTTTACCATTATAGATGTTCCAGAGCTCCGGACGCTGACGCTTAGGGTCCCATGAGCCAAATTCATCCCTTACAGAGAATATTCTTTCTTTAGCCCTTGCTTTCTCCTCATCTCTTCTGGCACCGCCGATACAGGCATCAAAACCGTGTTTAGCAATCGTATCCAGCAAAGTAACAGTCTGTAAAGCATTTCTGCTCGCATTTTTACCTTTCTGCTCAATCACTTTACCACTATCGATAGACTCCTGTACATAACCAACGATAAGTTTTTCGCCCAGGCGCTCCACCATTTCATCTCTGTAGGTGATTGTCTCTTCAAAATTGTGTCCGGTATCAATATGAACCAGCGGAAAAGGGAATTTACCCGGCCGGAAAGCCTTTTCAGCAAGTCTTACCAAAGTAATTGAGTCTTTTCCACCAGAAAAAAGCAATGCCGGTTTCTCAAACTGTCCCGCTACCTCACGCAGAATATGAATTGCTTCTGCTTCTAATTCGTCTAAATAATCCAAGTTATATTTACTCATGTGTTTTCAATTATTTTGTGGCATGTAAACCACATTCCTTCTTTGACTGATCTTCCCACCACCATCTTCCGGCTCTGAAATCCTCACCTTCCTGAACTGCCCTTGTACAGGGAGCACAGCCGATACTTGGAAAACCTTTGTCATGAAGCGTATTGTATACGATATTGTTTTTCCTGATATATGCTTTCACTTCATCCAGACTCCAGTCAAAAATCGGGTGAAATTTAATCAGCTGATTCTCTTCATCCCATTCCAGATTTGACATATCAGTACGGTTTAAAGACTGTTCTGCACGGATTCCTGTCACCCAGCATTTATTTCCTTTAAGTGCTCTTTTCAAAGGGACTATCTTTCTGATAAAACAGCACTCTTTTCTATTTTCTACAGATTCATAAAAACTGTTTGGTCCCTTTTTGGAAACCATATCTTCCAGTGCTGCCGCATCCGGAGTATAAGTATAAATAGGCTTCTGATAATTTTCCAGAGTCCTGTTCCATACATAATAGGTTTCAGGGAACAATCTTCCTGTTTCCAGTGTAAATACCCTTACAGGTAAATCATTAGCGAATATCAGATCTGTAATCACCTGATCCTCCCAGCCAAAACTGGTAGAAAAGGTAATTTGTCCGGCAAATTTCTGTGAAAGGAAAGCCAGGGCTTCCACAGGCCCCAGATTCTTAATCTCCACAGCTATTTCTTCCAGGTACGCTTTCATTTTATAAAACTTTTGTAATAAAGATAATAATACTTCTTAAACTCACGAGGATTACAATCACCCCAACAGCAACCATGATACTCTTTACTGAAATACGGTTAGAAACCTTCGCTGCTATTGGTGCAGCCAGAGCACTGCCGATAACCAATCCGGCCACTGCCTCCCAATGGGCTGATTTCAGCATGGTGATAAAAGTTAAAGAACTCATCAGGGCAATAAAAAAGCGGGTAAGCTTTACTGTGCCAAGAGAAAATCTTGCATTCCGGCCACCGGCAATCAGACTGGATAAAACAATAGATCCCCATCCGCCACCGCCAACAGCATCAATAAAACCGCCAAAAAGACCTAATAAAGTAATTTTTTTAATCTTACCACCTGTTCTTCTTTTGGCAACATTAAAAGCTTTGGAAAGAATCACACCTCCCAGTATCAAAGTATACAAAGAGATCAACGGCTTGATATAAGCTCCATAATGCTCCAAAGAGGATAATAAATAGGCCCCGGTTACCGCACCTAGAATTCCCGGAATAATCAGGAGTTTGAAAAGTTTCCAATTGATATTCCCCATCCGGTAATGCATCCATCCGGCTATTCCGTTACTTAATACTTCTGAGAGGTGTACCCCCATGCTTGCTGAAGCCGGCGGGATCCCCATAGAAAGTGAAAAAGCTGTAGAGGTAACCCCATAAGACATACCAATAGCACCATCCACCATTGCAAAAACAAAACCTCCTGCAAGAAACCAGTAAAACATCGGGTTAATCTCTGCGACATAAGCCTGAAATTCTGGTTCTCTCTGCCAGAAAACTGTGATAAGTACAGCAATTGACAATACGATCGTTAACCAGATCAGCCATCTGAATTTAGGAAATGAAGTTTTCCGGGCTGCCGGTTCAACAAGTACAGCACTCACCTCATTCAGTTTCTTCACCTTTGAGCTGAAATCTCCCTGTAAAGTATTACGTAATAAACTCATTTGCTGCAAGGTAATATCCAGTTCTCCCGGTAGGTTATCATTAAACAATTCTCTCAATCTTTTCGCAATGGTTGGTGATTTTCCATTGGTAGAGATGGCTATTTTCAAGTCTCCTTTTTTTACGATAGAACCCAGATAAAAATCACATAGATCAGGCTTATCAGCCACATTTACCAGTAATTTCAAAGCATGGGCATCACGTATTATTTCCTCGTTTAACAGGTTGTCATTGGTAGCAGCTATCACTATATCTGCCTGTTCAAGATCTGCGGCACTATAACTTTTCTTCAAAAGCTTAACCCTTGGCAGTTCTGCCACTAAATCATAAACCTGTTGACTTATCTCCCGGGCAATTACTGTAATTCCTGCCTGCTCACTCTGGTTTAATACCGCATGCAGTTTTTCAAGTCCTACAGGTCCTGCACCGATGATTACCGTATGCAGCTGATTCAGCTTTAAAAACACAGGAAACAGTTGATTACCTTTCAGTTCTTCCAAAACTATAACTCCTCTTTAATGGCCTGAAAAAAGTCTTTGATTGGCTGAAAAGAAGGATGAAGAGAAACAACTTCACCAAATACTAAAATGGCCGGTGCACCTATTCCCTTTTCTTCAACTACCTCTTCAATAGTATCAACAATACCAACAGCCAGTTTTTCTTCTTCGGTAGAACCACTCTGGATCACTGCAACTGGTAAATTATGTTTTCCTTCCTGCTGATAAAGTTTAACAATTTGTTTCAGTTTGTTTAACCCCATTAGCACAACTACAGTTGCTTTGGTACGAACAGCTTCATAAAGATCATTCGATATAGCCCCTGAAGCCGTTGAACCGGTAACTACCCAGAAGCTTTCACTTAATCCACGGTGAGTAACAGGAATCTGCTGTAAACCAGGCACTGAAATAGAGCTTGAAAGTCCTGGAATCATTTGAGCAGGTATATTATAACCCGCAGCGAAATTCAATTCTTCAAAACCACGGCCAAACACAAATGGATCGCCACCTTTCAGACGAACTACATGCCCGTAATTGATCGCATAATCAACCATCAGTTTATTAATAGCTTCCTGTGAATAAGAATGCTCTCCCGAACGTTTTCCTACATATACCTTAATTGAATCAGCCGAAGCATAATCCAGTACTTTTTCATTTACCAGTGCATCATATAAGATCACATCTGCATCTTTTAATGCATTTGCCCCTTTCATGGTAATCAGTTCCGGATCTCCCGGACCTGCACCAACCAACGTAATTCTTGGTTCTCTGATTGCTTTTTTTGAATTAATTACCATTGACCTGCGCCTCCCTTTTCGCTCTCATTTGTGTATAAAACTGTCTGGCCTGCTCCAGATAAGCTGTAGCAAACTCTTCAGTAGGTTCATTTTTGTTAATTTGCAATACCAGTTCGTTAAAGGTAGAAGGTAAAATCACTTCACCAGTTTCAACAAAATTTGTATCAAACTCTCTGATTACTCCGGTTTGCGTACTACTATTGATATTTTTATCCAGCAATAAAGCCTTCGCTGTATTCACAAAGACGCTATAGGCATGATAAATAGCATCAGACCAGGCTTTGCCTTCAAAAGCTGCAGTTGCCCATAATAATTTCTCTTCTCCTTCCAGCAGTAAGGTAGCAACAAGGTCAATAACCACACCTGCACATTCACCTACACCAATTGCAGTAACAAAGGTCTCCTCATGTCCCCAGTCTACAAATTCTTCATCTTTCAGAGCTGTAAGATCAGCCAGAGGTTTAAGCAGCTGGTAGAAATAATCTTTACCTTTTGCGTCATAATACTGATGGAAACTTTCCTCAGCACCAGAATTACTGTTAAAATCATCTAAAACCGTCCGTAAAATAGCCGGAGCACGTTTGGTTGGAGCTTTAATAACACGTTCAGCTACTCTGCCTTCACCATCACCAACTGTTCCCCCACCAATCATCACCTGTACAGCAGGAACAACTTTTCCGTTGGCTTTTACCGAACTTCCATGAAACCCTATATGGGCTAAACCATGCTGACCACATGAATTCATACAGCCACTTATCTTTATCTTAATATCATTATCATAAATCAGGTCAGGGTATTCTTCATGGATTACACCTTCCAGTACCGCTGCAAGAGACATGCTGTTTGCAATTCCCAGGTTACAGGTATCTGTTCCGGGACATGTGGTAATATCACCAACACTATCAAATCCGGGAACAGCAAAATCAAGCTCATTTAATACCGTATATAAAGGGATCAGTGCTTCTTCTCTGACAAATTTCAGTAACAATCCCTGGTTCTGTGTAATTCTGATTTCATCAGCCACATAAGGACGTATGGCTTCTACAAATAACCTGGCCTTATCGGTTTTGATATCACCTACAGGCACCTTGATATATACCCCATAAAAACCACTTTGTTTTTGAGCAAATACATTGGTGTCCAGCCATCTTTTATAATGAGTTTCATCTGCCGGACGTAAGTCTGATGCGCCAATTGCTGCTGGTAACTGCGGCAATGGTACTGTACCCAGATCCACCTCGAAAGTTTTTGATTTATTGGCAATAACTTCCTCAGCAATTAAACGTGTGACCTCTTCCAGTCCAAGTTTTTGCACCAGGTATTTTAATCTGGCTTTATTTCTGTTGGTTCTTTCGCCATGACGATCAAATACCCTTAAAACAGACTCAGTATAAGGAATCAACTGATCTTCGGGTAAAAAGTCATGAACTACACTAGCCAGAAAAGGCTGTGCACCCAATCCACCTGCAAACATCACCTTAAACCCGCGTTCTCCTTTCTCATTCAGTTTAGGAATGAATCCTAAATCATGTATATAACTGAAAGCCGTATCTTTCTCCGTAGCGGAGAAAGAGATCTTTATTTTCCTGCCCATCTCCTGACAGATCGGATTCCGTAAAAAATATTTAAATACCGCCTGTGCATAAGGTGAAACGTCAAAAAGCTCATCAGGATTGATTCCTGCATCAGGAGATGAGGTCACATTTCTAACCGTATTACCACAAGCTTCGCGTAAGGTAATATCATCACGTTCCAGTTCTGCCCATAATTCAGGTGTACGATCAAGACTCACATAATGAATCTGAATATCCTGTCTGGTGGTTAGATGCAGGTTTCCACTTCCGTACTCATCAGAAACATCAGCAATACGCAATAATTGTTTAAAGGTGACTTTTCCGAATGGCAATTTGATACGTACCATTTGTACGCCCGGCTGCCGCTGACCATAAACACCACGGGCCAGTCGCAGACTGCGAAACTTCTCGTCGTGTATTTTTCCTTCACGGAAAGCACGGATCTTTTGCTCAAGATCTATAATATCTTTTTCTACTACCGGGTTCTCCAGCTCCGTTCTAAAACTTTGCATGTCAATAAATCTTGGTTAAGGATTGTTTTGTTTTAAAGACGTTTTTACAGTCAATATTTCAAAGATATATATTCTATATAGAATTAGTAGTATTAAATGCAAAAAAACATTAACCACCTTGTTTTAAAGCATATTAAACTAATATTTTTATTTTCACCTTGTAGATACTCCTCTGAAAATAAAAAACCCGGATATCCACCCGGGTATTTTTTATCAACTAAACCTTAACTAGAAAATACTAACCAAATATTTTACTGGCACAAACATACATGCCCTATATAAATTCAGTGTTAAAATAAAATTTAATCTGCCTATCGTGTTCAGGCTTCTTATTTTTTATCTAAATTTCGCATCTTTTCATATTTTATATAACCAATGCTGATTCTAGCCTACATTATTCTTGCATTAATTGCACTTTACCTGCTCATCTATCTTTATAAAAAGAATTTTTCTGTTAAAAGTCAGCGGGAAGAATTTAAGCGGGATTGGGGAACTCCTAAAAACAGCAGATATATTGATATTGATCTGATCGAGAATTATTTCTTAAATACCATTACTGAATCCTCAGAGAAATTACAATTGATTTCAGACAAAATAGCAGATGATTTATACCTCAATGATGTTTTTAAACTGATTGACAGAACTACATCCAGAATTGGGCAGCAATTTTTATATGCCAGGTTGAGAACCATAGACCAGGATAAAACAGATCTGATCTTTTTGGATAAACTGGCAGAGATGATGTCAGCAGATGAGAAGCTCAGGCTGGATACGCAAATGAAGCTGCAATTGCTGGAAAAAAATGACTCCTATTATTTCCAGGATCTGGTTTATGCGAAGAAAATAGACTCGCCGGAATTTATGCCTATAGTCTATATTCTTTCCTTTTTAAATGTGCTTTGCCTGATTATTTCCATCTTTCACCCAGGTTTTTTACTGGTCTTTTTTGGCATATTCATTATCAACTCAGGTATCCATTACTGGAATAAAAATAAGGTCAGTGTTCACACTTCTTCTCTTGGTGAATTTCTTAAGGCATTTGAAACCGCAAAAAAATTAGATGCCGATACCCAGCTTATTGCTGCTTTTCCTGAAACCGCAGGTCTGATTAAAGAACTGACCCCGCTGAAAAGAAAAATGATTGGCGTAAAGCTCGATAACATGGCGGAGGCAGATACGGTTATGATAGGCTACATGCTGTTTGAGTTACTTAAAATCGCCTTTAACGTGGAGATTATACTTTTCTATTCCATTATTGACTCACTCAGATCAAAAAAAGAAGAACTTAAACGACTCTTTAAATTCATTGGAACAATAGATACAGCGATTTCAGTTGCATCTTTAAGAGATTCATGGGAAGGCGAGTACTGCAAACCCATTTTCAATCAGGAAAACTGTATGGATATTACAGGTGTAAAACATCCGCTGATTGCTAACTGTGTTCCAAATGACCTCTATCTTGAACATAGAAACTTATTGCTCACCGGCTCAAATATGTCCGGAAAAACTACCTTTATCAGATCAGCAGGTGTCAATATGATTCTGGGACAAACACTGTACACCTGTATGGCAAAGAAGTTTAGTGTACCTTACTCTAAGGTATTCTCTTCCATCACTATAGCAGACAGCTTACTGGAAGATAAGAGTTATTATTTTGAAGAAATGAGAATCATCAAAAACTTCATCGAAGAATCAACAAGTGAAGAACCCTGCTTTTTTATTCTGGATGAAATCTTTAAAGGCACAAATACGATTGAAAGAGTATCTGCCGGAAAAGCTATCCTCTCCTATCTGGCAAAAAACAACAATTTTGTATTTGTATCTACACATGATACTGAGCTCAATGAATTACTCAAAACAGAATATGAACATTACCACTTCTCTGAAACCATTGAGGCAGAGGAATTGATTTTTGATCATACCATAAAAAAGGGTCCGTTAAAAACCAGAAATGCAATCAGAATTCTCGAGATCAATAATTATCCGGCATCCGTTATTGCAGATGCCAACGCTACTGTTGATTTAATGATGAAGGATGAGTTAAGCGCTGAATAACAGCTTTAAAGGCACTGATATTAAGACTATCAGTTGAATTTTGAGGATTCTCTATATAGCTTTCCATTGCCTGAATATATTCTTTACGGAAAGACTCATTACTGGTATTTGCATTGTATTGTCCCTCTGCTTTCTGTACCGGTCTGAGATTTTCTGCAATTTTTCTTTTAATCCCATAAGCCGATTCATCACTCATAATTACCATATTCTTTTCAAAACCCGCTATGTATTTCACTACAAAACGTTCTCCTCGGGATGGAATAAGAATTTCGTTACGAATTGGATAAATGGAAGCAGTAGTAGTGGAAAAATCTGTGACTACATCTTTTCCATCTGCAGTCTTCACCACCGCATCGTAATCCCAGATTGGAGAATCATTCAACATAGCACTTGTCTCCTGTTCCAGCGTAATCACTGCCGACCCTGTTTGTCCAAAGTGAGCCAGGAAAGCAGCATTGACAAACTGACCCGTAAAAACATTAGCCAGAGCCAAGATAAAGCTCATAACCACATAAAAGATACTATTCCGCCAGAAAGAGATAATCACACCTGCAAGCAAAAGTACAAAAAACGCCCATGCCCCGTGATGGGCAAAGAAATAGAAAAGCATTGATAATATCTTCATTATTAATATTTTATTCTATATAAAAATAGATTAATATTACTGTATTATCAATGCTAAACCTTTATTTTAAACAGGGCTCTGAATCCAGAGCTTATCATCCTGAAAGCTAAAATTTCACAGTGCCGGACTGCTTATTTTACTGCTTCAACTTTAAAGTTTTCAAAAGTCACAGGAAAGCTCTGTTTACCAGGAGCCGCCGCAACCATACCTATCTGTACTTTCACTCCCGGGGGGAAATAGGCCAGACGCAGCATATCATATTGTTTCTGGTCAAAAGAATACCTGATCTCCACATAATCCCCTTTACGAAGTAATTTTAACCAGACAGATTCAGGACTGTTATGTCTGGGTACAACAGACCAGTCTGAAACTTCTCTGGTTACCACAGCACTTATATTCTGAACACCATCAACATACTCTATACCTGTTTTAATCCAGTTCTTATCATCTATTCTGATCATTAATCCCGCCTGATGAAAAAGCTCTTCGTATTTTCCGGTTATCTTAACACTTGCTTCAAAATCCCCATCAATTTCCTGATAATAGAAAGGGCCATTATCGCGCTTAAAACCATAATGGGTAACCTGCCAGTAATCTGTATCCGGATCTACGGTAAAAGTTAAGTTGGCAGCATTACCTTTCCATGCGCCGGGTTGATTGAACCATTTCATAGCTGATGTTTGATTTTGTGCCATCACACCAGTGCTTGCAAACAAACACAGTATAACGCTCATTTTATTTTCTTGTAAATTAAATTTCGGGATGGTTTTAGATTACTTTAATAACTGTAATATAGTAAGAAATAGTATAAATTCAGATGATCACATCAGATGCAACTTACCGGCTCCCTGCTTCTTTCTATCAGGCTCCTCATTCCTATCATCAGTAAAGACAGTAATCCAAAACACATACCTACCCATGGAGACATCGCTACTCCATGGTGTACAATAACCCAGCCACTTACAATAGTTCCAACAGAGACTCCGAAATTCCCAAAAGACGTAGCCAGACTATTGGCAAACTCCAATGCATGCGGGGCAGCAGAAATCATATAAGCAGAAGCATTTAAAAAACATGGTGCATATAAAAAGCCCCATATCGCAATAACCAGTATCGTTGACCAGGTATTTCCACCCGAATACTGTAAAGCAAAAGGTACAATAATAGTCCCGCAAAGAAAAAGTGCGGTAGTTAACGGAACACTTTTACTCAACATTTTGCCCGAGATCCAGTTAGCCCCAATACCGGTAATCCCAAACAGAAAAAGCATATAACTGATCATTTTCTCGTCCATATGCTTAACCTTGCCCAGGTAATCAGCAAAATAGCTGTAAGTAGAGAACCATGCAGCAATCATAAAAAAGTTCATTGCCGTACTCAGTAAAAAAGAAGACTGCTTAAGAATCTGTAACTGGCTGCCATAAGATTTCCTGGTTTTTACCGGCATTGGCGGCAACGATTTCATGATGCCAAAAACAGCTAATGCACTCACAGCTGTCTGAACCATAAATGAAGCTTTCCAGGTAAATATACCCGCTAAATAAGTGGCCAGAGGAACAGTAGTCACCATAGCTATAGCAATTCCCCCCAATACAATTCCCATGAGCTGATGCTCGTGTTTTTTATCTCCGGAGGCAACAGCAGCAGCAATAGCCGAAGAAATATATACAGGCTGTAAGAACGCAGGTAATATACGTACCGTCAGCAGCAACCAGAAAGGTGGTCCGAAAGAAGAAACAATTCCTGTGATTAAGAATATGGAAATAGCAGTCAGCATTACTTTTTTACGGTCAAAACCTGATGCCATTAACATCATAAAGGGACCCGTTATAGCTATCACGAGCGCAAAGGCGCTCAGTAAAACTCCCGCTTTGTCAATTGTAATATGATAATATTCAGCCAGCTGAGGTAATACACCGATAACACCAAATTCCGTGGTAATAATGCCAATTAATCCAAGGCAGCCTATATAGGCCGTTTTTTTATTGATCATGATACCAGCGTTAATTTTCAATTAAAGAGTAAAATGCATTTTTAAACAGATAACCCAGATCCCAGTAAGATTCCGGCATATATTCCTGTGTAAAAACGAGACCGATAACCTGTTCTTTCGGATCCACCCAGTAATGCGTATTGAATGCACCTCCCCAAAAGAAAGCCCCTGTACTTAAAGGATGAAGATAACCGTTCCGCTCATTGACCAGGCCCCAGCCCAAACCAAACTGAAAGTCTTCCCCTTCCCCATTTATTTTCATATTTTTAGTCAATTGATTCTTCAGCATCAGTTCTATAGTTTTCTGACCGATCAGTCTTTTCCCTTTATAAACGCCATTACCCAGTACCATTTGGAGGAATTTTAAATAATCTGCCGTCGTAGAACTCAGCCCTGCACCTCCTGACAGATAAATACCATCTGCTGTTGGATACTGAGTGCTATTCCCTTCATAAATCAGTCCCTTCTGCTTATCCAGTTTACCATTTATCTTTTGATGAACAGCCACCAGCCTGCTGCTTTTATCCAGAGGTAAACGGAAATAGGTATCTTCCATTTCCAGTGGTTTAAAAATCCTGTCGCGGAAAAAATCATTTAATGTCCGGCCGCTCCAGATCTCTATCAGCCGTCCAACTACATCCGTATTCAATCCATAGGTGAATGCCTCTCCTGGTTGATGCAGCAGAGGTTGTCCGGCCAGTAGCTTCATTCTTTCCGCTAAAGTCCCCTTACTGCCAAGACCGGTACTAATACCCGCTTTAGCATAAATGGCATTCATCCTTTCATCAATTGAAAAGACTGGATAACTCAATCCTGAAGTGTGACGCAACAAGTCACGAATAGTGATTTCTCTGCTTACAGGTTGCGTAGTATAGCTGCTATCTGCCGCATTGAATTTTTTAAGTACAGCTGTTTGTTTAAATTCAGGTATATATTTGGAAACAGGCTCATCAAGTAAAAAATGACCTTCCTCCCAAAGCATCATCGCTGCAATACTGGTTATAGCCTTGGTTTGTGAGGCGATCCTGAAAATGCTGTTAGGCTGCATCATTTTTTTTGTTTCAAGATCCGCATAGCCAAATGCTTTATTGTAAACAGTCTGTCCATCTTTAAAAAGCAGTATACTGATGCCCGCAACCTGCTGTGTTTTAGTCAGCTGTTCGGCAAGGTTATCAATCCGTTCTAATTTCCCTGCTGTAAAAACCTGTGTTTGCGCTTGTAAATTTAATGCTGATAGTATCATAGTTAAGATTATTGGAGATTTAGTCATTTCGTTATTATTTTTAATTGAGCTGGTAAAATTAAAATGTAACAACTAGTTTTGCAGGTAATGCACCTGTTGTATGGTACATACAAAAAAGTAAGTAATGGGAAAGATCAAAGAGAATTCAACGAATAACCTGAATAGGAAATATATTATGAGTGACTGTAACCTGACCTATTCTGTATGTCTGGTTGGCGGAAGATGGAAGCTGTTAATCCTGTGCAAACTGGAACACGGAAAATTAAGATTCAGTGAGCTGAAAAGAGATATATGCAATATCACTGAGCGTATGCTTACCCTGCACCTCAGAGAGCTGGAAAGTGATGGAATTGTCAAACGTACAGTATATGCAGAAGTGCCGCCGAGAGTTGAATATCAGCTGACAGAAATAGGAAAAGAACTGATTCCGATCTGGAAACAGTTAAGCAGCTGGGGTGCGAAACACCGTGAACTGTCAAAAACAGTTTGTGAAGTAGAAAGCTAGCTTATCACATCCCCCTGTCCCGGATCATTTCTCCGAGCAATTGTACCAGTTCATCAGATAAATCATCATCTGTGATCCATTTAATGCCCAGATCAGCATCTTCTTTCGGATAGATTACCCCTAATACCAGGGGTACCACAACACCGTTTACCGTTTCATCATAAGAAACAATATACTGGCTGTTATTCGTCGAAGTCACAGTTACTGTATGGTGCAAAAATCTTATACTAAATTCATCCATTATTTCTAAACTCATTTACGGGATGATCCCGGCAAAAAATCAAGTTATTCGTATAAAAGGGCTGGTTTCTACAAACGAAACCAGCCCTTTTATATTATCCTTTTAAAATTTTAGTTTTCTCCAGATCAAATTCTTCCCGGGTAAGTATACCTGCATCAAATAATTCTTTCAAATCCATCAATGCCTGTTTTTTAGAAGCTATATCATTTACAGGTGGAGCAGGCGTATCAGCCGGCCCTACAGGTGTCACAACGGTTCCCGGAGCACTGTTTTTCAAAATCAGTTCAGTGATTTCATTATAGCCCTTAATATTAGAATAGTCAATTGCTTTTTGTTCTTTTACATTGATTACGTTAACATCAGCGCTATTTTCCAGTAAGAATTTAACGATATCCTTCTTACCATTTGCTGCCGCATAATGTAAAGCCGTGTTCCCGGATTCATCCTGATAATTAATATCAGCACCTTTTTCAACCAATAGTCTGACCATACTCAGATAGCCCGATTTAACAGCAACATGTAATATACTTTCTCCGCTGCAAACTTCATTTCTCAGACTAAAATTACTATCCAGAGAGATGTCTGCAGCTGTCTCCACCCAATCCAGATAAGAATTCATTGCCCCATCTGCTTTATTGAATGGTCTGGCATAATTCACATCCAATCCGTTCTCAATAAAAGAACTAACCGCTTCTTTCTGATTATGTGCTGCAGCATACCACATCGGTGACATTCCTTCTTTCGAAGAGATAAAAATATCAGCGCCTCTTTTGACCAGCAGTTTCACAATCATCTGGTTATTTTCATAACAGGCAATTAATAACGCACTTTCACCTGCATCATTGATATGATTTATGTTTGCCCCGTTATCTAATAAAAGTTCAGTCATCTGGCTGTTTTTAGCCTTCACAGCTAACAGCAAAGCGGTGTTTCCAAAATTATCAGCCTTATCAACAACGGCACCATGCTCCAGAAGTGTCTTTACAATTTCCCGGTTTCCATTAACCGCAGCATTGAGCAAAGGAGTTTCAGCATCATTATTTTCCAGATCTGCCTCTACTCCCAGTTCTATCAGCTTTTTAAGCACTTCTATCTGTGCAGTTCTTGCTGTAATATGCAGAAAACTATTGCCCTGATTGTCATTTAAGCTCAATGAAGCTCCTTTTTCAATCAGATAAAGTGCTGTTTGCTTTTGTTTCTGGAGCAATGCAAAATAAAGCGGAGTTTCACCATTATGATCTTCATAATCAATATCTGTCCCTTTATCTGCCAGTATTTTTACAATATCGAGGTATCCTCTGTGTGCTGCATAATGTAAAGCCGTGCGGCCTTTTTCATCTGTATACTTAACATCCGTTTCATCTGCAGAGAGTAATAACTCCGCTATTTTTCTATTGCCATTTTTACAGGCAATCAGGAATGACATTGACATCTTATATTTAATTATTTTGCTGAATTGGACATTAATAACTGTACTGTTTTCATTTTGATATTGTTGTTGGATGCCAGCATTAAAGGTGTTTCGTCTTTAGCGCTGATCACGTTAACATCCGCCCCGGCCTCTATCAGTAATTTCACCTTTTTATAAATGTCCTTTGCGATACGATCATCCAGAACAACATTATAAGCACATACTTTATGCAATAAGGTTTCTCCCAGATCATCCTGTTCATTGACCTCAATTTTACCAGTTCCCATTGCTATTTCCAGCGTCTCAAAAGATTTTTCTGCCAGCCAGTCCAGACCGGATTTCTGCTTTTCATAATAAGGTGCTTTCTGATTAATATCAGCACCTGCATCCAGCAGTTTAGGCAGTAAACCAATTTGATGATTACTAGTCAAACGGCTTAAATAAGCTGTAAAAAGTGTATTTCCTTCCTTGTCAACCTGATCGAAATCCGGAGACGCATAAGCAGCCAGCTGATCATATAAAGCTACACTGGACTGGTCTACCACTGCCCGGCTAAAAGCTGTCGCTCCCTTTTGATCCTGCTCATTGGGATCTGCACCATTCTCTAAAAGCAAATCCAGATAACTCAGTTTATTATTACTCACAGCGACCATTAAAGGAGTTTCTCTGACTACATTACCTTTATTGACATCCAGACCATCACCAATCAGCACTTCCATATAAGCCAAAGCTTTTTCAGGAGCCATCATTCTTTTATTGACTACCTCATAAAGCAGCGTTTGCTCTGCATTATTGGTGTAATTTATATCACAGCCCGCATTAATCAGACATTTAATGATTGCAACATCCGCAGCATTTTCGAGCGCATAACCCAATAAGGTTATATCTCCTATTTCATCATTGATATTATCCAGTTTTCCGATAAACTGAGAAAGATAAGTTATTGACTCATCATCGGAAGGAAATTCACGGATAATCGTATCAAAAATTGTATTTCTGAAAGAATCATATTCATAAACATCAGTTTCAATAGTCCGGTCGGCAATCCAGAGATCAAGAATTTCAAATTCTTTTGCCCTGATCACTTCACTGAAAGGAAGACTGAAATTGGGTTGACTAGTTATTTCTCCGGATATTTTTTCGCCTGCTCTGAGTAGTGTTTTAGCTTTTTCAAAGTCTCCGGACCGAATTGCATTTACAATTTCGTTTTCGATTCTCATTATTTTCCATTAATTAGATTGTCATTTTCACATCGCCAAAAGAATTAATTTTCCCTCTTAAAGCTTAATGACTTAAAAATACCTGTAATTATTTATTTACAAGTATAACTCCAAATACGAATGAATGTTTTATAGAACAAATAAAATATTTTAGCAAAATACATGAACATCCCGGAAAGCCGGATAAAGCTCAAACTGAACCAGTTCTTTAATCGCTGATCAGTTTATAATGAGTTTTTTTATAAACCTCCTTTTGCACATGAACTTTCAGATTTCTAAAAGTCTCCAGCGGGCCTTTGGTAGCGAAAAGATTGACTAACCAGGCTGGTATATTCCCCATCGGATCTACTTCAAGTACATATTCAGCTCTGACCTGGTTATTTGCTACTGGTGTAATAGTCCATTTTCCAACAGAGTGACTAATCCTGACTATATTTTTCTTTTGCGCTACATAACCTGGTATACATGGAGAATTTACCGTAATCACTTTGGTTTGAGGATGCTGCTCTACCTGTATATGAACTACATAATCCCGGTCTTCTACCGGCCACGGAACATCTACTCTGGAATAATAGATCAGTTCCAGCGGTGAAATCTGTTTAATCAGCACATTTTCCTGGCTGTGATAAACCCACTCATTACAGGTTTGTATATCCATAATTGCAGCAAGTAACTGCGAGGATGTTGCCTGCAAATTACCGACTACTTTGATCGCCTTGATTTTAGAATTTTCTATAGGACGCGTATAAACCTGTATACCCTCCCTGTTTACAGATAAAGACCAGTTTTCCTGTGCAAACAGCTGATTAAGGTTAAGAAAAGATGAAATAAATATTAAAAATACGACGTAAGAATAAGTTGACCTTTGCATAAAAAATCACCGTATTAATTGATAATTTAACCGGGATTCAAAAATACATAAATCGAATTTGCCCGGCTATTTTTACCGGTTATTCTCAGTCATCATCAAGTAATTATACCATAATTTTGTTCTAACCGTTTAGAATTCAGTACATTTGTTTAATTAAACACAAAAAAACCTAACAAAAACAAGCATCATCTGAAGAAAAACAAGACCTAATTAATCGTATCAAACATAGCACTTAAACCCCATTCTATGAGAAAATACCTTTTAGGCGGAGCAGGAATAACATTTATCGTACTTGCCCTGACCATTATAATTAGCTGGATACCTTGTTCAAACCGGAGTTTACCGGAAAAAGTTGTTACTCAGGATTCATTGTATAATCTGCACGTTAGTAAGATCTATCATGCAGCACATCTTGAACAAAGCGGCCTCAGACCTGAGGTCTTTGAAAAAGCATTAACAGGATTTTATAACCTTAAAAACATTGGTAAGGTTTCCAGTGAGAAATCTATACTTACCATTGCGGATTTTGATCAGAACAGCACCAAAAAGCGTCTTTGGATTATAGATTTATCCATAGATTCTCTTCTGATGAATACCTGGGTTGCTCATGGGCAGCGCAGCGGTGATGATCTGGCCACCCGTTTTTCGGATGCCCGGGATTCCAATGAAAGCAGCCTGGGATTTTATGTTACCGGTGAAGTTTACAGAGGAAAACATGGCCGTTCACTCAGACTGGATGGAATGGATGAAGGATATAACTCCAATGCCAGAAGCCGCTCTATAGTTGTGCACGGGGCTCCATACGTAAGCCAGGGCACAATTAATGAATTAGGAAGACTGGGACGCAGCCAGGGCTGTCCGGCGGTACCTGCCGAATTATCTGACCGCGTAATTAATACTATTGAAGGAAAAACTGTGATTTTTATTAATGGTACTCATCAGAGTTACTTCTCCAAATATCTTAATACCCGTATTGCTGCAAACTGGATAGTTCCCATAGCAGACACCAGTCTGCTTGCACGCATATAAAAGCATATTTTGCGATAAGGCATGATGATTAAATTAATCTTTTAATCATCATGCCTTAATATTGTCATCGCATTGTCTGTATAATTTTAGAAAATTAATATACCTTTAGGTCTGCAACCTATAAAGCCTGAATGCTGAAAACTATTAAATACTGCCCATTATTTTTTTTCCTGCTGATTTTACTGCTGATAACGGGAATTGGTTTTTGTCTGTACACTTCAAAATTAGCTAGTTTTATCCAGCTTAATTTATATCATACGCAATGGCTTGATTATTTTTTCACTTATTACACCCTAATGGGAGATGGAATAATCAGTGGAATAGCAGTTCTTATTTTATTTTTCTACAAGAAGAAAAAAGCGGCTCTGACTTTACTGATAGCCTATCTGAGTTCCGGAATTTTTGCGCAGCTATTAAAAAGAATGTTCACCAAACCAAGACCAAGTCTTTATTTCGAACAGATATCCTTTCATTATACCCATTTTGTTCATGGGATTACTAATGCACATTCAGGTTCTTTCCCTTCCGGTCATACCACATCAGCCTTTGCTATGGCGACAGTACTTGTTCTTTTTCTGAGAAACTGGAAAATCAGCTTGCTCTGTTTGATTTCAGCAGTGCTGGTAGGCTATTCCAGGATATATCTTGCCCAGCACTTTTTGCAGGATGTAGTGGCAGGCGCAATTACCGGGTCTATTTTTGGTTTCTTCAGTTTTTATCTGATTGAGCAGGACAGACCTTTAAAATTAGACAGACTATACCGAAAAAAACAACCGGTACCTATTCAGGCAGAGCCCGATTATATACAAACCACTAATTAAACCTCTACCAGTTCCCCGTAGCTGAATAAAGCTATTTTACTTGATCCTCCGGGTTGTCTGCTCAGTTGAATCTGCGTACCGATCCGTTCCTTAAGAGCTTCAACGTGCGAAATAATGCCTATACTTTTTCCATTAGCCTGTAAATTTTCCAGAGCTGTTATGGCTACATCCAGCGTTTCTGCATCCAGTGTACCAAATCCTTCATCGATGAACAATGAATTGATCTGTACTTTACGACTTGCCAGATCTGATAAACCTAAAGCCAGTGAAAGACTAACCAGGAAACTCTCTCCACCGGAAAGCGTAGACATCGGTCTGACTACATCAGCCTGATAACCATCCACAATCTGTAAGTCAAGATCTTTTTCCGGGCTCTTCAGGATGCTGTACCGGTCAGTCAGCCTTAGCAAATGACGATTGGCCAGCTCTGTTAACCTGGCCAGTGTAAGTCCCTGTGCAAAGCGGCTGAACTTTTTACCGTCAGCAGAACCAATCAAAGCAGAGAGTTTCTGGAAACGATCAGCCTGTTTCTGCTGATGCTCAATTTGCAGAGCTACTTCACTATGTTTTAATTTCAGCTGATCATCTTCATCCAGATGATGACGCAGTTTCACCATACTTTCCAGTAAAGATCTTAACTGCTGACCACATGCTTCTAACTGTGGTGTAATCATTTCGCTGGTTTCTGTTGTCAGTGCTTTTTGCTGTTCTGCTTCCAGTTCCTTTGCTGCGGCCAGTAAAAGACTTTTACCAGAGGCTATACGTTGTGCCGCCTCTTTCTGCAGTTCTTCAGCAGCTGTAGCTTCCTGGTCTTCGAGATACAATTCTTTGAGTTCTGCCAGATCCTTAAGCCCCTGGTCAGCCAGCTTACCCATTAGTTTATCTAACTGCTTATTAAACAACTCTTTGGCAGCTAAATAGGAAACATGAAGATTGGCCTTCCTGTCTTCCACGATACGCACCCGTTCTTGCTTTTCCTGTAATAAACGCTGAAAATTTTCTGACTCAGCCCTGTATTTTCTCAGTGCGTTCATCAGCTGAGTTCTTTCCTCTACAGGATCTTTCAGTCCAAAAATTTCCATACGGTCTTCCTGCATTTGCTGTAAGACCTTTTGTTCTCCTTCCAGCTGACCTTTAAGCTGCTCTATGACATCTTTCTTGTCCTGGAGTACTGCAAGACTATTTTTAAGTTCTGTCTCCTTCTGACGAAGATCAGGCTGCAAATGGTTCAGTTCTTTTTCAGAGGCCTGATACCTGGTATATCTCTCTTTCATCACCAGGATAATCTCTTCCGCTTTTTCAGCTTCAAAAAGTATCCCGAATGGTTCAGTTAATAAGGCAGCTTTAGCCGCTATTGTTTTAATTTCTTCATCCCCTGCTGCCAGTTCCTGTATCACAACAGTCTTTTGGTTTTCAGCAAAACCGATCGTTAAATCAGTTTGTTCCAGTTTATGCTGCTCCTGCGCTAAAAGCTCCTTCTGCTGATTAACACTAATTTCCAGGGCATTAACCTGTATCTGAATATCTTTTACTGCTTTTAACTGAACCTGTAACGCCTGTTGCTCTGCTTTCTTCCTGTTGATTACGGCCTCTATAATTCCGGGTTTATTCAGATCTAAAGGTTTCGGTAATTTCTCATTATTTGCATTAAACTCCAGAAGACTCTGCGACAGCGATTCCTGTAAAACCAGTAAAGATTTTTCACTGGTCTGTACCTGGTAATTCAGCGTATTTAATTCAATCAGCTGCTGATTATATTGAGCTTTCAGCAAATTCATCTTCTCGAGTTGCTGATTGCGTCTTTCCGCCGATTCTGTTAGTTTACTGGTATATTTCCCTTCTACAAATGGATGGTGTACCGAACCGCAGAGCGGACAAGGCTGTTCAGGTTCCAATTGTAAACGGTCTGCATCGTATTTCTGCACCTTCACTTCCAGTTCATAAATCTGCTGCAGATAATCAAGATGAGTTGCCCCTTCTTCATTTTCCAGCTTAAGCACAGCCAGCGATTTTTCTGAATCAGCAGTTTGACTGCGAAACTGAGCTAAAGCTTCCGTTAGTACGGTCTGCTCATTCAGTAATTTATGATATTGACCAGAAAGCCGCAACTGTTGCTCAGAGGTTTGGATTAATACCGGAAAATCTCTTAAGCCAGCTTCCAGCTCTTCCAGAGATTTTCCGGCCATAGCAGATTGCAGATGCTGATTCAGTTGTACACTGTTTGTCGTATAATCCTGTAGTTTTTGTCCGGCTAAACGAATATTCTTTTGGAGCTCAGTTGAATTCAGTTTTGCTTTCTCTATCTGGGCAGAATAATCCAGCAGATTTTTCTGCTTATCGCCAGACTTTTGTTCCAGATTTTTAAGCTGTGTAAGCAGTTGACTGAATACAATAACCTGCTTATCGAGCTCATTATCTTTAACATGTGTTTTCAGCCAGATGGATAAAACATCAATTCTTTGCTGTAAGGCATTTAACTGTCCGGTCATTTCCTTACGGGCAGCAGTTATAGTTTGCAGTGTCAGGTTCGTATTTTCAAAAGACCGGGTCGTCTTTTCCAGCTCAGTTCTGACCTGTTCAATCTGTATATCTTTCTTAATAACTGTTTCAAAAACAGGTTCTGATTCAGTTAAAGTTTGCTCCGTCTGTTCAGTTTTCTGTTTAGCTTCAGTCAGTGCAGTTTTCATGACCACTTCCTCTTTAACCAGATCAGGATGTTCTGACTCTGCCTGTTTCAGATCAGTTTCAATTTTAACCTGCTGGTTTTCTATCGTACTTAATTCTGCCAGTGCAGGGCGATGAACCAAAGCCGACAGATGTTTCTGCAATTTCAAAAAGCGTGACTCGTGTGAGGCATAAAAAAGCTCATCCGCGGCTAAATTCTGTTGTAACTCTGATTTTCTGTTTTCCAGCTTTCCCAGATGATTGAGCCAGTCAATTTTAGTTCTCCATAAAGCCTCCTGTTCTTTCAGCTCCTTTTCCCGGACTGAAAGTTCGGTTAGTTCCTGCTGAAAAGCTGTTCTTTCTTCTGCGGCCAGTAAGACTACATGATCCAGCTGATTGCGCAGCTGATCGAGTTTAGTCCGTTCCTCCTTAGCTTTTTCATAGGCATCAATAGAAATCTGCGAATAAATACCCGTATCAGTTATTCTTTCCAGCAGTTCACTTCTTTCATTTTCATCCGCTTTCAGAAAACGGGTAAAATCGCCCTGCGATAAAATCACGGAACGTAAAAACTGATTATAATCCAGACCACATAAATTGACAATTTCATCTCTTACGTCCTGTAAAGGATGTTCAATGATAATCGTACCGCTGATGGCTTCCGCCAGCTCCATCTTTTGTGTTTGCAGCTGTCCCTCTGCCTTACCCCGGCTGCGTCTGATAGACCATTTGGCCCTGTATAATTTATCCTTAACTTCAAATTCAACTTCTGCAAAAGATTCACCCGTATGGCGGGTCATAATCTCAAACACATCTTTAGTATGGCGGTGTACCCGTCCGTATAAAGCAACTGTGATCGCATCCAGTATAGTAGTTTTTCCTGCTCCGGTAGGCCCTGTAATGGCAAATATTCCACTTTCAGTAAACGGAGGCCGGTCAAAACGAATCTCGTGCTGACCTTTCAGCGAATTAAGATTTAAAAATCTGACACTGATAATCTTCATGGCTTATCCTCCTTTTGTGCCATATATTCCAGTACCTCATTAAAAGTGAGCAGCAGTTCAGCATGATCCTTGTCCGGGAACTCTGCTGCACAGCGCTTTAAAAACACGGTTTTAGGATCAAGATCTGTTAAAGCCATTGCTTCACCGGTCTGTTCATCCAGGTTTCGTGCAGCTCTTGTTCTGAGTTGTCTCGGAAAAATTCTGTCTATAAAAGGTTTATTAACTATCAGCGTATTCAGTTGTTCGTCCAGGTCAAAAATAAAGGTTTCAGTTTCTACCTGAACCTCTACCCATGCAGGATACATTGTCCCGGGATTTTCCAGTAAAACCAGTTTGGTTTTTACCTTTTCAAAATCCCCCTTGATTCTGATCAGTTTGCGATAAGCAGGTACTTCAATTTCTTCCAGACTAACCATTTTACCGGCAGTAAATTCAAGAACAATCACCTGTTTCCTGTCATCTGTTTCAGAAAAACTCAATGGAATAGGTGATCCGGAGTAGCGGATATGGTTCATTTGATTAATGACCTGCGGACGATGGATATGGCCAAGAGCTACATAATCGAACTCCTGCGGGAACTGATCTCCCCCAACCTGTCCGAGATTCCCCACATGAATCTCCTTTTCACTGTCCGAAGTACTTGAGCCCGCAGCAAAAAGATGTCCTGTAGCAATTACAGGAATATGTTTAGTCTTATAATCTGTTATATATTCTTTAAAACGATGATAATGATCACAAATCCCCTGTTTGATTCTGTTTTCCCTTTCTTCGGCAGTTTCGCCCGAAACAGAAAGTCTGATGTCCCGGTCACGCAGAAACGGAACGGCACAAACAACCAGTTCCAGCTCGCCGGAAGGATTTTTGATTTCAATAATCTGATCTGTAAATTCTTCGGGAACACCACCAATGATATGTACATTAAAATACTTCAGTAAAGCAGAAGGCGCATTTAATGTACTGATAGAATCATGGTTCCCTCCGATAATGATTACCTCCCGGCAGGGGGTATCTTTCACCTGTCTTAAAAACCCATAATACTGTTCAAAAGCAGCATTAGAAGGACTTCCTGTATCAAAGATATCTCCTGCAACAATTAAAACATCTATTTTTTCGGTTTGCAGGGTCAATATCAGCCAGTTCAGAAAAGCCTGATGCTCATCTGTACGCTCACTCTGTTCCAGTCTTTTTCCAAGGTGCCAGTCGGCGGTATGAAGAATTCTCATCGTTGCCTGCTAAATTAAACAATTGCAGGGATAATTGTTTAATTCAGCAGGCAACGGTTAATTAGTTTTCCAAATTTATTCCGTTTCCCGGTTTAGCAGAGATCAAGCTATCTACAACAAATACGCTTACTCCTCTCCATGGAAGTGGACTGATATATTCTTTGTAATGTACTTCGATATTAGAGCCCGCATTTTTGTTCAGCTCTTCAGCAACTTTTGGATCTGTTACCGAAAACATAAATTCATTGGAAGCAATATTTCCAGGAGCCTGAGAACGTATACCGGTCTGTATTAAACGGCCTTCATTGGTCTTAAACATATAGCCTTTTTTCACAAAATAATTCAGCTGACCGGCTTTCACACCTTCGCCAAAAACAAAAAAGTACCTGTAATAACCAAAACCGGCCAAAAACACGATCACTAAAAGTATCAGTATAGTCCAGAATTTTCCTCTGGATTTTTTTTGAGGCGTAGCAGAATTTGTATTTTCCATAGATGATGTTTTAATTTCGGTAATCAACAACTGTTCCAGAATCGAAACAAACGTGTTCAATCCCTTCAGAATCAATCAAACATGATAATTAAAGCTAAAAATTATTCACAATATTCCTTAAACTACTAATGCTCAGAAAATTCATCAGCAGATGTCCTAAAAATCAGTAAAAAAATGAACAATATGAATTTTTCAGGTATACCAAAAAGGGGTAACTTCAGCTCACATTTTACCAAAAAAAACAATTTACCATGAAAATCACAAACATTTTAAGCGTAATTACATTAGCCTGTCTGATTTTATCCTGTAAGAAGGAAAAAGTTCAGGACACTTCATTATCAAACGAAACAAAATCATTCGCAAACAGTACTCAGGCAGTAATCACTGCAACTGACAAAGTATTTGACGGTCCTTATGTCTTTCAGGAAAACGGAAAAACACAAGTCAAATACATTCTGGACAAAAAATCAGGTTTAACAATCAGCAGTCAGTCTATAGATTCTCCGAAAGATGTTGAATTTACTGTAGGATTCAACGACACTCCATCCTGGAATTTTAATGTAAAAATCAGTAAAGAGCTGAAACAAACCCCTTCAAGATGGAAAACAGATGACAAGATTTTTGTCATCTCTGATATAGAAGGAGAATTCAGCGTATTAAGAGACCTGCTGATTGGCGCAGGTGTAATTAATGACAAATATGAATGGACCTTTGGCAATGGTCAACTTATCATTGGCGGAGATACATTTGACAGAGGTAAACAGGTTCCGGAATGTCTCTGGCTATTCTACAAGTTAGAAGCTGAAGGTGGAAATCTGCATTTTCTACTTGGAAATCATGACGTCATGAATATTTCAGGAAGTCAGTCTAATTATGTTAACAGCAAATATTTTAAAACAGTCCAGACATTAGGCTTGAAGAAACCACTTGATTTGTATGCAAAAAACACAGTTCTGGGTGCATGGCTGAGAACCAAAAATATAATAGAGATTGGAAACAATATCTTATTTGTTCATGCAGGGGTTTCCAGAGAATTGGTTGATGAATATCCTAATTCCACCATTGAAAATTTCAATACCATTTCAAAAGCAAATTATGATTCTCCTAAAGCGACTACAAGCTCAAAAGACTTTTTAACCGGAGACCAGTCTCTGATATGGTTTAGAGGTTATTTCAAAGATCCATTGCTTTCTCAGAAAGATGTTGATTTCATCAGTAAGCATTTTGCAGTAGATCACATGATATTTGGCCATACAACACACCCGGAGGTTGGCTCATTTTATAATGGAAAAGTATATTGTACTGACGTGGATACACATGATGGTATTCGTCAGGGAATACTTATTAAACCAGGTGACATCGCCTATAAACTGAGTATTACAGGCAAAAACACTGTCAGTACGACGAAATTATAGGTTTTTATAGGTCTGGTTAGCGCAAGATTTTCATCAAAAATCCGTTCTAATCAGACATATATCTACTCTACTTATCTTCTATGAATAACAAAAAACCTACTCAAACGGCACTGATCGTGACCGTCATTGTTGCCGCATTGGGCAATTTCGTGGATCTTTATGATCTGTTACTTTTCAGCATTATCCGTATATCCAGTTTAAAATCCATAGGTCTTTCAGGTGCCCAGTTAACAGACACGGGAATATTGCTGTTAAACACACAAATGATTGGCATGCTGATCGGCGGAATCTTATGGGGTGTAATGGGAGATAAAAAAGGCCGGATCTCTATCTTATTTGGTTCCATCCTGATGTATTCCATAGCTAACGTTGCCAACGGACTCGTCCATTCAGTTGAAGCTTATGCCATCTGGCGATTTATAGCAGGCATTGGACTTGCAGGAGAGTTTGGCGCAGGAATCGTCCTCGTTGCTGAGTTAATGCCTAAAGAAAAAAGAGGTTATGCCATTACCATCGTAGCAGCAGTAGGCGTCAGTGGTGCAGTTGTCGCCTATTTTGTAGCCCAGTCTTTTGACTGGAGAACCTCTTATTTCATTGGTGGCGGACTGGGCCTGTTCCTGCTCCTTTTACGTTTTGGTATTGTAGAATCCGGTTTGTTCCACGAATCAAAAACTGCCAGTAACCGGGGTGATTTTCTGGCGATTTTCAGAAACAAAACCCAATTTCTGAAGTATCTCAGATGCATACTGATTGGTATTCCACTATGGTTTGTCGTTGGTATATTAATCACATTCTCCCCAGAATTTGGCAAGGTACTGCATGTTCAGGGTGAAGTTAGTGCTGGTGCCGCAGTAGCCTGGTGTTATGGTGGCGTAGTAATTGGCGATATTATGAGCGGCCTGATGAGTCAATGGTTAAAAAGCAGAATTAAAGTGGTCTACATTTTCTTACTGGCCAATGCCGTAGGTACAGTAGTTTATTTTACCACTTATGGACTTAACCTGTCACAGTTCTATCTGTTATGCGGAGCTATCGGAGTCGCTACCGGTTATTCTGTACTCTTTATTACGATAGCATCAGAGCAATTCGGTACTAATATCAGAGCTACTGTTACGATTACCATCTCAAATTTTATTCGTGCTGCACTGATTCCCATCACACTCCTGTTTCAGTTTTTCAAATCTGTTTTCAACGGTTCTATAATTTATTCAGGGATGACCGTTGGTGCAATCAGTATGGTTTTAGCTTTATATGCCTTAAGTAAATCAGAAGAAACTTTTCATAAAGACCTGGATTACCAGGAAGAGTTTTAGCACTGCTATATTCAAAAAAAGGGTTGCATCAATTATAATTGACGCAACCCTTTTTACCAGATAAACACCTGGCTGAAAGACCATTCGGTTACAAACCCATTTTATCTTCTTTCTTTATTTTCTCGTCCTGTTCAGTGATCAGTTTATGCTCAGCTTCCATTTTTTTGTGTTCTGCCATCAGCTGCTCATCTTCCTGTTGCATTTGCTGATGATCTGCTTTAATTTCCTCTTCAGTACTTTTTCCATCAGCATGTTTTTTTTCCAGTTCATCATGAGCTTTTATAATTGCAGCATGTTTGTCAATTAATGCCTTATGTGCAGCTAATAACTTTATATGATCCAATTCTATCGCATGATGCTTACTGTTTGTCCCCTCTTTCAGCGCCTCATGGGCTTTAGAAAACATAGCATGTGCAGCTTCCATTTTCTCGTGAGCCTCTTCGAGTGTTTTATGCTCAGCTTCCAGCTTGGTATGTTCGCCGGATAGTTCCTTTTCCAGGGTTGAAGTTTTTTCAGTACATGCAGAGAACAGTACTGTTCCTGTGATGGCCACAGCCATAAATGTTTTAATGAATTTCATAGTTAAGATTGTATGAATGAAGGATATGATATTGGCCAAAAATACAGTTAACAATTCATTATTGCAACCATGTTGCGAAAAGTATTTTTTGGCAGTTCCCTAATCTATTTCCCCTTAAACAAAAAAGGTTGCATCAGACCTATCTGATGCAACCTTTTCATTTGATGAATATTCAATTCAACTATCAGGTAAAACTAACGAAACCTGAAGTCCATTCATCCTTATCAACTTCATTGCGGGAGATCTCAAAACCTTCCCGATGATCTTTAAATCCATTTAACTGCTCAGCACGGGATTGTGCCTCTTCTGCATTTTCTTTCGAATTATAAACACCTATTAGTTTACCATCTTCATTATACAAAAGAGCACCATCTGAATGTGTATGCCATAGTAAATAAACAAATTCCATATTTCTCTATATTATTATAACGGGTAATTACTTCCAACCGCCGCCTAAAGCTCTGTACAACTCTACAACAGCATTCAGCTGTGCAGTCTTTACAGTTGCTAAATCCAGTTCACTCTGCAAAGCATTACTTTGTGCGTTGATTACCTCTAAATAATTAGCCATACCGCTTTTAAACAACATATTCGCATTGCTCAAACCACTCTGTACAGTCTTCACTCTTTTATCAGCTATCGTATACTGCTCTTTCAGTTTTTCAATTTTAACCAGCTCATCAGAGACCTCCCCAACTGCAGTCAGTACCGAAGACCTGAACTGAATTACTGATTTCTCACGGTCAACCAGGGCAACTTCATACTGAGTTCTCAGTTGTTTACGCTGAAATATCGGCTGAGCAATACCACCGGCAACTACACCAAATAAAGAACCCGGAATATTGAACCAGTTACTTGCTTTAAATGAATTCAGACCACCATTTGCAGTAATTGTCAGCGAAGGATACAAACTCGCTTTTGCAATTCCAACTTTGGCATTTGCTTTAACCAGTTCCAGTTCCGCACTTTTCACATCCGGTCTTAAGCTCAGCATACGGGAAGGAATACCCGCACTGATCTGATCCTGCACAGTGATCGTATTCAGAGTTCCGATTCTGGCAATAGTTTTAGGTAAAGCACCAGTCAGAATGCTTAGTGCATTTTCTTCCAGCGCGATTCTCTGCTCTAACTGAGGAACTAAACCAGCCGCAACCAGTTGCTGTGCCTCAGCCTGCTGAATAGCCAATGAAGTAACCTGGCCAGCATCAAACTGTAATCTGATAATCGTTAATGTACTATCATTTAAAGACAGGTTTTTCTTAGCTATTTCCAGCTGCGTATCCAGCATAATCAGTCTGTAAAAACTCTGTGCAATATTTGACACCAGTCTGGTTTGCACCGCTTTTTTCACTTCAGCAGATTGCATAAAAGCCGCTCCTGCTGCATTTCTCTGGTTAGCAATTTTACGCCAGATATCAGCTTCCCAGCTCAATCCGGCACCTATGTTGTAATCTTCTATATGTTTGGTCTGCGCAAACTGGCCGATCTGCAAACCATTCAGACTATTATCTGAAGGACGGTTAGAGTTCGCAGTTGCTTTTAAACTCAGTTCCGGTAAATTACCCAGTTTTGATTGTTTAAATAATAAAGCAGCAGCTTCTATATTTTTCAGGGCAATCTGCATATCGTAATTATTGACAATTGCGGTATCGATCAGATTCCTGATAGTTTGCTCCTTAAAGAATTCTTTATAAGGCAGCGCAGCAATACTCACCGTATCGGTAGAAGTGTTGCCCCTGAAGTTTTCAGGAGCAGCATTCTTCGGTAAGGGAATATCTTTAGATACTTTACAGGCACCCAGTACGAGTACCAGTAAAAGGGCAGTATATATACTTTTATACGGTTTCATATTCATTGATATTAATAGGTTCTTCGTGTGCTTCTAAAGTTGATTGTTCAGGTTTACCAGTAACTTTTTCCTGTAAAAACTGGAAGATCACAAACAACACAGGAATGATAAATAATCCAAGGATTACTCCTGTAATCATACCACCTGCAGCACCAATACTGATCGAGTGGTTACCCAAAGCAGAAGGACCTGATGCACGCATCATGGGAACCAGACCTACCACAAAAGCAAGGGAAGTCATGATAATCGGACGCAACCTTAATTTAGCTGCTTCCAGAGCCGAAGAAACCAGTGTATTACCAGCTCTTCTTCGCTGAACAGCAAACTCTACAATCAGAATCGCATTCTTGGCCAGCAAACCTATCAGCATGACCAGTGCAACCTGTACATAGATATTGTTTTCAATTCCGGTTAAACCAATGGCAACAAATACACCAAATACACCAGTAGGGATTGATAAGATAACTGCTAAAGGCAGAATATAACTTTCATACTGTGCTGATAACAGGAAGTATACAAAGACCAGACACAAACCAAATATGATTACAGACTGACCACCTGAAGTAATCTCTTCTTTAGTCAGACCGGTAAACTCATAAGAGAAACCAGCTGGCAGTTGCTGTGCAGCTACTTCTTCTACCGCCCTGATTGCATCACCAGAACTATAACCTGGTTTAGCCATCGCGTTAATACCAATTGAATTAAACAGGTTATAACGGGATACTGTCTCCGGACCATAAACCCTTTGTAATTTAACCAGTGTATTGATCGGTACATTCTCTCCGGATCTGTTTTTCACGTATACATTATCCATCGTTGAAGGATCAGCACGGTCGGCCACATCTGCCTGCACCATTACCCTGTAGTACTTTCCGAATCTGTTAAAATCTGAAGCCTGGGCACTACCAAAATAAGCCTGCATTGTAGTTAAAACATCTCTGACAGATACGCCTAACTGTTCCGCTTTAGCTTCATCCAGCTGAAGTTCCAGCTGAGGATAATCCGCTCTGAAAGAGGTAAAGGCTACAGCAATCTCAGGACGTTTCATCAGCTCACCGATAAAGTTATAGGCTACCCCACTGAATTTATCAATTTTACCACCTGTTTTATCCTGCAGCACCATATCCAAACCATCCACATTACTGAAACCCGGAACTGTCGGGAAAGTAAAGACGAAGAAATTCGCGCCTTTCACTCCTGCCAGTTTACCTCTGATCACGTTCATGATCGCATTGATATCTTTGACTTCCCCACGTTCTTCAGTAGGTTTCAATAAGATAAACATCGCACCCGCTGAAGGGCTGTTTGACTGGGTAAGCAGGTTAAAACCTGATAACACGTTATAAAGCTTGGTAAATGCCAGTGGTCTTAACAAAGTCTCTGTTTCTTTCAGTACCGCAGTACTTCTTTCCAGTGACGCACCTGCTGGCAATGACATTGAAACAGCGATAAAGCCCTGATCTTCTGAAGGAATAAATCCTGTTGGAGTTCTTTTCACCATCCATACCGTAGCCAGCACAACAATCAGTAAGCCTGCAAGACCAACCCATTTAGTACGGATCAGGAATTTCAGACTACCTACATATCTGTTGGTCAAAGATTCAAAACTAGTGTTAAAACCTTTAAAGAAACGTTGTTTAAAACTGGTTTTAACTTCTGGGCCATGATCTTCAGTATGATTTTCTTTCAAAAACAGTGCACACAAAGCCGGACTCAGTGTTAACGCATTTACAGCCGAAATTACAATCGCAATGGCCAGTGTAAAGGCAAACTGCCTGTAGAAAACTCCGGTAGAACCTTCCATAAAACCAACCGGTAAGAACACCGCACTCATGACCAGGGTGATCGAAATAATCGCTCCGGTAATCTCATGCATCGCTGCTGTTGTAGCAGGTTTTGGTCCTATTTTCTTATGCTCCATCTTCGCATGGACAGCCTCCACTACCACAATCGCATCATCGACCACAATACCAATGGCCAGTACCAGTGCGAATAAGGTTAACAGGTTAATCGAGAAGCCAAACAGCTTCATGAAAAAGAAGGTACCTAAAATCGCTACCGGAACAGCAATTGCCGGGATCAGCGTTGAACGGAAATCCTGTAAGAAGATAAATACAACAATAAATACCAGGATAAATGCCTCAATCAAAGTATGAATTACCTGATCGATAGATTGATCCAGAGATGTTTTTGTACTATAAACCACATCATAAGCTACGCCTTTAGGAAATTCCTTCTCGGCTTTCTTCATGAATTTGGTAATCGCAATCTGGATCTCATTCGCATTAGATCCACTTAACTGCTGAATCGCGATATTCAAACCTGGTTTACTGTCTACACGGGTTAAGTTAGAATAAGTATAAGAACCCAGTTCTACTCTTGCCACGTCTTTAAGACGTAAAAATGAACCATCAGGATTAGAACGGATAATGATGTTCTGATACTCCTCAGGTTTGTTTAATTTACCTTTATATTTCAGTACATATTCAAAAGCATTCTTACTGCTCTCTCCGAATTTACCCGGAGCAGCTTCTAAGTTTTTATCTTTAATAACTGCTATGACTTCGTTTGGTGTTAAATTATAAGTAGCCATTTGTGCAGGGTTGAGCCATACACGCATTGAATAATCCCTGCTACCACCAAATATATTGGCCTGACCTACACCCTGAATCCTTTTCAATTCAGGAATCAGATTGATCTGCGCATAATTGGCTAAAAAGGTCTGGTTATAGCTTTTCTCATTATCGGTGTGTAAATCTACCACCATGATTAAACTGTTCTGTTGTTTCGCAGTAGTTACACCGGCCTGAATAACCTCGGCAGGTAACTGACTTGTAGCCTGTGCTACACGATTTTGTACGTTAACCGCCGCCTGATCGGGATCGGTACCCAGTTTAAAATAAACTGAAATTACCAATGAACCATCATTACTGGCCGTAGAGCTCATGTAACTCATATTTTCTACCCCGTTGATTGACTCTTCAAGGGAAGGAGCTACAGAACGTAGTACAGTTTCGGCATTCGCGCCGGGATAAAGCGCAGTTACCTGTACAGCAGGAGGCGCGATATCCGGAAATTGCTGTAAGGGCAATTTAGTAAGTCCCAACACCCCCAATATCACCAGTAAAATGGAAATAACAGTGGCTAAGACAGGTCTGTCTATAAATTTCTTAAACATGATAGGTTAGATTATCTTAATGCAGTTTTAATAGGTTCTTCTTTTAGTTTTTCAGGTTTGATTACTTCACCTTCTTTCAGTTTATCAATACCATCAAAGACTATTTTATCTCCTGATTTCACACCTTCTTTAACCAGGTAATTAGTTCCTGAAGTGGTAAGAACAGTGATCGGAGTTTTGCTTACTTTGTTTCCGGCATCCACAGTATAGACGAACATTTTATCCTGAATTTCTATAGTAGATGATTGCGGAACCAGAATAGCATCCGGATGATTCAGGCTCAGTCTCAATTTACCTGTGTTACCAGATCTTAATAAGCCCTGATTGTTAGGGAAAGTAGCTCTAAGGGCAATTGAACCTGTTTGTTTATCAAACTGTCCGTCAACCATGTCTATTTTACCTTCCTGTGCATAAACCGTACGGTCTGCCAGAACCAAAGAAACACCTGGTAACTTTTTAAGTCTTTCTGTAATGGTCTTACCTGGATAGGTAGCATTGAAGTTGATAAAATCATCCTCTCCTAAAGAGAAATAAACATGAACTTCATGTGCATCTGAAAGCTGGGTTAGCGGAGTTACATCGGCTGTACCTACCAGACTACCTTGTTTTTTAGGTAACCTGCCTACATAACCTGTTACCGGTGCTTTAATCAAAGTATAACCCAGATTGATATTCGCTGTAGCTACTCCTGCTTTTGCCTGTTCTACACTAGCCTGTGCAGATTGCAACGTAGCTTTTGCGCTTTTAAGCTGAAAATCAGATACTACTTTGTTTTTTACCAGTGGAGTCAGTTTATCTACTTCAAGCTGTGCATTGATTACTGCTGCCTGTGCTGCATGTAACTGAGCTTTAGCGTTGTTTACTGCTTCTTTAAAAGGAAGTTCATTAATTTTGAAAAGTGGTTGTCCTTTCTGGACAAGGGCGCCTTCGTTCACATAGATCTTATCTAATGAACCAGAAATCTGCGGGCGTATTTCCAAATCAACAGCCCCCTGAATGGAAGCCGGATATTCAGTAAAGGTGGTTTCTGAACTATTGTGTAAGGCAATAACCGGAAGTGATTGTATTACAGGTGGAGCTACCTGACCTTTATCGCTGGAACAGCCAATAAATAATGCGGCGAGAAGTAAAATTGAAATTTTCATAACGTTAATCTGTTGTTTAACTTGTTGAGGGATATAGGTAAAATGTATCATTTATTTAATATTGGGGTAATGCTTTTTTAATGTAAATAAGTTATTTAACACTGTTAAGTTATGAGGCAAAAAAAACGAAATAGTGCGGATAGATTTCCTTCTCAGCGGTGAGCTGATAACATATAAATAATCTAACAGTGTTAAGTACTCCATAAAAAAAATTTTAATCGTTGATAGTTTGTATAATTCCGTGAATCGCATCTTTTAGGATCTGCTGATTCATCTCATCGTCAGTGCCTCTTCTAACCAGATTGATTGAAATTAATCCGTGTATAACAGACCAGAAAGTATAATATTTTCTGCAAACTCTATCCTGACAGAGTCCGTCAACTTTCATAATTTCTATAATGCTATCGCAAATCAGCTTACGAGAGGCTTCCACTTCAGGCAAGGTTTGCTGCTGTTCACAACAAATCATATCCACACCGAACATGACCTGATATAAATGCGTATGTTCAAATGCAAAATCCCAGTAAGCAGTCCACATTGCTGCGAGTTGCTTTTCAGGTGTATGATGTTTGGCTTTAGCAGCTTTCAGATAAACCAGTAAAAGTAAATTACCTTTTCTGGTCAGCTCCAGCAGTATACCTTCTTTATTCGCAAAATACTCGTAAATAATTGGCGCAGTATATTCTATTTTATCTGCTATCTTACGCATACTCAGCGCCTGCCAACCATCTTCTTTGACAATTTCCAGGGCAGCATCAAGAATATTAGCTCTTGTTTCTTCCTTAACCCTTTGAATTCTTTCTTTACTACCCATGGCTTACTTGATACGGTGTAAATAATCTAACAGTGTTAAGCAAATGTATAACTAGTTTTAAAAATCTATATCAGCGTATTGTCACAAGTATAAAAAACAGCCTTATTACTATTTAAACGCAGTCTGTAACAACATAAAAAAGATTCGCTAATGGCTAAGGGAGACAAAGTACGTCAATAAGACAGTCGTTAGTTTGTCATTACCTTTAATACGGGTTTGAAGCGGGGTTGATACGGGGTTGATACGGGTCGAGGCGTTTCAACCCCGTATCAACCCCGCTTCAAACCCGTATCAACATTAACCAGTCTATAGCCCGTATGGTACGCAGGATACCTTTCTAACCACATCAGGACATAACTTATCCTGAAGAATAACCGATATTCAGTTAATAACTAAAGAGCGATGAATAATTTATAAAGAAGAAATTTGCTTTTTTTCCGGATAGGTCATCTTGAAACTATGCCTGTTTCCTTTAAAAGTGAGATGAAAGATATTGGTCTGATCATCAAAAAGATCATATAATACTGTACTGGTTGTTTCCAGTTTGACCAGGTTTTTGATTTTTACAGATTCAAGATACACGACAACGGCCTCACTATCTTTTTCAAAACCGATATAACTCAGTGGAAGTATTTTTCCGTTGGCAGCCAGCTGTAAATGAGCAGCCATATACTTACTCACCAGCTGATCCATTTCCTTATGTTTCCCTTCAGCAGAAAGATCGGCTTTTACCTTATACTTTTTACTGAGAATATCTTCAAAATCATCAGTAAATATCCGGCAGCTGACCTCCATTGTACTTTCTTTGAGATTATAATTCAATTCAGTTGAGCTGAGATGCAAAGGGTGTCTGGCACCGCTTCCGGCTTCGGCAAAGCCCTGTGATTTAAGCATCCCGATAACTAAGTAACAAATTAATAGAGGTTGGTATAAGAAAGACAACATAGCACTGATATAATTTTTGCTTTACAAAAAAACGGTTTAAATTTAGACTTCCTACTATAAAAATCAAATGACTAAACTTTTAACCGCTACGCTCCTGCTTTGCTCTTGTATGCAGGTTTCCTACGCCCAGAACATTCAGTACAATCCGGGAAGTAATCACGGAAATAAATTTGAACAACTGGGTACCATACTGGCTACACCAAATGAACAGCGCACAGCAAGTGGTGCACCGGGTGTAAAATACTGGCAGCAGCGTGCGGATTACGACATCAAGTGCAGTCTCGATGAAAAAAAACTGGAACTTACCGGTACCGAAAAAGTAACTTATTTCAACAATTCTCCTGATGTACTTACCTATATCTGGTTACAGCTTGATGAAAATGAGCACAATAACATTCGTAATGCAGGTTATCAGACCAGCACAAAAATTCCGGAAACCACTACCACCCGCGAACTGGATAAAGCAGCATTCGATCAGCCGGATAACGGAAACGGGGTTTCTGTATTGAAAATTACTGATGCTGCCGGTAAAGAGCTTAAATATACCATCAACAAAACCATGATGCGGGTAGAAATACCAGCTCCGCTAAAATCGGGTCAGCAGTTTGTGTTTAATGTAAACTGGACATACAAAATAACAGACAGAATTGCCGGCGGTGGCCGTGGGGGTTATGAATTCTTCCCGGAAGATGGTAATTACCTGTTTACAATGACACAGTGGTATCCCCGTTTATGTGTATACAGTGATTTCCAGGGCTGGCAGAATCATCAGTTTACAGGCAGAGGAGAATTTGCCCTGACCTTTGGTAATTTTAAAGTACAAATGACCGTTCCTGCTGATCACGTGATTGGCGGAACCGGAGAATGTATCAATTACAGCGCTGTACTTTCTCCGGCAGAATTAGCCAGGTATAATAAAGCTAAAACTGCTGCAGAACCTGTAGAAATTATCACCCTGGACGAAGCTAAAAAAGCTGAAGCATCTAAAAGTACAAAAACAAAAACCTGGGTATTCCAGGCTGATAATGTGCGTGACTTTGCCTGGACCTCATCCAGAAAATTTGTCTGGGATGCAATGGCCCAGAAAGTAGAAGATAAATCGGTAATGTGCATGAGTTTTTATGGCAAAGAAGCCTATAACCTGTACAGACCTTATTCTACCAAAGCTGTAGCGCATACCGTTAAAACCTATTCGCATTTTACATTCCCTTATCCCTATCCTGTAGCCCAGAGTGTGGAAGCTGCCAACGGAATGGAATATCCGATGATCTGTTTCAATTACGGACGTACGGAAAAAGACGGCACTTATAGTGAAAGTTCTAAAAATGGGATGCTGGGTGTAATCATCCATGAAGTAGGCCATAATTTCTTCCCTATGATTGTCAATAGTGATGAGCGTCAGTGGACCTGGATGGATGAAGGATTGAATTCTTTCCTTGAATATCTGACAGAGGAACTATGGGATAACAAGTTCCCGGTTAAAAAGGGCCCTGCCTATACGATCATTGATTATATGAAATTACCAAAGGATCAGCTGGAACCTATCATGACCAACTCAGAAAATATAGAGCGTTTTGGCCCCAATGCCTATTCCAAACCGTCTACAGCCCTGAATATTCTCAGAGAGACCATTATGGGCAGAGAGCTGTTCGACTATGCCTTTAAAGAGTATGCGAAAAGATGGGCCTTTAAACATCCTACTCCTGCCGATTTATTCAGAACAATGGAAGATGCCAGCGGCGAAGACCTGGACTGGTTCTGGAGAGGCTGGTTTTACACGACAGACCCTTGTGATATCTCTCTGGACGAAGTTAAATTTGCAAAAGCAGATGTAAACTCTAAAGTTCCCGTTTCAAAAGTCGCTATGATTAAACTGGACGCACCAATGGTGAATGCTTTTGATGATATTTCCAAAGTCAGAAACAGAGCTGATAAAAATATTAAATTCTATACTGATCGGGATAAGTCTACCCAGGATTTTTACTGGAGATATGATCGTGGCCTGGAAAAATATAACAACAAAGAACAGAAACAGCAATTACCTGTCCTGGTAGAAGAGCTGTCTTCCGAAGATCAGGCAAAATATGCCGGAAAATTCTTCTATGAATTATCGTTCAGTAACAAAGGAGGTCTGATTATGCCGGTTATCGTTGAATTTACATTCGCTGACGGTACTAAAAAGATAGACAGAATTCCGGCGCAGATCTGGAGACATGATGAATTCAAAGCTTCCAAATTCTATGTACAGGACCAGGAAGTAACGGCTATAAAATTAGATCCTATGCGTGAAACAGCAGATATTGATGAAAGTAATAATACCTGGGGAGGCAAAGCACAGACTTCTAAATTCCAATTATTTAAACAGAAATCTACTGCTGCCCGTGGCCAGTCGGTAGGTGTTAATCCTATGCAGAGCGCAAAAGGACTTTAATAAAAAGCATATTATAAAAAGGCTGATTATTCAAGATAATCAGCCTTTTTTAGGTAAATGCAGGACAGAGAAAATTTATGTAACTACCAGATCATAGCGTTTACCTTGCCATTGGATGTATAATGACAATTTCACACTGTCATAAAATACTTCGTTAATGATCATATTATTGTATACAATAGCATTCTGAAAAAAGATACTATTAACAGTAGGCCCCCATTTTGTTGTTTGGGTCTGCATTACACCCTGACCATCCGGAAAAGATAGCGTAAACGTTCTGTCATTGTCCTGATCTGTAACGATCTTGCATTCCGGATTATGCGTAGCATCAATTGCAAGAGTTATTTTCTTTCCTTTAGTTGCAATCGCATAATTGACAAGGGCAGCTTTCACAGCATCAAATCCCTTATTCTGATAAGCAGCATACTCTGCCTCAGTGGCCTTGATCAGAGTCATTGGTGTATGATTAAAGTTTCCGTCAAGTTTGATCGTATCAGGCGAAGCACTTAAAACGGAGAACTCAAAATCCGACTTATATCCTACACCTTTAGTTCCATTGGAAGGATCAGAAAGGATATGTAAAGGAGAATAGGTATCAAAAATAAGTGATGATCTTTGCAAGGCTTTCATTTGATACCCACTTACTCCGGGACCACCAAGATCGGGTGAAATTATTTGCAAAGATGGATCTGCATAGCTCTGTACCTGGTTTTTCTCATCGAATTTAAAAAAGAAACCTCTGCCCCTTAAAAGTCCGGGAAAAATAACCGCCTTCCATCCATATGGAGCAGCTATTAAAAGTGATTTGTTTTTTTGAAGCTCTGCTGTTGCACGCTGCTCCGGTGTATCACCGAAAAGCGACTCATTATCCTTTTTACTACAACCAGCTAAACCGGAAATGAGTAGTAACACGGGTATATAAATTAAATATCTTTTCATTAGTATATAAATCTTTAATTGTTTAGGATATATCGAAATTCCGGTCTGCTCTTATTTGATCGCCTCTGCAAGAGACTTTTGTACATTGGCCTGCAGACTATAAAAATTAATATTATAGGCTGATTTAAAGTAGGCCACTACAATAGCTTCCTTTTGCCTTAGCTTAGCTATTCCTGCAGAATAATCTGGTTTAACCAGATCCTTGATAAAAAAGGATGCAATCGAAGCTGCTGTCTTGCGATCCCATACTTTAAGTATTGCATCAAGATCTGACTTTTTATAATATTGTCCGGCAGCAGCGTCATATTCACTATATGACCCGGCAGGATACACAGCAGGATTCGGGACAGGTAGCCCTTGCTTAATATAGGTATTTTCATAACTATCCTTACCCCAGGTCAGCATCCAGGAAACCATCTCTGCAAAATCCTCTTCCGGAGATTTTCTGGCATAGTCCGAGATAAAACCTAAGGAAAGTGGATTTATAGTGGAATTGTACCACTCAGCAATATAATCTGATGGCGTAACTTTATTAAAATCCTGTGTATACACTTTTTTCTGATTAAGAATGTGTGTGAACTCGTGGTGCATCAGGTGAAGCATACCTTTAACATCTGCCGGACTTCTGGCATTTATCTTATTGATGTTAGTCAGTAAGATATCCAGCCCGCCTTCAGCAACACCTTCAGTACTTGTTCCATCCTTATTCAATTGCGGACTACCGGACAGGATCAATTGTTTGGGTGCATATGTTCTCATAAAAAGATCACTTCCTGTTTCTGTATTATAAGGATCAATCCATACTTTTTTTACAGCTGTCATTGCAGGAAGTACTTTATCTGCAATTGGCGGCACCAATGTATATTGCATATTAAATTCTGACTGGTCCCATTTATACTTTACCTCTATGTTATAGGTCTTACCCATAAGGTCAAATAAATCTTTATCAAGAGCTGTATTACCAGATACTTCTTCACCCAGATAATTATCCTGAAGTGCTAACTTCTCACTTTTCTTACAAGAAAATATAGAAATTGAGATCAGTATGAACAACAACAATTTGCCATAACTGATATTTATGATAGTTTTCATAATATACTATAATTAAGAATGTTATATTTTATAAATAAATCCGGTCATCTTATCTTGGATTTGCCGGCAGTTCACCTGCAGTCTGCGCAGTCTGAGGGATTTGTAAAACCCTTCTCAGATCATCAGGCTTCAATGAAAATTCCTTTTTGTCTTCATCAATATGAACCACTGGCAGCTTATAGCGGAGAATGTCAAACCATCTCAGACCTTCCTGCATAAATTCAATTCTCTTAAAATCAAGAATGGTGTTAATGAGTGCCTGTTTCACATCGCCCGTTTTATAAAAAGCAGTTACTTTAGCTTCGGTTAAATCATTCTTAGCTGAAGTATAGTCTTTAATACGTGTGCTCAAGTAAGTATTAAGATCTGCAATAGCCACGGCATTATTACCTTGCATTACCGCAGCTTCAGCTTTGTTAAACAACACTTCTTCTGCACTGAATAGTGGTATATAGATATAGTTATTTCCAATCTGCGTAGTGATATAAACAAAATTACGTCTCCACTTATTAATCCCCATCATTTCTCCGCTTGAGCCGTAACCTACTGCCTGATTGGCCCAGGAGCCATTAGCAACATTAGAAGCAGAATAAATTTGCTTTTGCAGAGTTGAATTGAGTCCATATCTGAATTTTTGCCAGTTCCCACTCCACGAAGAACCTGTAGTTGCCAATAACAGATTAGCTTTTTCAGAAGTATTGGTATAAATCGCTGCTTTTCCAGCATCTGTCAGTCCAAGATAAGTTGAATTCCAAGGTCTCAGGTTATCTGCAATACCAGTTGGGAAAGTTAGGTTTGCATGTTCGGTTACTTTATCATATTGCTTTTTAAACAGATAAAACCGACTTGCAAAAGCATGGGCTGCCGCTTTTGTAAAACGATAAGCCGGCACTTTGTAGGCATTATCATTTAATAAAGGTATTCCTTCAGTCAGATCCTTTTCTATCATATCATAGACGTAGGCAACCGTTTTACGTTCATAAGATTTATAAAGCGTTTTTTCTGGTTCGGTTACATAAGGAATACCAAGGTCAGTCGCGGCAGTTGCCGGATCATAGGTTTTAGCAAAAAGAGATACTAGCATAAAATGAGCATATGCCCGGGCAATTAATGCCTCACCTTTATAAGCACTATAATCAGCAGGATTTTTTGCATTATTACAAGTTTGCAGCGCCTGGTTGGCTGCTGCAATTGCATTATAGTTAGAGGCCCAATACATATCAGCAGAACCATCATCCGGTGATGATAAATCTATAAAACGATATGGATTATCATTTAACAAGGCATTGTTAGAAGTAGTCTTATAACCTCTGTCACCTGCATTATCACTCATAGATTCACAGAAAGTGATATAATCACTACCAGGATAAGCCGAAGTAAGCAATTGAGAGACCTTATCGGGGCTATCCAGCTCTGCTCTGTTATCTGGCGCAGTATCCAGCATTTTTTTACATCCTGTAAAGGATATAGCACAAATCAGTATCCCAAATGTGAATGCGCTTATTTTGTAATAAATATATTTTGTTTTCATATCAGATATCAAATTTATAGCCCAATTTTTAAAGAAATAATTACCTGTTTCTGCAGTGGCTGCGCAACACCTCCGGCGTTAAAAAATTCAGGGTCCTGTCCTTCCAGTTTTTTATCTGCAAAAAACAGCAGCATATTTGTAGCTGCCGCTGTTAAAGACATTGAATGCAGACCTATAGCATTCGCAAATCTCTCTGGCAGCTGGTAGGCCAGTGAAACATATTTTAATCTTGCAAAACCACCATTGGCAACCCGTGCAGAAGAAAAATTGTAATTATTATATGGATAATAACCCGATGGCATATTATAATTGTTAATCGCATCCATAATGGATGGTATGTTAGTTTTTGCTTCATCACCGGGAAGTATCCATCTGTTTCTGAATTCTGTCGGCATCGCATCAAGATCAGAGTAGGTAGGTTTAAATACTGAATTCAGTCTTATTTTATTCCCCCCCTGATAGATGAGTTGTGCTGTCAATGTAAATGCTTTATAGCGGATGCTATTAGTAAAACCACCCGAATAAGGAGGATCTACCGGTCCTTCATATTTCAGATATTTTGTTTCGATATCCTGTAAGTTTGTTTTCTGGCTGATTTCTCCCAGTTCGTTTACAAAAAGCGGAATACCAGTCAGATGATCCAGTCCCTTGAAATCCAGAGAGTACAATGAACCAACAGGACGCCCCAGCTGATTACCACCTGTTGGTAATAACATATCAAAAATAATAGGCTGATCCTTAGTATTGGTAATCTTATTGGCAGCATAAGAAAATATAAGTGTAGACCTCCATCCCCAGTCTTTTTCTCTGATGATTTCACCTGAAACTGTAAATTCAACTCCATGAGACCGGAGATTCGCATAATTCCCTGTTTTATCAATCTGTCCGCCAATACCGCTGCTTCTTAACCTGCCAATCAGGTCAAAACCTTTTTTATTATATACATCAGCTGTAACACTAAGCCTGTTATTAAAAAACCCGGCATCCATACCAATATTACCAGAATATTGCTTTTCATAGGTCAGATTTGAATTTTCCAGGTCTCTTATATTTATTCCCGATTCAATTTCCGGCGAATATGGTCTTAGCGTATTAACTGTTTTTAATATCAGTGCAGAATTAGTTGCGTTACCTGTACTGGCTGATAAACCGTAACTGGCTCTTAATTTCAAGGTACTGATAGCCTCGACATCCTTTAAGAATTTTTCCTGATCAATGTTCCAGGAACCACTCACACTCCAGGTAGGTAACCATCTTGCCTGAGGTGATTTTCCAAGCTGATTGGAACCGTCATATCTGGCTGCCGCGCTCAGGTTATATTTATGATCAAAGGTATAACCTGCGGTTGCATAAAAGGAAGCAAACCTATCCTGCGTTTTACCCATTCCATAGTACTGCCTGTTCTGCTCCACCCCTTGTTTAATGATTTTGTAATTCACCAGTGGAATTCCACCGTTTTCATACTGATAACCAAAACCATTATTAAACGCATCCTGCCTGTCCGCCGATCGGATTTCCTGCCCGACAAGAACATTCAGATCATGTCTGCCAAAACTCCTGATATAAGTCAGGTTATTTCTGAAATTGTAACTTCCCAGTGAATTATCATTCCGGTTGTACAATCCACCGGCTCCCATAACAACTTCGGGTAATGCATTCGGGTTATCGGTATCCTTGTATAAATAGGTATTACCATTTGCAATCTGTGAATTATAATTAGCCCTGTAAGCATTGGCTCTGTTAGAATTTTCATTCACCAGATTTTCCTGAGTTGTTTTGGCATAACGGGCCGCCCCAAGAAACTCGTATTTCAGATAAGGATCTACTTTGTAAGCCAGATTCAATTGTAATTTGACATCCAGTCCTGTTAATTTCAGCTGGTTGTTTTGTAATTCATTGATAATATTAAAAGGCGCATAATTCATTCTGAAATATTCCAGGTTACCCTGCTCATCATATGGAGTTAATGCGCGGCTTGTATTTAAAGCGTAACTATAAGGGTTAATATCAAATTCACGGGTCAGTTTACCAAAATAAGCATCGTTTGTCCGGTTTATAGTACCAGGTGCATTTTGCTCTCTGTAAGATGCTGTAGTGATTATTCCACCGCTTAGTTTACTGGAAAAATTGTAGGTATTCTGCGAGTTAAAAGTATAACGCTTCACTTTATCAGCAATAGTCCATCCATTATCATTATAAAAACTTACTGAGGTGTAATGCTGCGCCTTATCAGTTCCGCTGGAGATACTAATCGAATGTTCCTGAGTTAAAGTATTACGAAACAAGTATTTAAACCAGTCAGTGTTAGCCGATGCATATCTGCTCAAAAAAGCATTACGCGCATCCGGCGTATTCTGTAAAAGGAATTGTCCGGTTGCCGGATCAATGGTTTGCAAATTATTATACATCTTCCCGTATACGCCGACATTAGCTGCATTGCCGATATCTTTAAGATTGAGCATACCTTTTCCATATAACTCAGAGTAAATGGACATTTGATCAGCTGAATTTGAAATATTAAAGCCATTGTAGCTGGGACGCAGTTGTGAACTAAAATTACCGGTGTAGTTGATCTGTAAATTCCCGCTTTTCCCTTTCTTAGTGGTAATCACCACTACTCCGTTCATTGCTCTTGCCCCATACAGTGAAGTTGCTGCAACATCCTTTAAAACATAAATATCTTCAACATCATTCATATTGATCCCTGCTGCCGAAGAACCTAAAAGCGTAGATGCATCACCACTGGCAAGCTGATCGTTGGTTACATCAATTACATCTTCCAGGGCTATACCATCTACCACCCATAGTGGTTTGTTTGAACCAGTTAGTGAAGTAACCCCGCGGATTCTGATTTTTGGTGCAGAACCGAAAGTTCCGGATACATTCTGAATAGACACCCCGGCCACTTTACCTTCCAGCGCACGGCCAATGTCTGTAGACCCGGTCTGTCTGAGTTCATCACCTTTTAATTTCACAGAAGCACCAGTAAATTTTTTCTTATCCAATTGCTGATAACCTGTAATTACTGTTTCTTTCAGATTCATCGAGCTTTCTTCCATTCTAATAGCAAGAACCGGGTTATTATCTGATATTCTAACCTCCTGAGTTTTAAATCCGATTTTGGTAAAAACCAGTACCGCACCTTTGGTGACACTGATTGTGAATTGTCCGTCAGCACCTGTCTGTCTGACATTAGCAGTACCTTTTTCGGTAACATTTACGCCGAAGACCTTCTCTACCCTACCGTCAGGATAAGCAAAGGAAACTGTACCCTTTACAACGACAGGATCTGCTGCCTTAGTGGTAACAACTTCTTTTTCAGTTTTCTCTTTTTCTTTAACAACAACAGTTTTGTCTATAATCTCATAAGAAAAGGGCTGATCTTTAAAACAGAGTTTCAGGGTTTCGTCTAAAGTTCCGTCCTGAATTTTTAAGTTTACTTTTTTTGCCTTTTCAAGCAGGCGTTCATTATAAAAAAACTGGTATCCGCTTTGTTTACCTAAATCATTAAAAATTTCTGGTAAAGCGCTGTTTTTCTTATTAATATTGATCTTTTGGGCTAATCCGGCAGCACTTACATGCATTAATACCGAGAATAAAAGAACGAAGGTTACCTTCATGGTTCGCCAAATTAAGTTGCGACCCTGCCAATTTTTGGACAGCAGGGGGCAATGAATAATATTATTCATATTTTTGTTTGGATTGGGTTAATGATTAAACGTTTGCGGAAATTGTTAAAGGGTTGACCCGATCATTTCAGAAGCTCCGATTGCCGTCGGGGTTTCTGTTTTTATACGAGGCCCTGGTGCTTAATATCGCCCGTCGTCTCTGTAGATTTTTTTCATGTAATTTTGGTCTAGGTTTTTGGTTTGATTGATTAGTTAATTATCATTTTTCTGCCTTCGATACTGAATTTGATATCGCTCAGCTGTAGAAGTCTTATGAATTTGCCTAAGCTGGCATTTTTAGCAATTTTCCCTGTAAAATGATCGGTTGGTACAGGACCACGGTAAATAATTTCCAGATCGTACCATTTCGCTGCCTCGCCCAGTACATCCTGCAGCCTGGTACTTTTAAAAAAGAACCAGCCTTCCTTCCAGGCCACAGCCTGTTCTATATCCGCAGATGCCGTTGTGATACTATTTGCTTTCTGTACTGCCTGTTCCCCTGGTTTCAATAAGACTGCATGGGCAGCTCTTTCTTTCAGATCTGTATAACCCAGCGGAGAAACTTTCACAGAACCTTCCAGTAAGGTTGTTTGTGTAGCGGCATGGTCTGTATAACTGTTAATATTAAAGTGTGTGCCCAGTACTTCCACTTCCTGCGCATTGGTTTTCACTTTAAAAGGATGCTTTTTATCTTTAGCTACTTCAAAATAAGCTTCACCACTCAACTCAACTCTGCGGTCTGTATTCCCGGCAAAGGATGCAGGATATTTTAAAGAAGATTTTGCATTGAGTTTGATTTTCGAGCCATCAGGCAAAATCACCTGGTAATTTTCTCCGGCAGCTGTTGAGATTGTATTATACAAAATCCTGGCCGAGGCAGCATTACCCGGTTTTGAAATTACAGTGTAAATCAGTTCTCCCGTATTTGTTTTGGTAATACTTACTCCGGCTTCTTCTGCCAGTTTACCTTTTACATCGTCGGATAAAATGATCTTGTGTCCATCAGCAAGCGTTAGCGTAGCTTTATTTTTGCCTGCAGTAATCTGGTCGGCCAATGCAATAGACGTTGAAATACCGGTTTGCGAAATTTGCTGTCTGTTCAATAAGTAAACAGATCCTGCGATGAATATGACTGCTGCCGCTACTCTCTGCAGATACCACCTTCTTATGGATCTGACCGGTGTTTTTTCAGAAATCCCGGTAACATCCACCACCATATTTGCCCTTCGAAGCGTTCCGGCCCAGATTTCTTCCTTCAGATGACCAAAATCTGCCTCAGTCTCAGAAAGTTTTCGTTTCAGACTTTCTGTACTGTACCAGTTTTCCAATAGTACAATCTCTGCTTCTGTGGCAGTACCTGAATTATATTTAGCAAGAAGGTTGATTGCTTCTTTATTGTTCATCCTGATCTGGTTAGTGCATTTACTGTAATAACCGGTCAGGATAGTTTTGGGGGTAGATCAATCTGCAATTATCTGAAAATAAATAGAATTACCATACTAAGCCCCATCTGATTGATCCTTGGTTTAATAATTTTAAGGGCATTCTGAACTTGCTTTTTCACGGTTTGATCAGATAGGTTTAACCTTTTAGCTATTTCTTTATGGGAAAGATCATCTTTACGGCTTAGCTCAAATATCTCTCTCATCTTTGGCGGCAAACGCTGAATTTCCTGTTCAATGATCAGAATAAGTCGTTTTTCATCCAGCTTGTCAAGCGTTTCCGGATCCGTATAGGTAACAAATGCAGCGATTGATTTGGCATAGTCACTGCGTACCCTGCTCTTCTCTAAAATATTTAACACCTTATTTCGGGCAGCAGCATATAACAATCCTCCCAGATTATGGCTGGATTTAATATCACCAGCTTTGATCCATAGATTACTGAATATTTCCTGAATCACGTCTTTAGTTTCTTCTTCATCTCTGAGCATTTTATACACCTGCGCATACATTAAACTCCAGTACCTGTTGTAGATTTCAGTAAATGACAGACGATCACCTGATTTCAGCAGATCCACCAATTCATTATCTGAATATTCACAATACCTGGCCATAAATTATCACTTATAGGAATAAACTGCAAAGATTTTACAAAAACAACAGCGTTACTCACTACGCTTTCAGTAAACCTAATTAAAAACAATTAATTTAATGGTATCCGGAAAAAAATTAATCAACAACTATAGAAAGATCCAAAAAAAACAACAAATCAAAGTCAGATAAAGCGTATTTAGCAAAAAAATCCAAAGAAAAGCAACTATATATTACATAAATTAACGTTTTTGACAAAACAAATCATTTACTACCTGATGAAAAAGCCCGCATTTCATAAAAAATCTCATTAAACTATCAGGAAAGAAAAAGCTTCGCTTATAATGATTAATACGATCGCTTTTTTTTGTAAAATTGTAAAACAAATAAAACAGATTTTGAATTACATCAAGAGCTACCTGATACTGCTCCTTAGCTTATCAGCTTTTTTAGCTAACGGACAACAGTTAAAACAAGAAAAAAATGTAGTTGCATGGAAGATAAGCTATGCACTGGATTTCGGTTCACCAAAGCAAAAAATTGCCTCTTCCAAAGAAGACCAGGGGCAAATCGCGATGATGGAGCTGGCCAGATCGCTATCTGGATCAACTGATGACAGCCCTCCGCTGATCTGTTATGTAAGTCCGGAATATATCAGGGTAGAACAAAAAGGATTAGGTGGTGGAATCACACTGGCCGATAAAAGAGATACAGTAAGTTATCAGCTGGATACTACCGAAAAAACAGCCTCAAGATATCCTGCAGCTATGCCTAATATACAAACCGCTATGGCCGGAGATTCGATGATGGTGATCAGTTCTGCAGATTTTGTCATGGAGCTGAAACCCGGAACGTTGCAGATCCAGGGATATACCTGTAAAAAGGCAATCTTTGTAAATCCGAACTCTCCTGAAAATGTAATTACTGTCTGGTATGCTGCCGAGCTGCCCCGTCTGTACTGGCAGAAATACAGTTATTTAAAAAGTGTCCCTGGTTGCGCACTCGCCATAGGAACTTTATCCAGAGGGATGAATATTGGTATTAAAGCTAATCAGATTGAAAAAGTTAAGCTGTCAGAAAGCTTCTTTGTCCCTCCTTCCAAATATAAAATCAACGATTAAATGTCCTAAAAAGAATTATGCGTAAACTGATTATATGTATTTTATCGGCTCTGCTTCTGAGCATTAATGCTGGTGCCCAGGAAAAGATTCAGCTAAAAACCGGTGACCTTATTTTCCAGAACCTGGACTGCGGTCCTTTATGTGATGCAATCAATGCAGTTACTCAAGGTTACCAGGGAAATAAATTTAGTCACATGGGTATGGTGCTGCTTAGAAACGACAGCGTACTGATCATTGAAGCATCCGGTAAAAACGTTCATCTTACCCCGCTGAATGAATTTTTGTCCAAATCAGCACATCCGCATTATGTGGGAAGACTGAAAACAGCTCATCAGAAAATAATCCCCACTGCCATTGCATTTTCCATGCAGCAAATGGGTGTACTATATGATGAGCAGTATCTGTACAATAATGGCAAATACTATTGTTCGGAATTAATATATGATGCTTTCAAAGCAGCCAATAAAAACAAACCTTTCTTTAAGCTATTCCCGATGACCTATAAAGAGCCCGGATCAGGCGCCTTTTTCCCGGTATGGAAAGTGTATTTTGAACACTTAAACATGGAGGTTCCGGAAGGCAAACCCGGATGTAACCCCGGCGGCATCTCTTTATCTGATAAAATTGATATTCTCGGGCAATATAAATGATCCTCAAAATCGTTTATAAAGTCATATAGAAATCAAATTAACCGCCAAATTCCTATTTAAACGACCATTATTAAGTTTTTTATCAATTATGCCCGATAATTGGACTTTCTTATCCTGTTTATGGCTTTATATGGCCAGAAATTTGTTAATTTGAAACGTCAAATATTGGCACCCAGGCACCAAAAAGCAATATTCATAAAAAAAGAATTATGGCCAACAACGAGAAAGAAAAAGAGAGTACCCATATTTTATCAATTGATATTGGTGGCACCGGTATCAAGGCCTGTATCTTAACAGAAGAAGGCGAACTATTCTCTGAGTACACAAAGCTTCCTACGCCCAAGGATTCTACGCCTGAGAATGTGATCAAAGTTATTCATGAACTAGTTGCTCCGCTTGCGCCTTATGGGAAAATCGCCATCGGTTTTCCGGGATATGTTAAATGTGGTATAGTAGAAACCGCTCCCAATCTGGCTAAAAACAAATGGGCCGGTTATCCTCTTGCACAACAAATCAGTGATGTTTTAGGGAAACCTGTCCGCTTAATTAATGATGCTGATCAGCAGGCACTCGGTATAGTCACCGGTAAAGGTTTTGAAATCGTTCTTACCCTGGGTACAGGTTTCGGTACGGCACTGACTTTTGACGGAGATTTACTGCCGCATCTGGAACTCTCTCATCTTCCGGTTTCAAAAAACAAGGATTATGATGATTATATCGGCGAGAAAGCCTTTCAGAAAGAAGGGGATAAAAAATGGAACGAAAGACTAAAACGAATTATAGAAATTTATAAAACAGTGTTTAACTATGATGTGCTCTATCTTGGAGGTGGTAATTCCAAACACATCAATTTTGAACTAGATCATAATATCCACCTGGTTTCTAACCGGGATGGAATTAAAGGCGGAGCAAAATTATGGGCTGCTGAAGAAAAATATCATGTTTTCACTACCTATCCAAAATCAAATACAAAAAATGGAAAGTAAATTCACATTAGGAATGATAGGCCTGGGTACTATGGGCCGCAATTTATTGCTGAACATGGCCGATAAAGGCTTTGCGGTTACAGGTTATGACAAGGATCCTAAAATGATCCAGAAACTTAAAGAAGATGGTGCAAAACACAATCTGACTGCTTACAGCTCATTGGAAGACTTTATTGGAAGCCTGGAATTACCAAGAAGAATTATGCTTCTGGTACCTGCAGGACCAATCGTTGACAGTGTTATTCAGGAACTTTTACCTTTACTGGATAAAGGCGATATTATTATTGATAGCGGAAACTCTCATTTTACTGATACCAGCAAAAGAGCAGAAGATCTTGCCGGCCAGGGAATTCACTTCTTTGGTATGGGAATCTCAGGTGGTGAAGAAGGTGCACGCTTTGGCCCCAGTATTATGCCAGGTGGTGACAAAACCGCTTATGGTGAGATGAAAGAAATTCTGGAAGCTGTTTCTGCAAAAGTAAATGGCGATCCATGTGTGGCTTATATTGGCCCCGGAGCTTCAGGTCACTTTGTGAAAATGGTGCACAATGGTATAGAATATGCCATGATGCAGTTGCTTGCAGAGGCTTACGATCTGATGAAAAATGCGCTTGAATATTCAAACGAACAGATTCATGAGGTATTTGCCAAATGGAATAATGGCCGTTTACAATCTTTCCTTTTAGAAGTAACAACAGACATTTTTGCGTTTAAAGATGAGAAAACAGGTGGCTACCTGGTTGATTATATTAAAGACGAGGCTAAATCAAAAGGTACAGGAAAATGGACTTCGCAGGTATCAATGGATCTGCAGTTACCTATTCCAACTATCAACGAGGCAGTCAGTACGAGAGATTTATCTAAATTCAAAAACCTGCGTGTAGCTTTATCTAAAACTTATCCTCAGGGCAAATATACAGTTGGAGATAAAGATCAGTTTATCGCAGAACTTGAACAGGCTTTATATTTTGCGGTAATTACTTCATATGCACAAGGTCTGCACTTATTATGGCAGGCATCTATTACTTACGATTACAAACTGAATCTGCACGAAATTGCGCAGATCTGGCGCGGCGGATGTATCATCAGAGCAGCATTCCTGGAAGATATTTATCAGGCTTATAAAAAACAACCTGATCTGGAACACCTGTATGCTGATGCTGGCATCGCAAAAAAACTGGAAGAAATCTTACCTGGAATGAGATCTGTAGTAAGTCATAGTGTATTAACCGGACTGGCTGTTCCTGCCTTCGCTTCTGCGCTGACTTATTTTGATGCTTTAAAAACTGCAAGAATGCCTTCTAACCTGATTCAGGCCCAGAGAGACTTCTTTGGTGCCCATTTATTTGAACGTACAGATGCTGAAGGAACTTTCCACGCAATCTGGAATCCGGCAAAACCATAATACAAAAGATATGAACCCTGAATGAGCCTTTCAAAGCTCAAAACCATCACAAGCTCATTCAGGATTCATCACCGATAAATAAAATATGCAAAATGAAAACAAGTCAATGCCTTAACCCAACCGTTTTTGTCATTTTTGGTGGCACAGGGGATCTAAATATGCGCAAACTTGCGCCAGCACTTTATAACTTGTATTCTGACGGCTATATGCCTAAAGATTATGCAATCATCGGAACAGCAAGAAGTAAACTCACTGATGTGCAGTTCCGTACTACGATTATGGACGGTGTAAACCAGTTTTCCCGTGCCGGAAAGGTAAAAAAAGAAAAATGGGATGATTTCGCAGCAAATGTATACTATAATCCGGTAGATGTATCTGCTCCTGAAACTTTCCAGGATCTGAAAACAAGCATTGAAAAACTTAAAAAGAAATTTGGTCCTAAAACACAGGTTATTTATTACCTGGCAGTAGCGCCTAACCTGTTTCCACTGATTGCAGAGTGTATTTCTAAATATGATCTTGCAGGAAATGAAGATAACTGCCGTATCGTAATTGAAAAACCTTTTGGTCGTGATTTAGAGACTGCCAGAGAGTTAAATAAATTACTGACAGGAATCTTCACTGAGAAACAGATTTATAGAATTGACCATTATCTGGGTAAGGAAACTGTCCAGAATATCATGGCTTTCCGTTTCGCCAACTCTTTCCTTGAACCGCTTTGGAACCGTACTTACATTGATCACGTACAGATTTCTGTAACTGAACAGTTGGGCGTTGGAGACCGCGGTGGTTATTATGATGGTGCAGGAGCCCTGAGAGATATGATTCAAAATCATATTTTACAATTGCTTTGCTTAATTGGTATGGAAACTCCTATCAATTTTGACGCAGATGAGATCAGAAACAAAAAGGTTGATGTATTAAAAGCTATGCGTCCGTTCGGCCCTGATGATATTCGTAACAGTACTGTCCGCGGACAATATTCTAAAGGATGGGTTGAAGGTAAAGAGGTTCCTGGCTACAGATCTGAAAAAGATGTGGATGCACATTCCAACACTGAAACTTTTGCCGCAGCAAAATTCTTCGTGGATAACTGGCGCTGGCAGGGAATTCCTTTCTATGTACGTACAGGTAAGCGTCTGTTCCAGACTTCTTCATTGATTACGATACAGTTTAAGGATGTTCCCCATCAGGTATTTCCTGCAGGTGTAACTGAACACTGGCAACAGAACAGACTGATCATCAGTATCCAGCCTGAAATGAGTATCCGTTTACAGGTACAGGCTAAAAGACCAGGCCTGGACATGGTACTCAACCCGGTTGATATGGTTTTCGATTACAAAGGAACCTATAGTTCAGAAGCGCCTGAAGCTTATGAAACTTTATTACTGGATGTCATGATCGCTGATCAGACACAGTTTATGCGTGCAGATCAGGTAGAAAGTGCATGGGAATTATTGATGCCGGTCATCAATGCATGGGAAAGTAAAACTTCATTGAGTTTCCCTAATTACCCTGCAGATTCATGGGGACCTGAAGATGCTGAAGCACTGATTGCCAGAGATGGTTTCCACTGGTTCACTTTACCTTTAAAAAATAAAGACTAGCATGAACTTACTCATCTATAAAACAAAAAGTGAGCTGCTGAAAGACCTGGCAGATTATATTATCGCAATCGCGGAAAAAGCAATTGCAGAAAAAGATTGTTTTAATTTTGTGCTTACCGGCGGCAACTCTCCTAAAGAGTTATACGAAATGCTATCCACTACGTATCGTGAGAAGCTGGACTGGTCAAAGGTATTTTTCTTTATCGGGGATGAACGTAATGTTCCTCCGGGACATGAAAGCTATAATGGCCTGATGGCTAAGAAATCCATTTTAGATCCTTTGAACGTTGACTCGGATCATATCTTTTTTGTAGATACAACACTGGCTCCCGAAAAGGCTGCCATTGAGTACGCAAAAGCTATTTCTGAGCATTTTAAAGGTGCTGATCTGGCATTTGATCTGATTCTGTTAGGTATGGGTGATGACGGACATACGGCATCATTATTCCCGGGCACAGCTATTCTGGATAGTAAAGAAGTAACTGTAGAGAGTGTATACGTTGAAAAACTGGCAACTTACAGAATCAGCTTTACTGCCCCTCTGATCAATAAGGCAAAAAATGTTGCCTTCCTGGTATTTGGAGAAGCCAAAGCTGAAGCGCTTAAACATGTGATCGAAGATGAGCCTAAGGATACTCACCTGTATCCTTCTGAACTGATCAATCCGATTGACGGAAGCCTTACCTGGTTTCTGGATAGTGAAGCAGCAAAACTGCTGGAAAACTAATCCGCATAGCTATAGCAAAAGCCCTGTTTCATCAATTTGAAACAGGGCTTTTTTATGCGACAGAACAAACTGGCTGTTAATGTGTTATATCCATACGTTACGTTCAACCTTAACCTATGCCTGCACAAACAGATATTCTCATTACAGGCGGCGGACTGGCCGGACTAACTGCAGCTTTGCATCTTCAACGGGCAGGAATGGAGGTTATCCTTATAGAAAAGGATAAATACCCGCATCATAAAGTTTGTGGTGAGTATGTTTCCAACGAGGTTATCCCCTATCTCCAATGGCTGGATGCCGATCCTGCAATACTCCATCCTTCACGGATTTCCACACTGCAATTTTCTACCAGTTCGGGACGCAGCATTTTTACCCGCCTGCCCCTGGGTGGCTTTGGTATCAGCAGATATCAGCTGGATAATTTGCTGTATGAAAAATTTATAGCCAGAGGTGGCACTGTGATACAGGATACAGTGAGTAATATAGTTTTTGAAAAGGACCTTTTTACAGTTTACACGCTCCATGAAAAACAGTTTACTGCCAGACAGGTTATTGGTGCTTATGGTAAACGCTCTGCCGTTGATCTTAAATTAAAAAGGAAATTTATGCAGCAGCCCTCACCTTTTCTGGCTATAAAAGCCCATTATTCCGGAGAATTTGATCAGGATCTTGTCGCACTGCATAATTTTAAGGGCGGATATTGCGGCATTTCAAAAATCGAGGATCAAAAGATAAACATCTGTTATCTGACAGATTACAGCACATTCAAACGCTATAAAAACATCAGTTCTTTTCAGGAAAAAGTACTTTATCAAAATAAACACCTGAAAGATATTTTTGAGAACACCACCCCTTTGTTTGAAACACCGTTAACTATCAGTCAACTATCATTTGGCACCAGAGAAGCAGTAACTGATCATATCCTGATGATCGGTGATACTGCAGCACTGATACATCCTTTATGCGGCAATGGCATGGCCATGGCTATACACAGTGCACAGCTTTGTGCAGGATTACTGATCCGTTTTTTTAAAGGGGATATTACAGACAGAATTACCCTGGAAAAACGCTATCTTATAGCCTGGAATCAACAGTTTAAATCCAGACTATGGATGGGTAATACTTTATCTGCAATTTTAAAAAAAGAATATCTGGCAGAAAAACTGGTTAGCGGGATTATCAGAATACCCTCTATCCTGCCGCTGCTGATCAGAAAAACACATGGACATTTGATTAACGTTCAACCCTAATGCCCGTAGATACCTCACACAGAAGCACTGCTCCTGAAATCATGGACAATTTTCAGCTGGAAGGAGAAATACTCCGGGACGCGCTGGACAAAATTGCCGGTATCAACAGGTTGCTGGGCGGAAACAAAGTGACTTTAGAGGGCATTAAATTTTTAATTCAGACACAACCAAAGTCTGCTGTTATCCGTATTACAGATATAGGTTGCGGAAATGGAGATATGCTGAGGGTACTTGCAGATTATGCCCGCAAAAATCAGCTGAATTTTATGCTTACAGGGATTGATGCAAATAATTTCACCGTTGAACATGCCCGGAGCCTTTCTGCGGGGTATACGAATATTAATTATCAGTGTCTGGACATATTTGATCAGCTAAACAGGCAGGAACCAACAGACATTATCATTTGCACTTTAACACTGCATCATTTTAAAGATCAGGATATCATCGCCCTGCTGCAAAGTTTCAATGCCGCAGCAAGACTGGGTATAGTGATTAATGATCTGCAGCGAAGTGCGGTTGCCTATTATCTGTTTCTGGGTTTATGTTTTATATTCCGGCTGAATAAAATGTCACGTGAAGATGGGCTGGTTTCTATTCTCCGCGGATTTAAAAGAGCTGACCTGGTTTTATATTCAAAAAAACTGGCGTACAGGAATTACCAGATCAAATGGAAATGGGCATTCCGGTACCAGTGGATAGTTAAAATAGCATGAGTGTAATTATAAAAAGCATTAGCAAAGTATTGCCGGCGCATTCAAGAACTACCGCCGAAATTATTCCTTTTCTTGATGGATGGCTACACGGACAGGAAGAAAGATTTATCCGTAAGGTTAAAAAGATATTTGAAAATGCAGCTGTGGACCAGCGCTATTCTATCCTGTCTCCGCAACAGGTATTCAGTGAACTGACCTTTGGAGAGCGGAATGATATTTATATCAGGGAAAGTATAAAACTCGGTACCCGCTGTCTGGATGCTGCCATTCAAAAGGCGGGATGGAAAAATACAGATCTCGACTATATCATTACTGTGAGCTGCACCGGAATCATGATTCCTTCTCTGGATGCTTATCTGATCAATAATTTAAAATTACGTCAGGATATTATACGGCTGCCGGTAACAGAAATGGGTTGTGCAGCGGGGGTTTCCGGAATTATTTACGCCCGGAACTTTTTAAAAGCCAATCCGGGTAAAAGAGCGGCCGTGGTGGCTGTGGAATCTCCGACTGCTACTTTTCAGCTCAACGATTTCTCCATGACCAATATAGTCAGTGCTGCTATTTTCGGTGACGGGGCCGCCTGCGTCCTGTTATCTTCGCATGAAGAAGACAAGGGTCCGGAAATTCTGGATGACGGGATGTACCATTTTTATGATGCTGAAGACATGATGGGTTTTAAATTCACTGATACAGGTTTACAGATGGTACTGGATATTACTGTCCCTGAAATTATCGCGAACCATTTCCCCGCAATCATCCATCCATTTTTAGCTAAAAACAATTTGGATATTCCGGCTGTAGATCATCTTATTTTTCATCCCGGCGGAAAAAAAATCATTGAAACCGTAGAGAAACTATTCGGTGCACTGGGCAAAAACATAGAGGATACCAAAGCGGTATTAAGGCTTTATGGGAATATGTCAAGTGTCACGGTATTATATGTCCTTGAGCGGATTATGGATAAACAGCCCCGTCCGGGAGAGACAGGACTAATGCTCAGTTTTGGTCCGGGATTTTCCGCACAACGGATTTTATTGCAGTGGTAGGAAAGATTTGAATTTTTTTAAGCATTTTTTGTTTTTACTTTACACCTTTGAAACAAAATAAAACTTATAATGAACGCACAAGAAATATTAGCCAGATTACCTTATAGCAAACCTTTTTTATTTGTCGATGAGTTACTGCAGATTGACGAAAACGGATCAACAGGAACCTATACTTTTGACAAAGACCTTGATTTCTATAAAGGACACTTCAAAGATGCACCGGTTACACCAGGGGTAATCTTAACAGAAACCATGGCACAGATTGGTTTGGTTTGTCTGGGTATTTATCTTTCTGGCAGCACCGGCACAGAGATGAAAGCTCATGTCATGCTGACTTCTACAGCAATGGATTTTATGAAACCGGTATTTCCAGGTGAAAAAGTTACGGTAACTGCTGAAAAAGTATATTTCAGATTCAAAAAACTGAACTGTAATGTAGTGATGAAAAATGAAGCGGGAGAAACAGTATGTAAAGGGAATATATCTGGCATGGTAACGACAAAAATGAATGACTAAACGTGTAGTGATCACCGGCTTAGGGGTTGTTTCACCTAATGGTGCGGACATCGCGCAATTCAGCCATGCGATCAGAAATGGTCTGTCTGGCATTAAGCACGATCCGCAGCTGGAACAACTGCTGTTTTCCTGCCATGTAGCAGGGAAACCGGTGATTGAAGAGACACGTTTACCACAGTATTTTACTGAACTTGAAATCAGAAACCTGGAAAGTACCGGGATTGTTTATGGCGTAATAGCTGGTATGGATGCCTGGCACGATGCCGGCCTCCTGCCCGCTCCTGCTGAGATCCCGGACTGGGACAGCGGTACTGTTTTTGGCACCGGAACCTCGGGTATTGACAAATTCAGAGGAGCTATTTACAAACTGGATAATCTCCAGATCCGTAAACTGGGCAGTACGGTGGTTGCACAAACCATGGCGAGTGGTGTCAGCGCGCTTTTAGCAGGCAAACTTGGTCTGGGCAATCAGGTCACTACAAATTCATCTGCCTGTGCAACGGGCACAGAAAGCATTTTAATGGCTTATGAGCGCATTAAATCCGGTCAGGCAATACGAATGCTTGCCGGCAGCACAAGTGACAGCGGGCCTTATATCTGGGCCGGCTTTGATGCAATGAAAGTCTGTACCTACAAGCACAATGAAACTCCTGAAAAAGCAAGCCGCCCGATGAGCGCTTCTGCCAGTGGTTTTGTTCCCGGCAGTGGTGCCGGAGCAATGGTTTTAGAAAGTCTGGACAGTGCTTTATCCAGAGGCGTTAAAATCTATGCGGAAATACTGGGCGGCCATCTCAACTCCGGCGGACAACGCGGTACAGGTACCATGACTGCCCCTAATCCTCAGGCAGTGCAAAGATGCATAGTCAGCGCACTGAAATCGTCGGGCATCAGGCCTGATGAGGTAGACCTGATCAATGGTCATTTAACAGCAACATCAAAAGATCCACTGGAGATACAGAACTGGGTCACAGCTCTGGGGCGTTCGGGCAAGGATTTTCCTTATATCAATTCCGTTAAAGGGATGATTGGTCATTGTATCAGCGCATCGGGCAGTATTGAATGTGTAGCTTCTGTTTTACAACTCAGCGAAGGCTTTATTTTTCCGAATATAAATTGTGAAGATCTGCATCCTGAGATTGAAATGCTGATAGATCAGGAATGTATACCAAGGGTTTCTCTGGAGAAAAAGCCAGCTATACTGATTAAGGCCAGCTTTGGCTTTGGAGATGTAAATGCCTGTCTGCTATTAAAAAAATATAATCATGGATAAAGATGAATTAATTGCCGCTATCAAAGAAATTGCCGCTCCTTATACTGCGGATAAAACAGCACTGGCTCATCTCAGTGAAAAAACCGATTTTATTACGGATCTTAAAATCAATTCAGCCAATCTGGTAGATATAGTGCTGGATCTGGAAGAAAAATTCGGGATAGAAATAGATAATGATGCAATGGCCAGGATGCTGAATGTCAAATCAACTGTGGAAATCATTGAGGCGAAAATGCGCGCACATGATAGGAAATGATATTGTTGATCTCAGACAGGCTGAGCTGGACAGCAACTGGCAGCGTAAAGGTTATCTCGATAAAATCTGTACTGCTCCCGAGCAGCAAATGATCCTTACAGCTTTATACCCCGCAAGGATGTTATGGTTAATCTGGACCATGAAAGAATCAGCGTGTAAGATTGTTCAGCGCAAAACGGGCATCAGAAGTTATGTGCCTTTGAAATTCTGTTGTGAGGTGGCCTGTCATGATGGTTTGCAGGCCAGCGGAACGGTAAATTATCTGGAAGAGATTTTCCAGATCAGAACCGAAATCAAAGACAATTGCATTCATTCTTCGGCTGTCCCGCAAAGCAGTGATTTTGAGCATCTGCATCTGCATTATCTGCAGCCATCAGCCACCTACAGAGAAGAATTCAATAGTTTATCAGGACTTTATTTACTGGCCGGTACTCCATCAGGTCTTCCGGAGTTAACCCATCAGATAACCGGCCATAAGCATGCTGTTTCAGTTAGTCACCATGGTGAATATCTGGCAATTATTTATTCAGATTCTCTTCTATCAGCAGATTGATAATACCATCGGCCATTCCAACTCTCGGTACATGGATCTGTTTGATTCCGGTCCACTTCATCACAGTGATAAATATCTCACAGGCAGGAATAATAACATCTGCCCGATCTGGGTTCAGATTAAAGAGCTGAATCCGTTCTTTCAGTGAATGACTGTTCAACTGATTATAGAGGGATTTTAACTTTAAAAAGGTTAATGGCATTCCTTCTTTCTCATTTGCCATTTTATAGAGTTTATTGATATTTCCACCAGTACCAATCCCGGCAAGATTTTTATGATATTTAGTCTGATCTTTTACCCAGAGCTTCATCTCTTCCCAGGTCTCTTCCTTATCCTGATTATCCAGTATACGGATAGTTCCGATATCAAATGATTTAGAAGCTACGGGTACTTTATTGACAAAAACAGATAATTCTGTACTACCGCCGCCTACATCTATATAAAGATAGTTTTTCCTGATATCCAGATCATCTTCGATATGATTGGCATAAATGATATTTGCCTCTCTTTGTCCTTCTATAATCTCCAGATCCAGATTTGCTTTTTCCTGAATAAGCTTAATAATTTCACGGCCATTCTGTGCTTCTCTCATAGAAGATGTGGCACAGGCCAGATACTTGGTTACCTGATAAACATCCATCAGGTTCTTGAAGGCCTGCATTGTTTTAATCAGATCTTCGATTTTACGTGCAGAGATTTTATGATCCAGAAAAGCGTCATCGCCTAATCTCAAAGGAACCCTTACCAGTGTATTCTTTTTAAAACCAAACCCATTTTCATTGTATGTTATATCTGCAATAAGCAGTCTTACGGCATTAGAGCCAACGTCAATTGCTGCATATCTGAGCATAATCTTTTACTGGTGTTTGTTTTTTAAGTAATTATATGTTTGAACCTGTGCCCGCACTTTAGTGCTGATACGGTTTTTATGGTATTTATTATTATTCAGTCTGGTGATATCTCTGGCTTTCACATTATCCTGTAACTGAAAGTCGATAATATCCCTGATTTCCTGTTTCACATCTTCATCGAGTACGGGAAATCCAACCTCTACGCGATGTTCAAAATTCCTGCTCATCAGATCGGCCGAAGAAAGAAATAACTCTTCTTTACCATTGTTACCAAAAATAAAAACCCGGGCATGCTCCAGAAACTTATCAATGATACTGATGACTGTGATATTTTCACTGAAACCTTTAACTCCGGGAATCAGGCAGCAAATACCTCTCACAATCAGTTTAATCTTCACTCCTGCATTGCTGGCATCATATAATTTCTCTACAATGCCTTCATCTGCAAGACTGTTTACTTTGAAAATCAGGTAGGCAGGTTTACCTGCTCTGGCAATTTTAATCTCCCGGTCTATTAGCGTATAAAACTTTGTCCTTGATTCTAAAGGGGAAACAATCAGGTACTTAAATCCTGTTGCTACTGTACGTTTATTTAAGGCCGCAAAAAGTTTAATCAGGTCATGAGTGATCTCTTTTTTAGCCGTAAAAATACTGTGATCGCAATAAAGTTTAGCTGTCTTTTCGTTGAAATTACCAGTAGCCAGATTTGCATAATAAACCGGACGGCCTTTTTCTATCCGGGTTACCAGACAGATCTTGGAATGGACTTTATAGTCTGTCAGACCATAGTTTACATGCACACCTTCTTCTTCCAGTCTGTTAGTCCAGAAGATATTCGCCCGCTCGTCAAAACGTGCTTTAAGCTCTACCAGACAGTTTACCTTTTTACCATTCTTTGCCGCATTAATCAGTGCATTGATTACCCTTGAATTTTCTGCAAGACGATAAAGTGTGATATTGATAGCGGTTACCTTCGGATCTATCGCTGCTTCACGCAGAAACAGGATGATATAATCATAAGACTGGTAAGGCAGATTAACCAGGTAATCTCTTTCTGCCAGTTTGTTAAAGATGCTTTGTGTACGGTGTAAGCCAAAAACCTTTAAAGGGACATTCACAGGATACTCCAGACTTTTATCACCGACATTGGGAAAACGAATGAAGTCACCAAATTTATGATAACGGTTTCCGGGAATCAGACTTTCTGCCTCAATTTTCATTTTAGCAACCAGCACTCCCAGCATATCAAATGGCATTTCTGTATCATAAAGTAAACGCATAGGCTTACCTTTTTTTCTTTTATCCAGACTGGTCTTCAGTTCATCAATAAATTTATCACTTACATTTTTATCAATGTCCAGCTCTGCATCTCTGGTTAACTGTATGGAATAAGCATCTACTTCATCGTATTTAAATACATAAAAGATATCATCCAGGCAGTATTTGATAATATCCTCAGCCAGAATAATAAATTTCAGTCCGTTAGTTTCCGGAAGCACGAGAAATCTGGGCAGATCTGGTGGCAATTCTATCAGTGCATACTTCTCATCTTTTTTGCCGGCCTTTTTTTTAAGTCTTACAAAAAAATAAAGGTACCTGTCTCTGAGCTCCGGAAATGGTTTTTCCAGATCAATCATAATCGGTACCAGATTAGAAAGTATTTTATCGCGGAAATGTTCTTTTACAAATTCTCCGCGGGCCACATTGAGTTGTGTATCATTCAGGATGAAAATCCTGTTTTGTGCGAGTTCATTAATCAGGGTAGCCTGAAAAAGCTGTTCAAATTTACGTTCCTGTTTAACGACAATATTCTTAATCTCGTTAAGTACTTTCTTCGGATTAAATCCCAGCAGCTCTTTGGCCTTGTCGTTTAAATTGGACAATCTGGTCATTGTAGCTACACGTACCCGGTAAAATTCTTCCAGGTTAGAAGAAAAAATAGACAGAAATTTAATTCTTTCAATCAGTGGAACAGTTTCATCTGTTGCCTCCTGTAAAACCCGTTCATTAAAATATAACCAGCTGAGTTCTCTATTTAAAAATGGGACCTTCTTCTTTGTCATGGGGGTTTATCAAAAATATCCCTGGTGGGAACGGATGCTCAAAACTGCGAATTCTATTGTTAATTCAGTGTTAATTATTCGAGCGTTAATAGCCGGGAAAATATTTTTAAATTAACTTACCCCGGATATTAAAATTAACCTTCTTCTGTAGTTTTTTCCGCAACTTTTTCTGCAGCGACCGGAGTTTTAACTGCTGTAGCAGCAGGTTTTGCATCTGTTTTCTTTGCCGGAGCCGCCTTAACTGTTTTCGCAGCAGTAGTGGTAACTGCTTTTTTTGCAGCCGCTGTGGCTGTGGTAGCGGCACGTTTAGCTCTTTGTACAGGTGCGGCTTTAGCAGCATCCTGAATAACTGCCGCTGTTTTAGCCTGAACTGCTGCTGCTTCTTTTTTAACTGCAGGAACTGCTTTCTTAGCTGTAGAAACTGCTTTTTTAACTGCCGGGGCAGCCTTTTTCACTGCTGCTGCAGCTTTCTTTACAGGTTTAGCTATAGCATCGGCTGCTTTTTCTTCACTTGCAATTACAGGGACTTTAATACTATTTACGGATGGTTTAATACCAGAAACTGCTTTTTTAACTTCCTTTTTGATCTTTTTAGCTCCCTTAGCAGTTGCCTTTTTAACCTCTTTAACTGTTTTTGCGATTTCTTTTTTAGTTGGTTTTGTTTTTTTAACGGCTTCTGCTTTTACAGCTTTGAATTTCTTAGCTAATTTACCGGCAACCGATCTGGCTGCTTTAGTGAGTTCTTCACCAATTTTTTCAGCATCATGACCCAAATGAGAAACTGCTTCAAAAAATTTTTGCGAAAGACTCTGCTCCAATTCTTTTTTAACTGCTTTTTTAGCATTATTTTTTTGCACTTTTGATTTATTGGTTTTCATAATAATTTTTTTAGCCAGAACGTTAAATAATTAATATATAAATCTAATATTTTTTTTATACTAAAGCTATAATCATGCCCACTTTCGATATCGTAAGTAAAGTTGACGCGCAAACATTGGATAATGCAATGAACAACGCAAAAAAAGAGATCCTTAACCGTTATGATTTCTCTACCTCTCAGAGTACTATTGATCATGATAAAAAGAGTAATGTGATCACTATTGTTACCGAAGATGACATGCGTCTGAAAGCAATTGAGGATTCTATTATCTCCCGTATGGTCAAGCAAAACCTGGATCCTAAAAGTCTTGATTTTGGAAAAGAGCAATATGCTTCTGGTAATATGATCAGAAAAGAAATTGCTATTAAAGAAGGAATTGACAAAGATGTTGCTAAAAAGATAGTTGCCAAAATCAAAGCAAGCGGACTTAAAGTTCAGGCTTCTGTGATGGACGATCAGTTGCGTGTACAGAGCAAAAGCATAGATGATCTGCAAAAGGTTATTTCACTTTGCAAGGGCGAAGATTTTGGACAGCCACTGCAATATCTCAACATGCGTAACTAATGGAAATTGCTGATAACGGCTTTATTTTTTCAGATGACAAAAGCAAAATCAACGCTGCTGCTGTTCATCTTTTCCTGAGTACCAGATCTTACTGGGCTGAAGGTATCCCTCTGGAAACGGTTACCAGATCTATTGAACACTCTCTTTGTTTTGGTATCTACAAAGAAAACCGGCAGATAGGATTTGCCAGATGGATTACTGACCGCGCTACTTTCGGCTATCTGGCAGATGTTTATGTGGAAGAGGAATTCCGCGGTTTGGGACTCTCAAAAAAACTAATGTCGCTCATGTTATTTCACCCTGATCTGCAGGGCTTAAGAAGATATATGCTGGCCACCAGAGACGCACATAGTTTATATAGCCAATATGGTTTTAAGCCTCTTGACACGCCGGAAAATATAATGGCAGTTAACATCAAAGACATTTATAAAAAGCAGGAAGATTAATCTCCCTGCTTTTTTTCTTAGTTGCTATAAGCTATTGGCTAAGCAGCCCCACCGGTAGCTGCGTTAAATGTTCTTTGCATCAGTTCTGAATTCAGCAGATACAGCGCAGAAGAGTTATCCCCGATCATTTTCAGTTTGCTGATAATCTGTGAAACTGTTGCCTCTTCTTCTACCTGTTCGGTCACAAACCATTGCAAAAAGTTATGAGTGGCAAAATCATTTTCCTCAAAGGATGCTTTAATCAGTTCTCCTATACTTTTAGTTACAGCTCTTTCGTGTGCCAGGGTAATTTCAAAAACATTCAGCACTGAGGTAAAATCTGATGCAGGTTTTTTAATGGTATCAATAGTCACTTTCCCACCAACTTCATGTATATAATCAAATTGTTTTTCAGCATGGAAAAGCTCTTCTTTAGCCTGTACTTTAAAGTAATTGGCAAAACCATCCAGATCTCTGTCTGAAAACCAGGAACACATTGCCCAGTAGGCATTAGCCGAATACATCTCTAAATTGATCTGCGCATTGAGCAAATCTTCCATTCTCTTATTGATCATAGGATTGTGTTTTATAAATATTTAGTCTTTCTTATAATTTAAAGATGCAAGCTAAAAGCAATTAAGAACAATTCCAAATAATAGCTACTGTCTTTTGTATTTCAAATTCGCTGTAATTGACAGCAGTCCTGGTCACATGTGATTCAACGACAGGAATTCTTGCATTTAATTCCCGCTTCCGGAGAAACAGACCTGTTCTTTAAAAACAAAACACTATTCTTGCTGGTTGTAATTTCAACACAGCTTATATCAATTTAATGAAAATAATTCAATTCAGCACTTTACTCCTTGCATCGCTTCTGTTTGCAGCATCCTGTACACAACAGACCAAAACAAAAGATGAATCGGTTCAGGATACTTTAACCAGATCAGGTATTACTGCAAACAAGCCTTCAAAAACAGATAGCTTAAAACCATTATCTAAAAACACCTGCAGCCAGGTTGTGTTTAAGATCATGACCACCTCAGCGAGTTATAAGGAACTAACCAATGGCCTGACTGAAAGAATAGTCAAAAACGGTGGGACTTCATTTGGCTTTTTTTATGAAGGCAGCCCGCAGCCAAAAATTGATAGTGCGATGAACTACTCTAAAACCTACGACTATAGTGTGCATGAGAGTTATCCTGACCATTCTCCGGTAATTGCCAGATATAGTTTTGATCCTGTAAAAAGACAGTTATTTGAATATGACGCAGCTTCGGATTCTTTGATTGCTGTACCTTTTAATAAAGGTCTGTTAGTGGATCTGGACAAAGCCTGCAAGTAAAAGCTATTACTTATCATAGGTTAACATCGAATTTTAGTTTCGGACTTAACTTTGTCTGAGATTTAAAACAAGGCAATTATGGAATTAGGTATTAGTATGTTCGGGGATTTACGTGTTGATCCGGTAACGAATAAATTTCAACCTGCCCAGCAACGATTGGGCGAAATTATTGAAGAGATAAAATTAATGGATGAGATAGGCCTTGATTACTTCGGTATAGGTGAACATCACCGTCCGGATTTTGCTGTATCCAGTCCTGAAATATTACTGGCTGCTGCTGCAGTTGTCACTAAGAATATTAAACTGGGTAGTGCAGTAAGTGTACTCAGCTCGTCTGACCCGGTAAAACTATATCAGAGTTTTGCGATGGTAGATTTGTTGTCCAATGGTCGTGCAGAACTGATGGCAGGCCGGGGCAGTTTTATTGAATCGTTCCCGCTATTTGGCTATAGCCTTGATGATTATAATGGTCTGTTCTCAGAGAAATTAGAGTTGCTATTAAAGATCAACAAAGAGGAAACAATAAACTGGAGTGGAAAATTCCGGGCACCATTAGTTAATCAGCAGGTATTACCCAGAGCTGTAGACAATAATTTACCGATCTGGATTGCTGTGGGGGGTACTCCCGAATCTGTTATCAGAGCTGGGGTACTGGGTCTTCCTTTAACCATTGCTATTATTGGCGGTAGTCCAAGCCAGTTTAAGCCTCTATTTAATCTGTATCGTGAAGAATATAAAAAAGCGGGACATGATTTAGCTAAAATTCAGGTCGGTGTACACGTACATTCGTTTTTTGGTGAGGACAGTGACAAAGTAGCTGCTGATTATTATCCTTTATATGCAGCGCAAATGGATAGAGTAGGAAAATCGCGCGGATGGTCTCCATATACTAAATATCAGTTTGATTATGGCAGACAAAAAGAAGGTGCGTTGTTTGTTAGTGATGCAGAACAGGCAATTGACAAAATCTTATCTATACAGGAAATGTTTGGCTTAACCCGTTTTGCAGCACATATGGATATTGGTGCGCCTTCACATAAAGACATGATGAAATCTATCGAAATCTTTGGAACTAAAATAGCACCAAAGGTCAGAGAGGCATTAAAAAAATAAACAAAAGAACTGATGTGAAGACTTTAAACAGTCTTCACATCAGTTTCACTATATTCTTTAATGTCGGTAATATATCCGTTCAGGATCAGGAAATCAAATAGTGGCTTAGCCTCTGGTGTAACCGGCATATTTACCGTGGTAATCACCTTATTTGATTTTTTATCAAGGAAAGGATAAGCAAACAGTTTTACATTTTTGGTAAACATATCACTTACATAACTCAGGAGCATACTGGAATAGTTTTCTCCAAAATTATTTGAGTTAAATACAAATTTCAGGTTATTGATATTGGTTGAAATACCTACACTTTTTGGTTTACACCGGTCCAGATATTTTGCCAGTTTATTGTGTCTTGCAAAATTGGAAACAATAACCAGGTTACCTGTTTTACATAATTCTTCTGCTCTTAATGCCACAGCTTCCAGATCAATGTTTTCAGGAATTTCTTCATCAGCAGTAAGTACGTTTGATAATAAAACTTCAATTAATACACTGAGATTATCTTTCTTCACATCTTCTGTCCTTCTGAACTGATCTACAGCTTTATTGAACATACTAAAGTTGGGTAAAGACTTCTGCGCATATTTAGTCCGCAAAATCATGATGTCCTTTTTATACAATAGATCTTTAGGCAGACATGGATTCCCAAGGGAATCAAAGATAGCTGCATCCGAGAAATCTTTAACTATCAGGTAGAGATTCAGCAGGATATTATTAATGTTTTTGAAAGCCGGACCGCTTACGGAAATCAGATCTATCTCTACAGAGCCTACAGTCAGGTTATCTGCAAGAGATTCAACCATTCTCTTTGGATCTGTATGATAATAGAACGCTGCATAAACCAGATTTACTCCAATTATACCCAGTACATTCTGCTGAAGAGCAGCATCGGTATCCAGTAAACGAACATGGAAAAAGATTTCGTTAGGTTCACCACCGGGTTCTGTCTGAAATTTGATACCAATCCATCCGTGAGGATCATTGGATTTGTTATAATTCAACGTAGTTACTGTATCAGCAAAAGCAAAAAAGCTCCTGGTTTCATATTTTTCGCCATGCAGTCTCTCAGTCAGCAAATCAAATTCGTGATTCAGCATTTTGATTAACCTGGACTGACTTACATACCGCCCGGTTTCCTCTGCGCCATAGATCGCATCACTAAAAGTCATATCATAAGCGGACATCGTTTTGGCTACTGTCCCTGAAGCTGCACCTGCTGTAAAAAAATTACGTGCGACTTCCTGCCCCGCTCCGATCTCAGCAAAAGTTCCGTAAATATCAGAGTTTAAATTAATATTAAGGGCTTTACGCTTGGTATCAAGAATTTCTCTTTCCATTCCGCAAAAATAGCACAAAAACCGAAGAAGCCGATTAAATTCAGATGATATTTTTAGCTATATTGTACCTCTGATGTTAAACGTAATTGATCTAAATATCCAATTTTTTAACCAGGAAGACCGCTCCTGGCATACTGCAGTAAATCAGATCAGCTTCAAGGCCGAAAAAGGGCGTATTTTAGGGATAGTTGGCGAATCTGGTTCTGGGAAATCTGTTACCTCATTTTCTATTATGCGGTTACATGATCCGCAGTACACAAGGGTAAAAGGAGATATTCTTTTTAACAACATCAGCCTGCTTTCCTTGTCTGATCTGGAAATGAATACTTACAGGGGCAATAAGATTGCTATGATTTTCCAGGAACCCATGACTTCTCTGAACCCTGTATTCACCTGTGGTTACCAGGTTCAGGAAGCGATTATGCTGCATCAGAAATTAAGCAGAAAACCAGCCAGGGAAAAAACCATTGAACTTTTTAAAGAGGTACAGCTCCCACGGCCTGAAGCTATTTTCAGTACTTATCCGCACCAGCTTTCCGGAGGACAAAAACAGAGAGTCATGATCGCAATGGCTTTGAGTTGTAATCCTGAATTCCTCATTGCTGATGAACCAACTACGGCACTGGATGTAACTGTGCAACAAACGATTCTGCAACTGCTGTTACAAATTAAAGAAGAACGGAATATGGGAATAATTTTCATTTCCCATGATCTGGCCGTAATCAGTGAAATTGCAGACGATGTTGCCGTCATGTATAAAGGAACAATCGTTGAACAGGGCTCCGCTGATCAGTTATTCAAACAACCCAAACACCCTTATACCAAAGGTTTACTGGCTTGCAGACCATCACCTTTATACCGTTTAAAGAAATTGCCGGTAGTAGCCGACTTTCTGCAGAAATGTACAGCTAAACCAATTGCTGATTTAAGGGAAATAAATAGTTATACACAGCAGGAAATTGACAGCAGAAGAGCAATTCTGTATGGCACATCTCCCCTGCTTGAAATAAAAGATCTTTGTACCTGGTTCCCCGTCAGACAGGGATTATTCGGACATTCCAAAGAATTGATCAAAGCTGTTGATCAGGTAAGTTTCAAACTATATCCGGGTGAAACTTTAGGCCTGGTTGGTGAGTCCGGCTGTGGTAAGACCACACTGGGCAGGAGTATTCTTCGTCTGGTTGAACCTACTTCAGGAAGTATTTTTTTTGATGGTCAGGATATCACACATCTAAAAAATGATAGTCTGAGAAAACTCAGAAGGGATATACAACTCATTTTTCAGGATCCTTATTCTTCATTAAACCCACAGCTAACCGTAGGTCATGCTTTAATGGAACCTTTGCTGGTACACCGCATATTCGATACTGATGTGCAACGCAAAGCTCATGTACAACACCTGCTGGAACTGGTAGATCTGAAACCGGAACATTTTGACCGTTATCCTCATGAGTTTTCCGGAGGCCAGCGGCAGCGCATAGTCATTGCACGTGCACTAGCCCTGCAGCCTAAACTCATTATCTGTGATGAATCTGTCTCTGCACTGGACGTTTCGGTACAGGCACAGGTTTTAAATTTACTCAGAAGGCTACAGGGAGAACTTGGTCTGACTTATATTTTCATCTCTCATGACCTTGCCGTGGTCAAACATCTTTCAGACAGAATGATCGTCATGAACAAAGGAAAAATAGAAGAAGAGAATTTTCCGGAAATCATTTACGAACATCCGCAGACAGCCTATACTCAAAAGTTAATTGCTGCAATTCCAGGTAAACTAAACCTGGTCGGCTAAGGCTGCCGGTGCAGGATCAGTAATTACCGAAAACATCAGGCCTGTTCTGGTACAGTCAGTTTAATCAATGCAGTATTGAGCACCCGTCTGATTTCTCTTTCTTTGAGCTTATCATAGTTATTCAGCAGTATCTGCACTTTAAATCTGGTAATATCCTTATTGATTGCCAGCGTTTTTATCGTCAGCCCACCGGACACAATATTAGCTTTAAAATTATCGAGAACCTGATAAAGGTACTTTTCCAGATAATCCGGCGTATAGCCAAAATGCAGAGCCATCTCAAATTCCACACTTAGTTTTTTAATATTCTGCTTTGACTGGTTGATAATAACGGAACTGAAAACTACAGAATTCGGGATGATGACCATATCATTATCTTCATTCTGAAGAATCATATTAATCAGTGTAATATCCAGAATCTTTCCTTCATGATCATTTACACGGATATGATCTCCCAGGGATAAACGGTCTGAAAACATAATAATCAATCCGTTGATCATATTGGTTATATAATCTTTAAACGTTACAGCAATAGCTGCTGCCACAATCGTAATACTGGTTAAAAACTCCAGAGGTTTGATTCCCATCCAGATCATAATCGCAATAACTCCGAATACGGTATTGAGAATAGAAACAATTCTGTTAATTCCTAAAATGAAGTTGTCCTTGATAGTAGATTTAAAACGATGTTTCTTAATATACCAGTAAATCACAATCAAACGCAGAAAGGAAACTGCAACACTCGGACCGAGAAATACCGTAAAAGCATGAGCAGTAAGTGCAATGAAAGGATAGTCTTTAAATAGTACAGGCTGATAAATTTCAAAATAGGTCAGCGCAAAGAAAATGATAACCTTGATAATAATCATCAGAAATTCTTTTCTCGTACTCCGCTGTTTTTCTTCTATCATTTTATTCTCCTGCTACTTAAATGTTTAAATCCTGTCCTGTACTGTTGAGGTATACTATTTAAGGGAAAACCTGTTATTTCGGCAAATAGCTGAAGACCGTTCAGAACCCGTCTAAATCTCCGACTTAAATTACAATTAAACAAATCTTCATCGCTCTTTAAAGCCCTCAATATTGGATTTTATAGCCCCTGAGGCATAATAAATCATTTCAAAGTGTTACCTTCGGAATATTGACAAATATACTATGGCAAAAAAGAAATCTTCTCAAATAAAACTCGTCTTAACTCAGTTAATCAGTGATGTTTTAGAGAATAGCAACAATGAAGCCTTGAATTACAAACAGGTTTCGGCCAAACTCAACATAAAAGATGATGAAGCCAGGGAAACCATTCTGGAGATCCTGAAAGAACAAGCACATAAAGGTGTTTTTACCGAACCTCAAAAAGGAAAATTCAAGCTTAAAGATTTAAAAACCTTTATCACAGGAAGAGTAGATATGACTGCCGACGGGGCAGCTTTTATTATTCCTGATGATGAGTTTGAAAAAGACGTATTCGTCTCTGCCCGTAAACTGCATAATGCGCTTAACGGAGATAAAGTAAAAGTGTATATCTATGCAAAAAAGAGAGGCAGGAAAAACGAGGGTGAAGTTGTTGAAATCATACAACGTTTAAAAACTGATTTTATAGGCGTAATCAAAATATCTGACCGTTTTGCATTTGTGACCGTCGATGACAAGAAAATGCTGCATGATATTTTTGTGCCGTTAAGCGACCTTGACGGAGCCAAAAACGGACAAAAGGTACAGGTAGCAATTACCGATTGGCCGGAGGGCGCTAAAAACCCTATTGGAAGGATTATCAATATTCTGGGTACCCAGGGAGAAAATAATACGGAAATGAATGCCATTCTTGCACAGTATGGTTTTCCGCTTTCCTTCCCTCCTGAGGTAGAGAAAGAAGCAAATGAAATTCCTGAACAGATTACTGAAGACGAAATTAAAAACCGCCGTGATTTCCGCGAAACGGTAACCTTTACGATTGACCCTGCAGACGCAAAGGATTTTGATGATGCAATATCTTTCAAAAAACTGCCAAACGGCAATTACGAAGTTGGGGTACATATTGCAGATGTTTCACATTATGTACAACCTAAATCTTATTTAGACAAAGAGGCCTATTCAAGAGCTACTTCTGTTTACCTGGTAGACAGGGTAATCCCGATGCTTCCTGAAAGACTAAGTAACGGGGTCTGCTCTCTTCGCCCTAACGAGGATAAACTCTGCTTTGCAGCTGTTTTTGAACTGGATGAAGCAGCTAATGTAGTGGAGGAATGGTTTGGAAGAACTGTAATTCACTCTGACAGACGTTTCAGCTATGAAGAAGCTCAGGAAGTGATAGAAAATAAGGAAGGTGATTATGCCGGAGAAATCCTTAAACTAAATGAACTTGCTTACATTTTAAGAGACAGAAAGTTTAAAAATGGTGCGATAAGTTTTGAAAGCACAGAAGTCAAATTCAGGCTGGATGAAAAAGGAAAACCAGTTGGTGTTTATGTAAAAGAACGTAAAGACGCTCATAAACTGATTGAAGACTTTATGTTGCTGGCCAATAAAAAGGTAGCTGAATTTATTGCTAAAAAAGGTAAAGGAAAAGCTAAATATACTTTCGTTTACCGATCTCACGATTCACCGAATCTGGAAAACCTGGGTAATTTCGCCTTATTTGCTGCCCGTTTTGGTTATAAAATAAACATGAAATCAGATAAGGATATTGCTAAATCCCTGAATTTTCTGATGGAAGATGTAGAAGGCAAAAAAGAACAGAATGTGCTGACCCAATTAGCTATTCGTTCTATGGCTAAAGCGGTTTATACTACAAAAAAAACCAGTCATTATGGTCTGGCTTTTGATCACTATACGCATTTCACCTCTCCTATCCGTCGTTACCCTGACGTAATGGTTCATCGCCTGCTGGCTGCTTATTTGAACGGAGAGCGTTCGGCTAATGAGGAAGAATACGAAACGGCCGCTTCTCACTCATCTGCGATGGAAAAACGTGCTGCCGATGCAGAGCGTGCTTCTATTAAATACAAACAGGTAGAGTATCTGGAAGAAAACGTAGGTAAACTCTTTATGGGAATTATTTCGGGTGTAACTGAATGGGGAATGTATGTGGAGCTGATTGAGAACAAATGCGAAGGCATGATCAGACTGAAGGATATAGCTGATGATTTCTATGTACTGGATGAAAAGAACTACTGTATTGTAGGTCAGCGCAAGAAAAAGAAATATCAGCTGGGTGATGAAGTCAAAGTGAAAGTAAAAAGAGTAGATCTGTCTAAACGACAAATTGATTTTTCACTGATCCAGGATTAAGGTTAGCATGTATAAATCAGGCATTGTTCTCTTCTTCCTGCTGTTTTTATCTTCAGTATGTGTTTTCGCGCAGTTAAAGATATCGGGTATTGTAGTAGAAAAAAACACAGGTAACCCTGTTGTTTTTGCTACAATTCAGGCAAAAGATCAGAAAAGTACTTTAACTAACGGAAACGGGGAATTCGAACTTACGGTTTCTTCACTGCCGGTTAACCTGCTGGTTACCCACCTGAGTTATACCGGGGGCAGCTTTGAAGTCAAAACGACTGATGAAAAAATAAAAATAGTACTTGATCCGCAGGTGCTGACCTTAAAGGAGGTTACGGTTGGCAATCCTGCAGTTGCTATCATGCAGGATGCAACTGATAAAGCATTAAAAACATATAATAAATCAAATTTTGGCAGGGCCTTTTTAAGACAAATTGCCTATGAAGCCAATGAACCTGTATACCTGAATGAAATCTGGCTGGATGCTGAATGGAAACCATATGGTCTGATTGGCTGGCATCCTACAGAGGCACGTCATCTGCAGGGCAAGAATGGCATATCTTATAGCAATACCAGCTTCTTTTCTTTTATCTTCTCAGGTTATCTGGCCAATTCCTTCCATAAAAAACCCCTTTTAAGAAAGGTAGACTCCCTGTATAGTTTTAAACTTGCTGGTACCTATCTGCTGGACGGGGAAGAAATTGCTAAGATTATCTGTACGCCAAGGCGCGCTTTAAAAGAAAAAAGATTTGAGGGCGCTTATTATGTTAATACGGTAACAAATAATGTCCTTAAAATTGAAGGCGTAATCAAGGGTATGTTTTTCAAAAGTGTCGGAACTGTCAGTATCAAGAATAAGGAAACCGTCTTTATAGCCCAGTACAGGTTGAACAAACGGGGTGACAACGTTCTGGATTATGCAGTTCTTAACACAACAAACCGATTGAAAATGCTAGGTTTGGGTATCCAGGATACAGACCTTTATTCTACCTTATACATGGTGGATGATGACCACATTAACCGAAACGATCTGGAAGAAGTAAGTATAACTATCAATGACAGTAATCTGGTCAAAGCGATGACCTATAATGAAGATTTCTGGAAGAAGAATCCAGGGATTAAAAGGACAGAAAAAGAACAGAAAGCAATAGAAATTTTAGAAAAAAACACCACATTAAGAAAATAATGCATACCATTTTTGAGTTACAACAATTAATTGAAGAAGCGATTAAAAAGGTCGAATATCCGGCTCATCCATCAAAGCTGTATGAACCAATAAGTTATATTATGCGCCTTGGCGGTAAACGGATCAGACCGGTTCTGCTATTGCTTTCCAGTGAATTTTTTAACAATGATGCGACCAAAGCTATTGAGGCCGCATTGGCAATTGAAACCTTTCATAATTTCACACTGATTCATGATGACATTATGGATAATGCCCCTTTACGCAGAGGACAGGATACTGTTCATATCAAATGGGGTGTAAATAATGCCATTTTAAGCGGGGATGTAATGATGGTAGAAGCCAATAAACATCTGACTAATCTGGATTCCGGCGTTCTTAAAAATGCATTACACTGTTTTAACACTACTGCTCAGGGAGTCTGTGAGGGTCAGCAACTGGATATGGAGTTTGAACAGAGAAACGACGTCAGTATTGTAGAATACGTTAACATGATCCGTCTGAAAACGGCAGTACTGGTAGGCGGAGCAATGAAACTTGGGGCAATTGTAGGCGGCGCAAGTGAGGAAGATGCAAATCATCTTTACGATTTTGGCGAAAACTTCGGAATCGCCTTCCAGCTTCAGGATGACATTCTTGATGTTTACGGCGACCCGGTTAAATTTGGCAAACAGGTTGGTGGAGACATCATTTCCAACAAACAAACATTTCTGCTGCTTAAACTAAAAGAGCTTGCCCAGGGAGACGATCTGGCCCTGCTGGAAGCACAATATCCAAATACTGATTATCCTGCCAAAATAGAGTCCATTACAAAGCTGTATAACAGCTACAAAATCAGAGAACTGGCAGTTACTGAAATGAAACGCAGCCTTGAAATTGCTTTTACAGCATTAGAAAAAGTAAGTATTGAGGCAGTTAAAAAGAATGAGCTCATTGCCCTTGCCGAGTCATTGCTCGATAGAGAGCACTAGAACTGAATCCCGGATGATTAATTATCTACCAGATGTTTGATTTTGTCATAAGTTAAGGGTTTCGTCAGGAAATCCTTAACTGACCTGTAGGACTGCGCTCTGGTGCGCTCTGTCGGATCAATTGTAGAAGAGATGATAACTACATCAACATCAGGTTTCTGTTCCTCCAGGAGCCTTAAAAAAGTCCAGCCGTCAATTTCTGGCATATTCAGATCAAGCAGAATTAAATCAGGCTTATTTTCTTTCAGATAATCAAGTGCATGAGTTGAACTGCCAAACTGAACTACCCTCCTGTTTTTATTGTACTTGGTAATAATCATATGATGCAGCCTGTTAGTCAGGGAATCATCATCAATAAGCATAATATGTTTGGAATCAGTTCTGATAGAATCTGCAATGAAATCATCTGGGCTATGTTCTTTATTAATTAAGCTGTTCAGCATTTTAATAATATCGTCCAGCTTTTCTGCCTGATAATTAATATCCCGTAACAAGTCTTTTATCCTGCTGGTATCAAATGATTCCATGTCAGGAAAATTCATCAGACTCGACAGACTTAATATATTGGTTATAGGTGCACGAAGATCATGTGAAGCGAGATGTGAATATTCGTCCAGTAATTTCATCTGATTTGATTTCCTGTTGCTGTCTATAATGGTACAGGCAACAAGGGGCTCCCCTGGATCGGTAAAAACCGGAGTCAGAACAATCTGCAGCAGCACATCATCCATATCTTTTACTTTTAACCGTTTTTCTATATTGAATGATTTCCCTTCGAAACATTCGGCAACCAGTTTTGAAAAGGCCCGTTCATACTTTTGTGAAATGATTTCCACAAAGGATTCCCCAATAGCGGGATTTTTGGCTAAAAAATACCCTATTTTTTCTATGGAATGAATGTTAAAAAAAGTAATGTGATTTTTTTTATTAAAAAGGAAATAGGAGTTATCAGTATAATAATCACAGTAAGCACTAAGCTTCATAGTTGATTTCCTTTAGTATGACACAAATACAAGCACTCATTTAATTTTTTTTTAACATTTAACTACCTACTTTAATTCTTACGATCTTCCTATAAAGATAATCAAATTATACTATCGGATGTAGTGGTGCGATAATTGTCTTTTTTACACCAATAGAATAAAGTCACAAACCAACAAAAAAAATATTATTTATGCAAGAAATTCTATCAAAGAAAATATTAGGGAAGAGAATTAAGTCATTGAGACTCGAAAAGGCTTATGCTCAGGTTGATGTAGCTAATTTCTTGAACTTATCGAGGAGTAATTATTCTCAAATTGAGCTTGGCAATCAATACCCGACATTTAACACACTTTGTGCTCTTTCAAGGCATTATAATAAGAGTTATGAGTGGCTTTTACACGGGGAAGAAAAGACTCCTGAACCACCAGTAGTATTGCCGGTAGCCAGTCTGATGAATGAGTTGGAAACGACACTCAAGAATTTCTCTTCGTGTCTGGAAAAACTGGAAAACGAACTTCAAAGCATAAAAATAAAGATAGCCGTTTCATAGCAGGTCAAAAAAGGTCAATAAAAAAGCCGCAACGAAAACGTTGCGGCTTTTTTATTATAATATTTTAAAGATTATTCTGCCGGAGCAGCGTCAGCTTTAGCAGCTTTTTTAGCTGGTGCTTTTTTAGCAGGTGCTTCTGCTACCGGAGCAGCAGCTTTAACAGCTTTCTTAGCTGGTGCAGCTTTTTCAACAACTTCGCTAATTACACTTGCAGGTAATACAGAAACATAAGATTTGTTATCTTGTTTCTTTCTGAAAACTACAGTACCAGCAACAAGAGCGAATAAAGTATGGTCTTTTCCAATACCTACGCCTTTATCAGGATGGTGTTTAGTTCCGCGTTGACGTACTAAGATGTTTCCTGCAATTGCTTCCTGACCACCAAAAATTTTGATACCTAAGCGTTTACTATGAGACTCACGTCCGTTTCTCGAACTACCGGCTCCTTTTTTATGTGCCATTTTGTTTTATATTTTATCAACTAACAGTTATAAAACTGATAATTTTTGTTTAACAACTAATTATAAACTGATACCAGAGATCTGGATTTTTGTGAAATACTGGCGGTGGCCATTTTTCTTTTTGTAACCTTTTCTACGTTTCTTTTTGAAAACGATCACTTTATCGCCTTTTAAATGAGACACGATTTTAGCTGAAACTTTAGCTCCTGATAATAAAGGGGCACCTACAGAGATCTTACCTCCGTCTTCAACCAACAATACATTGTCAAATTCAATACTAGCGCCTTCATCTCCTTGCAAACGGTGTACAAAAAGGTGCTGGTCTTTTGCAACTTTGAATTGCTGTCCTGCTATATTTACTATTGCGTACATTGTTAAATAATTAGTATTTTAAATTGTTTATTTTTTTATCGAGGTGCAAATATAGAATATATATTTATAAATTCATAATGAATTACTTTTTCTTACCATATCTTTCTTGAGCATCGTTTATACTCTGCTCTAAAAGGGTCTCCATTTGCTTGGCAACGTCTCTTAACTTAGCGATTTCATTATAATCAGTAACAAAAATCACTTTTTTAGTCTTACGCTTATAATTAAACTGCATCACATAACGCAGCACTTTAGATTTATTAAGGTCTGTACCTGCATTTGAAATCACATCCGGAAAATTCCAGAATCCAAGTTCACTGGCTTTATGGTGCAGATAAATGATATCATTTTCCCTAAGCTTCACATTGGTTTTTACCAGAGAATCCTTCTTATTCAGATACTGATAATCCCCGGTAGCAGAATCGTAAGAGTTTACTAAATCATTTCCTTCACCCCATTTGAACTGAAAAGAAACAAACTCATCTGATCTGAAAGGTGCGTTTTTAAGAATTGGCATATAATAAAACACACAGTACGCCAGAAAAGGGACAACTATGGTAAGCAGTAGAAATATTTTTTTTGCTTTGGTACTCATTTTTTTAATCTATATAAATTGGTCTTGTATCCGGTAATCTAAAAATCTAGTCCAGAGGCTCTGTAAGCTCTCCCTCCCACTTGCTGACAACAGCAGTAGCCAGACTATTACCAATTACATTAGTCGCTGACCTGCCCATATCCAGCAATGGATCGATACCAATCAGTAATGCTAATCCAGCCTCAGGGATATTAAAAGTAGCAATTGTACCTGCAATAACTACCAATGAAGCTCTTGGAACACCAGCAATACCTTTACTGGTTAACATCAGGATCAGCAACATCGTAATCTGCTGCTGAAATGACAGATGTATACCGTAGGACTGTGCAATAAACAAGGATGCAAAGGTCATATATAACATTGATCCATCCAAATTAAAAGAGTAACCCAATGGTAATACGAAACTCACAATTTTATCTTTACAGCCAAAACGCTCCAGCTGTAACATCGTTTTCGGATAAGCAGCCTCACTACTGGCTGTACTGAAAGCGACAATAACAGGCTCTTTCATCCTGTTCATCAGATTGAATACTCTTCCTTTTAAAATGAGATAACCAATCAGTATCAATACCACCCAAAGCAAAAGCATAGTGGAATAAAACTCTCCTATAAATAAGGCATAAGTAGACAATACGCTCAATCCCTGTTTAGCAATAATGGCCGCCATAGCCCCAAATACTGCAAAGGGTGCAAAATTCATGACATAACCTGTCACTTTTAAAATCACATGAGCTACTGCATCAAAAAATTCAATGATAATCTTACCTTTTTCGCCAATAGCTGCTGTTGCTACGCCAAAAAACAAAGAAAATGCTACAATTTGCAGAATTTCGTTAGTCGCCATAGCTTCAGTCATACTTTTAGGTATGATATGGGCAATAAAGTCCTTCATAGACAGCGCTACCTTATGTATACCGGTATCTGCATGACTACTAGGCAATGGCAGATTCATGGCCTCACCAGGTCTGAAGATATTGACCATTACCATTCCCAGGAAAAGCGACAGTAAAGAAGCACTCATAAACCAGAGCATCGTTTTACCACCTATTCTTCCTACTGCTTTAATATCTCCTACTTTAGCAACACCGACAACCAGTGTAGTAAAAACCAGCGGAGCGACAATCATTTTGATTAATCTTAGAAAAATATCACTTAATAAAGTAAGCGGCTCAAGCTTTTTCTCTCTTTCAGTTTCATTTTCTCTTCTGATCTTAATGTTTTCAGCCTTCTGTGTTTTCAGCTGTAAGTACTGTACGGAACTTGTATCCGTAATTCCACCCATCTTTATATCCAGCGTCTTAATCTGAGCATCTGCACTGGTAATCTTGTTATTATACCCATCAAACGAGTTTACATTTAATACATAACCCAAGACAACGCCCAGTATCAGTGCTAAAAATATAAAGAATGTTAATCTGTTGTTTTTTGACATTATATTTGGTTGTGTGTTTTTTCCGAGCGTAAAACTACAATAATAAACTTATTTTCAGAATCTGCTACCCCGATTTTATGGGATTGTGGAAATATGGAAATAATTTTGTGCTGTAACAATTCAGCATTAACCTTGTCAAACAACAAAAGAAACAACGCAATTGGATCAGAAAGACATCTTATTTAAGCAAATCTTCGATACTAACTCCAAGAAAATATTTCATTTGTGCTATGGCTATACGGGTGATGCCGAATCTGCCAATGACTTACTACAGGAAACATTTCTTAAGGTTTGGCAGAACCTGGACAAGTTCAGACAGAAATCACTGATTTCTACCTGGATCTATCGTATCGCAGTAAACACCTGCCTTACTTATCTCCGTTCAGAAAAAAGGCAGGCCAAAGACGAACTGACAGAAAATATTATTGAAAACAGAGTGGAAGAATTCTCTGAAAAAAATGAGCAGGTGGCTCTTTTATATAAATCAATATCCAAATTAGAAGAAAACGACCGTTTAATTATTACCATGGTTCTTGATGAACTTCCCTATCATGAAATAGCGGAAATTTCAGGAATCAGCGAGGGAAATCTTAGGGTTAAGATTCACCGGATTAAACAAAAACTCACCGAATTATACAATCATCATGCAAGAATTTGAACATATACAGTCTCTTTGGCAATCACATGCGGTGGAGGTAAAAATCACCTCGGAAGAGATGCTGGATCAGGCAAAAAAAGAAGTGAATTCCATTCGTACCAAATCGCTGTTTAACATTGGTGGAATGATCATTTCTTTCCTCGCTATCAGCTCATTACTTTTTTATTTCGACTTCAGTTCTCTTGCAACTTTCGCTGGGATAGGAATTATCGTACTGGCTGTAGCTATTTATACCATTTTATTATACAGAGAGCACAGACTGATTTCACGTAACGACTTTACAGAACATCCTGGTGCATTCCTGAAAAAACTTCATGAATATCAGTTGAGCCGTTTCAATTTATATAATAAACTTTACTGGTTTTATGCCGCTGCAATATCAATTGGCTTTATTCTATTTTTCTTTGAGACGCTAAATCACCTGAATACCTGGGTACAAATAGCAATCGTACTGTTTACAGTAATATGGATGGCCTTCTGCGCAACCATTCTGCGTAAGTCTTATATGAATAAAGAAAAAGAACGCATTGATCTTCTGATAGAAAAATTTGAAAGAATCAGCGCACAGTTTAAAGAATCTGTTTAATCTTAAACAACATTGAGAGCAGGAATGATTATTCCTGCTCTTTAATTTCGTCCACAGAGAAGCTATTTCCTCTTAAACTATAGTGCAGCATTTTTACTGCTCCGTTCTTTTGTGTTGAATCTGAAGAATTCACAATAGGAAAAGATCTGAACAGCTCTCCGTTCTTCAGGGTAAACTTATCATCTCCGCCATAAATCTTCTTCATCTTAGCGCTTAAAGGCGGAAAACTGATTTTATTAAAGCTGCCATTGTATTCATAAACGTTGAGGTCTTTCACATTTTTCTTACTCAGCAATTCAATATACAATTCAGGATTTCCATCATTATCCATATCCATATTCCAGGCATCAGTAATAACACCATTCCGCTCTACAGGAAAAGATTTATAACTGTTTTTAAGTGAATCAGACATCAGAATCAGATAACCACCCACACTGTCTACTCCTCTCCCCCAGCTTAATATTTCAAAATGAAGACCTGGTTTAATCACTATATCTTTATGAAAAGGAAATGTTCCTGCCGTATTTTTAGCAACAATTTTATCTGCCGCTGCCGGAGAAATTTTAGCAGGCTGATCATTGTTACAGGCAAACAAAAACAACAGACCCAGGCATAATGCTGACTGTTGTAAAATATATGGGGCTCGTTTCATCGGGTTCATTTTATTCCAGCAATTTATGCTAAAAAAGCATTTTAACCAAATATAAAGCCTGCTTAAAATTCAAATTATGAATCCCAAACAGGCTTTATATAGTTAAAATCAGCAGAAGCCACTTAAATTCATTCCTGAATTCAAGTGGCTTTTTAAAGATTATTTTGCTTCGTTATTTAAAGGGGTCTCAGAAATTACACTGTATTTTCCTTTAGGCGTAACCACAATAGTCTTCAATAAAATCTTCTTACCCTTGGGTACATTAACTTTTAACGGAGAACGGTATTGATTAGAAACTTCAGAAGGAGTTGTACCATCTAAAGTATAATAGATTTTAGCTCCTTTAACCGGCTCTTTTAAATCTATTGTAATATTCTCTCCATCAATTTGTTTATCAGACTGCCCTACCGGAACAGGTACCCAGTAATTTGTATTGGTTTTATCCAGACGGGCTAAATGCACTGGAATTCTGTCTTCAGAAAAGTTTTTATAATTCTTTTTGTTTAATGGAGTCCATGCGATTTCTGCCAGAGCAAACATTCTTGGTAAGATCATGTATTCTGCTTTTGCAGGGCTTTCAACATATTCTGTCCATAGATTTGCCTGTACTCCTTTGATAAATTTCTTCTGATCGGCTGAAAGTACTTCAGGAACCGGATCATAAGCATAAGCTACTGAATAAGGAGCATTTCCACCTATATTAACAGGTTCACCACTTGATTTAGATTGTGCATGGTCAAAATACAATCCCTGATTTCCTGGCGTCATAATAACATCATGATTAAGTTTAGCCGCAGCAATACCGCCTTCAACACCTCTCCAGGACATCACTGTCGCATTCGGAGCCAATCCACCTTCTAAAATCTCATCCCATCCAATAATAGATCTGCCTTTGGAATTGATGTATTTTTCTATACGCTGAATGAAATAGCTCTGTAATTCATGCTCATCTTTCAAGCCTTTTTCTTTGATCAGCTGCTGACAGAAAGGTGATTGTTTCCAATATTCTTTTGGACTCTCATCTCCACCAATATGTATATATTTTGAAGGAAACAGAACCATCACCTCATCCAGAACATCTTCCAGGAATTTAAAAGTATATTCTGTTGGTGCAAATACATCGTCAAAAACACCCCATTGCTGCTGAACCTGTTTTCCTTTTCTTGATCCGGCCCATGGCGTTTTAGGATCTACAAAAGTATCTCTGTCAGGAAAACAGCTCAGTTGAGGATAGGCCGCAATTGCAGCAGAACTGTGTCCGGGCAATTCAATTTCAGGAATCACATTCACAAATTTTCTTGCTGCATAAGCCACAACTTCTTTCACTTCATCCTGAGTATAAAACCCTTTATAGGTTGTATTATCATTGGTAACACCTGGATGATGGCCTACAACTGTACCATTTCTCTCTGCTCCGACACTGGTCAGTTTAGGATATTTTTTAATCTCTATTCTCCAGCCCTGATCTTCAGTTAAATGCCAGTGGAAATTATTCAGTTTATAAGCAGCCATCAGATCAATATACTTCTTGATAAAGGAAACAGGGAAAGTATGCCTTCCTACATCAAGGTGTAAACCTCTGTACTGAAATCTCGGATAATCTTTGATCATACTGGCAGGTACGTCAATTTCCTGACCTTTTTTCTCAGGCATCATCTGCATCAGTGACTGAACACCATAAAACAAACCGGCACCTTTACCGGTAACTGTAATATTCTGAGCAGTAACCTGCAGCTGATAACCTTCAGCAGGTAATTTATCAGCACCCGCCGAACTCAATACAATTGTTCGCTGACCTGTAGCAGCTGCTTTTGATGATCGCAATGCGAAACCACCCTGACTCACGATATAGGCGTTAAGAATATCCGCTGCTGCTGCGTTTGGTGCTTCATTAGAAACCAGTACCACAGTCTTGTCCAGTTTAAAAAAACCGGCTTTTTTCTCTACGGATACCGGCGCAGGTATAATACCTAAGTTTTCATCTGTCTGTGCCTGTACACTGAAAGCTACACAGGCCAGAATAAGCCCTGAAATGATTTTCTTCATGATTTTGGTTAATTTTATATTTGGTTCATTGTTGGTTAGCTCAATAAATGCGGGCGTGCCAGAAACACTTCCCATAAAAACTCTCCGAATATGGTATTTGTCCATGCAAACCAGGGTCTTGTAAAGATCTCGGGATGATCCTTTTTAAATGATTCATGCATAAATCCAGTACCAGCATGTGTTTTCTTTAATGCGGCAATACATTCCCTGATCTCCTGATCATCTGTACTTGTCAATCCTCTGCATATAATACTAAGCGGCCAGATCATATCCTGTTGTTCCACATGCGGACCACCGATACCTTCTATAGCTGCACCTTTATAAAAATATGGATTATGTTCTGACAGGGCAAACTTACGGGTGTTCTGATAGATCGGATCTGTCACCGGCACTGCATTCAGATATGGAAGTGAAAGCAGACTCGGTACATTGGAATCATCCATCAGATTTACGTTTCCAAATCCATCAACCTCAAAAGCATATATTTTTCCATAAACAGGATGTTCTACAATGGCGTATTTCTGAATCGCAGCTTCTACTTCTGTTGCCAAAGCGGTCAGCTCTGCAGCAAATGCCTGTTCTTTGAAAATCGAAGTAAACATTTCGGCCATCTGTTTTAAACTTACCACGGCAAAAAAGTTTGAAGGGATTAAAAACGGAAAGATCGTTGCATCATCACTCGGTCTGAACATAGAGCAGATTAAACCGACTGGTTTAACCGGGAATCCATAACCAGCCATTGGCAAACTATCTGTTGGCTTAGCTGTATCACGCTGAAAATGATATGGCCCCAAACCTGTTTTACGTTGTTGTTCTTTAAAGGTTTTCAGAATAGTATGAACAGATGTTTTCCATTCTTCATCAAAAGGAGTTACATCTCCGGTCATTTTCCAATAGTTGTACGCCAGACGCATTGGATAACAAAGTGAATCTATTTCCCATTTCCGCTCATGAACACCAGGCAGCATCGTTGTATGGTCACCTGCCCACTCGCTTTTCTGTTCTCCATCTTTGTAAAATGCATTAGCATATGGGTCTTTAATTACATAGTGGGCCTGACGATGAATAATTCCCGCAACTAACTGCTGTAACTTCTTGTCTTCCTTCATGAAAGCCAGATAAGGCCAGACCTGAGCAGAACTATCTCTGAGCCACATCGCATCAATATCTCCGGTGATCACATAGGTATCAGGTTTTCCATCCTTTGTAGAGAATGAAACTGTTGTATCCAGTGTATTTGGCAGACAGTTATTGAATAACCATCCCAATTCTTTATCTGATACTTTCTGCTGAAATTTAAGAATTGCTTTTTCTACGGCCGGACTACTGAATTTTCTTTTGTTCAGGGGCACCCTTACATTTGGATAAGTTAATTCAAATGCGCTTAAATCTTTACTCAAAAACAAACCAGCGGTAAGTAAACCTGTGCTGGTAATGAAATCTTTTCTATTCATTTATATTTGGTGTTTTTAGCGTCTGTTTAACCAGACGCTAATTAAAATTAGTGTTTTTTGCTCCTTATTTTATATCCTGCAGAAGCATAATAAAAGATAAACGCGTAACAAGGAACCATAATCCAGTAAGCCTGCTGCGCATTTAATGCATCAACAAGAGCTCCGTAACAAAGCGGAATAATTGCTCCGCCTGCGATACCCATAATCAATAAAGAAGAAGCTATTTTAGTAAACCTGCCCAGCCCTGAAAGTGCCAGAGGCCAGATTGCAGGCCATACCAGTGAATTGGCCAGCCCAAGCAAAGCAATAAATAAAACCGATGTATATCCGGTTGTAAAAATAGAAGTAACCGTAAGGGCAATACCCAGGACTGCAAACCATTTCATCGCGTTTTCCTGGCTGATATATTTAGGAATACAAATAATTCCAATCAGGTAACCAAGGATCATTCCCAGCAAAGTAAAAGTGGTAAAAAATTTAGCCGTAGAAAGTGGGATTCCCTGATAATGCGCATAACTGATTATCGTATCGCCTGCCATAACTTCTACTCCTACGTATAAAAATACGGTCAATACACCTAATAATAGGTGAGGAAACTGCAGAATACTGGTTTTTCCGGCCGTTGCCTGAGAAACAGTTTCATCTTCTTTGTCTGTATCAATTTCAGGCAAAGTGGAGAAATAAATCAGCACTGCCAGAATCAAAAGCACAATAATGATAATTACATAAGGCAAAATTACTCTTGAAGCCAATGCATTCAGTTCAGCAATTTTCTCGGCCGGATTCATTAAAAGTAACCTGTCATGAAAACCATCAGCATCTTTCAATGCAATTGCACCCAAAACAATTGGAGCGATAGCACCTGCAACTTTATTACAGATTCCCATTATACTGATCCGTTTTGCCGCACTTTCAGCAGGCCCCAGGATAGTAATATAAGGATTGGAAGCTGTCTGTAACAGCGCAAGTCCGGTTCCCTGGATAAATAACCCCAGCAAAAATAATCCATAAGTACGTGTTAGTGCTGCCGGAATAAAAACCAGTGCCCCGATACCCATTACGACCAGTCCGAGAGCCATACCTTTTTTATAGCCCGTAACTTTAAGCACACTTGCTGATGGGATAGCCATCACGAGATAACTGATGTAAAATGCGAAAGCAACCAGATAAGACTCAAAATTATTGAGCTCACAGGCAAGTTTCAAATATGGAATCAGTACTGAATTTAACCAGGTTACAAACCCGAAAATAAAGAATAAAGCACCAATAATAATAATTGGTGGCATTCCCTTTTTAGCTGTTGTTGTCATTTAATATAATTTAGAGATGATCAATTAAGATTAGAACTTCCACTTCACAAATGCTTCCATAGCCTCATATTCAGCCAGCCCAAGCTGGTCATAAGCCCTTGCCGTTTCCTGTGTACGTGCTTCTGCCCTTACCCAGAACTCTCTTGAATCTTCTCCCGGAAAAACAGGCAGATCCTTTTGTGACTGATGTTTAAATATAGCTAGTTTCTTTCTTTCGACTTCCTGAGGTGAAAGTGGTACAGCCATCTCAATCTCATGTGTTTCAAATTCATGCCATGCTCCTCTGTACAACCATAACCAGCAATCTTTTGTCCAGCTCTCCGTTTTTCTCAAACGAATCATAGCCTCAACTAAAATATTGAAACATACTTTATGGGTACCGTGGGGATCTGCAAAATCACCTGCAGCGTAAATCTGATGTGGTTTTACCTGCTGCAATAATTCCATAGTCTGCACAATATCATCTTCAAAACTTACTTCTTTGTGAAACTTGCTTCTGTCATAAAAAGGGAGATCCATAAAGTGGATACGCTCATCTTTTACCCCGGCAAATCTGGCACCGGCAATTGCTTCCCCTTTACGGATCAGTTTTTTTACTGTACGGATTTCTTCCGGATCTGTCTGATTTGGCAATTTTGTACTGATAAAACTACGCATCCCGTCATATGTCTGCTTTAAAGCTTTGGTATCCTCAGCTCTTGACTCTACAAAATCTATATTGAATTCCATGAAACGCAATACATCATCGTCCCAGACAGCGGTATTACCAGAAGTCTGGTAAGCGACATGCACTTCATGCCCCTGATCTGCCAGACGGATAAATGTACCCCCCATAGAAATAACGTCATCATCAGGATGTGGAGAGAAAACTATGACACGTTTCAATGCAGGTTCTGCACGTTCCGGACGCTGACTATCATCTGCGTTAGGCTTACCACCCGGCCACCCTGTAATAGTGTGCTGAAGCTTATTAAAAATCTGGATATTGATTTGATAAACGGGGCCACGCTGGGTAGCGAGCTGTGCCATTCCATTGTTATTATAGTTATCTTCGGTCAGCTTAAGGATTGGTTTATTCAGCGTCTTTGCCAACCAGATTACTGCTTTAGTTACCTGCTCATCATTCCATGCACAATCTTTAACTAACCACGGTGTATCAAAACGTGTCAGTGATGATGCTGCGTCATGGTCCAGAATAAATTCTACATTAGGAGATAACTGTAAATAAGTTGCCGGCACATCAGCTGAGATATCACCTTCTACAGCTTTTTTCACGATTGAGGCTTTCTTTTCATTCCAGGCCATCAGGATAATTTCCTTAGCCTTGAAAATTGTACCAATACCCATTGTAATAGCTTTGGTAGGTACATTTGCCAGTCCTCCGAAATCACGGGAAGCATCTCTTCTGGTCAATTCATCAAGTGTGACTAATCTGGTACCTGAATTAGGTGCTGAACCTGGCTCATTAAATCCGATATGACCTGTTCTTCCTATTCCGAGTATCTGTAAATCAATACCACCAAAACCACTGATCTTTTGCTCATATTTCAAACAGAAATCTTCAATATCTTCTCTCTTTAATTCACCATCAGGGATATTGATATTTTCACGGTTGATATCAATATGATCAAAGAGATTCTCATTCATAAATCGAACATAACTCTGATTCGATCCTGGCTTCATCGGATAATATTCATCCAGATTGAAGGTCACTACATTACGAAAACTCAATCCTTCTTCTTTGTGCAAACGGATCAGCTCTTTATACACTTTAACGGGGGTGGCTCCGGTCGCAAGGCCTAATACAGCCTGTTCTCCTTTTTCCTGTTTTGAAATGATAAGTGAAGAAATTCTTTTTGCGACTTCAATACTTGCAGTTTGTTCATCGGCGTAAACACTTACCGGCAATTTTTCGTATCTGGTCTCTTCTAATAAATTTAATCTTGACATGTCTATATTATATGAGGTTTGGTTCTATGGGTTTATCTGAATTGTTTGTTCCTGTCCAACATAATTTGTAAGGGTTACGACAGGCATAGCCGCACCTTTTTCAGGATAATAATCAATGATAATTTTTTTATCAGCTCCCGGAAGGATAGAAAAATAGTTATCATCATAAAATACCGGTAAAATTCTCTTTTTAGTTTGTCCATCTACCAGTGAAACTCTGTTAAAGAAACTTACAGGACCGCCTGCAGCGTTAGTCAATGACACTTCTACCTGCCCGGTTTTTAATAATCTGGCATTTGCCTTAAGTGCAGATCCCTTAAGTTCATTTAATCCGGAATAAGTACCTTTACTATCTGCCAGCCAATATAGGTTATTGCTTAGTAAATTTTTATGCTCATCCAGCAATTGTAATGAAAGGAATGCTCCCTTTTTAGCAGAAAGATCATCTACAATCTTTTTAACCGACATCACTTTTTTAGTACTTGCCGGATCAAGGAAACAAAATACCTTTGTTAAAGAGGTCTCTTTTCCATCCATATCAAATACTCTGGCATCCAGCATAATATTCTGTTTACCCTGAAAGCCATTATTAACGACCATCAGCATACCATCCACAGGATTATACATAGCATGCAGAGGTTCGCTTCCAGAACGTAAACCAAATAAACAGGCATTTGGATCCAAATAATAATCATACATCTGCCCGCGCATTGATGTCCATGGATTTTGTGTCTTCCATATGATCACACCTGTGTACCATTCCCACATATGCGCACTGAAACCTTCCATTAACCCTCTGTACTGATCATAATTTACCAGTTGAGCTTTTTTAGCAAAATCAGCTACATCAGCTGGTTTTCCATAAGGTAATATATGCTGCTCATAACCTACGCCCAGATAATTATGATAATCCCATACAGAATCAACTTTTTCAGATGGCCCTTTAGCTTCACGTTTTTCAGGAGAGATATAAACGGGTGCCACTAAATTGGCTTTTGGAATAAATCTTTCCAGAGATTCCATATCTCCGACACCTACAGAACCAACTTCAGAATTGAATGGAAAAGTTCGGTCTTTCCAGAAAGTACTTACATTTTGAATAGTATAAGGCCCGTCACCATTTCCACCTATGGTGTTTAATGACATGCTATCTGAATTCGAGTAATCAATAAACCAGCGTGTACCATCCAGTTTTGGCAAAATAGAATCACGCAGAGGAATTAAGATATCATCTGGTGGTGTAATTTCATTTCCTCCACACCATATAGCCAATGAAGCATGATTTCTCACCATTTTGATCATGTCTGCAGCAGATTCAAGAAATAAGTGATGATCATCGGGATATTTTCTGCGTTTCCACTGATCTTCCAGCTTCATAGGGTCTTCCCATCTTCCGTTACAATCACCTGACATCCAGAAATCCTGTAAAACCAACATACCGTATTTATCGCAGGCTTCATAAAATTCAGGGCGTTCAATTAATGCACCACCCCAGATTCTGATCAGATTCAGATTCATATCACGATGATATCTGATTTCCGTATCATATCTGGCATTGGTAAAACGAAGCATCGCATCAGAAATAATCCAGTTACCTCCTTTAATAAATATCTTCTGTCCATTAACCAGAATCTCTTTGCTCTTGGTTGTTAAATTCCATTCTGTCTGAATCTCTCTGATCCCTACATTGACAGTTTGACTATCACTCAGCTTAGTACCCTTTTCCAGGAAACTGATTTGTAATGGATATAAATCCTGTTTACCGTAACCAGCGGGCCACCATAACTTAGGATTAGCCAGACTTAGTTCAGGAAAATTGATTTCAGTCGTACTGCCAGCTTTTAAAGTAACCTGCTTAATTACTTTTTGTCCACTAATGGTATAAACCAGATTTCCGGTTACCGGAATAGTTTTTGTATTTTTCAACTCTGCAGATACCTTGATTATTGCAGGCTGCTGTTGTCCTGACACCTGACGTTTTCCTGGAACCAGCGTAACTACATGTGGATTATCCAGACTTACTGCTCCGGTTTTTTCTATATAAACTTTATCCCATATACCTGTATTCCTATCTCTGATCGGACGAATCCAGTCCCATCCTGCGGTATATTGGTGTGCTACACCTTTAGCAATGGTTCCATCTCCACCCTGGCCACCATTAGGATTACCTACTTCATCAGGAGGGTAAACTATTACAGCCAATCTGTTTGTGCCGGTTTTAGAAAGTAGTCCTGTAATATTAAATGCCTTTCTCAGATACATCCCCTTGAAAGGCTGATCATTTACTTTTTTACCATTCAGGTAGATATCACAACTGTAATTAATTCCTCTGAACTTAAGCCACACCTGTCCGTCTGCTGAAGGAATCGCCTCTTTAAATTCTTTAGTGAACCAGTACGTATAGTAATCTCTTCCTGTGTCATAAATATCTGGAATCAGTTTATTATTCATTCCGAAAAAAGGATCAGGGACTTCTTTATTCTCCAGCATTGTGGTCAATACTGTTCCGGGAACTACGGCTTTTTTCCAGCCAGATAAAGAAAAAGAAGAATTGGAGATTTCGGTACCCTTTGCTTTAATTTTAGCAGACGGCATACATAGCCAGCCCGAATTGAGTTCATATTGATCCTGAGCTGATAACTGATTAAATGTTGTAAGCATGATCAGTAAAGAAAACAGCATTCTGAGCAATCGGAATTTGGTAATTTTAAACATTATGAATTTGTGTATTTATTTGGTTTTGAATATAATAGTTAAATATGTTCAATTTATTTCATAAGATAATTATCTGCTGTCAGAACTGGAGTCTGCGCAACACAAAGAACGTAACCAGGCAGAATATCATCCTAAGAATGAAGAAGCTGGTCTTTAAAAGAATTACATTTTTTATAATGATATATATTAACAGTAAATTAAGTACTGTAATACCCTAAAATTATTCGAAAATCTAAAAACTATCCGATGTTAAATCGCTTTAGCTTATTAAATTGATGAAATTATAATAAAATATGGAGAATACAAAACAAGAGAGCCCTGTTTGTTTATGATTTTGCCATCAAAACACTAGTTAAGTGTTTTTTACAGTCAAAAATTTGTTATGTAATATGATTATAACAATAATGTTAAGCAGCCGAATAATCAATCCGGTAAATGTTCAGACTTTTATCCAAAACAAAAAGGGATGATTCAAAAGCAGAAAAAGCAATTTAAATCATCCCTTTTCAGGATTATATTTATATACTGTTTAAGAAACAGCTTTTACTTCATGTTCTTTCGCAGCTAAATAACGTTCTGCATCCAGCGCTGCCATACAACCTGAACCCGCAGCCGTTACTGCCTGACGATAATAATGATCCTGTACATCACCAGCAGCAAAAACACCTTCAATATTAGTCTTTGTTGTACCAGGAATGGTTTTAAGATAACCAGTCTCATCCATTTCCAACCAGCCTTTAAAAATATCTGTATTAGGTTTATGACCAATAGCCACAAAGAATCCTTCTACTGCCAGATCTTTCTCTTCACCTGTCTGATTATTCAGAATTCTCAATCCTGTAACATTTTTACCATTACCTAAAACCTCTTTAGCTTCAGAATTATAGATTACCTCAATATTAGGCGTATTCAGTACACGGTGAACCATTGCTTTTGAAGCTCTGAATTCATCACGGCGTACCAGCATATATACTTTTTTACACAATTTAGCCAGGTAAGTAGCTTCTTCTGCTGCAGTATCTCCTGCCCCAACTATGGCTACATCCTGATTTCTGAAAAAGAAACCATCACATACAGCACATGCCGAAACACCAAAACCATTGTAATGCTGCTCACTTGGTAAGCCTAACCATTTAGCAGTAGCGCCGGTAGAAATAATAACCGTATCGGCTGTAATAGTTTTAATTTCATCTACCACTACCTTATGTGGGGTCGAAGAAAAATCCACTGAACTTACATAACCAAAACGAATGTCTGCTCCAAAACGTTCTGCCTGCTTACGGAAGTCTTCCATCATTTCAGGTCCCATAATTCCATTGGGATAACCTGGGAAATTGTCTACATCAGTAGTCTGGGTAAGTTGTCCCCCAGCTTCCATTCCTGTATATAATACAGGCTTTAAATCTGCTCTGGAAGCATAAATTGCAGCAGTATAACCTGCAGGACCCGAACCTATGATCAGACACTGAACGTGTTCTATTTCTTGAGAAGTATTCATCTATTTATTTATTTACTTTTTGTCAGATGGAGCCTTTGATGATTAAAATAATAATTGCCCTGCGGGTTTAGTAATTATTTTAATCATGTCGGGTTCATAATTATATTTTCTATTATAGCTATTGCGTACACATATATAATTTATATGTGGTTTTATATTCTTTTAATATACAAAATTAAGCTTTAAAGCGGGATGCACAAAAAGTTAAACCGGTTAATTAGTTTTTTTACTTTCGGCTCGTTTTTCACGAAGCTTTTTTCCTCTTAAGGTTGATATCAATTTATCATCAGCATACTGATTTTCCTGCTTACCACCATTTAGTATCCAGGTTCCTTCCTTTTTTCCGGATTTATACAAACCGCTAACCTGTTCCCTTCCATCCTGATCGAAAGCCATATACGGGCCATGTATAATTCCCTGAGAGAAGGTGATAATCTGTTTCATTTTTCCATCAGGATAAAAGGTGATCCAGCGGCCACTGCGTTTACCATCCTCATAAGAGCCAATCAGCTCAACAAATCTTTCTTTGCCTTTGATTTCAAAGCCATCATTGCTATTGTTATTTTCTGGAGTAATCCATTCATAATAAATGAATTTACCCTGAGGGATTTGCATCTGATCATCTCTGAATGAACCTGAAGCCAGCAACACCCCACTAAAATCAAACTTTTTGAAAGTATACAGTGAATCTCCACTGATTTTACCAAATACACCATAAGTTACTGCCAGTGTAGAATCTGCAGTAAACTGATCTTTGGCATCAAGCAAAACTGTTTTAATCTGGGCATCGACATTTATACCGGTAAACAGGAAGAAAAAACAAACAAGTATTCGTTTCATTATAAGATCAAAGTTAGGAACTAGGTCTGGATAATTCCAACATTGAATTGTCTTTTTATCGGAGACTGATTTGCAGCTTCGATTCCCATAGAAATGACTTTTCGGGTCTCTAAAGGGCTAATAATTCCATCTACCCATAATCTTGATGCAGCATAAAACGGAGTCGTCTGGCTATCATATCTTTCCGTAATCTCGTTCAATAATTCAGCTTCTTTTTCAGGAGTAATAGTTTCGCCTTTGGATTTTAATGAAGCTGCCTGAATCTGTAACAAGGTTTTTGCTGCCTGAGAACCACCCATCACGGCTATTTTAGCTGTTGGCCATGCATAAATTAACCGCGGATCATAAGCTTTACCACACATCGCATAGTTTCCGGCACCATAAGAATTACCAATCACAATAGTGATCTTTGGTACAACTGAGTTAGCTACGGCATTTACCATTTTGGCACCATCTTTAATAATCCCACCCTGCTCAGATCTGCTTCCAACCATGAACCCCGTTACATCCTGCAGAAAAACAAGAGGAATTTTTTTCTGATTACAGTTCATGATAAAACGGGCAGCTTTATCAGCACTGTCAGAATAAATTACTCCGCCAAACTGCATTTCTCCTTTTTTTGACTTCACCACCTTGCGTTGATTGGCCACAATACCAACGGCCCAGCCATCAACCCGGCCCAAACCACAGATGATACTTTGTCCATATTCTTTCTTGTATTCTTCAAACTCCGATTTATCTACCAAACGGTGAATAATCTCATGCATATCATATTGTTTCTCCCTGTTTTCAGGTAAAATTCCAAATATATCTTCAGGATTAAGTTTTGGCATTTCAGATTTAACACGACTAAAACCAGCCGACTGAGGTTCACCCAGCATACTCATAATATTACGTATACTATCCAATGCTGCGCTATCGTTAGGCTGTTTATAGTCAGTAACACCAGATATTTCACAATGTGTGGTTGCCCCACCTAATGTTTCATTATCCACATCCTCACCAATGGCAGACTTAACAAGATAAGAACCGGCAAGAAAAACGGAACCAGTACCTTCAACAATCATTGCCTCATCACTCATAATCGGCAGATAAGCACCACCAGCGACGCAAGATCCCATAATTGCAGAAATCTGTACAATACCATCAGCAGACATCATTGCATTATTTCTGAACATTCTGCCGAAATGCTCTTTATCAGGAAATATTTCATCCTGCATTGGCAGATAAACCCCTGCACTATCTACCAGATAAATAACAGGCAACCTGTTTTCCATGGCAATCTCCTGTGCACGAAGATTCTTCTTTGCAGTCATAGGAAACCATGCACCTGCTTTAACTGTGGCATCATTAGCAACAATCATACACTGGCGTCCGGATACATAACCAATACCACAAATCACCCCAGCCGACGGACAGCCCCCCTGTTCTTCATACATGCCATCAGCTGCAAAAGCACCAATTTCTAAAAATTCAGTTTCCTGATCAATCAGGTAAGCAATTCTTTCTCTGGCCAGCATTTTACCTTTCTCTTTCTGTTTTGCTGCGCTCTTTTCTCCTCCGCCTGCGTATATTTTCTTCAGCTTTGTTTTAAGATCATAAACCAGCTGCTTATTGATATCTTCGTTTTTATTAAATTCGATGTTCATTTGGGCAAGATAAATCATTCTACCAAATAATAGAAAGAGAAATACAAATTTTACAAGATAAAATCATTCTTATTGTCAATAAGACACATCAGATATTGGGCTATCAACTCAGATTTCTATCCTCAAACCAAACCGAGTCAGGACTGGCTTTGAATGCCATCATCTTCTGTAATAGCTCAACTGGTTCCTTCGCATTAATGACCAGATCCCTGTTATTTGGCTTCAGCAATCTGTGTTCAACCATTACATCCAGCTGTGCAAACAAATGGTCATAAAAGCCTCCAACGTTTAGTACCCCAATAGCCTTATTATGGAGTCCCAGCTGCAGCCATGTCAATACTTCAAAAAACTCTTCCAAAGTCCCGAATCCGCCAGGCAGAATAATAAACCCATCTGAAAGATCAGCCATCTTCTGTTTACGCTGATGCATATTTTCCGTAACAATCAGTTCAGTAACTTCAAGATTCCCAACTTCCTTATCTAATAAAAACTGAGGTATCACTCCAGTTACCAGTCCTTTGCGTTTCAAAACTTCTTCCGAAATAATCCCCATTACTCCAACACTGCCCCCACCATAAATCAAACGTATATCATGATCTACAAATGCCTGAGCCAGATTCTCCACAGCTGCTCTTAGAACAGGATCGCCATTAAAATTGGCTCCACAATAAACACAAATCGATTTCATCAGCATATAATTTTCAACAAAAATGCCTTAAATAGATTTTAAAACAACAATGCTTGCCGAAATATTTTCAACAAGCATTAATTTCTTTTTACTTTATGCTGGACAAGGACTACAACTGTTTAACAAAAACAGCATTCGCAACAGCTCCACCCTTTCCTAAAACAAGTGAGCCCGGATCAATTATATTTACCCACGTTCTGGCTGTCACACCACTATTACCTGCCACATAAACATCCCCGTTATGGACAAATACAGAATTTGCAGAAGATTTCCTGACACCACCCTCAGTAGGTGCGTTCAAACCTGCGGGCTTCATATTTTTCCATAAAATAGCTCTGGATGTACTACCATCATATTCATATCCTGCAACAAACACATCTGCTCCATTTACAAAAACAGAATTTGCAACTGCTTGTTTGTCTCCTGTTGTGAGATTGGCAATCACTCCATTTTTCCATATTCTGGCAATAGATCTTGGTAAAGGAATTACACTTGAACTTTCATTACCTGCCAGATCCCGGTCAGCAGGATCTACATTTTCTGTGCCTGCAACATAAACATCATTACCACTTACAGCAATAGATTTTGCGGTAGCCTGTCTGGTACCATCACTTAATTGCGTGGCAATTCCATTTTTCCACATCATGGCCACACATTTTTGCTCTTTGTTATATTCATAACCAGCTGCATATACATCTCCTCCATTAACATAAATTGCATAAGCCCTGGAAAACTCCGGTCCGCTGGTCAATCTGACAGCCACTCCATTTTTCCATATAGTTGCTAATCCATGGCTAAAGCCGGAAACATAAACGTCTGTTCCATTTACAAAAACAGAATAAACAGATGAATACAGATCTGTAGCCAGTACAGTAGGAGCTCCATTTTTCCAAATCACACACTTTCCACCATCAATACCTGCTACATAAACGTCAGTTCCGCTTACATAAACAGAATATGCTTCTGCCCTGTCTGCTGTTCCATCAGTTAATGCGGTAGCAGTCCCATTTTTCCATAGAGTGGCCACAGAATACATTTTATTACTATAATCCCAGCCTGCTACATAAACATCCCTTGTTCTAACGGGATCAGGTGGAACTACTATAGGTGGTTTAACGGGATCGGGCGTAGGATTACTCTTTTTAGAACAAGAGATAAGCAGGGCTAATAACCCAATGGAAAAGATTACTTTCAGATTTTTCATTCTTATATCGTTTCATGTTGAACACTGATAATCAGTTCACTAAAATAAAAAATAATTAACACCCTACAACACATGATGAACATAAACTGAAATAATTATTTCTTCATACCAATGGATTATTACCTGGTTGAACCCGTTAACATCAGAACAAAAAAAATATGCTATGTGAATACATAGCATATTTTCAATAAAGTACAGGATAAATCCTAGCGAGAATAATTTGGAGCTTCTTTAGTAATAGAAATATCATGTGGATGACTTTCTCTCATACCTGCTGCAGTAATTCTAACAAACTTAGCTTCCTGTAACTCTTCAATAGTTGCAGCACCACAATAATGCATACCAGCTCTCAGGCCACCAACATATTGATATATAACTTCAGCCAATGTTCCCTTATAAGGAACTCTGCCTACAATACCTTCAGGAACCAGTTTAGTTACCACATCTTCTTCATCCTGGAAATAACGATCTTTAGAACCATGTTGCATTGCCTCAACAGATCCCATACCACGATAAGATTTAAATTTACGTCCTTCATATATAATAGTCTCTCCTGGTGACTCTTCTACTCCGGCGAATAATGAACCTGCCATAATTGAACTTGCACCAGCGGCAAGAGCCTTAACAATATCACCCGTTTGTTTGATACCACCATCAGCTATAACAGGGATACCTGTGCCTTTTAAAGCCTGCGCACATTCATAAACTGCATATAACTGAGGTACTCCCACACCTGCAATAATTCTTGTTGTACAGATTGAACCTGGTCCAATACCCACTTTAACAGCATCAGCACCAGCTTCAGCAAGTGCCAGAGCAGCATCTGCAGTAGCAATATTACCGGCAATAACCTGTAAATCAGGGAAACGGGCTTTAATAGCCTTAACCATATCAATAACACCTTTCGAATGTCCGTGAGCAGTATCAACTGTAACAACATCCACACCGGCTTTAACCAAAGCAGCAACACGGTCAATATTATCAGCAGCAACACCTACAGCAGCACCTACTCTAAGACGGCCTCGTTCATCTTTACAGGCTTTAGGATAGTTTTTATATTTCTGGATATCTTTAAAGGTGATTAAACCTGCAAGATGACCTTCTTTATTAATTACGGGTAATTTTTCAATTTTATAATCCTGAAGAATTTCTTCAGCCTGAATCAGTGTAGTACCTTCAGCAGCAGTGATCAGATTTTCAGAAGTCATTACTTCAGAAACCGGACGCTGCATATCCTTTTGGAAACGCAGATCACGATTGGTTATAATACCAACCAGTTTATTATCATTGTCTATAACAGGTATACCACCTATTTTATATTTAGTCATGATCTGGAAAGCATCTGCAATGATAGCATCTGCACGAAGAGTTACCGGATCTTGTATCATACCACTTTCAGAGCGTTTAACTTTACTGACTTCTTCAGCCTGACGCTCAATACTCATGTTTTTGTGCAACATACCAATACCACCAGCCTGAGCAATTGCAATTGCAAGTCCGGATTCGGTAACGGTATCCATTGCAGCAGAAACTACTGGGACATTAATACGAATTTTTTTTGTTAAATAACTTCCGGTGTTTACATCACGTGGAAGGACTTCAGAATAGGCTGGAACTAATAATACGTCATCGTATGTTAGTCCTTCGGCAATAAATTTTTGGGGATCGAGTTGCATAGCAAATAATTAGGAGTTATTACTTGCCGGGCAAATTTAAATAAATTATTTGTAATACGAAACTTTTCTCTCTAATAAATCATAATCAGAGAGAATCTGACAATCAGATTAAATCTCTGTACCTTCCTCCGGCTCGCAATGTTGTCTTAGCTGCTTTGGTCCCTGAGGCCAGATATAAGAAGTAGTTTGTTTTTTCCAGCCAAGTTTCTGATAGAAATCACCCTTTCCCGGTGCAGCAGTCAGATTTACAAAGTGATAGTTATCCAGCTGACCATTTAGCATATTAATGATTTTTTTTCCCAAACCATTTCCCTGAAAATCAGGATCTACAACTATATCTGCCATTACAGCATAATAGCGGCCGTCACCTACTACCCTGCCAAAAGCAATAATCTGATCTTCATAATAAACAAATAAAGTCCAGGTACTTTTTTTGAAAGCAGCCTCGATTTCCGGCTCTACCCTGGTTCTCCATTCAATCTTTGAAAAAAGCTCACAAACGTAAGTCCAGTCTACCGTAGACAAATCATGGTTTATTTTATAAACAAGATTATTAATATCTATTTTTTTAAGCGTCATAAATATAGGTTACAACCAGTCTCCTACTAGAAATGGTCAGTTATTTGGCGCAAATATGAACAAATATTTCAGCTAAAAAAACGGCAGAAAAGAAAAGGAGCTTTTTTTATCATTTATATTTTATTTCCACAAAGAAGAATACAATTCCTGAAACTTAAAAATATTTAAATTTAAAAATGTTTTTCCATTAGAAAATTTAAGATTAAAATTGCAGAACAAAACACACTCTCATGATTAAAAAAATAAACCTTTTTTTAATAGTCCTGCTATTGATAAAATTTGAGGTTTCAGCACAAAAAACACAAAAACAGCTTCCCGTTTTTAAATATGGAAAAGTGACTCCTGAAGAATTCGACACCAAACCTAAAGGTGCCGATTCAGCTGCTGCTGCCGTTAAGCTTTTTGATGTGGGTAATGGTTATTTTGATATTGGTCCGGGTGGCAGCTTCATCTATGTATTTGAACGCCATGTCAGATATAAAATCATTAACAAAAAAGGTTATGATCTGGCAGACCTGGAAATAAGATTATACCGTGATGGTAAGGGTAACGAAGAAAAAATGGACAACATCAATGCCGCTACCTATAATCTGAATAATGGTAAAATCGAAGTCAGTAAAATGGCTGGAGATGCAAAATTCACCAATTATCAGGACAACAAACACATTATTAAAAAATACACTCTTCCTAATATCAAAGAAGGTTCAATTATTGAATATCGTTATAAAACAAAATCAGATTTTATTTTTAAACTTGATGACTGGTATTTTCAGGGCAAATATCCAACTATTTACTCTTCATTTTGCATAAATATTCCCGATTTTTATAGCTACAAGTTCGATGCAGGCGGTTATTATGACATCAACAAGCTTGATGCTGTTGAAAATACTCAGAATATGGTTATAACCAACGCGGCAAATAAATCAGAAACCATTTCTGTAAAGACAGTAAAAACACAATACTACATCGAAAATATTCCCGCAATTAAAAATGAAAGTTACATTACTACGCTGGATGATTATGTCAGTAAAATAGGATTTGAGCTCAACTCAACCAATTTCCCGGGGAATGGCTATAAAGCTTATACTTCTACCTGGCCAAAGATTATCAAAGAAATGATGGATCATCAGAATTTCGGTGGCTTTATTCAGAAAAAAAATCCAGGTAAAGAACTAATCAAAGAGATTATCAAAGATGAAACCAGCCCTGAAGGAAAAATGAATCTCATTTTCAATTATGTCAAAAACAATATTAAATGGGACAATAAATATCGTGTTTATACCGAAGCCAGCAATCCGAAGGCCGTTATAGAAAAAAGATCGGGTAGTTCATCCGAAATCAATTTGCTCCTGCTTAACCTATTAGATGCTGCAGGTCTGGAGAGCTATCCTGTCATCATCAGTACCAGAGAAAATGGTACGCATCCTGGTTATCCGCTGGCCAGTAAGTTTAACAGTGTTATTGTAATGACCATAATTGATGAGAAAAAACATTTATTAGACGCAGTAGATAAAAATAACACTCCAGATTTGCTGAGTTACGACAATTTAAATCACCGCGGATTAAAAATGGACCGGTCAACTTATGATGGACAATGGATTTCTACTGATTTTACTACGCCCAGCAGAACCAGTGTTTTTTATAACCTTACTTTAGCTCCTGAAAATAAATTCAAAGGGACACTATCTATCTCTAAAAACAACTACGACGGTGTAGAAAGAAGAAATTCTTATCAGGCAGCGACCAGCGAAGAAGAATTTTTAAAAGAATATAAAAGAAATAAGCCGGGACTGGAAATCAGTAATTATAAAATAGAAAATCTCAATACCCCAGAACAGTCGCTTATAGAAAACATGGATGTTACTATTGATGACAATATTGAGGAAGCAGGTAACCTTTCCTATTTCATGCCATTATTATTTGAACGCACAAAAGAAAACCCATTCACTCTGGAAGAACGGAACTATCCTGTGGACTTTGCACATCCAAATGAGCATAACTATCATTTATCCATTGAGTTCCCGTCAGATTACAAACTGGATCAACTTCCTAAAAGTGAAAAATTCACTTTACCAGATGGCGGTGGATCATTTACAATGCTCTATACTACCGAAGGAAACAGATTGAGTATGGTCAGTAAAATTTCCATTCTAAAACCAATTTTCACGCCCGAGGAATACTATAATTTAAAAGAGCTCTATAAAAACATCATCCGTAAACAAGCTGAACAAATAGTATTCAAAAAAATATGAGACTAAGTATTTTTCTTTTCCCTTTCCTGATAAGCTGTACAATTATAACTAATGCACAGGAAGTTTATGATGTTGCCAATATCCCTGCAGATTTAATGCAAAAATCAACTGTAGTTGTTCGCAATGAAGAGCAGAATCTCGTGATTAAAAGTCAGAATAGTGCTATCATGAGCTATAAAACGGCAATCACAATTCTGAGTAAAAATGGTGAGGGTAATGCTGTGATGTCTGAATATTATGATAAGTTTTCTTCCGTATATAATCTTAAAGCAGTAATGTACGATGCAAAAGGAATAAAAATCAGAACTTATAAAACCTCTGATTTCAAAGACGAAAGTATTACTTCAGATGGAACAATGTATGATGATAACCGCATTAAAAAACTCGAATTTTTAAATGCAACCTATCCGTATACTATTGAGTATAGCTATGAAAAAAGCTATAATGGTTATATCTCTTTTCCTTCCTGGACACCAATAGGCTCATATGATTGTGCATTGGAAAAATCTGTTTACACGCTACAGATCCCAAAGACAATTACGTTTAAATATCTGAAAAGCCAGGATCTTAAAACAGATTCGGCTGTAATTAATGATAAAGTAACTTATAAATGGTCTTGTCAGCATATCAAATCATTTGAATATGAACCTATGTCGACAGGATTGAAGGCCGTTACGCCATGGGTAATGGTTTCGCCAAATGATTTTGAATATGACAATTCAAAAGGCAACGTCGAAAACTGGAAAAATCTTGGCTCCTGGATCTATCAGTTAAGTAATACCGTGCAGCCTCTGCCAGAAACAACTAAAGCCAATGTTCAGAGGTTGATTGCCAGCACCAGAACTGACAGGGAAAAGATTGCTGTCCTTTATCAGTATTTACAATCAAACACAAGGTATGTAAGTGTTCAGCTCGGAGTTGGAGGTTTCAGACCAATAACAGCAGATAAAGTAGCAGCAGTAAATTATGGTGATTGTAAAGCGTTATCGAATTATATGAAAGCCCTGTTATCTGAAGCTGGCATACAATCAAACCTGGTCATTCTTGGATCCGGTATACCTTCGCTTAATACAAAATATGCAAGTTTTGGACAGGCCAATCACATGATCCTTTGTGTCCCTGCAGCAAAAGATACAACCTGGCTGGAATGTACAAGTCAGTATACGCCGATGGGATATATCGGGAATGATAATTCTGAAAGAACTGTATTATTGGTTACAGAGGCAGGCGGTAAACTGGTAAATACTCCTGTTTACAAACCTGAAGACAACTATCAGAACCGTATAACTACCGTCGTCTTAGCTCCGGACAGATCTGCTGATGTTCATATCAAAACTTCTTACAGCAACTCTCAGTATGAAGATCAACTGGGAATGATGCTGATGGAGCCCACAGAACAACGGAAAAGAATAATGAAAAGCCTTGGGATACCTAATATGGAAATCTCATCTGCAAGCTTTATGCAACCAGACAAAAGCATCCCGAAAATAGAAGAAGACATTGTGTTAAAAAGTTCACAAATGGTGAATCAGGGAGGGGATAAATTATTTGTGACTTTGAATCTGCTTAATAGAAGAGAGAGTGTACCTGCAAAAGTTGAAAACAGAAAAACTTCTTTTTCTGTTCCTTATGGATTCAAGGATACGGATGTGATCACTTATACTTTGCCACAGGGCTACAAAGTAGAGTTTATCCCTCAGGATATCTCAGTGGAATCAGAATTTGGCAGATATACAGCTCAGGTAACACTAAAAGATAATACGATCGTCTATACCCGAAATCAGACGATGAACAGTAAGAAATATGCTCCTGAAAAATATAAAGATCTGGTAGATTTTTACAAGAAAGTCTATATGGCGGATAAACAGAAAGCAGTACTGGCTAAAATTAATTAGCCAGTACTCACTTATTTTTTCCCTACTACAACTTTAGTGAAATCAGCTGTATTCATATATTTATTAGCTAAAATCTTTATCTCTTCAGCCGTAATGGATTTTACAGTGTGAATATAATTATCATAATAATCATACCCTAATCCTGAAAAATAGATGTTTTTAAATTTATCAGCATGAGAGAATGCATTTTCAAGGCTTCCAAGCATCGAACCTAACATATAGTTCCGTACAAGGTCCAGTTCTTCTTCAGAAACCAGCTCAGCTTTCAGCAAATCAATCTCCTTTTCTATTTCTATTAATGCGAGACTGCAAACATCAGCTCCGACTTCCGTCGAAATGAAAAAGTAACCGGCATCCTTTAAAGACACTATAGCAGAACCGATACCATAAGTATATCCTTTATCTTCACGAATGTTTGCCATTAATCTTGAACCAAAATAACCTCCAAGTAAACAGTTCATCACCTGGAAACCTGCAAAATCTTCATGAGACCGGTTAATACTTACAGACCCCATTCTAATTGCAGATTGTATTGCGTCAGCACGTTCAATAAAAATCTCACCTTTTACCGTACTGCTAAAAGAAAATTGGTTTATTTTAGAGATAGCCTGATTATTCCATCCTTTACCAAAATTTGCATCCAGTAAATCAAATTCAGCTTCGTCAAATTTACCAGCAACAAATATTGTACAGTTTTCAGGCTTATAAGCAGCGCTGAAATAAGCCAGTAATTCTTCTCGTTCTATCTTCTGGTAATCTTCCACTCCTATATCAGAACCATAAGTAGAAGTTCCGAAAATAGCATGAGCAAAGTTTTTTCTGGCAATAAAGTCATTCTTCTGCAGACTCACTTTCAGAGATTGCTGCTGATTTTGTTTAAAAATATCAAGCTCCTGCTGAGGAAAAATACTTTCATTCAGTATTGACCATAAAATAGGCAATACGGATCCCAGATGTTTGTTAAGCGTATATATTTTAATACTAGACTGATCAGCACCATAATCAGTTTGCAAAAAGGCACCATAATAATCCACCTTATCGGCAATTTCCCTGGCAGTAAGTTTAGCTGTACCATTATTAATCAAATGGTTTACAGCTATAGCCTGCAATGGCCTGGATTCATCCCAGTTTACATTTTCAAATACAAATTCAATACGAACAAGCTCCTGTTTTCCGGCATTAACAGTAAATACCTTAATTCCATTAGCTAATTCCTGTTTTTTAGGAGCTATAAAATTTATATCATTTACCTGTCTCGATTCAGGTATAAGGGTTCGGTTAAGCATTTTCGGAAGTTAAATAGTATAAAGTTGAACATTGCTCTCTAACGAAAGTCTTTTTGGCAGCCTGAAGTATTTTTGCTGCGTCAACAGCAAGATACTTCTGAATTTCAGTATTTAATCCATCAGCATCACCTAATAATTCATAATAAGCAAGATTCATTGCTTTATCAAGCAGGTTCATCTCAGCAAATACCATGATAGACTCCGATTTATTTTTCACTTTTGTTAATTCTGTCTCACTAACCTCTTCTGTAGCAACTTTATTCAGTTCTGCCCAAACAGCTTTCTCCGCAGCTTCTACAGTTACACCCTCACTCAGTTTCCCCTCTATAATAAACAGTCCTTCATCCAGACTACTGGTAATGTAAGCATGAATATCACTGAATAACTGCTGATCTTTCAATAAACTATTATATAATCTCGAAGATTGTCCCTGAGAAAGCACATCAGACAATAGATCATAGGTCTGAAAATCAGCATCTCTGCGAGCAGGCATTTTAAAGGCCAGATAAAATGCATTTAAAGGTACGTTAGCAATAACAGTTTCTTTACGCTCTTCAGTCTGAACAGGCTCCTGAGGTAAATTTCTGACGTATTTATCTCCGGCAGGAATAGGACTGAACCATTTTTCTGCCAGCAGCTTAATATCTTCTGTTTTTACATTCCCCGCTACTACCATAATAGCATTCTGCGGATTATAATGTTTTTTAAAGAAGGCTTTCACATCCTCCATGGAGGCATTCTCAATCTGCGCGAGATCTTGTCCTATAGTTGCCCAGCGATAAGCGTGTTTTTTATAAGCAAGCGGTCTTAATTTCAGCCAGACATCACCATAAGGCTGATTTAAATATCTTTGCTTAAATTCTTCACAAACTACATTACGCTGTGTATCCAGACTTTTCTCAGAAAAGGCAAGACTCAACATACGATCGCTTTCCAGCCAGAAAGCTGTTTCAATATTAGTAGCAGGTAAAGTGATATAATAATTGGTTATATCATTGCTGGTGAATGCATTATTTTCGCCTCCTACTCTTTGCAGGGGCTCATCATAACTTGGTATATTAACTGATCCTCCAAACATGAGATGCTCAAAAAGATGGGCAAAACCAGTTTTCCCTTCTTCTTCATCCCTTGCGCCTACATCGTATAAGATATTTAATACAGCCATAGGTGTTGTATCATCTTCGTGTACCAGAACACGTAAGCCATTAGCTAGTGTAAAACGATTAAAATCTACCATAAATATATATATGCTGCCAAATATAGGAATAATGATTCAGGCTGAGGAGCCCGTTTAAATTTAGATAATGAAATTTAAACGTACCCCAAATGTGATAATTTCGTGAAATAAAAACAGAAGAACAAATGGTATATTTGTCGTATGAATACTGCCGAATTATTACAAAGGGCTCTGCAATTCGACTTTTTAACTAAAGAAGAGGGCGTGTTTTTGTACCACAATGCCGCTACAGCCGAACTGGCTTTTGTTGCAAATGAACTGAGAAAAAAACAAGTACCAAGCGGAAAGGTTACCTGGCAAATTGATAGAAATGTCAATACAACCAATGTTTGTATTGCCAATTGCAAATTTTGCAATTTTTTCAGAAGACCAGGACATGATGAAAGTTATATCACAGATATAGAAACATATAAGGTTAAGATTGAAGAAACTTTCCGCCTGGGAGGTGATCAGTTATTACTGCAGGGTGGTCATCATCCAGACCTGGGACTTGAGTTTTATGCTGACCTGTTCAGAAAATTAAAAGAACTTTATCCTGATCTTAAATTACATGCTTTAGGTCCTCCTGAAATCGCACATGTAGCTAAACTTGATAAACTTACTCATACAGAAGTTCTAAGTGCATTAAAAGCTGCAGGTATGGATTCTTTACCTGGAGCAGGTGCAGAAATTCTGAATGACAGGGTACGCAGACTGATTTCCAAAGGAAAATGTGGCGGACAGGAATGGCTGGATGTTATGCGTGCTGCACATCAGCTGGATATCACTACTTCAGCAACAATGATGTTTGGTCACGTTGAAACCATAGATGAACGTTTTGAGCATCTGGTATGGATCCGGGAAGTGCAAAGCGAAAAACCAGAACATGCAAAAGGATTTCTGGCCTTTATTCCGTGGCCATTTCAGGATGATGGTACCTTGTTGAAGCGTTTAAGAGGTATTACCAATGATGTTTCCGGAGATGAGTATATCAGAATGCTGGCATTGAGCAGAATTATGCTGCCAAATATCAAAAATATACAAGCCTCATGGCTCACTGTAGGTAAAAATGTAGCTCAGCTATGTTTACATGCAGGAGCTAACGATTTTGGCTCTATCATGATTGAAGAAAATGTAGTTTCGGCTGCAGGTGCGCCACACCGTTTTACGGCAAAAGGAATTCAGGATGCGATCAGAGAAGCGGGTTTTGAGCCTCAGTTAAGAGGTCAGCAATATAATTACCGTGATCTTCCCGAACACTTAGAAGAGCAGGTGATCAATTACTAATTATAAATTGATGTTATAAAAAAAGGAAGAGAGTATGTGCTCTCTTCCTTCCCCATCATAGTCCCCCTCCAAAATTCTTATTTAATAAACAGACTGGCTATTGCATTTACCTGAGGCATTGTTAATGGCTCATCAAAAGCTTCTGTAGAAGCATTTACCGAAAAACCAAGTCCCGGAATATTTATTCCCAGCTGTGTTACATTATCTTCACCCGCATAACTAGATGCAGCTGCAGCAACGCCACTGTCGTTTGCGCCTGTAATCCATGGTTTCAAAGCCGTTACTCCACCACCGGCAGGAGCTTTACGCATCTGACGGATGTGAGAAGCATGACGAGCTTCAACAGAATGAATCTGTAATGCAGTTTGCAGTACCCCCGGACTACTCATTAAATTACCAGCCTGACCTTTATATGCTCTTACTCCGGTATCTTCAAACACCTGTGCCACAGCAAGAAAAGTAGGATAATCAGAAAACACAGTTGGAAAATTCCCTTTTGCAGTAAAATCAAATGAGGCTGCAGTATAAACTACCGGGGTACCACCCGAAGCCGTAATCGCTCCTTTCAGCAAATTCACATGTGCCAGTTCATGATCTCTGATTGTATTAATTGCGCCTACAGCAGGGGTTCCTGCAGGGATCAGTCCTGCGGTTCCCGTACCTGTCTGATAGAAATAATATTCCAGATATTCCAGAGTCAAAGCAAAATTCAATACCCCGATCACACTTGCTGAGGTTTGCCCATAAGCTTTTTTAAACATAGATCCCAACGCCAGTGGCAAAGCAGCAACAGCTACTTTTGAACCGAAATCAAAAAATGATTTCATTGCTGCTCTGCGTGGATTTAAGCGTTCATACACTTCTGCATCCACTTTTTCAATTTCTTCTAATATGTTAATGATATTCATGATTTCCAGGTTAAGAAGGTAAATTTGATGCGTTAATTGACGTTTTGAGATATGCCTTAGCGATCGTCAATACCTGAACAGGTGTTCTTGCACCATCAAGTCCATTCGCATCAACAGCAGTAGAATCAGCAAAAGTACCGTTGGAGATCAGATCACGAATCAATGCAGCATGACGCGCTTCAACAGAAACTATTTTCCCTGCAATCAATAAATATTCTGATGATTTCAATAGTTTGCCAGCCCCATTATAAGCTGAAACTCCCAGATCTTCAAATGCTTTGGCAGTACCAAGAACACTTGCTCTGTCCGCAAAATTGATAGATGAAAAATTTACTTCCAGATTTTGAATTGCGCCTGTACCCAGAGCCTTTTTAAAGAATTCTCTATGCGCGAGTTCATGATCCCTGATGTCAGTAAGCAGCGCAAGCTCAGCAGCTGATATATTAGCATATGGAGTTTTTACTACGGCATCATAAAATGCCCCCTCTAATTGTTCTAGTGCATAAGCATAATTTAATATGCCCGGATCACCACTACCTAAATCCACACCTGTATCAAGCCCTGGCGTAGTATTATGATCTTTTTTACAGCCCGCAGCTATTAAAGCCGCACCTGCCACCCCCGCTCCTGCATATTGCAGAAAAGATCTGCGTTGCAGTTTGGCAGTCAGAATACCGCTTTCCCGTTGCAGCAATTCTGTCTCTTGTTCTTGTAAACTTTTCATAAGAAATATTTTATAATTATGGTTCAACAATGTGAGGGCCCCCATGATTATACGATGACATACGTCAGATAAAATCATTTGGTTTTTGACTTTTAGAGAAAAATTCTTGTCTACCCCATTTTTTTGATAATTTCACCTTATAAAAATATCGGCCTGTGTTTAATGTGATTATAGTAGATGATGAAGAATTTGCGCGCTCTTCACTATATTTTCTTTTACAGGAAAATTGTGAAAACGTGCACATTTGTGGGATTGCAAAATCAGTAGATGAAGCAAGAGAACTGCTCTCACAATATGAAGTGGATCTCATTTTTTTAGATATCGCCATGCCAGGAAAAAATGGCTTTGAGCTTATACCAGATACGAAACAGAGTAATATACAGGTCGTTTTTACCACTGCCTATGACCAGTATGCTTTGAGAGCAATAAAAGCAAATGCATTGGATTATTTATTAAAGCCAATTGACATAGATGAGCTCAAAGAATCAGTGGAAAAAGCGTCAAAACAGATACGGCTTATTGACCAGGAATCTGACAGAAATGAACGCTTAAAAAATTTAGCAAATAATTTAGCAGACAGATCAGAAATAAGAAAATTAAGTTTGCCAAATGGACAGGGATATACCCTGATTGACATCAATGAAATTATTCATATTGAAGCAGACAGCAATTATTCTATCTTTCATCTGGATAACAGAGAGAAGATTACTGTTTCAAAAGTTCTAAAGGATTATGAAGAAATTTTGCCTGAGGATCAGTTTATCCGTATTCATAAATCCAGCATTGTGAACTTAAATTATCTTAAAGAATACAGTTCCAGAAATGGTCTTGAAGTTTTGCTGAAGAATGGAGAAAAAATTGCTGTATCAAGACGAAGAGCAAGTATTTTTGCAGAAAAAGTAAAACAATACACTAATTTCACCAGTGATAAATAAAGCCAAAGCTTTCGGTATAAGAGGAATAGTCCTGATCATCCTTTTACTTGTTTCAGGTACTTACAGTTATGGTCAGACTACTTTCATTAAACATTACAGTACCAAAGATGGTTTACCGAGCAATAGTTGTTATTTTATCCTGCAGGATAAAAAAGGTTATATCTGGGTCGCGTCCGATGCAGGTGTAAGCAGATTTGATGGAAAAGTTTTTGAAACATTTTCAGTTGATGACGGATTACCTGATAATCAGATAATCAGGCTGAATGAAGATCGCTCCGGAAGAATCTGGTTTTCATCATTAAATGGTCAGCTCAGTTATTTCAAAAATGGTATCATTTACAACGAAAGCAATGATAACCTGCTTAAACTCTTAAAATTCAATGGTGTTGTCACTTCATTCTTTGAAGACAGTAAAGGCAGTATATGGTTTGGAACGAATAAAAATCTGCTGGCCAGATGGGATGGCAGATTTCTAACTAAATACACCTCGGTCAATCCTTCCAGTCAATTCATCAATACTTTTATTTACGAAGATCAATCAGGAAGAATATGGGCGTCAAGCGCACATTGTCTGCGTATTTTTGACGGAAAAACATTTAACAAGACAACTTTTCATATCAGTCCCCTATCCTATAGAACTGCTAAAAACCTACCAGATAAAACCATGTATTTCCTCGACCGGGAGGGCTTGAATTTTAAAAATGGTACGCAGCAACAATTGACTATGAAAATCGACAGCTCTTTGCTGGCAGATAATCCAGGTTATTTTTATGCTGAAAATAAGCATGACTTATGGTTAACCACAGGTTCCGGAGTCTATCATCTGGAAGCAGATGGCACAAAAACACATTATCTGCATAACCTGACCACAAATCAGGTTACCAAAGATACCAGAGAAAATATGTGGTTTGCCACAAGCAATGGCATTTATATGCTGCCCAAGAAGTCAAAAAGAGTTTATATCGTAGACAATTATCATGGCCTGAGCAATAATATTGTAAAAAGTGTATTGAAAGACCATAGCGGAAAATTGTGGTTAGGTCTGGAAAATGGAAAAATAAATATACTCAGTAAACCTGATTATAAGATCAATAAAATTGATCTGCCTGACCAGAAAAAATTCAGCAGCATTAAACAAATCAGTACGGACACAAGTGGGGAAACTATATTTTTCAGCTCAGATTATGGCCTGGGAATGCTTTCCGCAAAAAATGCAAAGACAAAAAACATCAGATATCTGCGGGAAACTCATAATTCGGGTTTTGTACTTAAAAGTTTTAGTCTCAGCAGTAAAAATCAGCTTTCACTTGCCCTCTCCTCAGGCGTGGTTATGCTGAATGATCCATTTAACAAATTATCATTCACATCATCAAATTATAAAGAAGGTGAAAATTTCTTTAGTAGCAGAGCTTATCGTGTCTATTATGACAGAGATGATAATCTATGGTTTTCCAATGTGAATGGCCTGGCAGAATTATCTGGAGGAAAACTGATCAGGCATTATCAGCATCACCCTCTTCTAACCAAAAGGATTAATGATATTGCCCAGTTACCTGACGGAACTATAGTTCTGGCTACGGATGGATACGGATTACTTTTTCTCAAAAATAATTTGCTTATCAGGCAGATCACAAGAGAAGACGGGCTAGCTAATAATATCTGTAAAAAACTATTTATACAAAAAGATCATGTGTGGGTGATTACCGGTGGTGGAATAAACAGGATCTTTCTGAACGGAAAAAATCCTGTAGAATCATTTGAATACACAAACAATCTGCTTGATAATGATATTAATGAACTATTCGTGGATCAGGATACAGCATATTTTGCTACCAACCATGGATTGGTCTTCTTTGCCAATACCCCTTTTGACCGGAATAAAGAAGTCCCGAAAGTATTAATTTCTGCTATTATCAATAACAGAAAACCCTTGAGTATTAATACCAGTTCCTTCAATTTAGCACCGGCAGATAACAATATTACTTTCTATTACAGTGCACTCGATTTTCAGAACAATTATATTTTATACCGTTACAGACTAAAAGAGACCAGTCCATGGACTGAAACCAGAAACAGAAGACTGGAATTTTCTTCACTGGAGCCAGGTATCTATAAATTTGAACTCAGCGCCAGAACAAATAACAGCCAGTGGAGCAAGCCAGTTGAAGTTAGTTTCATACTAAAAGCGCATTTCTGGCATTCCTGGTGGTTTATATTTCTCATTCTTCTTATTGCCAGTTTTAGCTTTTATAAAATAGCTGTAATTGTGACCAAGCAGCAAAAAGACAAAGAACAGCAAAGACTTTTATTAAAGAATAAAATTCTAATGCTCGAACAACAGGCACTCCAGGCTATGATGAATCCACACTTTGTCTTTAATGTAATGAACTCTATTCAGCATTATATTAATACCAAAGACACTTCATCAGCAAATAAAATACTTACTGGTTTTGCAAGACTGATCAGAAAAAATCTGGATATCTGTACCAAAAGCTTTATTTCCATAGAAGAGGAAATTGAATACCTGTCGCTTTACCTGGTTCTTGAAAAGAAGAGATTTGGAGAAAAATTCAGTTACACTATTGATATATCGCCTGATATAGATCAGGATGAGACTATGATTCCTTCTATGATTTTACAGCCTTATATAGAAAATGCGATCTGGCATGGGCTGATGCCCAAAGATGATGGAGGTAGTATTGCTATTGTCATTAAACATGAAGGAGCTGATCATTTACTGATTCAAATTATAGATGATGGTGTTGGAATAGACAATTCCTTAAGCATAAAAAAAGATAAGCATGAAAGTAAAGGAATGAGTCTGACACAGGAAAGAATAAATCTGATCAACCAGATTGAGGTAAATCCTATACAGATTAGTATTAAACAGAACGGTGATTCAGGTACAACTATCTCTATTTTAGTCCCAAACAGATAACATTTACCGTTTACTCAATGATACCTACCACTTACTAAGTATTATTCGTTTAAAATTAAAATTGCATTAAACTTGTTATAGATATTAAAACAAACAAAGTTTGTAAAAAGCGTTCTTATAGAATTGGCAAAAGATATTTTTAACCTAACCTAAAACTTATCTCAATTCAGGTTTCATTTGTGTGTTAAAAGTGGTAAAGTAAAAACTTTACCACTTTTTTTTTGCACTTATACCCCGTTTACTATTGATCTGATCAGCAACCTATTGAAGAACTTCCGCTGAAATTTGAAAAAAGTTCTTTTTTTGAAAAGCTTTTTGTGTTAAATTTGATTGAGCAAAAAATGATTAAAAACAGCTTTGATGCTATTTAAAAAGATTTTTTGTAAATTTAACGTATCAACAACCTCTGGTAATTTTATTTAAGACAAATGACAACTCCAAAAAAATCTGTTAAGAAAGGTTCATTAGATGATCAGGCACAGGACAAAGAAATGAATGATGAAAATTCTTATGGCTCCATCGACAAAAAGAAAACTTATGACGATGATGATGATGACTTTGATCTTCCCTTAGATGATCTGGACACCTTCGACGACTTTGATTCAGAAGATGACGATGATACTTACTAAGTAATCCTGTTAATCTATATAGAGCATCTTAAAAAAGATGCTTTTTTTTTATGCGCGGCTGTTTCAATTCAGATGGCCCTTAAATTCAATCGACTACATGCAGTTAATTCCCGTTTCCGGTTCACAGACAATCAAAGAGTTTTTAAAGGTTCCTCATGATATCTATCAGCATGATAAAAACTGGATCTGTCCACTGGATCAGGATGTAGAAAAAACATTTGACCCTGAAAAGAATATTTTCTTTAAACATGGAGAATGTACCAGATGGATACTGCAGGATGAACAGGGAAGGACAATAGGAAGAATAGCGGCCTTTATCAATACCAAAAAAGCATTTAACTACGAGCAGCCAACCGGCGGAATAGGTTTTTTTGAATGTATTAATAACCAGGAGGCAGCCTTTAAATTATTCGATACCGCACAGCAATGGCTAAAGGAAAAAGGCATGGCAGCAATGGACGGACCAATTAATTTTGGAGAAAACGATACTTTCTGGGGTCTGCTGGTAGAGGGTTTTACCCCTCCATCCTATGGTATGAATTATAATCCGCCCTATTATCAGGCATTTTTTGACAACTACGGCTTTGTAACTTCCTATCAGCAAATAACCAATCATCTGGCAGTCAGAAAACCTTTTCCGGAACGCTTTACTAAAATTGCTACCTGGGTAGCCAACAAACCAGGCTATACTTTTGAACATTTCTCTAAAAAGAATTCAGAAAAATATGTTCAGGACCTGATGGAAATCTATAATGATGGCTGGAAAGACTTTGAAAATTTTGTCCCTATCAAAAAAGAGACCCTTCAGGAGAGTTTCAAACAGATGGAGGCTATAATGGATGAGAAACTAATTTGGTTTGCGTATCTCAACGGAGAACCCGCTTCTTTCGTAGTTATTATACCCGATGCTAATCAACTGATTAAAGGTTTTAACGGAAAACTGGGCCTAATAGAAAAACTAAAATTTGTTTACAGGAGATGGAAAGGTGTAAACAGAATGAGAGCGATTGTTATGGGTACAAAAACTGCCTATCAGAAACATGGTCTTGAATCTGCCCTGTTCATTAAATTAAAAGAATATGTTTTGCCGCTGGATCAGTATGATGAACTCGAGTTATCCTGGGTAGGTGACTTCAATGATAAAATGCTGGCTATTCATGAGGCAACCGGTGCTGTTTTTGGAAAGCGTCACCTAACTATGCGAAAGATCTTCTCCTGACAAAAAAGATCTTTAAATTTAAAAGCCTGTTTAAAGTTTAAACAGGCTTTTAAAATTTCTCTATTTTTCTCTGATTTCTTCGTAAAGATCAATAACCTTCTTTTGAAGTTTAATGATCTCTTCTTCTCTCAGTGATAGCTTCGCTTTCAGATTATTGATCTCTTCAAAATTAACGGACTGAGGATTTTCTCCTTCTTTAGAAATAATGTCCATTGTAGAGACTTCAAAAAGATTAGCAATCTGAGCCAGCCTTGAGATATTAATATCTGTAATTCCTGTTTCAATTTTTGAAAATGCAGGAATAGAGATGTTAAGTCTTTTAGCTACTTCGCCCTGACTCCATCCATTTTTCTGACGGAGCTGTCTGATGTTCTTACCGATGATGTTCATTGTTATAAATTTAGGTGTGTTTTGTTCTTTAAGTATTCAACTCACGTGCCAGTTTAACTAAATCTATCCCTCCAAAATTACCTGAGCTCATTAGCAAAAGGTTGGTCTGGTTAAAATTTAATTCTCTTAAGTATTGCTCAAGAGTAGAGGCATTGTCAAAAAAAGTAAGCTTATCGCTATTAAATGCTGTTTGAACATCTATTTCTGTGAAAGGCTTAATTTTTTTTTGTTGAAATGTTTTTATATCTATATATACGATAGGATTGTCTGCCCGGATCATCGTATCTTCATATTGCAGTAAAAAATTTTTATTTAAACTACTAAATGTGTGTAATTCTATACAAGCAACTAACTTTCTTTCCTCAAATTGCGACTTTACCGCCTCAATGGTAGCTCTCAATTTTGATGGGGAATGTGCAAAATCTTTATAAACATTGGTGTTATTTTCGGCATTTAACAACTCAAGGCGCTTTGAAGCCCCTTTAAATGAGGTAATTGCCTGATTAAAGTCTATCTCGCTGATACCAATTTCCTGACAAACCAATTTCGCTGCACTTAAATTCATTAGGTTATGGTCACCAAAAATTTTCAATGGCAAATTTTCCGGTAGTAAATAAGTTATACCATTGTTAACGTGGTGTGCAGGAATTTGGTATCCTGTCTTAACAATTTGTTTACGAGAATTTCTCACAAGGGTGTGTAATTCTTTGTCGGTCTCGCAATAAAATAATTTACCTCCCGGCTCAATTGTATCAATAAAAAGCTCAAACTGATGAAGGTAATTTTCAAATGTAGGAAATACATTAACATGATCCCAGGCGACACCACTAATCACAGCAATATTTGCTTTATATAAATGAAATTTTGGTCTTCTGTCAATTGGAGAAGCTAAATATTCATCTCCTTCGATGATAATCAACGGAGCCGAATCTGTCACCTTGACCATCGTATCAAATCCTTCCAGCTGGGCTCCTACCAGGTAATCAAAATCTTTTTTATAATAGTTAAGTACATGCAAAATCATTGACGTAATCGTTGTTTTACCGTGACTACCGCCAATAACTACTCTCAGTTTATCTTTAGTTTGCTCATAGATATATTCCGGATAAGAATAGACTTTAATACCAAGCTCCTGTGCTCTGAGTAATTCAGGATTATCAATAAGTGCGTGCATTCCCAGAATGACAGCATCCAGATCAGTGGTGATTGATTCTTCATGCCAGCCCATTGTTTTGGGTAAAATTCCATATCTGGAAAGTCTGCTCGCTGATGGTTCAAAGATTAAATCATCAGAACCACTTACTACAAAACCTTTCTTATGCAAAGCTATTGCAAGATTGTGCATTGCACTTCCACCAATAGCAATAAAATGTATTCGCATTCTCAAATATTAAAAAAATAAAGTAATCTAAATACTTTTTCTCATCAGTATAAATTTATTTTTGATGGCTTCGTTATGCCTTTATAAATCTGGCGGCTACCCAGTCTCCTATCTTTTTATGATCAAGATAATTTATATCTAATTGCGCACAAGCATCCTTAATCATCTGCAGATCAGGAGACTCATAAAATCCACTAAAAAAAATCTCACCTCCGCTCTTTAATACCCCTGCATAAACAGGAATCTGATCCAGTAAAATATTACGATTTATATTAGCCAGGATGATATCATAAGCCCGAACTGGAATAGTTTCTTTTCCACCACATAAAGCTGTGATATTATGAATATTGTTTAATGCTGAATTTTCTATAGTACTCAGATAACAAACATCATCATTATCAATTGCAACCAGTTCCTCTGCACCTTTTTTAGCAGCAAGGATTGCCAGTATTCCTGTTCCACAGCCCATATCCAACACATGCTTCCCGGTATAGTCAGTTTCAAGGATATATTGCATCATCATAGTTGTCGTTTGATGATGACCAGTTCCAAAAGCCATTTTAGGATCGATGACGATCTCATATTTATAGGTTGGCTGTGAAGGATGGAAAGTAGCTCTTACATAGCAGGTCTGATCGATAATAAGAGGTTCAAAATTTTTCTCCCATTCCTCGTTCCAGTTTTCTGCTGCAATTTCTGTTACAGTGTAAGTATATTCGAATTCACCTTCAAATTCTGCGAGCGCTCCGGTTAGATTTTCTTTGCTATAGCTATCCGTATCAATAAATGCGGAAAAACCATTTTCTGTATCTTCAAATGTATTGAATCCGATTTCAGCTAGTTCACTGATTAATAAATCCTGTTGATACTCCTCGATAAGCTTAAAGCTGAATGTGACTTGAATGTACTGCATTAAGAATTAAACGTTTTAACTATATCAGCGAAATCACGGGATTTAAGGGAAGCTCCTCCGATTAGTCCGCCGTCAATATCTTTTTGTGCAAATAATTCAGGAGCATTCTTAGGTGTACAGCTTCCTCCATATAAAATAGAAGTCTTTTCTGCAGTTTCTTCACCATAAGTACCAGCAACTTCAGCACGTATAAATTCATGTACTTCCTGTGCCTGTGCCGCAGTAGCAGTTAAACCTGTACCTATAGCCCAAACCGGTTCATAAGCAATAACTACTTTTGAAAAATCTTCAGCACTCAAATGGAAAAGACCATTTTCTAATTGCCCTTTTAAGATTTCAAAGAAATTACCATTATTTCTTTCGTCTAATGTCTCACCAATACAGAAAATAGGTAACAGATGATTAGCCAAAGCAATATTAGTTTTATCAGCAAGTAAAGCATCATTTTCAGCAAAATACTGACGACGCTCTGAATGTCCGATGATCACATATTCACAACCAACTGATTTAATCATTTTGGCTGAGATCTCTCCTGTGAAAGCACCGCTTTCTTTCTGATGACAGTTCTGAGCACCAATTTTAACGGTATCTCCTCCTAATTTTGGTAAGCTGTTTAAATGGATAAACGGAGCACATATGATAGCAATCTGATCGCCTTTTTTTTCATCTCTTACGATGTTAACGATTTCTGAAAATAATGAAATACCTTCTGCATAGTCCGTATTCATTTTCCAATTTCCTGCTACTATTTTCTTTCTCATAATTAAATCTAATATTATTTTAATTGTAATCCTATTTTCTATTATTTATTCGCCATTTTGACATCAAAACAACCGTTCCATTTTTCTAACTACACATATAGATGATAAAAATACACAAACTCTCTTAAAAAGATCTATAAATTGACGTTAAATCAAAAACTGATGACAATATATCTTTTTCTATCTGATTAAATTCAACATTTTTACGTTCAAAGACTTTTTCTGCGGTTTCAAACATTTTTTCAAGGCTATAAATATCAAATCCCTGTACTCCTCCCCACGCAAAATCGGGGATAAAGTTCTTTGGATACCCAGAACCGAACACGTTTGCACTTACACCAACCACAGTTCCTGTATTAAACATCGTATTTATACCACATTTCACATGATCAGCCATAATTAAGCCGCAAAATTGAAGCCCCGTCTTTCTGAAAGCAGTCTGTTCATAATCCCACAGCTTAACTTCTGCATAATTATTCTTTAGATTGGAATTATTGGTATCAGCTCCGATATTACACCATTGCCCCAGCACAGAATTCCCCAGATACCCCTCATGTCCTTTAGAAGAATAGCCCCAGATTACCGCATTATTAATCTCACCACCTACCGTACTAAATGGTCCAATGGTAGTCTGTCCGTAAATCTTGGTTCCCATCTTTACTCTTGAACCTTCGCCAAGCGCAAAAGAACCTCTGATATGACAGCCTTCCCATACCTGTGAATTTTTCCCCAGATAAACAGGCCCTGTCAGCGTATTAAAAGTAGCACATTCTGCCTGCACACCCTCTTCAACAAAAATCTGATCTCCAAGCACAGTATTAGTTGCACTCAGTTTAGCAGAAACTCTTCCCTTTGTTAAAAGCTCAAAATCTGCACGTAGCTGCAAATCGTTATTTCTAAAGATATCTTCAGGAAATACGATCCGGGTAAAAACCCCGTCATATTGAATTGTATGGAGTAAATTAAGCTTTGTTAAATCAGGTACCTCACCCGGGTTGGTTTTACAGGCTAGTGTAATGTCTCCTTTAGAGAGAACCTGACCAGGATGTAATGTAGCAATTGCTTCAAAAAGCTGCTTATCCGGGCATACAGAACCATTAATATAGGTATCTGCATTACTATGCATTTTATATTTAGCAGTAAGATATTCTGCAGTACAAAAACCTGCAGCGGCAGATGAATACTTTTCCCATTTTTCCGCTATGGTCAGTATTCCAATCCGTAAATCGGCCACAGGCCTGGTAAAAGTAAGCGGCCTTAAAGAAAGAGCAGTGTGATCATCAAATAAATTAATGTTCATTTAATTGTTATTGTTTTATTTTTCGTAGCCATGTTTCCAGAATTTATCTGTTCTTCTCCAAAACATGTTACCAGTATATAATATAGGCAAAAATAAAAAAAGTCCCGAAGCTTAGCATCGGGACTTTAAAATAATTTCTTATAACTGTAGAATTATTTCTTAGCGTAACGTGTTTTAAATTTATCGATACGACCAGCTGTATCTACCAGTTTCATTTTACCAGTATAGAAAGGGTGAGAAGTGTGTGAGATCTCTAATTTATAAAGAGGGTACTCGTTACCATCTTCCCAGGTCACAGATTCTTTTGTCTCAACGCAAGATTTAGTTAAAAAAGAGTATTCGTTAGACATATCTTTAAATACTACGAATCTATAGTTTGAAGGGTGAAGATCTTTTTTCATAATGAATATATACTTATTTGTACTTATTTGTCGCTTATTTTGAAGGTTGCAAATATCCTAATTATATTTTTTATTTACAAGGATTATTAAAAAATTATGAACTATACTTTTTCCGGGTTTCAACTTTCTGCATCTGCCTTCTAATATATTCATCTGCAATCACTTCTGCCGAAGGCAGTTGAGACCTGCTGATCAATAAAGATTTTAATCTTTCCTCATCCACATCAGTACGATATAAAATATTCATCATTTTAGAGATATCATTATCCAGTAACCAGGAGAAAGCATAAATCATTTTCTCTCTCAGCTGCGCAGAAGACAGCTCCTCTTCCAGTTCAAAATCATTACTTATAATTCTGCTGAGTGCTTTAAGGTCATCCATTAATCATTTTTTTATTTCCTGACATAACTCAATCAGTACTCCGTTTGTCCCTTTAGGATGAACAAAGCAAATCAGCTTATTGTCGGCACCAAATTTAGGTTCTTCATTTAAGAGTACAAAACCTTCATTTTTCAATCTTTTCATTTCCGCATAAATATCATCCACATCAAATGCAATATGATGAATCCCTTCACCTCTCTTTCCTATAAAAGAAGCTATAGGGCTATCTTCTGCTGAAGCCGCAAGCAGTTCAATCTTATTTTCTCCGGTTCTGAAAAACGCAGTATCTACTCCTTCCGAGGCTACAGATTCACGCTTATAAGCAGCTGTTCCCAGCAACTTTTCATAAAGATCACAGGATGTATCAAGATCTTTTACAGCTATACCAATATGTTCTATTTTATTCATGTACTATGTAAACGTTAAACGAATGTAAAAATGCATGTTTTAAGCATACCTTCATAGGGATTAATTATAATCATTGGTAATCTTTTTTAGTACATTTGTATCTTAATAAGAATAAATTATATACAATGGAACTTCCTATTTATCTAGATAATAACGCAACAACCCCCCTTGACCCAAGAGTGCTTGAAGCAATGTTACCTTACTTTACCACCAAATTTGGTAATGCTGCCAGCCGTAACCATGCCTTTGGCTGGGTTGCAGAAGAAGGTGTTGATTATGCACGTGAGCAGGCTGCTAAATTAATTGGCTGCACTGAAAAAGAAATCATTTTCACTTCAGGAGCTACAGAAGCAGACAACCTTGGTATTAAAGGTGTGTTTGAGATGTATCAGGATAAAGGTAATCATATAATTACAGCCACTACTGAACACAAAGCAGTTCTGGATACCTGTAAACATCTGGAGAAACTAGGTGCAAAAGTCACTTATCTTCAGGTAAAAGAAGATGGTTTAATTGATCTTGCTGAATTAGAGGCAGCAATGACAGAACAAACTATTCTGGTTACTATTATGTATGGTAACAATGAAATCGGTGTTGTTCAGCCAATCAAAGAAATTTCTGCAATTGCACATAAGTTTGGTGCTTTGTTTATGACAGATGCTACTCAGGCTGTTGGTAAAATTCCTGTAGATGTAAATGCTGACGGAATTGACTTACTGGCTTTCAGCGCTCACAAAATGTACGGACCTAAAGGTGTAGGTGTATTATATGTACGCCGTAAAAACCCAAGAGTTAAAGTTACTGCACAAATGGACGGTGGTGGTCATGAGCGTGGTATGCGTTCAGGAACATTAAATGTTCCGGGAATTGTTGGTTTAGGTAAAGCCTGTGAATTATGCCGTCTGGAAATGGATGCAGAAGCAACCCGCCTTTCAGCATTGAGAGATAAGCTGGAAAGCGCACTGACTGTAATGGAAGAAAGTTATGTGAATGGTAATACACAACACCGTTTGCCACACGTAGCTAACATCTCTTTCAAATATGTTGAAGGTGAAGGATTAATGATGGCAATGAAAGATCTGGCGGTTTCTTCGGGATCTGCCTGTACTTCAGCTTCACTGGAGCCTTCTTACGTATTAAAGAGCTTAGGTCTTTCTGATGATCTTGCTCACTCTTCTATCCGTTTTGGTTTAGGCCGTTTTACAACAGAAGAAGAAATTGATTACGCTATTGAAAATACCAAAAAAGCAGTAAATCATTTAAGAGACCTTTCTCCACTTTGGGAAATGTTTAAAGAAGGAATTGATCTAAGTAAAATTGAATGGGCTGAGCACTAACCTCAGGCAGATTCATTAATAAATAAAATATTTAAACAACCTCTTTAACGGGAGGTTTGGAGGAAAATAAAATGGCATACTCAGAAAAAGTAATGGAACACTATACCAACCCGCGTAATGTTGGTACATTAAATAAAGACAGTAAATCAGTTGGTACAGGATTAGTAGGCGCACCAGAGTGCGGTGACGTAATGCGCCTTCAGATTGAAGTTGATGAAAACAATGTAATTACTGATGCAAAGTTTAAAACGTTTGGCTGTGGTTCTGCAATTGCATCTTCTTCTTTAGCAACTGAATGGTTAAAAGGTAAAACTGTTGATGAAGCCATGACGATTGACAATATGGACATCGTTGAAGAATTAGCTTTGCCACCAGTAAAAATTCACTGTTCAGTATTGGCAGAGGACGCGATTAAGTCAGCGATCAATGATTACCGTGTTAAAAATGGCATGGAACCAATTGCATTGCCTAAATCACATCACTAAAAAATAAAGCATATCAGGTCGGCATTTAATATTTAAGCATATGATCACCATAACAGATAAAGCGAAGAGCAAAATTGATAACTTAATGCAGGAATCTCAAATGGATACTACTTACTTTTTACGTGTTTCAGTAAAAGGCGGAGGATGTTCAGGTTTATCCTACAATTTAGATTTCGATAATGAGGAGAAAACAGGAGATCAGTTTTTTGAAGATAAAGGAATCCGCATTGCACTGGATATGAAATCATTTTTATATCTGGCCGGTACAGAGCTTGACTTCACAGATGGAATAAACGGGAAAGGATTTAACTTCAATAATCCTAATGCGAGCCGCACATGTGGCTGCGGAGAAAGTTTCTCAGTTTAAAACCTGATTATAATAATTAAAAAGGGCACTTTATCGTGCCCTTTTTTCATTTAAAATCTGTTCAGCTTTACTGAATTCAGTTCAAAAATTCTCCTGTCGGGCCTAACATTTCGTTTCTTGCTTTGTTTATAGACATACGTATTGTGTTTTTAATGTAAAAAACTTTATTATTGCCCTCGCAAAAAAAATAATATGGTCTCATTTAACGAATCTTCTACTGTTCCCAGCTTATTGAGAAACGTAGTAGAAAACATTCACAAACCCGAAGAAACATTCCTGATCCACAAAAAAAATAACGAGTGGGAGAATATTTCCTTTAAGCAAACCCTTGATCAAGCTGATGCAGTAGCATCATTTTTCCTGTCAAAGGGTATAGTTAAAGGAGACAGAATGGGTTTGATGATTGAGAACGGACCAGATTATGTCTATTATGATCAGGGCATTCAGCAAATTGGCGCAATCAATGTATCTATTTACCCTACCCTTTCAGAACAGGAAGTAGAATATATCATTAATGATTCCGGTATAAAATCACTGCTGATCGGTAATCCTTTTCTTTATAAAAAGATATTGAAGATAGCTGATAACTGCAGACACCTGCAATATATCATTCCTGCTTTTGCAGAATATAGTAAAACCACTGTTCCTGAAGATCTGGACAAAACAATTATCAGCTTTGAAGAAGTTTTAAAACAGGGAAAGGAACTGGTTACAACTTATCAGCTTAAAATCAGGGAAGCGAGAGCCATTTTACGTCCTTCAGACATTTCTTCCTTAATCTATACATCCGGTACTACCGGAACACCTAAAGGAGTAATGCTTTCGCACAGTAACTTCGTGGAAAATGTAAAAGTATGTCTTCAGCAAATCCCTATTATTGACGAAACTGATGTATTCTTATCATTTCTTCCACTCTCACATGTTTTTGAAAGAACAGCCACTTACCATGTATGTTGTGCGCAGGGCTGTAAAATTGCCTATGCACAAAGCCTGGAACTGCTGGCAAAAAACATGGCCGAGATCAGACCAACAGTGATGAGCTGTGTGCCCCGTTTATTAGAACGTATTCACGACAAAGCCATTAAAAGTGGCACAGCCGAAGGCGGGTTAAAAGCTAAAATATTCATGTGGGCACTTGAAACAGGTCAGAATTACCGTCAAAAGAAAGAAGCCGGAAAAACACCAGGCATACTGTTGTCAGTAGAAAAGAAAATTGCTGAGAAACTGGTATTCAGTAAAATCAAAGAAAAAACCGGTGGAAGATTAAAATTCATGATTTCAGGAGGTGCAGCCCTTCCTAAAAATGTTGGTGAATTCTTCGGTAACCTTGGCATTAAAATTCTTGAAGGATTTGGACTGACAGAAACATCACCTGTGATGGCTGTAACAGAATATGACCGACAGGTTTACGGAACAGTAGGCAGAATCATTCCAGGTATAGAAGTAGCCATACAGGATATCGAGACCAAAGCAATGATCAGCATTCAGACCCACGAATCATTCAATCCGGATTTTGAATGTGCTGAAGGAGAAATCATTGTTCGCGGTCACTGTGTGATGCAGGGATATTTCAATAAACCAGCCGAAACTGCAGAAGCAATAGACAAAAACAACTGGTTCCATACCGGAGATATAGGCCGTTTTTATAAAGGTAATCTTCAGATTACTGATCGTTTGAAAAACATGATCGTCAATGCTTACGGAAAAAACGTTTACCCTACACCAGTAGAAAACATCTATCTGAAAAGTCTTAAAATAGATTCCCTGTTTTTAATTGGCGATAAAAGAGAATACCTTACTGCCATTATTATTCCAAACAGAGAAAGTCTGCAGGAAAAATTCAACTTGCCTGATGCCTTCTTCCTGCAACCCGAGATCTTTATCAATGAACCGGAGATCATCGAATGGATCGGTCAGGATATCAGAAAACTATCAAACGAGTTATCCAAGTTTGAACGCATCAAGAATTTCAGGGTAAAAAGAAATCCTTTCAGCATTGATGAGGGAGAGATCACTCCTACTATGAAAATAAAGCGTAAAGTAGTTGAAAAGATCTATGCCGAAGCCATCAATGAACTTTACACAGAATCAGTTGACGCAGACTAGAAATTAGCTAAAAATAAAAGGCTCTAATTTACTATTTTTGCAGGGCGATTGAGCGCAGGCGTTCAAATCACCAGCAAAACAGAGCTTATCCGGCAAAAGCCGAATATAATAACATTTATGAGTACAGGATTATCAGAATTAGAAATATTGCGCAGAAATGCGTTAAGCCAGTTACGTGAACTGGGAATTGATCCTTATCCACCTGAAGGATATGAGATTAATACAAATGCAGCCGATATACTGGCAAATTACGAAAATAATAAGGATGCCTATCAGCAGGTAAGTTTTGCCGGCAGAATCATGACCCGTCGTATTATGGGTAGTGCTGCTTTTGTAGAAATACAGGATGCTTCGGGACGTATCCAGGTTTATTTAAAGAGAGACGAACTTTGTCCTGATGAGGATAAAACACTTTACAATACAGTTTTCAAAAAGCTGCTTGATTTAGGTGATTTTATCGGTATTAAAGGCTATGTATTTACTACTCAGACCGGCGAAATATCAGTACACGTTACTGAATTTAAATTATTATCAAAATCACTAAAACCTCTTCCAATCGTTAAACGCGATGAAGACGGGAATATCTTTGATGGTTTTACTGATCCTGAATTAAGATATAGACAACGTTATGTAGATCTTACCGTAAATCCGGACTTTAAACAGATCTTCATAACCCGCTCTAAGGTAATCAATACCATGAGAGCATACTTTGATCAGCAAGGCTGGATGGAAGTGGAAACACCTATCCTGCAAGCGATTCATGGCGGAGCAGCCGCACGTCCTTTTGAGACGCATCACAATACATTAGATATGCCTCTATATCTGAGGATTGCAAACGAGCTGTATTTAAAAAGACTGATCGTTGCTGGTTTTGATGGTGTATATGAATTCGGTAAAATGTTCAGAAATGAAGGTATGGACCGTACACATAACCCGGAATTCACCTCAATGGAAATCTATGTAGCTTACAAAGATTATATCTGGATGATGGGCATGGTAGAAGCCTGCCTGGAAAAAGTGGCTATAGCTACACATGGCTCACCAGTTGTCAAAGTTGGTGAACATGAGATTAACTTTGCAGGGCCATACGAGAAACTGACTATGTATGAATCTATTCAGAAATATACAGGGATTGATGTTTCGGCAATGACCGAAGATCAGCTTAAAGAGACTTGTAAAAGTCTGAATATAGAAACTGACCCTACTATGGGCCGTGGAAAACTGGTTGATGAAATATTCAGTGAAAAAGTAGAAGCTAATTTAATCCAGCCTACCTACATCACTGATTACCCGATAGAGATGACTCCGCTTGCTAAAAAACACCGTAGTTCAGCAGGTCTGGTAGAGCGTTTCGAGCTTTTTGTTATGGGTAAAGAAATTGGAAATGCCTATACAGAGCTGAATGACCCTATCGATCAGAAAGAACGTTTTGAAGATCAGTTAAAACTGGCTGCAAGAGGTGATGATGAAGCTATGGCAATGGATGATGATTTTATTCGTGCATTAGAATATGGTATGCCTCCTACTTCCGGCTTAGGTATTGGGATTGACCGTCTGGTAATGCTGATGACCAATCAGTCTACTATTCAGGAAGTACTTTTCTTCCCTCAGATGAGACCGGAGAAAAAAGCCAGGGTAACCACCGACGAAGATTTCGTAAACGCTGGTATCCCTGCCCAGTGGGTTCAGGTAATCAGAAAAATGGGTTTCAATACAGTAGAAGAACTTTCAGGAGCTAATGCAAACAAGGTATTTAATGATTTAGGCGGAATGCGTAAAAAGTTAAAACTGGAGCTGGCTATGCCTACAAAAGATGAGGTAACCGCCTGGTTCTCTTAACATAATAATAACAAAAACTTAAAGGCCTGCTATGATAATTTATAGCAGGCCTTTTCTATTTTTAACAAACAATAAAATTGAATGTTATGAATAATTCAAGTCTTGAGATAACTGAAAACGAATACTGCATAAAATTAAGTAAAGATGCCTTTGATCTGTCCCTGATTCGTCAGCTTATCAAAAGAATTCAATCTGAACAATTGTTTTTTAGCAGAAAAAAAGAATACATGGAAGATGATATAATCAGCCGTGGAACACTGGGTAGTATTGAAAATTTTGACAGCCTTTGTGATAAATAAAAAAAGCCACATGACGTGGCTTTTTTTTATAATGATATATTAATTCTTTATTAACTACCTGTATCTTACCTGTTGTTGCTTGTCCAGCATTCCTAATTGATCTTTCATTTGTTTGATCTGATCAGCAAGTAATTTGTTCTTATCTGCCTTCTTAGCTTCTGTCAGATACATCTGAGCTTCTCTTTTATTACGTTTACCCATTGAAATACCAGCTAAACTTAATTTCGCCAATGCGATGTTATGGTCCATCTGCATACCCAGAGCCAAAGCTTTCTTGAAATATTTTTCAGATTGCATTGGTGCTTTTCTGGATTCTATCAAACCAATTAACAATTGATAATAACCATGCTGAGGTCTGATCAGCTGAGTTTCATAATTTGTAATTCTATTTAAATAACGCTCAGCTTTAGGCATATCGTCTTTACGTAAAAACCATTGTGCAAGCAGCATATTCTCATTGTAGAAGAAAGTTGCTACGATTAATATACTAATCAATACAGCTAAAATCCCCCATCCCCAAAAACCGAAAATCATCAGTGCTACCGCACCTCCCAGTACCACAAAAGCTGCGATAAGTCTTACTATGTTTGGCATATCTATTTTTAATTATTTCGTGCAAATATCGTGTTTATATACCAAAAATCAGATAAGCATAAAAAATATTTATCTCATTCTGATGCTTATCTTTGTCACAGCCTGTTCCGGATAGCTTTGGAAAACCAGACAGCTGATACAGGTAAGAGAAATATTTATAATTAAATTGCAATAAGATGATGTCCGATAAATCCGGCCGTGAGAAATTAATGGAATCTCCGGAGATGAAAGAGAAGTATACTACAGAATATACTGTTTATCAGCCCGATTTTACAGCTGTACAAAATCTGAAATCACTGCTTGCAGATAAAGAAGTAATCATTGTACTGGGTACCTGGTGTTCAGACAGCAGATTACATGTGCCCCATTTCTACAAAATACTGGATCAGACAGGCATAGCAGAGAATGCTGTTACCCTGATTTTTGTGGATGAATCAAAACAAGTAATGGGAGGCTTAACTGAAAACCTGAATATCGAAAAGGTTCCTACCTTTATGATCAGAAAAAATCAGAAAGAAATAGCTCGGATTACAGAGTCACCGCTGGTTACACTGGAACACGATATGGTTAAACTCTTGAATAAAAATAATTAAAACATGTCAGCAGCATTAGAACCAGGCTGGTTAAACGTCCTGGAACCTGAATTTGAAAAGGAATACATGAAAAACCTGAAAGCATTTCTGTTGCAGGAAAAAGAAACAGGTAAGACAGTATATCCTAAGGGAGCAGATATCTTTGCCGCCTTTAATCATACTCCTTTTGACAAAGTCGAAGTAGTCATTCTGGGTCAGGATCCCTATCACGGAGTAGGTCAGGCCCATGGTCTTTCTTTTTCTGTACAAAAAGGAGTGGCTACTCCCCCATCCTTAAAAAACATCTATAAGGAACTGGAGACAGACATTGAAGGATTTAAAACACCAAATCACGGTAACCTGACTCAATGGGCAGATGAAGGGGTTTTATTACTTAATGCATCACTGACAGTCAGAGCACATGAACCGGGATCCCATCAGGGTAAAGGCTGGGAAGCATTTACAGACCAGGCGATCAGTCAGTTGTCAGAAAAAAAAGCGGGACTTATATTTTTATTATGGGGCAGATTTGCCCAGCAGAAAGCTATATTGATTGATGAGAAAAAACATACCGTTTTAAAGTCGGCTCACCCCTCACCTTTTTCCGCTTATACGGGATTTTTTGGCTGCAGGCATTTTTCCAGAACAAATGAAATTTTAATTGCCGAAGGCAAAAAGCCAGTTAACTGGCAGATCAGCTGATCTGCCAGTTAACCCTTTTAGTATTCCAATGGAACAATTGGTTCTTTCTTGGTCGTTGACATAATCATCATAGTCTGAAAAGTTTTGACTACACTGATTTTACTGATTTTATCCATAATCAGGCGTTCATAAGCTTTAATATCACTTACATATACTTTTAAAAGAAAATCTGCCTGTCCTGTCACGTGGTGACATTCGGTAATTTCTTTTATCTGATTCACCTCATCAAGAAAAATCTGAATCGTATTATTTTTATGAAAATCCAATTGTACCTGGATAAAGGTTTTGATTCCCAAACCTAGTTTTTCTTCATCTACCAGTGCGTGGTAACTCTTAATGAAACCGGACATCTCCAGTTTTCTTACTCTTTCCAGTGTAGGTGCAGGAGACAAACCTATTTCCTGTGATAAAAGCAAATTGGTTATTCTGCCGTTTTCCTGTAAAAGTTTAAGTATTTTAAAATCTATCTTATCTAATTCTGCTGCCATTTTTCCGATCTTGAATCCAAAGGTAGAATAAGAACACCTTATTTACCAAATTTAATTCTAAAAATAAACATAAAAATTATGCATTATTCTATTAAAAATTTTTAGATTTATCTAAAACTATTATTAGGTCAATATAATGCACTCATTTACCGAAGAAAATTATCTTAAAGTCATCTATCATTTGTCTCAGGCAGATACCGGTACAGTACAAACCAACGCCATAGCTCATGGAATGAATACCAAAGCTGCTTCAGTAACAGACATGCTTAAAAAGCTATCAGACAAGGAATTAATTGATTACATCAAGTACCAGGGGGTAACATTAACTGAAAAAGGAAAAGCCGCTGCGATCAAAGTGATCAGGAAACACAGACTCTGGGAAGTGTTTCTCGTTGAAAAGCTGAAATTCAAATGGGATGAGGTTCATGATATTGCAGAAGAGCTGGAACATATTAATTCAGCCATACTGGTTGAACGTTTAGATGATTTTCTGGGTTTTCCAAAAAGAGATCCCCACGGTGACCCTATTCCTGATCAGGATGGAAATTTCGAATACTTTGAAAACATACATCTTCATGAAATGGAAAACGGAAAAAGCGGGATTATTGTTGGTGTAAGTGAACACACCTCTCCATTTTTAATCCATCTTGAAAAACTGGGGTTAACTATAGGTGTTCTTGTCCAGGTAATCGGAGTCACAGATTACGACGGTTCAGTAGAACTCCAGGTGAATAACCAGAAAATTAACGTAAGTAAAAAAGTAGCACAGCATATCCTGCTCAAATTAGCCTGAGAAGAGTCAATAATTTATTTTTTTTAACTAATGAAGAATACAGAATCATTAAGTGAAGTACATCAGAGTGTAGATACTGGTAAACGTACGGGATGGAGAAGGATACTATCATTTATAGGCCCGGCCTATCTGGTCAGTGTAGGTTATATGGACCCCGGCAACTGGGCTACAGATCTTGCCGGAGGTAGTAAATTTGGTTATCAGCTAATCTGGGTATTACTGATGTCAAATCTGATTGCCCTGCTGTTGCAATCCCTGAGCGCAAGATTAGGGATAGTAAGAGGTCTTGATCTGGCTCAGGCTTCGAGAAATGCTTATCCCAAATGGGTAAATATTCCGTTATTCGGTCTAGCACAGACAGCGATCGTTGCCTGTGATCTGGCCGAAATTATAGGAATGGCAATTGGTCTTAACCTGCTTTTCGGGTTACCGCTAATCTGGGGTATCAGTATAACCATTTTTGATACGGTCTTACTTCTCTTCCTGATGAATAAAGGAATGCGTAAAATGGAAACTTTCATTGTTTCTATGGTTTTCATTGTAGGCATCTCATTTTTAGTCGAAATGTTTATTGTTGAGCCCTCTCTGAAAGAGATTGTTAAAGGCCTGGAGCCTTCTGTACTATCCGGACAGGCACTCTATATTGCAATCGGAATTATTGGAGCAACAGTAATGCCCCATAACCTGTACCTGCACTCTTCGCTGGTACAAACAAGGAAGTTTGAAAGAGACAACAAGGGCATTAAAGAAGCCATAAAATTCAACTTTATAGATACTGCAGTTGCCCTTAACCTTGCCTTTTTTGTGAATGCTGCGATTCTTATTCTTGCGGCAGCAGCCTTTTACAAAAACGGATTACATGAAGTTGCAGAAATACAGGATGCTTATAAATTACTTGGTCATATTTTCGGCGGGGTAGCACCAAGTCTTTTTGCTATAGCGCTGATTGCGGCTGGTCAGAGTTCAACAATTACCGGTACACTTGCCGGGCAGATTGTGATGGAAGGACACCTGAATCTTAGGATTCAGCCCTGGCTGAGACGTCTGATTACCCGTTTACTAGCCATTATCCCAGCTTTTTTCACGATCTTATACTTCGGTAATGATGCACTGAGCGGCCTGCTTATTTTAAGCCAGGTAGTCTTAAGTTTACAGCTGGGCTTTGCGGTAATCCCACTGATTCACTTCACTTCGGATAAAAAAGAAATGAAAGGTTTTGCGATTAAACTATGGGTCAAAATATTAGCATGGATCAGTGCTGCAGTAATTGTAGCGCTGAATATAAAACTGGTTATAGAAGAGATTTCAGGATGGGCAAGTGCTTCTGATGGCTGGTATATCAATATCCTGATTATACCGGTGGCTATCCTCATCGGGCTGCTTTTATTATATGTTTTTGTATATCCAATGTTCGGAGCCAAGGATAAACCGGAGAAAAATATACCACATGGTAATGCACTGGATATTGAGCCAATTGCACAGATTCATTATACCAGGATAGGTATTACCGTAGACTTTTCCAGGAACGATTTAAATACTATCCGTCATGCCCTGATCCAGGGTGGAAAAAAGGCAGATTATCATTTAATTCATATCGTTGAAACTGCAGGTGCAAGGTATCATGGAGAATCAGCATTGGATCACGAAACATTGAGTGATGCCGAAAATCTGAAGAAATATTGTCAGAACCTGGCCAATCTGGGTTATCACGGTATCCCTCATATAGGCTTTGGGGGAGCACCGGGCGCAATCGCAGAAATCACCAGGAACAATGACCTGCAATTACTGGTTATGGGAGCCCACGGTCACAAAGGCTTAAAAGATCTGATATTCGGGACAACTGTCGAAGCAGTAAGACACAAAATTACTATTCCTGTTTTAGTAGTCAGATAATCCTCTATACATTGTAAAATCCTGTTTAAATTCTGAAAGAATTGCTGTAAATCGGCAATTCTTTCAGATATTAGCTGATTCTATGGCGAACGACATTCAAATAAAAAATAAAAGAGCATACTTTGATTACCATATTGTTGATAAATACAATGCTGGTCTGGCCTTACTGGGAACAGAAATAAAAGCCATCAGACAAGGCAAAGCCAATATGAGTGATGCCTTCTGTATGTTCATCGATAATATACTGTACGTAAGAAACCTTCATATCTCAGAATACAGCCACAGCTCTTTCCACCATCATGACATTAAACGTGACAGAGTATTACTTTTACAAAAAAAGGAACTGAAAAAGCTAAAATTCAGAAGTGAAGAAAAAGGATATACCATTGTTCCCCTGCGTATTTTCACTAACGAAAGAGGTTTTGCAAAAATAGAAATCGCACTGGCACAGGGTAAGAAAGATTTTGATAAGAGAGATAGTATCAAAGACCGTGAATCCAAACGTGAAATGGACCGGGCAATAAAAGGTTAATTACCAGGCCTGGTCTCCTACGAGCGGTACAAATCTGAAAGTATCGAGTTCGAACTTTTCATATTCAGTTTCGCTAACCCTGATAACAGTAACCATTACCTGCGAATGTTCATTACCTACCGGGATCACCAGGATTCCTCCTATTTTAAGCTGCTTCAATAAAATTTCAGGAACAAAAGGTGCACCTGCTGTTACGATAATTTTATGATAGGGAGCATGTTCGGCGATCCCCATTGAACCATCTCCATAAAAGAAATGAGCCTTATATCCCATCCCCGGTAATACTTTCAGCGTATGATTATAAATACTTTCCTGTCTTTCAATAGTAAATACCTCGGCACCCAGCTCCATAAGTATACAGGTCTGATAACCTGAACCGGTACCAATTTCCAACACCTTATCCCCTTTGCTGATATGCAGCAATTCACTTTGATAAGCAACGGTATAGGGCTGAGAAATGGTTTGCCCGTCACCAATAGGGAATGCAATATCTTTATAAGCCTGGTTCCAGAATGTTTCATCAAAGAAAAAATGTCTCGGTACTTTCCCAATTGCCTGAAGAACACGACTATCAGCTATTCCTCTGGACTTAAGATGTTCAACCAATTTCTTCCTTGCTCCCCTTTCCCGGTAATTATCTACAAACTTGTATGCCATTGAACCAAAAATACTTCTTTGAAACCGATTTTTAAGGTTTTAATTCGAGGAATTTAAGCTGATCCCTGTAAAGTCCAACAGATCAAATCTTAAACAACATCTATATGTGTTAAGAGAAAGAATATTTTTTTGACTTCCTAAAGATGAAAAAGAAATCTTATTTAAATAATCAGGTGTTTTTTTCCAATAAATACATTTAAATATATTTTCATACGGTTCTGATTTCTACTGCACAATATTGCATATTTTTATCTAACCAAATGACAATTAAAAGCTTATGAAACAGACAACGCTCTCTCTGTTCCTTATATTTATTTTGGCTTTACCTGTATTTTCACAAGAAAACAACATCTACAGTATAGGGTTGAATGCGATCAGCATTATGCAGTTGCCAAGAATAGCTAATCAGGACCCATTAAAATATCTGACTACAAATTTTAATGGTGGAATGTTTAAAGTCAATGACCGGCAGATCAGTTACCGTGTAAGTGGAAGTTTCATCAATAATAAATCGGTTCAGTTCCAGAGTGATTGTACAAATTGTGAACTGGACAATGGTCAGGTTACAGATTACAGAGTCAAACTCGGGTTTGAAAAAAGTCTTAATTATTCCCATATCCAACCCTATCTTGCATTTGATCTCGGATACAGATACAACCGCTTTAATGGCATACAGAACTATATTAGTCTGCAGAGAACCATATCCGATATATCACAGCTGGAAACCGTTAAAAATGGTGTTACATTAGCCCCTTCCTTAGGGATAAGGATTACCCCCGTAGAACTGATTTCTGTTTTTGCAGAAGGGAGCCTTGAATTCTATTATTCCAATTTACACAGCCGGATCATTAAACAGGACCCTTCTTTTCTGGTGACAGAAACTTCAGAGCACAAAAAGGAATTCCTGTTTACTCCAATAACCATAGGCATACAGATCCACTTAGGTAACAAATATTAATCTCAAAAAAATGCAGCCTGCTGTAAATCCCTGCAGATTACTAATAAGGATCTACATCAATCTGTATGATCACGCCTTTAAAAGTATTTTCTGCATTAAAGTCTGTAATAGTTTGCTTTAATACAGCTTTAACTTTTTGAATAGCTGTAGTTTTATCAGATTTAATAATCAGTTGTTTGATATAGTAATTCCGGATCCGGGACACCAGAGGTTGTTCCGGTCCCAATACTCTGGTACCCAATTGGACTCTGAGCATGGCTGCGAAACGCGCAGAAGCTGCATTTAATATATTAGAGTCCTTATGTTTCATGTTGATAAAAATCAGTCTGGTAAAAGGCGGATAATGAAACTGCTTACGTTCAGCAATCTCATCATTATACATTTCCAGATAATTATTATCAACTACCTGCTTAATAATCCTGTGATCAGCATCATAAGCCTGAATACAAACCTTCCCCTGTTTATCTCTCCTCCCTGCACGGCCAGCCACCTGTGATAACAATTGATAACTACGCTCAAATGCTCTGAAATCAGGATAATTCAGTAAGGTATCGGCATTAATCACACCAATCAATGTTACATTATCAAAATCGAGTCCTTTAGCAACCATCTGTGTACCTATTAAGATATCTGTTTTCTTTTCCTGGAAATCACCAATAATCTTCTGCAGACTATTTTTGGTTCTGGTACTGTCCACATCCAATCTGGCAATTTTCACGTCCGGAAAAATAAGACTTAACTCTTCTTCTACCCTTTCAGTTCCAAAACCTTTCTGTTCAATATGCACTGAACCACAGGCAGGGCAAATATTCATACTGCTCTCATGATATCCGCAATAATGACAATGTAGCTTACCACTGCTTTTATGAAAAGTCAGACTCACATCACAGTTTACACATTTGGGCGCAAAACCGCATGTTTTACAAATCATGATTGTTGCATAGCCCCTGCGGTTCTGAAAAAGAATTACCTGTTCTTTTCTTTCCAGTGTTGCAGCAATATCATCAATCAATACACTGGAAAAATAAGAAACCATTTTCTTTTTCTTAGTTTCTTCAGCGATCCCAACCACTTCCTGCAGCGGCAGTTCTACCCCTCCGAATCTTTCATTCAGGGTTACCAAACCATATTTATGATTTAATGCATTATAATAACTTTCAATGGATGGCGTAGCCGATCCCAATATTATTTTTGACTGATGCAGATGTGCCAGGTAAACAGCAGCATCTCTTGCCTGGTATCTCGGAGCCGGCTCATTCTGCTTATAGGATGATTCATGCTCTTCATCAACCACGATCAGTTTCAGCTCTTTAAAAGGCAAAAATACAGCAGAACGGGCACCCAGAACAATCTTATATTTACCATTCATCACACTGTTCCAGATTTCCACGCGTTCGTTATCATTGAATTTAGAATGATATACACCAATAGCATCTCCAAAATAGCGCTTTATTCTTTCTACGATCTGCGTGGTCAGTGCAATTTCCGGCAGCAGAAATAATACCTGTCCTCCTTTTTCAATTGCCTGTTCAATCAGCTTAATATAAACCTGGGTTTTACCGGATGCCGTTATTCCATGTAATAAAACAACATCTTTAGTCTGAAATTCGGTCTCAATACGTTGCAGGGCCACACTTTGTGCAGCACTCAGTTTAAAATTCAGAATCATATCATCAGATTCATCATTTAAACGGCTCACTACTTTCTTTTTAAGGAAGAATATCTCCTTATCCAGCAGAGATTTCAATGCCGCCTGACCACAGCTGCTGTCTTCCAGTAATTGCTGTCTGGAGATATCTATTCCCGATTTGGAAAGTTTAATATAAGTCAGCAGTGCATCAAGTTGTTTTGGGGCACGTTCCAGTACCTCAAAAAGATGTTTGAAATTCCCTTCTTCCTGATAGAACGGATTCAGGGTAATATAGGACTTTAATAAAGGTTTATATTTTTCTACAACCTCTTCTGCAATGTAAATAACCTCCTTATCCAAAAGAGATCTGATTAACGGAAATACCGTTTTCTGTCCTAACAACCTGGAAATCTGATCTACGGTCAGCCGCTTCTGTTTTTCCAGTGCAGTCACCAGAACGTTCTCCTTATCAGTAATATCAAGCTCTTCTAATGAAGCTTCTTCCCGAAGGATAATAATAGTCTCACTGGCTAGTTTTAATCCCGCAGGAAGCGCCGCAGACATTACTTCTCCTTCATTACACAAATAATATGCTGTCATCCAGTTCCAGAACTTCAGCTGCATGTCATTTACAACAGGATGTTCATCAATTACATCTATAATGTATTTAGCCTGATATATTTCCGGAGCAGTCTGACTGATACTTCTGATCAGTGCGGTATAAATCTTATTCTTTCCAAACTGAACTATTACCCTTTTACCAATGGCTATATGTTCATTCAGTTCAAACGGAACACGATAGATATAGTTTTTTGAAAGAGAGAGCGGCAAAATAACCTCTATAAACAGCGTATCCCTTTCGGCAAAAGCTATATCATTAAATTCCTGCATTTATCTGTTTTTTAATGCGGCGAAAAATAGAGAAATCCAGCCTGCAACTAATAATAATCCTCCCAGAGGAGTAATCGGACCCACTATATTTACCCAGCTTAACTGCAGTACCTCGCGGGTGGCCAGCAGATAAAGGGATCCAGAAAAGAACAGGATACCAATTGTGAAGCAGTAATAGGCAATATCAACCAGTTTATTTCTGAATCTTGCAAAAGTAGACAGAAACAACAGTGCAAAAGTATGATAAAACTGATATTCGATTCCTTTTGCCCAGATGGCCAGCTGATCGGCTGAAATCATACTTTTCAACCCATGCGCACCAAATGCACCTAATATTACCGCTACAGCCCCAAAAAAAGAAGCCGTCAAAATTATTCTTCTGTTCATTCGATTTGTCTTAATTCCAGCCTCACAAAATTACGCAACCTAAATGCATTTTTGTTAACTCTGCTTGTAAATTATTTATTCCGGCTGCTTTAAAATTTAAAACTAATTCTATTTTAAACCATTTCCCGGATGCTTTTCTTCAAGATTTACAGCTGTTTATCAAATAAGATGAAACATATCAGCTGCCAAATAAAAATTACTGATCCCAATATCCAAAGTAAGTCCATAATCAGACAGTAAGATAAGGTATAAGGTAGAGCTCTGTTTTGCGCTACCCATGACTGCTATTAAGCCTATACTGTAGTTAGGTTTAATACGCCATTGATACGGGTTTGAAACGGGGTTGATACGGGTCGGGGCGTTTCAACCCCGCTTCAACCCCGTATCAACCCCGTTTCAATAGTAAGCAGAACATAGCGACTAACATAAGTTAACAGCAGCTAATATCTTAGTCTTTACAAAGAAAATATCACCTAATGATCAACAATTAGCGTAAATTTGTCATAAGCCCGTGCTTAAACACAAATGAAAAAGATATATTTCACCCTATTTACTTTATTCGCAGCGATTGTGGGTATGGCTTACCTGTATTTCTCCAGACTGAATCAGGAAACAACCTATAAAGAAACCAGTTTATATGCCGCCACAGCAAACTCCGGCCTGGTCTTCTGCATCCGGAATGACAAAAGCATATTCGACATATTGAAGGGGCAGGATTTTTTTCAGAAACTGCTTGGACCAGAAAAATTCAGTCAGCTTAGTTTGCTAAAAAACAAGCTCACAGCTAATTCTGCAATGAATCATATGATTGGCAATAGAAATATCTTTATCAGTTTTTCTGCCGGTGCGAACAAAACTGTTGATTATCTTATCAGTACCCAGCTCAATGATGAACTGGAAAAACAGAAGCTGTTCAACACTTTAAAATCGACAGGAATAAATATCAGAACGGAGGATGGTATAGCTAAATTGACCTTGAATGACAGTGCCTCTTTTTATCTGAATGTAGAAAAGAACCTGATTTTACTTTCCAACAGCCCTGCGCCGGTAAAAGCAGCAATTTCTGCTGTTTCTGATGAAGAGAATAATCATTTTGTAGCTTACATCAAATCGAGCGGAAAATTCAGCAAAAACAGTCTGGGTAATCTGTATATAGATTTCAACAAGATTCCTGCCTTATTAAAATCAATGCTGCCCGGTCATTTAAACGGAGGACTTTCGGTATTTAACCATCAGAATTCTTTTTCAACCCTCAATTATAACTTTAGTAAAGAAAGATTATTTTTCAACGGGAGCTCCCAGCTAAATGATCAGAAGAATTACCTGAGCCTGTTTGCAGCCCTTTCTCCTCAAAAAAACAGTATAGATAATCTTTTACCAGAAAATACTGCAAATTTCCGTTTATATGCACTGAGTGACTATAACTCCTGGAGAAAAACGCTGAGTAACTGGTTTTTGATTAACGGGGAAAACCAGAAAATTAAGAATACAATCAGCAGTTTCAACAAAGAATATCATTTAGATGCAGAGAAAATTTTCCCGGTATATTTTCAGAATCAGCTGATCACTTTTCAGCTTAAATCATCCGAAAATCTGGCTGCCATCAACCTGACCAATGGTGATAAGGTTAAACAACTTTTACTGGATATGAGTGAGGATTATAATCCGGATATTAAAAAATTCAAAAAATCAGGTCTTTTATACTGTTACTTCGGGGAACCTTTTAAATCATTCACTAAACCATATTACACTATAATTGATAATTATATGATCATTTCAAATCAACCCGGAGCACTCCGGTCATTTTTAGATGATTATCATCAAAATAAATTACTGATTAATACCCCTGATTATATCAATGTATATAGCCAGATTTCAAAAACAGCAAACGTCACCTACTACGTGAACCGGAAAAATTCTGTCGATCTGGCCAGAAGAACAATCTATACCCCCTATTATAATCATTTCATTAAAAAACAGGGGCTGGAACAATTTACTTCGCTGATTTATCAGTTAAATGGCGATAAAGGAGCGTTTCAAACTAATCTGCTGATCAATACTGTACCTGAAATCATTCCTGATACCCTTGAAAATTTAACAAATTAATAGTCGCTATCTATTTTTTTAATTACCATATTTAAATACCTGTTTAAAATCAGCTAATTAAATTTGAACAGAAAAAAACACAGCTTTCAACTTATGGCAAAAAGATACCTTATACTGGGCCTTTTTTTAATTCTTTCTACTCAAATCAAGGCACAACAATACGGGCTGTTTAATACCAAAACACTATTTGACGCTTTTGAAAATCCAGCCCAGAAAGCATTTGTCCTGGATTCTTCACGTAAGTACGCTTCCAATTTCCTGCTGCCCTATTTTGGCCTGAATGCAGCAAATAAAGGAGATGCAAATTACAGCCTTAGAAGTTACATCAATGATCGTGTTTATCGCACCTCAGGTATTCCTATCGGCGATAATGCCAGAAATCAGGCCTATCAAAGCTCAAACATCTATTTGTTTAGCTTCCGGATTTTCAAATCTTATAAAGACCATCAGGAACTGGGTTTCTCCTGGCAGATGCGTTCAGATGCTTTTGCCGATTATACGAATGAGACACTGGTTGCTTTCGATGATTTTAGAAGATTTAACCAAAACCAGGACTCTCCTTTCAACGGCAACGGCTACGGTCAATCTTACCATCAGTTCAGCATGAACTACCGGGAAAACATTGATAAAAGACTGGCTTTTGGTGTAAAACTGAGCTTATTGAGTGGTATAACCTACAATAAAATTGACATCACACAATCTGATATCCAGTTTAACAATGCTGCCCAGCAGCTTACCGTAGGATTTCAGGGAACTTATAAATCAAACTTTTTACGGGCAAAAGAACTGGATGCAAACACACTGATCCCCAATTTTAAAAACCCCGGGTTATCCGTTGGTTTTGGTACTACCTATACTTCAAAAACAGGTTACTTTTTAATGGGAAGCATCAAAGATCTGGGTTTTATCAGATGGAATAAAAGCTCTCATTCTATAGTGGTTCCTGATGGAGAAGTCATTGTCAATAATCTTTCTCCGGGCAAAACTTTAGAAAAGCAATTTGAAGATGAATTCATTAACCGCGATCAGCAAAAGAGTTTTTATTCTGCCACCAATGCTAAGGCAGATTTCCTGATTTCTAAAAGATTTGAGTTTTATACTCCCAATTTTATTGTCTCTAAAAATCTGTGGAATAAAGGAGGCGATATTGCTTTGGTCAATAATTTCGCCTACAACGAATTTTCGGTGAGCCTTTCACCTATCTATAATTTAAATGGGTTTATGATGCTGGGTACGCAGGCTAAATATCAGACACCTAATTTCGAATTTTTCCTGGGTAGTGATAATGTGCTAAAATCGGCGGCATACCATCAGCAGCCAACCACACCAGACCAGAGATATGCTGGAGCCTCGGTTTATATGGGAGTCGGTATTAAATTTGGTTATACGGTAGAGCATCCTCAAAACAGCAGTTATATGCCTGGAGTTGGGGATGAAATAGATAAAAAAGGATTCTTTGCCAAACTGTTCGGGATATTTAAAAAGAAATAACTATCCCGGTACGCTGTTTTGCTGATCAGACTTTCTTTTTGGCTTGTGTAATCACAAAATCCTTCAGATAATAAGGTTCAAAATAGGCTACATCTTCAAAATGACCAGCTGTGAAGGCCGCATAAGCCAGGCTGCTCATATTTGCCGCAGAATTAAAATTAAGTGCAGAGAATGCTGCATTGGCAGACAAAATAGTTTCACTGCATTTCATTGCACCATCACCAATAAACGTGATCAGTTGTTTGCTTAATTGCTCCTGATAAGAAGTCTCATCAATGATCTTTGCTTCAACAGCCAGAACTTCTGCCAGTTGAGTATCATACAAACCCGTAAAAACTTCCATCCTTCTCGCATCTATCATCGGACAGACCAAACCAGTGTAATCTGCAGTTGCCTGTAAAAAACCCTGAGCCATCATTTTTAGTGTATCTACACCAATTAAAGGCTTATCCAGTGCATAACAAAGTCCTTTTGCAGTAGAAACACCAATTCTGAGTCCTGTATAAGAACCAGGCCCCTTGCTGACTGCAATGGCATCCAGATCAGCATAAGCAAGTCCCGCCTTTTCCATAACCTCACTGATAAACAGCGTGAGACTGCCAGCATGTATATTCTGGGCCGCAAGTTCTTTTAAAGCAATCGTTTCTCCATTGACAGATAATGCTGCAGAGCATACCTGAGTAGCTGTTTCTAGTTGAAGTATAGTAACCATTAAGGCAAATATAGTTGATTTAAAATTTAAGGAAGGCTCTATTATTATGGAACAGGATCATGTCCGTGTTTTCCCCAGGGATGACAACGTCCGATACGTTTTAATGTTAACCAGCCTCCTTTAAAAGGACCGTGTTTTTTAATTGCTTCCACTCCATACTGAGAACAGGTAGGCGTAAAACGACAACTCGCCCCCAGTAAAGGCGATAAGAACAACTGATAGAATCTGATCAGTGCCAGAAAGAACCAGCCAATGATTTGCTTAATCAGTTTCATCTTTTGGAGTTGATTCAGTAATATCCTGCCCTGGGGCCTGTGGTTTGATCTTTAATAAACCCGCATCGGCTTCAATAGTTAAAATCAGTTTTTTTAATGCAATCCCCAGTTTTTTTTCAAAAAAAGTAAAATCATAGTGTTCCTTTCCAACAAATTGGAGAGAAAGCAATAATAACTGATCAGGATGATTCAATAAAGGATAGAGAGCTGATGATTTCTGTAATCTGTAAGCTTCCCGTATTCTGCGCTTGATCAGGTTTCTGTCATGCGCACGTTTGAACCTTTTTTTAGATACATTAACCACTACCTGAACGGGAAAGGTATTTTTCTCCGGTATAAACAGATAGGAAACCCGATAGGGATATACTAAAAAAGAAGAACCGTTCTTAAATAGCAGGTCTAATAATTTCCTGCTGCATAACCGTTCTTCTTTGGTAAAATTTTTCATGTTTTTGATCGCAGATTTGCAGATTAAATGATCTGCCAGCACTTAAAGTGCTGCAATCAAAATTATGCTTTGTGACGACGTTCGTCAGAAACTGATAATTTTTTTCTTCCTTTTGCACGGCGAGAAGCTAATACTCTTCTACCGTTTGCTGTAGCCATTCTTTCGCGGAAGCCGTGTTTGTTTCTTCTCTTTCTTTGCGAAGGTTGGAATGTTCTTTTCATAACTGTATGATATCTTAACTATTATTTTTTAATTGAGAGGTGCAAATATAATGTGATTTTTTCTTAAATGCAAATACATGCAGCATGTGTTTGCATTTTTATTTAAGGAGGCCCTATAAACCAAGCGCGGCCTTGAGTTTAATATAGCCTGTTTTGCTGACAGGCAACCAGATATCCGATTTCAAAAGTACAATATAATTATCTTTTTCTTTCAGTTCTATTTTAGTTACCTGGGCAAGATTAATTAAATATGAGCGATGAATTCTTATAAATTGTTCGTTATCCAGCGTTTTTTCAAAAAAACTCATGGTCTTGTTTTTATAAAAAATTCCGTCAGTAGTACTCAGTTTCACATGATCATCATCAGCTTCCAGATAATGAATATCAGTTACAGCAATAATTTTGATTACGCCATTGCTTTTCACGACCACCCTGTTATGCTGTGCAGGACTCAGTGCAGCCGTTTCCAGCAAATCCTGAGTAAGTTCGGGCTGTTTTAGCTTTAAAGGAAGTCTTTGCATAGCCTGCTCAAATCTTTCCTGTTCTATCGGTTTTAATAAATAATCCACCGCATTTACTTCAAAAGCCTTGATTGCATATTCATCAAATGCAGTCGTAAATATTACTGCTGGCGGGGATTCTACCAGTTCGAGCATTTCAAAACCATTGATTTTAGGCATTTGTATATCCAGGAAAATAAAATCCGGACGAAAAGCAGCAATAGCCTTTAATCCTTCAAAACCGTCATTACATTCTGCAATAATTTCTATTTCAGGAAAATTTTTCAAATAGTGTTTTACAACATCCCGGGCCAGAGGCTCATCATCAATAAGGATAGTGCGTATCATAGTTTCTGTGGTATTTTAAGCGTAGTAATATATAAATTATCTGCTGTAGAAGCGGTTTGTAAAAGTGTATTATCTGCAAAAAGCAGGTATAATCTTCTGCGGATCGCACTCAGTCCAAAACCTGTTCCTTCGGTAGCTTTCATATCAGGATCATAGGGATTGCATACACTGATCGTTAATACTTCATTTTCTACTTTTACTGAAACAGCGATCATAATGGCGGCCGAAGTATTATAAAGACCAAATTTTATAGCATTCTCAACAATGGGCTGCAGCAATGTCCCTGGTAAAGTGAGCGACAATGTATCTTCTTCAATACTGATATCCAGATTTAACCGGTGACTGAATCTCACTTTTTCAATATCCAGATATAGCTGGATATATTCCATCTCCTCTGCCACACTTACCCAAACTTCATCATCTCTTTTCAGCGTTCCCCTTAAAAAAGAGGCCAGTTTTGTAATCATTGTTCCTGCTTCTTTCGGATTAACAATGGTCAGTGCATATACAGAGTTTAAACTGTTAAACAAAAAATGAGGCTGCAACTGATGTCTCAGTTTGTTTAGCTCTGCTTCTTTAGCTAAATTCTGTGCAGTATGCAGGCGCTCCTGCATTTCAGACTGTTCTTCGAGCCTGTACCATAATACATTCACAAATGCACACCAGGCCAGAAAAACAAAAATCACGATAAACCTGAATATTAGCGAAAAATCAAGAAAATTCAGATAGGTACGCTCATGAATAAAAATATGACTCAGTAATATCCTGCATAAAAAAGAAATCAGTACTGAAAATGCAATAGTCAGCACAAGAACAAACAATACAATTTCATCCTTGGGCTGATAATATCTCAGTACAGTGCTGACAATTACACATGAACAGGCCAGTAGCGTGTTTGTAATCAGGCTATCTGCTACAGACACATACCAGTTAAAATTCAGGGTATAAAAAAACAGCAGTATGAAAGCAACTACCCATAACAGGAAGAGAACTACTGCTGTTTTTTGTGCTTTTTTTGTTAACAGAGGATTATCAGTCACAGCTTATTCTTTAGTAATTGTGTATGCTTACCCCACCAAATAAAGCTACTCCTTTTATCGTAATGATTTTAATGGGTTCACTGGTAACCGGATTAACGGAGCGCTTATCATCCAGTCCACCAAATATCGGGCTCACTTCAGACCTGACAACCCATGATGGCGGAACAATTAATTTAACTCCGCCAAATATGGCTACAATATCCAGGGTTACATTATCCTGAAAATCTGCCTGTGTCAGATCAAGTTCGCAGCCTCCAAAGACAGAAACAATATCTCCTCCTTTGAGGCTTTTTGAATAAACCTGTCGTTTACTGCCCGCAAATACATTTACCGCATCGATAAAATCATTTTCATTCGCAGAAGTTCTGGCATTGGGATCAGCAGGATCAGTAAATAATGGTCCTTGTGCCCCTTCAGCATCAGTTTGTGTATCTGCCGGATTACTCAATGGGTCGGCCGGTTTATTGCGATCACCCGACCAGCCGTAAATTCCTGAATACCTGTGGTCCCTGCATCTATTACCATACCAGTCCCTTTTGGCTCTGCGTGGCTTAAAGATTAAAAACAAACCTAAAATTACAAACCCGGCACCAATATAATATTGGGTAAAATTAAAATCTGTTATATTCTGCAAGGTGAAAAATCCCCCGATCAATACCATAACCAGCCATCCTCCTCCGTGAAAATTGCGTTTGGCACCAATTACCAAACCGATTAAGATTAACAGGCTGGGCCAGCTAAATACCCAGTAAGGGATATCAAACCCAAAATTTCTAAGCAGAAAAACTGCTCCGATAATCAAAAGTATCAAACCACTCCACACGCTGTTAGACCGGTTTTTATATTTATTATTTTCCATTGTCTTTTATATTCATTTATTATACTCCAAAACTAAGGCTTAAATCATGATTGCTAAACAGGAATCACCCGTACAGCTGTAAAATCTCGGTGAACATCATTTTTTCGACGGTGAATTATATGTTACTTTGAAAAATAATAAATTAACACCAGATAACAATGAAACAGAAACTCCTGACCTTCGCATGGCTATTGATTCCTACAGTTTTATTTGCTCAGCAGACTAATCAATCTTATAAAATATTTGAAACAAAAACCAGAAAGACTATTAGTGTTGAAGAATTAGTCAGGAACATGAAAAATGTAGACGTACTATTTTTTGGCGAAGAACACAATGATTCTATTGGACATTTACTGGAAGCCGATATTTTTCTTCAAATGATCCGGTCCTACCCTGGTACCGCGCTTTCACTGGAGATGTTTGCAACCGATGTACAACCAGTGATCAATGAATATCTTGCTGCAGCGATTTCTGAAAAGAACTTTATTAAAGAGGCACGTGCCTGGAATAACTATAAGGATTACAAACCATTGATTGAGCTGGCCCGTCAGTATAAGACTGATGCAATTGGTGCAAATGCCGCAACAAGATATAGCAATGCAGTTACCTTTTCGGGCTTAACTAAACTGAATGATTTCCCGGAAGCTTCAAAATCATTTCTTCCACCGCTACCTATTGATACCGCAACAGGAAGATATTATGAAAAATTCATAGAAACGCTGGGTGGTCATGATATGGGAGGAATGAAAATTTTCCAGACACAAAACCTGTGGGACGCTACGATGGCCTGGTCAATTGCCAGATATGCAAAACTGAACCCTAAGAAAAAGATATTTCAGGTTAATGGCAGATTTCATAGTGATGAACATCTGGGCACCTTTGCACAACTCCAAAAATATGCACCCAAACTTAAACTCGTAAATATTTCATGCTTTGCCGGTAAAGATACTTTAGAGCCAGACTGGTCAAAACAGGCTAATCTTGGAGATTATATGATTATAACAAACAATGTAACGAAATAAATACCTGTTTAAATTTCAAACAGGCGACCTGCTGATCATTGTCCTGAAAGCAAAAAGAGGCTAACCCGTAATTTACAGGGAAGCCTCTTTTTTTTTAAAAAATCAGGGGTCGTAAAAAAAACAAACCCTTCTATTTTTTTAAAGACTTTTGGTTTTCAGTAAGTCTCTGATTTCACCCAATAATACTTCTTCTTTTGTTGGAACTGGCTCAGCAGCAACAACTTCCTCTTGCTTACGTTTCAATTTATTAATAGCTTTCACCATTAGAAAAATAATAAAGGCAAGAATAACAAAGTTAATCACCTCTGTCGCGAAATTACCCCATGCAAATACCGGACCTGCTTTTCTTGCATCTTCAAGAGAGGCAGTAGGATTAGCGGCAACGAAATCTCTCACTTTATCACTTAGCGGTATATAATAATTGATAAAACCCTTATCTCCAATCAGTAAACTAACAGGAGGCATAATTAAATCATTAACCATAGAGGTTACAATCTTACCGAATGCGCCTCCAATAATCACACCGACTGCCAGGTCGACTACATTTCCTTTTAAGGCAAATTCCTTAAATTCTTTTACAAAACTCATAATTTTAATTTTTCATGGTGTTCAACTATCAATAAAAATATAAACTTTATTACTAAAACAAAGCTTTTTTATTGGAAAAACTCATTCAAACGCAATATTAGCTCAACTCTATAGCTGATATATAAACCAAATGCTTATTTTTGAAACGGGTCATAATACCTTTTCTACAAAACATGCTTAAACAACATTTACAACAAAAATTACTTCAAAAGTTATCTCCTCAGCAGATTCAGTTTATCAAACTGTTGCAGGTTCCTACTGTTTCCCTTGATACCAGAATAAAAGAAGAATTAGAAGAAAATCCAGCACTCGAAGACCCAAGTTTAATGATTGCTGATGAACCTAAAAGTGAATATGATGATCTGAATGATTCTCCTGATGATTTTGACGGAGGCTCAAAGGAAGAAAGCACTGATGAATTTAATGTAGATGATTATTTACAGGATGATAGTGGAAATGACTATAGCACATCTTACAATAACAGTGATGACGATGAAGAGAAAAAAGAGACTCCAATAGCAATTGAGAGCACCTTTTTTGAAAGCCTGCAGGAACAGCTTGACCTTGTTCCACTATCAGATCAGGACTTTATTATCGGCAAACAGATTATTGGCAGTCTTGATGATGACGGCTATCTGCGCAGACCGGTTACTTCGATGATTGATGACCTTGCTTTTTCACAAAATGCGATGGTTGAAGAAGAAGATGTACTGGAAATGCTTAAAGTTATTCAGAGTTTTGACCCTCCCGGAATTGCTGCCAGAGATCTTCAGGAATGTCTGACTTTACAATTACGCAGAAAAGACGCACATAACCCGATTATCCAGAAAGCGATCATGATCGTAGAAAATTATCTGGATGAATTTACCAGAAAACACTATGATAAACTGGAAAAATCTTTAGGATTAAGCAGTGAAGACCTAAAGGAAATCATCGCTGAAATCCTTCGTCTTAATCCAAAACCAGGTGATTCAAACCAGGTAACGACCAAACAATTACAGGTTATTCCTGATTTTCATATCTCAAATAATGATTCAGTGCTGATTTTGACCTTAAATTCAAAGAATGCTCCTGAATTAAGAGTAAGCCGTTCTTATATAGATATGTTCCAGCATTATGATAAGGCTGCGCAGAAAGACAAGAAATTAAAAGAGGCTGTACAATTTGTTAAACAGAAACTGGACTCTGCCAAATGGTTTATAGATGCAATCAAGCAGCGTCAGCAGACCTTACTGAAAACAATGAATGCCATTATGCAATATCAGTATGAGTATTTACTGACAGGTGATGAACGTAAAATGCGTCCAATGATCCTGAAAGATATTGCTGATAAAATTGATATGGATATCTCTACTGTTTCAAGGGTAGCCAATTCTAAATACGTACAAACCGAATTCGGAACTTTCTTATTAAAATCATTCTTCTCAGAAGCGATACAAACAGAAAGCGGGGAGGAAGTATCCAACAAAGAAGTAAAAAAAAATCCTGGAAGACTGTATCGGTAACGAAGATAAACGCAAACCACTTGCCGATGAGAAACTGACAGAAATATTAAAAGAACAAGGATATAATATTGCCCGCAGAACTGTTGCGAAATACAGGGAGCAGATGAATATTCCAGTAGCGAGACTGAGAAAAGAGCTTTAACCGGCCTTTCTTTCTTAAGCTATAAAAAAAAGGAACTTTAAAGTTCCTTTTTTTTATAGCTTAAGAAAGAAGATTTTGTCTTAACAGGAATTCAAGCTGTTTATTGGCTACAATCAATGCTTCAGTCAGTTCTTTATTCTCTTTTCTAAGTGCATAAATCTCATATGCTTTTTCGATGTTAATCCTCAGATCTTCATCCATCCATGGCTTTTGAATATACTTATAAACCTGACCTTTATTGATGGCATCGATCACAGCATTAATATCTGCATAACCAGTCAGCAGTATTCTGATCGGGTCCGGAAAATCAGGGATGATTGATTCCAGAAATTCGATACCGGTAGTAACAGGCATGCGTTGATCTGTGATGATGACATGAATAAGTTCAGTTTCTAATACTTTCCGTCCCTCTACTGCAGATTCTGCTGTAAAAATGTTGAATTTCCTTCTAAAGCCAGCTTTAAAAGAATTAAGATTATGAACCTCATCATCCACATAAAGCACATTAATTGAGGTGTCGGAATTCATTGTTATTTATTGGATTTTTTTGTTAAATATATTGCTTTTATAAATTCTAAAAAACTAATTTCGGATAAAAATTATTTCTAAATAATAATTGATCAATTTTACACAAAAGCTCATACAATAAAGCAAAAATGGATAAGATTAATTCTAGTATTAATGCTCCCGACTATTCAACAATATACCGTCCTGTTTATTTCAGGTTAATCAATCCGGAAGAGGAAGAAAGCCTAAAAGCCTTAATCAAAAGTAATCCTGCCCTAACTATTTATGATACCATTTTAAGTCAGCTTGCCGAACTGATCAAGCTCAATAATCCACAAAAAAAACTAAGTCCGGAAGAGTCTGCTGAATTAATCAGCAAACATGCCGGCACCGATACGGACAAGTATGGTGTATGGGTATATTTCCCATGGTCCAACAAGCTGGTACACACACTGGATGAACAGGAATTTGCCCAGGTCAGAACCAGCAGAAATATATACAAAGTTACCCCTGAAGAAATAGCTGTTCTTCAGCAAAAAAAAATAGGGATTATAGGTCTGTCTGTTGGACAGAGTATTGCTTTAACCTTAGCTATGGAACGCACCTGTGGTGAACTCCGCCTGGCTGATTTTGACGAGATAGAATTGAGTAATATGAACCGGATCAAGGTAAACATACAGGATCTTGGTTTGAACAAAGCTGTTGTGGCTGCAAGACAAATTGCCGAACTTGATCCATTTATCAATGTAATCTGTTTTACTGACGGCATCAGCCTGGATAATATAGCTGATTTTTTTACCAGCAATGGTAAACTGGATATTCTGGTAGAAGAATGTGATGGTATCGACATCAAAATCCTTGCCCGTATTAAAGCTAAAGCGCTGGGTATCCCGGTCGTGATGGATACTAATGACAAAGGGATGCTTGACGTAGAACGTTTTGATCTGGAACCGGAAAGACCTATATTTCACGGCAAAGTAGCCGAATTGGAAGCATTGACTCCTGACCAGCTCACTGAAAAACTGAATAAGCTGACTATTCCCGAGAAAATAGGCTATCTGGCCAAAATTATCGGTTACGAAAATTTATCAGAAGCGATGATGAAATCCGTAAATGAAATGAACAAAACAATTGTAGGCTGGCCGCAGCTTGCTTCGGCTGTAACCCTTGGCGGAGCTATGATTACTGATATTAGCCGCAGAATATTGCTCAAACAGTTTAGTACATCAGGAAGATACTTTGTAGATTTCGACAATTTATTCCAGGATGAATTCAATACTATTACTCATTTAAACGGAGACAATGATACACATTAGAACATTCAGAGCTCCGGATGATCCGGAAGCATGCTCAAAATTTATTGTCGGCCACAAAAGATTACTGGAGCTTTATGGAATAACGCAAATCACTTCAAATAAACAGGATTGGGTAGAAGATCCTAAAACCATGGTTATTCTGGTTGAAGACAAAGAAACAAAATTTGTTTACGGAGGTGCCAGAATCCAGATAAAAACTGACCAGTACGAATTGCCTATTGCAACGGCCATAGGTAAATATGACCCCAAAATATATGACATGATTAATGCCGATGAAGAGCGGGGAGGAACCTGTGAATTATGCGGTTTATGGAATTCAAGAGAAGTTGCCGGTATGGGTATCGGCAGTCACGTATTGGCCAGAGTAGGTTCTGTACTGGCGGCGAAATTGCCAATTGTAAGTTTATTTGTATTGTGTGCCCCTGTAACAGTGAGAATGGGGAAAAGAGTTGGCTGCGTTATCGAAACTTCACTGGGTAATAATGGCCTTTTCTATTATCCTAAAGATGATCTTGTTGCTACTGCAATGAGATTAAGAAATCCGTTTGACCTGAGTAATGCCGACGATTCGGAGCGCGAAAAGATTCTTTCTCTTCGTGACAACCCGCATCAGCTTTTTGAAGAAAGAGGACCAAAAGGCATGTACCAGTTAGAATATAATTTAGACATTCCAAACCTCCATGATCCTGTTTAAAAAGCTACTTTTCCTATTAATGGCGTTAGTGCTCAATACTGTACTGACCTATTCGGCTACGCAGGACAGCACGCTGATTTTTAAAGACGACAACAATATTCTACGGATTGAAAATGGTATATCTATTTTCAAAGATCCTTCAAAAACACTGACCATCAGCCAGATTATCAGCCGTAAATTTGAATATCTCAATCAAAAGGTTCCTAATCTGGGTATAACCTCTGATAAAATCTGGGTTAAATTTACAGTAGAAAATCATAGCAGAGCAGAAAATCTGATGCTCGTTGTTGCCCAGCCGGCAATTGACAGTATTACTTTGTACAGACTGGAACAGCATAAACTTTATGCCTCGTCAAAACTGGGGAAATTTAAAGCTTTTCATGAAAGGCTGGTTAATAATCCAAACTATATCTTTCCGGTAAAGATTCCTAAAGGTGGAAGGGAAACTTTTTATATCAGTATAAGTTCTACAGACCAGATCCAGCTTCCAATCTCATTAGGCACGCCAAGAGTTGTACTCGTAAATGATAATAATAAGAACATATTATTCGGGATTTATGCCGGGATTATTATCATTATGATTTTATATAATCTGTTTATATCCTTTACCATAAAGGATTCCAGTTATGTCTATTACATCTTTTACATTTTATTTGTAGGACTTACTCAGGCTACTTTCCAGGGTTATGCCTTTAAATTTTTATGGCCGGACAGCCCGTGGTTAGCTATAAACAGCTCTTTTCTGGTACCCTTTTTCTCAGGTATCACTACGGCCCTGTTTCTGAAAAGATTTTTACAGACCAAAGTACAAACCCCTAAACTCCATATCGGAATAGACCTGTTTGTATTGATGTATTTCCTGGCTCTGGGCTTATGGATCTCGGGTCAGCACATTAACAGTATTAAATGTTTGCAGACACTGGCACTGTTAGGCTCTTTATATTTCCTTTATGTGGCCAACGTAATCAGAAGAAAAGGCTCCCGCCCTGCCCTGTTTTTTCTGGTTGCCTATACCATATTTTTACTCTGTGTGGTAATTTTTGTACTGAGGAATTTCAACTTAATTGAATATAACCTGTTTACCTCCTATATCCTGGAAATCGGTTCTGTTATTCAGATCACTTTACTTTCATTTGCACTGGCTGATAAAATAAACATCTACAGAAAAGATAAGGAGCAGTCTCAGGAACAGGCACTAAGAATTTCAAAAGAAAATGAAAGACTGATCCGCGAACAAAACATTGAACTCGAGATTCAGGTAAGTAAACGCACCGAAGAATTACAAAATTCGAATGCCACTTTAAATCTTACACTTAAAGAACTGAAGGAAGCACAATCACAACTGGTTGATGCAGAAAAAATGGCCGGACTGGGTCAGTTAACTGCAGGTATCGCCCATGAGATCAATAATCCTATAAATTTTGTGACCTCAAATATTAAACCTCTGGGGCTAGATATTAACGATTTGTATGATGTAATCCAGAAATACGAAGAACTGGATCCTGATCAGGATATCAGGGAACAGCTGGTTTCTATCAATAAATTTAAAAAGCAGATTGATATAGATTTTATCAAAACTGAAATTAATTCATTGTTGTCAGGAATTGGAGAAGGTGCAAAAAGAACAGCCGAAATTATCCGGAGTCTGAAAAATTTCAGCAGACTGGATGAGAGTGATACCAAACCGGTAGACCTTAATGAAGGATTGGAATCAACGCTGGTTTTACTGAGAAGTACATTGCCGCCTTTTATAAATATCGTTAAGGATCTGCAGCAGATTCCGCTGGTAGAATGTCTGCCAGGGAAAATAAACCAGGTTTTCATGAATCTGATTACCAATGCAATACACGCGTTAAAGGTCAAAGAAAACCCGCAGCCCGAAGAGTTCATCTATATTTCGACATCGTCCGAAGGAGAACAGGTCAAAATAAGTATTAAGGATACCGGTGCAGGAATGACAGAAGAAATCAAACAAAAAATATTCGAACCTTTCTTCACTACAAAACAGGTTGGAGAAGGAACCGGATTAGGCCTTTCTATCGTTTTCAGCATTGTAGAAAAACATAAAGGCCATATCGATGTTGTTACAAAAGTGAATATAGGTACAGAATTTATTATTACCTTGCCTCTAAACATACAATAATATGACTCGCTCGCCTGTTAAAGTTTTATATATTGATGATGAAGAGAACAACCTCCTCGCATTCAAAGCAAGTTTTAGGAGACAATATGAAATTTACACAGCAATTTCTGCTGCAGAGGGTTTAAAGGTACTGGAGAACCTCCCTGTAGAAGTAATCATTGCTGATCAGAAAATGCCTGAAACTACCGGGGTAGAATTCTTCAAGAGTATTGCAACTACTTATCCGGACCCGGTTCGTATACTCCTGACTGGTTATACTGATATTGCGGCATTGGCAGATGCAATTAATCATGGCGACATTTACAGGTATATTACCAAACCATGGAATGATCTGGAATTACACAATTCTATCAAAAATGCACATGATGCCTACCGGTCTAAGATTGATCTGAGAAATAAAATCAAAGAACTGGAAAAAACCAATGACGAGCTGAACAGGTTTATCTATAGTATCTCCCATGAACTGCGGGCTCCGCTGGTTTCAGTGATCGGTATTGTCAATCTCGTTAAAATGGAAGGTCTTTATAACTCGAGCGGAGAATACTGGGAACTGATTGAATCATGCTCAAATAAGCTGGATTATTATATACAAAAGACACTTCAGTATTATAAAAACAATAAAAACATATCAGAAAATTCACCTATCGATTTTAAGACTCTGGTCGATGAAATGATTGATCTTTATGCTTACAGTGACCGGGATACCCAATTTAACCTGAATATTAATCAGTCACATCCTTTTATGGGTGATTCTTTCAGGATTGAAGTGATACTGGGTAATCTGATTTCCAATGCCATCAAATATCAAAAAGAAAGCGGACACCATAAAGTGGTGGATATAGCCATAGAGGCTAATCTTTTATCAGCTGAAATATCAATTACAGACAATGGACTGGGTATTCTTAACGAACATCTCGAAAAAATATTCACCCAGTTCTTTAAAGCTAAAAATAATAAAGGAAGTGGTTTAGGCTTGTTTATAGTAAAAGAAGCTTTAAACAAAATTGACGGAACAATAGCTGTTAGTTCTTCTCTGAATCACGGTACTACGTTTAAAATTACTATTCCCAATGCCAAATAAACTGGAGAAACCTGTAAAAGTGATGCTTATCGATGATAATATCATAGATCTGAAGATTAATTCTAAAATCATTTTTATCTCTAAATTATTCGACGAAATCATTCAATGTCAGTCTGGAGAAGAAGCCCTTAGTTATTTCAACACACATTCAGGCCAACCTGATAAATTGCCGAACCTCATCTTACTGGATATTCAGATGCCAGAGATGGATGGTTTCGAGTTCCTGGAGAATTACAAACGGTTCCCTCCTGAGCTGAAAGAAAATTGTGTCGTAGCGATGCTTTCATCTACACTGGATTTCGGCGATATACGTAAGGCCGAAGCCAATCCCTATGTGATTAAATTGTTAAAGAAACCACTTTTCCCGGCGCATCTGGAAGATTTATTCAAAACAAATTTCCTGACTTCAAAGTATTAAGCGGGCTGTCTCACACATCAATACAGAATGGCATTATTAATGTCATCTGTATATTATGAATACGTTAAGAATCACTACAATAATCTTTTGTCTCTGCCTTCTTTTTACAGGCTGTAAAAAGGATTCTGGCCTTGATCCCTTATCCAATGTTCTTTTCGCCAAGGATGGAGTGATCAGAGTGGAGTGCACAGATTGTATGTTGAACTACACTATTCTGAGAGATAATTACGTAGTAGATGTCAAGAACTCAGGAGACTTTAAATTCAGTTATGTGTCCGATTTCGAGCTGAAAACCACGATTAATTCTACAAAACAGCAAACCATCAGACTGATTGTAATTGACTCTTACGGAAGAACGGTTTCCAATCAGCTGACAAACTTAGATCCCGGAGCACCAAAGACTGACAGTTTTCAGATTAAAATTCAGTAGCCATACCATATTTAATTTTTTAATGTAAAGGGGCCCGGAGAGAAATCTCCGGGCCCCTTTACATTAAAAAACACGTAGAATATTGTGGAATATTATCCACGATATATCAACATAATGCACAGCTGTTTAGCTACTAAACACACCCAGTCTTGCAGCTCTGCAATCTTTTGCCATCTGAAGAAATGATTCCTGTGCTGACTTCACATTTTCTGCTTTACCTTTCCAGACTTCCAGTGCTGGCTGATGCAAGGCTCTCGAAAATGAATAAGTAACCGGCCATGGTAATTCAGCCTTATGATTCAGATTCATTGCATTCAGGTTCCGGCAGGCGGTAACCGGGTCCTGCCCGCCTGAAAGAAAAGCAATTCCGGCAACCGTGGCCGGAACAGTACTCCGTAAACAGTTAACTGTAAGTCTGGCCACTAATTCAGGATCTGCTTTTTCAGCCGCATCCTTACCGGCAAGAATCATATTGGGTTTTAAAATTAAGCCACCCAGTTCTACTTTAAGCAGATGCAATTGTTCAAACAAAGAATACAATACCTTTTCAGTGACTTCGGCACAGCGCTGTATCGTATGATTACCGTCCATAATCACTTCCGGTTCAACGATAGGTACAATACCCGCACGCTGACAGGCAGCGGCATAACGCGCCAGTGCATGGGCATTACTTACCACACAGGCTGCTGAAGGAAGGTCTCCGTCAATCAGTATCACTCCTCTCCATTTCGCAAACTTTAAACCCTGGTTAGCATAAGCTGTTAATCTTTCTGACAGGTCATCCAGGCCTTTAGTCACTTTTTCTTTTGGAAAACCAGCAAGATCTTCAGTTCCTTCATCCAGCTTTATTCCAGGTATCACTCCTGCTTTTTTCAGTTCGTCCAGAAATGGAATACCAGCCAGAGTCTTTTGGTGGACTGTTTCATCAAACAGTATTGCCCCGTTGATATATTCTCCGATTCCCGGAGTTGTGATTAACACTTCCCGATAGGCTCTTCTGTACTCTTCGGTTTGTGGGATACCGGCAAGCTCAAAACGTTTGTTTAGGGTAGAGACACTCTCATCAATAGCTACAAGGCCTTTAAAATCGGCTACCATAGCATTTGCGGTGCTGATTAGTTGTCTGGTGTGATCTCTATGTTCCATAAATATCCATTATCTGTTAATTATATATTTATAATCGGTTAATTCTGACCTGTTCAGGTTCAACAAAAAAACATTCTGAAAATGATAATGTTTGCACAGATTTGTCAGGAATTTCTGTGGCTATGCTACACTTCCAATTAATAGTCTTTACCAGGCCTGGTGACACAAAAACCTTTACCAACCAGGTTTTTCATAAACTTCCTGGGTGTGGTTCCTAAAAAATGATTAAAATCTTTAATCAAATGACTCTGATCATGATAACCATGCTGACCGATCAGTTCAAACAGATCAATTTCTTTATCTTTCTGATTGATCAGCTGATAAATAACTTCCTTAAACCGGATAAAACGGAGTATTTCTTTTGGTGAATAGCCTGTAAATTTCTGAAAACGCTGCTGGATAGTTCTCTCTGTTAAAGCTGCATCGGCAGCTATTGCCTTTACGGGCTGTATAGAGGAATTATTGAAATATGAGCGACCGGATAACAAAGGCATGGCAAAAGACTCATTGTCGGCCACAAAAGAAGCCGTGTAGCCTTCTATCAGCTTAATCTTGTCACTTACTACATTTAATGCGGCTAATTGTTGCCACAGCTCCGCAAAACAAGTTTTATCAATTAATATATCCGGATCCATTCCCTCATCCGCAGTTAACTCATTTACCGGAATTTTGAACAAACGATAAAAACCATTCAGCGTGAAATTTACAACAATTACATCTGCTCCTGGCAGCAGCTCATAATTCAGCATCTTGCGCAGTGGTCCGATCACAGAGGTATGTTTGAGTACCCTGTCCCCCAATGGTTCATCGTTAAATGAAAAACGGACAGGGGCACCGAAATTGAAAATCAGCAGCATATCAAAGTTCGGTGACAGATGCTTTAGCATGGTATCAGCATCTGCTGCGGTATTCAGATGATAGAAATGACTGACTACCTCATTTAAAGGAGCCTGAACTTCATAAAAACGGCCATCAGGGTTATCTTCCATATATCTGCTTCGTTTTCTTACAATCCTAAGAGTCTCTGCCTCTCTAAGTTTGTCCTAACAAATTTAAAGAAATCATGAACAACTTAATCATTTATTGTCATCCAAATCCAGAGAGCTTTAACCATGCAGTAAAAGACTCCTTACAAAAACAAGCAATCCAGTCTGGTCATCACACCCGTATCCGGGATGTTTATACCTTAAATTTCAACCCTGTTTTAACCAGAGAAGATGTACTGGCTTTTAAAGCCGGAAATACTCCGGCAGATATTCTTCAGGAACAGGAGCATATTACGTGGGCTGATATCATCACCCTGGTACACCCTATCTGGTGGACTGGTATGCCCGGAATTTTAAAAGGCTATTTTGACAGAGTACTGAGCTATGGTTTTGCCTATCGCTATGGCCAGTATGGACTGGAGCAGATGCTGGCAGGAAAAAGGATGTACATCATCAACTCAGTAGGTTCAGAAGAACAAAATTACGTGGATAAAGGCATTTTTGACGCCATGCGGATCGTTGCGCAAAATACATTTGGTTTTACAGGATTACAGATTGAAGAACACCGTTTTTTCTCTTCGGTTATAACCGCCAGTGAGGAAACAAGAAAAGCATATCTGAACTCGCTGGAAAATCTGTTCGCCGGAATTACCACTGTTTAGCAGTGGTGCCAGGGAAAAAAATCATCCTAACTGCCTGCCCCGTCCAAAAGGTTTGAATTTTGCAATTATCGGTTTGATTCTCGCATTCGCAGCGCTTAAGAACTGCTTAAATTTACAATCAGAAATAAATGTAAATCCTCCATTTAAGATTACCTTATGAAAACTCAGCACAATTACCTCCCATCCACTCTTCCAGTTCATCAAGTTTCATGTACCCGCCATACAGATCAGACTCTCCCAGGTAAATCTCCTGCCAGAATGCAGGAGATTTACAATACTCTGGGTGAAGAACGTGAACTTGCCCTTTTATTCCTGGATATCCGTAATTTCACTTCTGCAATGGAAATCAAATCTTCCTACGAGGTTATCTATATGATCAGAAAACTATTTGTCTTGTTTAATCATTCTATTACTTCGGCCGGAGGCAGAATTATTGAAACCAGCGGAGACAGTATATATGCAGTTTTCGGTCTGGATACTACGCTGAAAACAGCTGTTCAGTCTGCTGTAGACGCTGCATATTCCTTACTGCATGATGTTGAAGTCTTCAACTCTTCTTATGTACAACCCCATTTTAATCTGAACTATGAAATCGGCATTGGTATTCATCAGGGCAAAGTGGTTGTCGGGCAATATAACCTGGCGAACAAAGAACAGATGACTGTTATGGGGTTGCCGGTTAATATTGCTTCGCGTTTGCAGGGAGAAACCAAAGAATTAAATAACAATCTGGTTATTTCTGAAAGCGCCTATCATTTGCTGACAGATCCTAAAAAAGCAGAGATGAGATCTGTAAATCTCAGAGGTATAACTTCAACTATGAATGTGATGTTAATGGGTGATCCTTTCCATCGTAAAAACCTGATTAGTGACATGGATCTGGACTATTACCTGGGCATATCCGGGTAATAGTTTATTTGCCGCACAAACAGAAATTAATTACGAACTGTTCTTTGACTATCATGGATTGCCCATTCGGCCATTAAATGCATGAGCGGGATCAATTCCCGACCCGAATCACTCAATGAATAAGTAACAAAAGGTGGAACTACCACTTCAGCCTTACGGATAACCAGACGATCAGCTTCCAACTGCTTCAGGCTTTGAATCAGCATCTTCTCCGTAATCACCGGAATAGCCCTTTTGAGTTCACTGTAACGCTTTGGTCCTGTGATCAGCTGAAAAATAATAATCGATTTCCAGTGACCACCTATCTTATTCATTACATAGGTAACCGGGCATTTAAGCTCTGACAGCTCTTTATTAATGTTAGTACTCGAACTCTCTTTAATCTTAGTCATGATACATACTCTGGGGTAAGTACTTGTAAAAAAGTAAGTACAAATATACCTTTGTCTTATTGATAATAAAAAATTAAAACTATGAAATTTACAATAACAGGTTCTTTAGGAAATATAAGCAAACCATTAACACAAATATTAGTTAATGCAGGTCATGAGGTTACCGTCATCAGCAGTAATACTGATAAAACAAAAGATATTGAAGCACTTGGTGCAAAAGCAGCCATTGGCTCGATTGATGATATTGACTTTCTGACCAGGACATTTACAGGTGCGGATGCCATCTATGTGATGTGTCCGCCTAGTTTCACAACAGACGATTACAGAGCTTATATTTCAGCCACAGGTCGTAATTATGCTGCAGCCATACAGGCATCCGGAGTTAAGCAGATCGTAAATTTAAGCAGCATTGGTGCACATTTATCAGACGGCACAGGCCCGATCAAAGGCTTACATGATGTAGAACAAATTTTTAATACCCTTGAAGGCGTTGCTGTTAAACATATGCGCCCGTCTTACTTCTATTTCAATCTTTATGGCAGCGCCGATATGATCAGACACGCTGGTATTCTGGGCAGTAACTATGGCGAATCAGCTACATTAGTGATGGTTCATCCTACAGATATTGCTATAGCAATTGCAGAAGAAATACAACAGCCATTCACCGGAAAAAGTGTTCGTTATGTAACCAGTGACGTACGTCCGGCTGGTGAAGTAGCAACAGTATTAGGTAATGCAATAGGCAAACCCGAATTAAAATGGGTAGAATTTACTGATCAGCAGGCCTTAGAAGGAATGATCCAGGCAGGATTATCTGAGGAAATAGCTAAAAATTATGTAGAAATGGGTTCAGCAATCAGATCTGGTGTACTATGGGAAGATTTTGAATTAAACAAACCCGTATTTTCAGCTACGAAACTGGAAGACTTCGCAAAGGAATTTGCAGCTGGTTTTTAATATTCCAATAAGCTGTAAAAAAGTGGATTGCCTATGGCAATCCACTTTTTTATGATTTGTTATACGGGTTCCAATTCCGTAGTAATTCCAATTCTGTTCCAGGCATTAATGGTAATAATAGCCATAATAATATCAGCCAGATAAGCCTCATCAAAAAGATCTGCCGCATTCTTATAGGTTGTATCAGATACGTGGATACTGATTAAAGTCACTTCTTCAGTAAGCGCCAGTATTGCACGTTCCTGCTCGTCAAAAAACGGGGTATCGCGCCATGCAGAAAGCGCATAGATCCGTTGTTCTGTTTCTCCATCTTTACGGGCATCTAAAGTATGCATGTTGATACAGAAAGCGCAGCCGTTAATCTGAGAAGCTCTGATTTTAATCAGGTCTTTATGTCTGGTGGTCAAACCAGTACTTTCAATATATTTTTCCAAAGCCAGCATCGCATTATATGCTACTGGTTTTACTTTGTTGATCTTAATTCTGTTGCTCATCTTTTTTCTTTTTGTTCTCACAAACTTCGGTAATAACAAGGCTCAGAACAATGAACCGCAGTTAAGAAAATACGACCTGGAATTTTAATCTTTCCTGGCTCTTAAGCGACTTAAAAACTGCGGGGTAAAACCCAGATATGAGGCGAGCATATATTGAGGAACCCGCTGTACAAAATCCGGGAACAATTTGGAAAAATGTCTGTACCGCTCCTCTTCCGTCTGGTTAAAGATAAATCCTATTCTACGCTGAGCAGCCACAAATGATTTCTGCATCATGATTCTGAAATAAGTTTCCAAAGCCGGAACCTCTTTGAAAAGCATCACAGTGTCTTTCTCATTTAACAAGAGTAATTCAGCTTCTTCTATAGCCTGAATATAACAGGTGGCGGGCTGATGGTTTAATAAACTATCATGATCGGCAATCCACCAGTTCTCAATACCAAAATGAATAATCTGCTCATTAAGTTTCCTGTTGATAAAAAACTGACGCAAACAACCTTTGACTACAAAGTAATTTCCCTTACACAACTTGCCGGGTTCAAGCAGAAATTCTTTCCTTTTCAGTTTTTTAAGTTCAAGCTTATCACACAGAAGCTGCTCTTCCTGCGGTTCCAGTTGTACATATTTCCGGATGTGGTCTAAAAGTTCCTGATACATTTGACTACAATAATAATCATTAACAGTTTAAACAAGATTAACGGGCACAAATAAGATTAATCTATTTGTGATTGCAACATTTACAACAAACTGTAGTCTAAACCTTTAGAAAACCTGTCAAACCATAAAAACTAATCATATGAATACCAAACCTTTTACAGCAAAAACCCTGGCCATCCTGTTAAGTTTTGTCTTTATTTATAGCGGATGTAAAAATTTTCCCGGGGATCGTTCAGTCATCGTCAAAGAAACTCCGGAAAAATATCAGTTAGCTATCACTTATGATAAAGACAAAACGGATACTGTTGAGCATTATCTTACCGGATTTATAGGTCAGGATGCGATTTTCACACCTGAACATCCTTCGGAGATCAGCATTACCATGGCCGACAAGACCAATTTCCTGGTTCAATCCACGCCGGGAGAATTTAAATTGACATTCGACAAATTAAAAAACAGTAAAGCTGCACTTCAGCATGTTAAAAAAATCAATGAGGATCTGAGACAAATTCTCAATTAGCCTTTGGGTTTCGATGTTTGCCTTTCCAGAGTTTATACCAGTTTTTATTGGAGGGATACCTGCGGTGCGGAGTTGCATTATTACAGATTACAGCCACAATAAATAAAATCAGTACTCCGGTAAATATCGGGCTTAAAACATAGAAATAACCCAGAGAATTAATCTTGGCTGTGCCTGTTGTTGCAATGAGTGCGGTTGCGCCACCCGGCGGATGAAGTGTTTTGGTAATCTGCATCACTACAATAGAGAGTGAAACTGCAAGAGCCGAACTTAACCAGACTTCGCCGGGAATTAATTTATGCATCGTTACTCCTACTATTGCCGAAAGCACGTGTCCGCCGATTAAATTTCTTGGTTGTGCTAACGGGCTATTGATAATTCCATAAATCAAGACCGATGAAGCTCCGAAAGAACCAATCATAAAAAGGTTTTCATAAGCGGTGAAATATTTACTGTTCAGAAAACCTATAATACCTATACCCAGAAATGCACCAAAAAAGGTCCACATATGTTCTCTGAAATCTATCAGGGTTTCTTTGTAAAAGATATATTTTGCTTTTCTGACGTGCCTTCTTATTTTATGTCTCATATAATCTGCGGCAAAAATAGGGCTTTGTTTGACAAGAACAATTAAAGACCGGAGTAATAATCATAACCCTGTTCGGCCCAGTAGTCCCGTGGCCGCTGGTTACTAAAACTGATCGAACCTATTCTTTTCAGATTTTTAATTCCATATTTAACCGGAACGATCAGCCTGAGTGGCGCACCATGTACATCCGTTATAGGCTGATCATTCATTTCGTAGGCCAGTATAGTCTGCGGATGTAATGCACTTTCCATATCCAGCCCGACATAATATGCTCCGTCAGGTGTCTCCATACCTACATATTCCATCCCTGCCTGTTCCAGTAACTGATAATGTTCGATAAAATCAATAAAACGAACACCAGCCCAGTGTTGTATCTGGTCCCACCCTTCCACACATTTAAAATCATATACAATCTCTGTTTTAGGCAGAGACCTGATCTCTTTAATATCAACTTTCAGTGTATTATCCCGGCTTTTCACCACCGATAACTTCCAGTCTTCTGCATTAAAATTATCGTTATTCATACCAATATCACTGTTCACTCTGACATTTTTTGCAGCGCGCTCCTTTGGATAAGTTTTAACCTCATGTTCATTGCTAAAGATCCTCCTGAAAAATAACTCTGTTTTGTTAAGTGCTCTTCTTAGAGGCCTCCTTGCCCCTGCTGTAACTCCGGCAGTTTCTTCCGGTGAGTTATAAAGCCATTTCCATCCGCCAAAAGCAGCCCCGCCACCAATAAAAAAAGTAGCAAAGGATATAAAGTTACGCCGTTTAATTTTCTTCTCAGTGGCCAGCTCCCGGAGTTCAGCACTATTGGTCTTTTTTTCCATCTGCTTTTTTAGGTTTTAGATTTGCTGGTATTTTACTTTTTTGCCGTATAGGTTTTCCTTTTTTAGCGTCTTTAGCATTCGGTAATATTTCCGGATTAACAATAGCGGGTATTTCCACATGTTCAATGACAACCTGTACTTCCCTGACCTCGAAACCTGAAACTATAGCCCTGAAATTATTCCAACCGGCTAGTATAACCTGCACAATATGAATCATAAAAAATAACACATACCCTACAGTGAGTGCAAAGTGAAAAATCCTTGCCAGATGATAACCACCGCATAACCAGCTCAGCCAATACAACTGAACCGGTTTATAGATAGCCAGCCCGGTAATCACAGAACCAAAACCCATCACAATAATAGCCGTATATGCAATTCGCTGAGCAGCGTTATATTTTTTTTGTGGCGGAATCATTTTCCTGATATGCAAATCGTGTAAAAGCACCTGCCAGGCTTCCCTGAATGAATGACGGTTAGGTAATAAAAGTCTCCATTCGCCTGAAATCAGCGTATAGAACACATAAAAAATCCCATTCAAAGTAAAGAACCACATGAACAGAAAATGAAAAGCCATTCCCTCTGCAAGACGTTGCGGGACATGTAGCCACTGATAAAACCATTCCGGAAAGAAATGTATAAAAGTATAACCAAAAAAGGTCACCGAATAGACGTCATTGGCCCAGTAAATCAGCAGACCACTCCAGATCATGATCATCAGCATCGGAAAATTAACCCAATGAGTCCAGCGTATTGCTAAAGGATGTTTTTCATGAATGACTTTCATTTTTATAGAATAATTATGTGCAGATAACTACGTTTAATTAAGTGGTTCCGGGAATCAGGCAAACCAAAAGAAAAAACATTGCATTCATTTTGTTATTTTTAATTAAGATTTACCTGTTTGTCGATGGAGAGAAAGAATCCTTACAATAAATTTAAATAATTTGTAAGGAATACGTGGAATTACGACTATTCTATTTTATTCGATCAAATGTCAATTCACAAAAGCACGGAAACACCTCAGGCAGAAGCTATTGCCATTGACCCACATCATTGGGTGGAAAATCATGCAGATTATTTGTATAAATATGCAGTTACCCGGATTAACGATGAAGAACTGGCAAGAGATCTTGTTCAGGAGACTTTTCTGGCAGCATTGGAACGTATAGATAAATTTGAAGGAAGAAGCTCAGAACGCACCTGGCTTACTTCTATTTTAAAAAATAAAGTGATTGATGTTTACCGCAAAAAATCATCAGGACCAGGGAAAAATACAATTGATTTAAATACGGTACAGCAGGATCAGGATTTCTTTGATGCCAATGACGGGCACTGGAGCAAAGCACACCAGCCCCGGGCATTTGGAATAGAGGATAAGGATCCGCTAATGAATAAAGAACTTAATGCTATTTTAAAAAGATGTATGGAAAAGCTTCCTGCGTTATGGTTATCAGTTTTCACGATGAAACACATGGATGATGAATCTACCGATCTGATTTGTGCTGAACTGAAAGTTACTCCCTCAAACTTCTGGGTAATTATTCACCGTGCTAAACTCAATCTGAGAGCTTGTCTCCAGAAAAACTGGATCTAATATGAATGAGCTGAAAAATATTATATATAACTGCAGAAAAGCTACTTTTTTAATTGAAAAGAAGCAGATTACTGCATTGACTTTAAGAGAAAAAGTAGAACTCCGTATTCACCTCACCGGCTGTTCTTTCTGCAGATTATTTCAAAAACAGAGTATCGGAATAAACAAAATGGTGCATGAGCTATTTCATTCAGCTGTACATAAAGATATCAGGCTGGATGACGATTACAAAAAGAAATTACAGGAACGTATAGAAGAACAATTGGATAAAAATTAAAATTTATTGTAAGGTTCTTCCAGACCTTACGACTAAAGGGAGAAACAAAACAAATCTTAAATATATGAAAACTCAAAATTTCAAATCAACATTCACTAAAAGTGTATTGGCTGCAGTAATTGCATTCAGTTTTGTGTTAAGTACTTCAGCTATAGCAGCTGAAAATCCACAGCAAAAAGACACGACAAAAATGGCGGGTCATAAAATGAGTAAAATGGCTCCGTCCAGGATGTCGGGCAATAAGGTGAGTGCAAAGAAAATGGATAAGATGGCTCCTTCAAAAATGTCAGGCAGTAAAATGTCAGGCAGTAAAATGAGTTCAAAAAAGATGAATAAAATGACCCCTACAAAAATGGCAAAGGATTCTAGCGGTAAAATGTAAAATCACTATTGAAAGCGTGGGCTATTTCTTCAAAAAGCTCACGCTTTAAAAAGCCGTCTGATGACGGAAGTTCAATTTTAAAACCCCGGACAAACATAAAATGAAAAAACTAGTACTTATAGCTATCGGATTGCTCTTTACACTGACAGTAGCGGCACAAAATGGTCTTAAAGAAGGCACAAAGGCCCCATCTTTTACAGCAAAAGATAATACAGGAAAATCCATCAGTCTGAATCAGCTTTTAAAATCACATAAAGCTGTAGTGCTGTTTTTCTACCGCGGCCAGTGGTGTCCGTATTGTAATTTACATATCAAACAATTACAGGACTCTTTGCAGCTGCTAACTGCCAAAGGAGCCTATGTTGTAGGTGTTACACCAGAAACCGGAGAAAACATTAACAAAACTATAGAGAAAACACATGCTTCCTTTTCTATGATACAAGATAAGGGTTATAAAATTATGGATGCGTATGATGTGAAATTTGTGATGGATGAAGGTCTGGTAACAAAATATAAAGGATATGGAGTAGACCTGAATAAAAATAATGGAAATTCAGATCACGTACTTCCGGTTCCGGCAACTTATATCATTGACCATACAGGAAAAATTACTTTTGTACATTTTGACAAAGATTATAAAAAAAGAGCCTCCGTAGCTTCTTTACTTAAACACCTTTAAGTTATCCAGGGCTGTTTTAACAAAACATTAAAACAGCCCTGGTCTTTAAGCTAAATCTGGTATTAAGGCAGATCAAAGCCAAACTTTTTGTAAATAGCATTTGCTTCAGCACTGACCAGAAAGTCCATAAAATCTTTGGCAGCTGCCGGATGCGGGGCATTTTTAAGCTGCCCGGCAAAATACTGTGCATGAATATTTTCCTTCTCCGGAATTTCAATCAGTTCTACAGGGTGCCCTATCATTTTCTGATAATAAGCCTCACTGTACCAGACAGGTGCAGCATCACTCTGCTTGTACAAAATACGCATTGGAGACTGGCGATGATGAATCTGTGTCAGGAAGGTGGTTTTGTCTTTCAATTTATTTTCCATCACTGTCTTTTTCAACCGCTCTCCCCCAGCTTTAATATAGGCCTCTTCGATGCGTTTACCTATCCCTTCAAACTCAGGATTAGGCATGCTTATTCTCAGTTTAATCTGGCCAAGATCAGCAAGCCCCTTTACCTTTTCAGGATTACCTTTCTGTACCAGAATAGCCAGTTTATTTCTGGCATATAAAGCAGTTCTGCTAAACCATTCAGGTGTCTGTTCGATTCTGGTCTTACCCGCTGTATAAACATCAGGTTTTAAGGTAATCCGCAGATTTCCGATTACTATACTTCCCGTGGCTATCTGTTTAGCCAGAATTCCCGGAGGAAGAGTTTCTGCAAATACACGCTGATATTCAGGATGTGCTTTTTTGAATGCACCTATCAGCTCATCAATCACCATAAACTGATTACCGGCAAAGAACACGACCAGCTGAGGATCATTAATATCACCAAATAAGTCGGGTACATTATCCACTCCCGGGACTGTAAATTGCACGTCACTTTCAGGAGGTATATTCCAGGGCGGATCAAAATGATATTCCTGGGCAAAGGCCTTTGCTGAAAACAAAGCCATTACCATTACGGCTAAAAATAAGCTGTTCAATTTCTTCATCATATTCAACATTTAATTTAAGGATGTACAACTGCCCATCCCTGATATCCACGGATGATAATCTCACCGTTACCACTAGGTACATAACTGATAAAATCAAACAATGCGCTTTTCTCTATATGTCTTTCCCTGATCGTATTTTCACATTGAGCCAGCAAAACTCCTCTGGCCTGTAGGTCTCTTAATGTTTTTTCAAATGCTCCGTTTTTATCATATACAGCTACACCATCACCAAAAACAATCAGCTCCAGCTCTAATTTGCCTTTCAGACGGGGATCCTCCAAAGCATTTTTCATATTTCTGAGTGTACCAGTCATTTTCTTTTCATCCCCACTATTCAAAACGTAAAGTGCCTTATAGTTTTTCAACGTTGCTTTTGCTCCCGTAAATTCCTGCGGTTTTGTCTGTGCAAAACCTGTCGTTGTACCAGCCATGATTAAAAGCAGGCCGCAAATAAAGATTGTAGATTTCATAATTTATTTTTTGTAGGATTTATAATAGTCTGTTATTGGCTTAAAAGGACCGTATTTATGCTGAACTTCAGTAAACTGGTCAGCATAGGGACCAAAAGGCGCATCAATTGGTTTTTTACTCAGATCAGGATAATCTTTATGCTGATCCTTATGCTTTCTGGGTCTGGAATTTACAAAAGCAGCCAGATCCCAAGATTCTTCATTACTCAGCTGAGGATTTTTATAAGTGGCTCCGAATGGCATATTGTTTTTCACAAAACCTGAAAAATTACTCAGTCTGTACATCCCGGCGGCATCATTATAACTGTGTTCTCCCCATAAAGGCGGATATACATAAGTTTTTTGATCAGCGGAAAGTACCCCCTCGCCCTCGCTGCCATGACAGGAAACACATTTTGAAGCATAAATGAGCTTTCCCCGCTGCGGATCTGCAGGACGGTTCAGATAAGCTAACCGCTCAAAGGCAGTCCCCGGGACCTTCTCCCCCTTTTTCAAACCTGATCCTACCCATTTTAAATAAGCAAGCATTGCCTGTACTTCTTTGCCTGATGGATCGGGTACTGTGCCTGCCAGACTACGTTCAAAACATTCTGCAATCCGGTTTGATGCAGGAACCACAAGACCAGATCTGTTACTTTTTTTGGGATAACTGGTAAAAAATACTGCATAATTATTGGCAAACATTTTTGTTCCCGCTTGTAAGTGACAGTTCTGGCAATTCATTCCATTCGTAATTGCAGCTATTGACCCGCCAGGGCCAAAATATTTAGCGGTATTGGCAATCAGCTCTTTCCCGTAACTAATCATCTGTCCTTTTTCTCCCGCTGGTATAGTCGCTTCATAAGGAGCTTTCCATTCCTGTACGGTAATATTACCCGGTACAGGGACTATGATTTCGTTTAGCTTCGATGCAAAGGGTGAAGTCTGTTCTGCTAACTTACGCTGGTCATTTTTGTCTGTATCGTTCCAGATAAAAGTACTCATTAGAATCGCAATACAAATCATAAAAAGCAGGACGATTATGGTAATTGAGCGCGCAGTATGAACCAGTATCTGATCCGTTTCATTCAGATTATTCTTTGACATAAAATTAAAAATATTTCTTCATATATCAAAGATGAGGTTAATGGCGAGAGGTTCATAAGCACAAAAAGTAATCACGGATAACTTGAAGTAATATCCGTATAATACCTTGCTTAATCCAATAAAGAAATATTTATAATGATTTTGTTACTTTTGTCCGCGGAATCTTTTACAGACCGATATCTTACGATATAAAAAAACTTTTAAACTTTCCCGGCCAGTAACACCAGAATTTTCGTTAAACGAATGATTATCAAATATTTTGGGAACAGCAATCCTTTGTGCACTGTATATACCTGAACGTCCGCTAAAGAAATAGGCTGTAAAACAGGCAACAGCAAAAAACAAGGTATACTCACTGCCAAATAATTCGATTCCCATCATGGTACAGGCCAGCGGGGTATTGGTTGCCCCGGCAAAAACTGCGATAAAGCCTAAAGCTGCAAATAAGCTTACAGGTGCATTCATTAATCCTGAAAGTGTATTACCTAAAGTGGCACCGATGTAAAACAAAGGCGTAACTTCTCCACCCTTAAATCCGGTTCCTAAAGTTAAGGTGGTGTAGACTGTTTTCCAGAGCCAGCTCCAGGTATCAGCTCCGCCCTGGACAAATGCGGAAGGAATTGTAATTGCTCCGGGATATTCTGCATCAACCCCTAAACTTAAATAATCAGGTTTACCAATGAGATAAGTCAATCCTATAATCAGCAGTCCGCCGGCCAGCGGAATCATCCAGCTTATTTTAAACAGCCTGGAAAATACATTTTTAACCTGATGTACAGTGACCGAGAACAGATAACTGGCCAGTCCGAACACTGCAGATGCAGCAATAACCTTACTCAAAAGTAAAAGATCAACCGGAAGATAATCCGACAGAAAATAGGGTGTCTGAGGTAAAACCGTAATATGATAGGCCGTATGATGAATTTGCCATGCTGAAACAGTAAGATCGCCGATTACACTGGCAATCAATGCAGGAAACAGCGCGTCATATTTAATCCTTCCCAGCGTCAGGACTTCCAGCGCAAATATAGCTCCGGTAACCGGAGTTCCGAAAACAGCTCCGAATCCAGCGGCAATACCTGCGGTCAGGACCATTTTGGTATCCTGTTCATTCAGCTTAAACCATTTCCCGAACATAGCGGCAATACTGCCTCCAATTTGTACCGCCGTCCCCTCTCTGCCTGCAGAACCTCCAAAAAGATGTGTGATGATCGTCGTGATCAGAATGACTGGTGCCATAGTCCAGGGTACTCCGCCGCCGGTTTCATGAATCTCGTCCATGATCAGATTATTTCCTTTTTCAGAAGACTTTCCTACCGACTGATAAATCAGATGAATCAGAATTCCTGCCAGAGGCAATAAAAAAAGCAGCCATTTATACTGAAAACGTAAATGTATTGCGGCAGACAGCAGCCATAGAAAAAGGGCGACCGCAGTACCAATGGTAATTGCAACAGGAAGAATTAAAAGAGTCCAGCGGATCAGATGGTTAAAAGTTCTCATATATACCTACAAATAGTTTAGTCCAATGAACTGTATTGCTCATCAGCTTAATTTTTGCAGGCGCCATCAGCTTTTTAGGGCGGTTAAGTCGGAAGACACCATTTCCGTGTACACAAATATAGGAATGTACTTAGTAATAACAAATTAATTGATCTTGATTCTTATTGAAGCTGCTTATTCCCAAATCAGCCATTACTTTAACAGATGCTGTAAACGAAAAACCGTTCTCAGCATCTGTTAATTACCGGCAATTAAGGTTGTTTGTATAAGCCAAAAGCTGTTAAAGTTGGATTTAATCTCGAAGCCTTGACCTTCAGCCTCACCTTTTGTGCAGTAACCGGTTTAAAACGTATTAATCGTTTTGCCCCTACCGTAGTTCCTTCAGTAAGCACGGCCCAGGTTTTACCATCAAAATATTCCAGATCAAATTGTTCAATCCGCTGACCAACGGTAATATTTTCTTTCAATAGCAATACATCAAAAGTCTGAGGTTTTGAGAGTGTTAGTTCCAGGACTGCAGCAGTATCTTTACCCCTGGTTGTCCAGTAATTCCTGAAACTTCCATTCAGCAGTGCAGCAGCATTCACCCCATTTGAAGATATGATTTTAGCTCCCTTTGCCAGGTTATTTTTAAAAGTCCGGTCTATCACACTTTTCCATTCCCTCAGGTTTTTCTGATCATGTTCATTGATCAGTCCTCTTTTATCCGGAGGAATATTGAGCAGTAAAACCGAATTACGCCCCACAGAGCTGTAATAAATATCAGTTAACTTTTCCGGTGACTTCACTTTCAGGTCTTCAGTATCATGATAAAACCACCCCGGACGAATAGAGACATCCGTTTCACTCGGATACCAGACCAGTGTCTTCGCTTTACTGATGACCTGACGTCCGCCAAGATCATCACCGGTCATATCTCCCTTTGGCGCAAAAGTCATATCCTTTTGTGAATTGTCCGCTATACTTTCATTAGCCAGCCCGTTCATTGGAACAGTACTCCATTCCGTTAGACGACCGTAACCACTCTCCGTTCCTACCCAGCGCACATCCGGCCCCATTACAGCAATTACAGCCCCTGGTTGTAATTTACGGATCAGACTATACCAGGCATCAAACTGATAAACTGGTTTTTTACCATTCGGGCCTTCACCATTAGCACCATCAAACCATACTTCATCAACCTTACCATAATTACTTAACAGTTCAGTCAGCTGGTTCAGAAAATAAGTATTGTATTTTTCAGTATCCCCGTAATCCGGATTATTTCTGTCCCATGGAGAAAGATAAACACCAAAACCCACTCCCTGCTGATGACAGGCTTCAGCAATTTCCTTAACCACGTCTCCCTTACCATTTTTCCATGGACTGTTTTTCACAGAATGTTCCGTATACTTACTTGGCCACAGACAAAATCCATCATGATGTTTTGCCGTTATAATTACCTGTTTAATGCCTGCTTCTTTACAGGTGCGTACCCATTGTGCTGCATCCAGAGCAGTCGGGTTAAATAACTGCGGGTCCTCTTTTCCATCTCCCCATTCCCTGTCAGTAAAGGTATTCATCCCGAAATGCAGAAAACCTGTAAGTTCAAGTTCCTGCCAGCGCAACTGTCTTGCCGAAGGCGTTAAATTTGCTGCTTTACGTACAATATCCTGTTCAGAATCCGTTACACTAATCGTTACATAATTCTGCTTTTTCTGCGCATAAGTCATCGTGCTCAAGCTCAAAGCCAGTAGTAATAAACTATTATATTTTGTTTTCATGGACATCCGCTGATAAAACAAAACCGGTCAGTGAAAGATGACCGGTTTGTTATTTATTAAGGTTTTATTGGTTTTTAGTAATCGTCATTTAAAGCAAAGACAGGTTTTCTGTTCATCCATTGTCCGCCGGTAAAATCAGGAAAATCAATAGTTTCGTTACCTAATTCTATAGATTGCTCGCTCAAAGGCGTAATTGCACTCCATGCAGCTGCATCATAAACATCCAGAGGTGTAGCCGTTCCGCGTTTCACAGATTCAATGAAAGCATGTAATACAAAGAAGTCCATTCCACCGTGACCTGCACCTTCTGCATCACTACTGTATTTTTTCCATAGCGGATGATCATATTTCTCTAACCACTCTTTTGCACTATCCCATCTGTGTGGTTTACTAACTCCCTCTACATAAACACTGTTGTTGATATCCATCCATAAACCATTAGTTCCCTGAACACGGAAACCTAAAGAATATGGTCTCGGAGAATTGGTATCATGCTGCAGAATAATCGTCTCTCCATTTGCGCAGTCAATGGTTGTGGTTACGATGTCACCCAATCTGAAATTCACTTTTGCATTCGGATGATTTTCACCACCATGATCTACTACATATTTATGCAATCCTCTGGATTTTGTAGCAAACGAATTCAATTTAAGAAACTTGTTTCCCCTGTTGATATTGATACACTGTGCAACAGGGCCAATACCATGCGTAGGATATAACTCACCATTACGATGCACAGAGTGATTGGTTCTCCATCTGGCTTCTGAGAATCCTTTTTCATTAAATTCTACACCACCACCATAAGGTTTAATCCCATCATTAAATTTCACTTCTCTCAGGTCATGCTGATAACCACCCTGTAAGTGAATGATCTCTCCGAAAATACCCTGTCTTACCATATTTAAAACAGCAAGTACGTCTCTTCTGTAGCAAACATTTTCCAGCATCATCACGTGGGCATCATGCTTTTCTGCTGCATGAACCACATCCCAGTGATCCTGAAGCGTAATACCCAGCATCACTTCTGTAGCTACATATTTTACACCTGCTTCAATAGATCCAATGATCATTGCTTTATGCCATTCCCATGGTGTAGCAATCAAAACAGACTTCAAATCTTTTAACTGAAGCATCTTTTTCCATGCGTTGTTATCACCAGTAAAGATTTTTGGCATTGGTTTACCGCTTTTAGTGATCATAGCTTTAGCCATGTCAAGCATTCTTGAATCAACATCACAAATAGCGACTAATTCAACGTCATCTCTCTTTAAAAGTAAAGCAAGGTGATTTTGCCCCCGCAGACCAACGCCCATCATTGCAATTTTCACTTTCTCTCCAGCATAATTGGCAAAAAGTGATTTCTCTGGCAGGATAGTCAGCGCAGCTGCAGTAAGCGTAGTTGATGCTACAAATTCTCGTCTGTTCATAATTTCTTTGTTCGGATAATTGGTTAGTTTATATGATTATTTCAATTGTGTGTAATCTTCTGTACGTATAGTTTCAACTTCGCCGCGCAGGCCTTCAATGCGCAGCAGATTAAAATCAGGATTTGTCACTGTGAGTTCCCCAGCCCAGTCTGCTGTAGTATACTGCATTGACTTGATGGAAGAAAGGGTTAGTCCTGCCCTGTCCATAATTTTCAGTTTGGCGAAAGTCATTCCCATTCCCAAAGGGCTGACGGTTAAAACCAGCTGAACCCCGGTCAGCAGTTTATCTTTTGATATCATTCTCAGATCAGTCAGATTATTGATAAAAAGATATCCTTCCTGATTCAGTCCTGCTTTAACAGCTGTTTCCTGTATTGAAGCCGGTTGTTCATTTTTAATTCCCAGGATCAGTTGTACAGGATTGATGGTCTGATCATGATGAACTGACTTTAAAGAATAATCCAGATCCAGTGTAACAGTAAATGCATAAGCTGTGGAAATTTCAGGATTAAAACGACCTGTTGCCGGTATAGCTGTCCATTCCTGACAAACAGGGATAGTCTGATCTGTTTTTAAATGCGCAGGTGTTTCCAGCACCGGATCCGGTGCTAAGACAACAGGTTCATTTACTGAACCTCCCTTAAAAAAAATATTAAATATTTCTCTCCTGTCCATTTTATTGTTTGGTATAAAAGCCTGTTTAAACCTGCTGTTAGTGATTACAAGGTATAAATTTTCCTTCCAAGCTATGAAGCGGCTGCAGTTAATTATTACGCAAACGTTTGCCTGTTACAAAATATGAGGTTTGTGTAATCATGCAACTTCTCCTAAAAAGAGGTTTTTTTGAAAATACAGGCTAAAAAAGGGATACCCGGTATAAAATCAGTGATTTTTTTCCCGAATAACATCACATCGGAATAAATACAGTAAAAATACATCCGGTTTTTCCGTTTTTTTTGTTTTTAGCTATCAGACGCATTCCCAAAACATATCAAACGTTTGCGTGGATTTAAGCCTTTGTAAATACCTTTTGCAGCCCGTTTGCTTTATACCTTCAATCATTCCTTCTGAAAAGCTATCGGAAAAACCTTTTCAAAGGATTACTAACCAAGTCCTAACCTTATCAGTGCATGACAAAAATCTACACACCAATGAATCTGGTCGTAAACCGGATTTTCCCTTCATTAAGCAAGCTCAGGGAGCTTTCCTTAATTCAACTAACCAAAGCAATAACAATCGTATTACTCACCCTGTGTTCAGGTATTGCATTTGCGCAATCGCCGGTTACAGGAAAAGTTACAGATGAACAGGGTATACCAATGCCGGGTGTCTCTGTAAAAGTTAAAAAAACAACCAACGGTACTATTACCAATGGCGATGGCAGATATGTCTTAAAGACAGCTGCCGATGTTGTTTTAGAATTCAGCTATATCGGATATGAATCACAGGATGTTACTCTATCCGGAAAAAGTGTGATCAACGTCAGTCTTAAACCAGATGCCAAACTGATGGATGAAGTTGTAGTAGTAGGTTATACCTCCAAAAGCAAATCACAGATTGTGAGTTCTGTTTCAACGGTATCGGCTAAACAACTATTGGATGTGACCAGTAATAGTACAGCTAACCTTTTACAGGGAAAAGCGGCTGGTGTATCCGTTTCTTCTTCTTCAGGACAACCTGGCGCCACACCAACTATTCGTATCAGGGGTACAGGTACTTTCAGTGCTGGTGCAGAACCACTTACTGTTGTTGACGGTGTAATTGGCGGTACGGCTAACCCAAGAGATATAGAATCAATCACTGTATTAAAAGATGCGGGTGCAACAGGGCTATATGGTTCAAGAGCAGCAAACGGGGTAATTGTTATTACAACCAAACAAGGAAAGAGCGGTAAGACAAAAATCAACTATAGCGGATCATACGGGATCAATACTGCTTCTCAGGGTAATTTCAAATTGATGAACGGTCAGCAGCTCCTTGACTACAGTACTTATATGTACACGAATGACTATAATACAAAAAGAGCAAATTTCATTAAAAAGCTTTCTGCCACTACTCCAAATCCAACTCAACAACAAATAGATGATTACCTGAAACTGAATCAGTTGCCATTAACCAATGCTGATTATTTATCAGGAATTCTTCCTTCGGTTCCCAACAACACAGACTGGAGAGACCTGGCATTCAGACAGGCCTATACCAACAGTCAGAATATCAATATTTCGGGAGGTGACGAAAAAACTCATTTCTATATTGGAGCAGACTATTACAATGAACAGGGTACACTGATCAATACAGGAATTAATAACACAAATTTCAGGGTTAATCTTGACCACAAGATTAATGACAGACTGAAAATCACTACCAGAATCAACGCTGGTTTTGGTAAAAAAACAAATGATCAGACTGGTGCGCTTTACCAGGCTTATACCAACTTACCCTGGGATAATCCCTACAACACTGACGGAACTCCTCGATATATAGATCAGGAAAGTGACTGGTATGGCCGTGATAAAACGAACTTTGTATTTTTAAAAGATTACAATGTCGACAATACAAGAACACAGACACTTGCAGGCGACTTAAAGCTTGAATACAAAATCAATAACTGGTTAAACTTTACAACTTCAAACAGATATACAACCAGTAATTCCAGACAGGAAATTCTGACTGATGCACGTACACCTACAGGAAAAGCCAACTCAGGAGAACTAAGAAATCTTTACAACTATGGCAACTCCTTTCTTACTTCCAATTTGTTCAATGCATCTTATAGTTTTGGTAAACATAATTTAACCGGTATCGGAGGTTTTGAATATCAGCAGAACTATGTAGACAATATTGATGCAACCGGTTACGGTATACAGCCGGGTCTTGAAATTCCGGATGCCACTGCAACACCAAAAACGCTGTTAGGTGGTAAATCAAAAAGCCGCTTTATTTCAGAGCTTTTCATGGCCGATTATAACTATGATAACCGCTATTTCGGAACGGTTTCTTTACGTAACGATGGTTCATCCAAATTTGGTGCAAATCATAAATTCGGTTTATTTTACTCTGTAGCCGGCGGATGGTTGATTTCCAATGAGAAATTCTTTCAGTCAAAAGTTATTACCAATCTGAAACTACGTGGTAGTTACGGTGTTACTGGTAATACGCCAAATGGGGATTATACTTCATTAGCCTTATATACCTTTAATGTACAGTATGCAAACATTCCAGGGGGATATCCTTCAGCTTTACCTAATCCATATTTAACCTGGGAAACTCCTACAACCATCAATTTTGGTGGTAATATCGGTTTATGGAACAGAATAGAATTAAGCGTTGATCTTTATCAGCGAACTAATAAAGATCTGATCATTGATGTTCCGCTTTCCAGTGCAACCGGCTTTTACAGGCTAACACAGAATATTGGTTCAATCAGAAACAGAGGGATCGATATCGAATTGAATACCAAAAACTTTACAGGCGAATTCAAATGGAACACCAGTTTTAATATTGGATTCAACAGAAACAATGTCTCTAAATTATATGAAAATCAACCGATTGACAAATTCTACAATCAGCGTATAGCCGTAGGGCATGATATGAATTCATGGTATACCAGAGAATGGGCAGGCGTTGATCCTAATAATGGTGATCCACTTTGGTATACAACCAAGGCAGATGGAACCACTACAACTACCAATAATTATAATGCAGCAGAAAGAAGATATGTAGGTACCTCATCCCCAAAATTCACTGGCGGTATGGGTAACGAATTCACCTATAAAAACTTCAGCCTGAATACATTTTTCAATTTTGTTTACGGGAATAAAATTTACAATGCCAACCGTGAAGTATTTGATGCCGATGGAGCTTATCCACAGTACAACAGCATGACTTTAAAGGATGGATGGAACAGATGGGAAAAACCGGGAGATATTGCTACTCATCCTAAAGCGGTAGTTAACGGGAATAAATTATCGAATAAACCTTCTTCAAGATTTCTGGAAGACGGATCTTATTTAAGATTGAGAAACATTACTCTTGGCTATAATTTCTCAGATGCAGTACTTAAAAAACTTAAAGTTTCCAATCTGAGAGTTTATGTAAGCGCAGATAACCTGGTTACTCTGACTAAATTTTCAGGCATGGATCCGGAGGTTTCTGATCTGGAACCAAACACGAATAACAGTGGAGTAAGCGGAACCAAGTATCCGATCAGTAAAAAGATATTATTTGGAGTAAACATAGGTTTTTAAGTATAAACCCGATTTAAAGATTACAAAAATGATTAACAGATATAAAACAATCTTAGCCATGGCACTTATTGTGTCAGCTACTGCCTGTAAAAAAAGCCTGACCCTGGATCCTTATGCAGGGATGACGACTGAACAAGTTGTAACTACCTTTGAAGGTCTTCAGGCAGCTACTATCGGTACCTACAACTATATTAAAGATCCGTACTATGTACGTAATTATCATATTTTTTCTGAATATGCAAGTGATAACGTTTCGCTGAGCGGAACAACAACTGATCCGCTGTTCTATGCTTATAACTATCAGCATCAGAAAAATCAGAGTAACGTGGAAAACTTCTGGCGTAAAGCCTACCAGGCAGTTTTCGGAACTAATGTCGTGATAGAAAAAGTAGCAGAAAGCCAGGACCCGGTGAAAAATCAATTGCTTGGAGAAAATTACTTTTTAAGAGCGATGGTGAACTTTGATCTGGTCAAATTCTTTGGTCGTCCCTATACTGATGACAATGGTGAATCACTTGGCGTCATGCTTAAAACCAATACTATTGTGACGGAATTACCATCCAGATCAAAAGTAAAAGATGTTTATGCCCTGGTAATTAGCGATTTGTTAAAGTCGATCAAATTGATGAACAGTACAAAAAACAACAACTTTGCTTCCAAAGAAGTTGCTATGGCGTTGCTGAGCAGAGTCTATTTGTATATGGGAGATTATAAAAATGCATTTGATTATGCAGATCAGGTAATTAAGACTGGTCGTTATTCTCTGGTGCCATCTACAGGATATGCTAAATATTTTACCGGTGTTCCTGAAGCAAATCCTGAAACTATTTTTGCGATCAGACACGTATTGAAAGATGACCGTCTGGATGACGCCATAGGTTCTATGTACTGGGGTGGAGCTATCGGTTATGGTGAGATGTATGCTTCGCAGTCTTACAGATCCTTAGTCAATAAATTCCCTGAAGATTTACGTAATTCATTTGTTGTACCTCAATATGAAAAAAATGAAGATGGAACAATTAAGAAAGACGCACAGGGCAATCCGGTTCTTCAGAAAAGAAATGGTTATCCTAAATATTTCATTAACAAATACTCCTTCCAGGAAGGTTATGAAACTTTAAGCTCCCCTGTCGTATTAAGACTGGCAGAAATGTATCTGACAAGAGCGGAATGCGCTTTCCAGCTGGGCAGACCAAATGACGCACTTGCAGATGTGAATATCATCAGAACCCGTGCAGGATTAAGCGGAAATGCTTTATTCTCTACAGGTAATATGATGGGCTATACCAGTGTACTGGATGTGATTCTGGATGAACGCAGACTGGAATTTGCCTTTGAATCACAACGCAAATTTGACGTTTTCAGAAATAAAAGAACGCTGAACAGAGATTATCCTGGTACCCATCTGGCTTCGGGACAAACTTCACAGCAAATTCCTTATACTGATCCGAGGGTGATTTTCTTTATTCCTGAGAATGATATTACGCTTAATCCTAACCTGATTCAGAATCCTTAAGGTCACCGATTTTGAACCAGCATTAACCAGGCTGGTTCAATTTTTTTATTATAACCTAAACAACCAACCTATGAAAACATTTATCTTATCCTTATCCTTCCTGTCCCTGCTCATCGGGACCTCTTGTAAAAAGAGTACCTTAACAGGTGATGACAATGTTAAAACAGCCAAACAGATTACAGATTTTGTAGCTACAGGACCAAAAATTGTCATTGCCTTAGGCGGCAACGCCTGGGTGAAAACCACGGGAAGTGAAATCATTAATAACAATGGTCTGGCCAACTGGACCAATGCCAATGCAGTAACCAGTGTTTATTTCAGAACAGAAGCTCCGGGTATCATTACTGTTAAACTGAGAATGAAAGTTCCGGGAGGAAACAGTACGTTTAAAGTATCGACTGGTACACAGTCTATCAGCACGACTGCTTCAAATTCATCATTTGATACTGTAGCGGTTGGAAATTTCAACATCACAGCCAAAGGTTACGTTAAATTTGATATACAGGGCGTAAGTAAAACAGGAAGTTACTTTGGCGATGTTTCTGATTTAATTATCAGCGGACAACCGGTAACTGACAGTGTATCTTATGTAAAAGATAATATCGACTCCCGTTTTTACTGGGGTCGCAGAGGACCGTCAGTTCATGTCAACTATACCATTCCTGATGCCATTAAAAACAATGTAGAATGGTTTTATAATGAAATCAATGTTCCGGTAGGTTCAGACCCGATCGGTTCTTATTTCATGTCCAATGGCTTCGGAGAAGGCTATTTTGGTATCCAGGTAAATTCTGCCACTGAGCGCAGAGTTTTGTTTTCTCTGTGGAGTCCATTCCCTACTGATGATCCGGCTACTATACCAGATGATAAAAAAATCAAGCTGATTAAAAAAGGCGCTGATGTACATAGCGGAGAATTTGGCAATGAAGGATCAGGTGGACAGAGTTATCTGATTTATCCATGGGTAGCAGGTAAAACCTATGCTTTTCTAACCAGAGCGCAACCAGATGCAGCTACCAATAAAACAGTTTACACGTCTTATTTCAAACCTGAGGGTGGCAACTGGATGTTAATTGCAAGTTTTGAGCGTCCGGCAACCAATACCAGATTAAAAAGTTTATACTCATTCCTTGAAAACTTCAATCAGGATATGGGAAATATAGAAAGAAAAGCTAATTACGGCAATCAATGGGCAATTGATACCAGCGGTAACTGGACAGAAATTACAGCTATGAAATTTACCGGTGATGATATTGCCAACAGAGGTTACAGAAAAGATGTCGGAGGCGGAGTAAATGGTAATCAGTTCTTTTTAAGAAACGGTGGTTTCTTTAGTGATGCTGTTACTTTGAAGCAAAATTTTAACAGACCTTCAACGGGAGCTGCTCATCCGGTTATCGATTTCAGCCAGTTACCTTAATTATTCTTTGATGATTATGAACGGCTTATCATTTGATACTTAGCAAAAAGCCCCGGTACGAATTGCCGGGGCTTTTTTTTTAGTCATTTTTATTACTTATATTAAAAGATAATTGCAACATTTGAGATAAATGTCAGATAAACCAACTACGATAAAAGAAATAGCCAAGCTGCTCGATATTTCAGTATCTACCGTTTCGAGAGCTTTGAATGATCACTCCAGCATAGGTTTGATTACCAAAATGCGGGTAAAAAAAATGGCCAAAGAACTTAACTATGAGCCAAATCAGAGAGCTATTCAATTTTTACAGGGTAAATCGCATACCATAGGCGTTATTCTGCCCGAACTTGCTGAATCTTTTTTCTCTGCGGCTATCAGCGGAATTGAAGATATAGCCTATAAAAGAAACTATACCGTATTGCTTGCCCAGTCTCATGATGATGCAGACAGAGAGAAGTTACTCATTGAAAAAATGAAGATGCAGCGTGTAGACGGGCTGTTAATCTCGGTATCAAAAACGACCAATACCTACGAACATCTGGAAGCTTTCAAAAAATCAAATATTCCTATTGTATTTTTTGATCGTATCCCACCTGTTAAAAATATACACTTTGTAGCCTCCAACCTGGAGTCAGGTACTTATGAGGCTGTCAACTTCCTGCTAAAAAAAGGTCACCGTACTATTGGTATGATCAACGGTCCTACTAACCTGGTAGCCAGTACGGAAAGAAAGAACGGTTATATCAAGGCCATGACCTCTCACCGGTTAAAATTTGATCCATCTTTAATGCTGAACTGTGATCTGACAGAAGCAGGAACTATTGAAGCGATGGATAACTTCCTGAATCACAAGCGCAAACCTACAGCAATAGTCACATTCAATGATTATGTGGCTCTATTTGCGATCCGTTATGCGCGTTCACTAAACATCCAGATCAATAAGGATATTGATTTTGTAAGCTATGCCAATCTGCCGCTGATCAATTATATGGACTTTACACCTATTGCTTCGGTAGAACAGTTTCCGTACAAACAAGGAAAGAAGGCAGCAGACATTTTACTGGATCTGATTAACAAACCCAAGGGTGATTCTGAAACAGAAACTGCTTATTATAACGTAGTTGTAGAATCTGAATTAATCGTAGGCAAGGAGAAATAAATTTACACAAACGTTTGCACAGCAATCTGATAGCGAAATTGATTAAGTTTGAGTTTACGAAAAAAAATAAACTCGCCTAATATATGCTTGATAAGATTTTACCGTTGTACGGAATTCAACCTGTTGAAAGTGACGTACAATTATTTGGAGATGGTCTGATCAATCGTACCTGGAAAATAACTACTCAATCTAAAGGATATATCCTGCAGCAGGTTAATCAGTCTGTATTTAAAAATCCACAGGATATAGATCAGAATGTATCGCGACTAAAGTCATATCTGAGCAAAACGCATCCGGAATATCTTTTTGTTTCTCCCCTGTCCGGATCATCCGGCAGCTCATTAATAGAAACTTCTGAAGGATATTTCAGATTGTTTCCTTTTGTAGAGAATTCACATTCTCTGAATGTCCTGAACAAAAAAGAAGAAGCCTACGAGGGTGCCAGACAGTTTGGAAGATTTTCCAGACTGCTCAACGATTTCGACGTTAAACAACTGCACATTACCTTACCGGATTTCCATAACCTGTCCTTAAGATTTGATCAGTTTACCTATGCTGTAGAAAATGCCTCAGCAGAGCGTAAAGAAAAGTCTAAAGACCTGATCGCTTTTATTATGGATCATGTGGATATTGTGACTACTTATAAAAACATAGTAGAGCGCAATGAGATTCCGCAAAGGGTAATTCATCATGATACTAAAATCAATAACGTCCTTTTTGACCAGAATAATAAAGGGATCTGTGTAATAGACCTGGATACTGTAATGCCTGGTTATTTCATCAGTGACGTTGGTGATATGATGCGAACTTATTTATCAGCCGCTGGTGAGGAAGAAACTGACCTGAGCAGAATCAATGTCAGAAAAGATTTCTTTAAAGCCATTTATGATGGTTATATGGAAGAAATGGGTGATGTGCTGACCCCAACTGAAAAAAGCTATTTCATTTATGCAGGTAAGTTCCTGATCTACATGCAGGCCATCCGCTTTTTAGCTGACTATCTTCAGAACGATATTTATTATGGTGAAAAATATGAAGGCCATAACCTGAACAGGACTAAAAACCAGATCACGCTGCTGGAGAAATACCTGGAACTGGAACCTCAACTGGAAAACATCATTGGCAAAATAGCAATTCAATAAAACATAAATCCTTTTACTGATAGCTCAGCTATGGGTCAGATAACTGAGTTGGTATAGGGTTGGTATACCCCAGGGGTATACCAACCCTATACCAACTCAGTTCACTTACACTGCCCCAACTTTCCTCTTGCTTCTCTTTAATCTGCTTGCGATTAATTATTGATAAAAAAATATTAATAATATTAATATTTTTTTATCTTCATAGCTATAAAATCGCTCTCATGATCATATTCGGAACCGGCTTCTATGGAAAAATAGAGGACTACAAAAATCACTGGATAGAAACCAAGTTCTTTCATGTTTTCTTCATCCCCCTGTTTCCAACCTCTTCGATGTGTGTAATTGATTCTTCCTTCAGAAAAAGGACAGGATGGGATCTGGCACTGCATTCCAAAAGTGTTAAAGCTGCTTATGGAAGATTTTTCACTTTCATCATCGCTGCCTTTTTTCTTTTCTGGACTTTTGAAAATGGTATAAAAAATTTCCTGGCGGAGAGCATCTTTGGCTTTGCCATGACTGCATGCTGGATATATCTGTATTTCTTTTATGGCAAACCTACAGCCGAAGAGATACAAAGCCGGGATAAAATGGCAAGCTGCACAGGTTTGTCAGTACTCCCGCACTGGATCAGTTTTAGTCATGCAGAATCCCAGTTAAAATTCTTCACTACTGTTTATCAGGAGAAATACCCTGACAGC